>JAFXXN010000032.1 GCA_017542245.1 Lachnospiraceae bacterium
CGCCACGGTAATTTTCTGAATCAGGGTTTTTTCCTTGCGATTTTCCTCCACATAATTGAAAGAGAAAAACTCGCAAAAGTGCGTAAATTCAAGGATTGTCAGGTATTCTGCCTTGTTAGCAGAACCACAGTCTCCACATGCTTTGTATAGGGGAACATATCCACCGGCCGTATTCTTAAAACATTCCAGCCTTTTTTTACAAACAGTTCCAGATCGCGCTTAAGTGTCACCGGATCGCAGGACACATAAACAACCCGCTTCGGTTTAAGGCGATTTACCGACTCTATAAACTGTGGAGTACTCCCGTTCCTGGGAGGATCCATAAATACAACATCCGCCTTCTCTCCCCTTTCAGCCATTCGGACCATATATTTCCCGGCATCATCATTTATAAATCGGATATTCGATATCTGATTCAGCTTAGCATTATTAACCGCATCTTTTACAGCGGCACTGTTAAGCTCTATCCCCAGAACCTCTGCGGCCGATTTTGCAGCACACATACCTATAGTCCCTATCCCACAGTACGCATCTATTACCTTTTCACTTCCGGTAAGCCCTGCAAACTCCATAGCCTTCCCATAAAGTATTTCCGTCTGCTTGGAATTTATCTGATAAAAAGATGAAGGAGAAATCCTGAACCTGAGCCCGCAGAGGACATCTTCAATATACCCTTTTCCAAAAAGAATGATATTCTTATCCCCTAAAACCATACTGGTTCGTTTGTCATTAACATTTAAAACCGCGGTCGTAATCTCAGGATGAAGACGACGCAGTTCCTTTATAAAATTGTTTTTTGAAGGCATCACGGGATCTGAAAGAACCAGTACAAGCATGATCTCACCCGTATTTTCACCGATTCTGATAAGAGCATGCCTGAACAATCCCGATCTTTTATCCTCGTCATAAACAAAATACTTAAACTGCTTAACCAGAAAACATAAAGTATCAAGAATATCAGCTGCCCTCTTATCCTCTATCCCGCAGTTTTTTACCGGGACAATCTTATGGCTTTTCTCCTCATATATCCCGGTAAAAACATTTTTACTTTTATCCCTGCCGAAAATACCATGGACTTTGTTCCGGTAATTTTCCGGACTTGCCGCTTTAATAATAGGTTCTGTCTTGGCAAAACATCCTAAAAGACTCTGAATATATACCTGTTTTTTTTTCAGCTGCTCTGTGTAAGGCACTCCCTGGTAATCGCAGCCTCCGCATTTCTTCTCATATGGGCATTTTTCCATATCTGTCCCTCACTTAAAACATATGATGATGTTTGACCTTTGTCATATACATTATACCGAAGAACCTGTATATAAAGCAAGTTTTTTTCTATAAATAAATCTTTTGCTTGATTTACCCACTCACCTTGCGGTATAATAGGTATAAAGAGTTACATAGACAATTTAGGGGAGGATCGTAAAATGATCTCAACAAAAGGAAGATATGCCATCCGTGTTATGATGGATCTGGCTGTAAATGAAAAAGATAATTATATTCCGTTAAAAGATATCGCCGCAAGACAGGGTATATCAAAAAAATACCTTGAGATATTGGTAAAAGACCTTGTCGCCGGAGGCCTTCTTACCGGTGTCAGCGGTAAAGGCGGCGGTTATAAATTATGCCGTAAGCCGGAGGAATACCCCATAGGAGAAATACTTGAGACCATGGAAGGCACGCTTTCTCCTGTCGCATGTCTGACCGGTAAGATAAATGACTGCCCCAGAAAACAAAGCTGTCATACTCTCCCCATGTGGGAAGAATATGACAGAATGGTTCACGATTTCTTTTACGGTAAAAAACTGAGCGACCTGATATCTTAAAAAGCCTGTATCATCTCATCTATTTCATCTTCGGTAAGGATCTTGCATTTTTTATCCTTTATGGCATAAACCCGGTTACATACATTAAGTACCGTAGGCCTGTGCGTCGTAACGATACATGTTCTCGGATATTCATCGGTCATGATATTTTTTAATACTTTTCGTTCGGTTGCAACATCAAGTGCAGAAGTCGCCTCATCAAGCAAAAGCAGGGGCGACTTTCTTAATATAGCCCTGGCGATGGAAAGCCTCTGTGCCTGTCCTTCCGATATGCCGCCTCCGCGTTCTTTAAGCTTACTGTTGATACCGTCATTCATTTTCTCAACAAAGTCTTTTGCGCAGGCAATATCAAGTGCTTCCCATATCTCTTCATCAGATGCATCCGGTTTTACGGTCCTCATATTTTCGGCAATGGTCCCGCTGAACATTGTATTTCCCTGAGGCACATATGAAAAGAGCTGTCTGGTTGACGGATTAAGTTCTACTTTGTCTTCCTTGTTTTCAGGTAATACACTTCCACCGTACAGATACGCTTCTCCTTCTTTTGGATTAATAAGCGAAAGTATCAGGCGGAGCATAGTGGTTTTTCCTTCTCCCGAAGGCCCTACCAGTCCGATTATCTCATGCGGATGAGCTTCCAAAGAAGCACCTTCGAAAACTCTTGTGCCCGTACGGTACTCATACATAATATTGTCTATGTTCAGGCTTATTCCGTCTTTATGATGCTGTTCTCCGAATTCAACAACACGGTCGTTCTGTGAATAATCCTCTCTGGGCATTTCAACAATATCCATCAAACGTCCCGCAGAAGTTGTAAGATTTATAGCTCCGGGAACAAGGGATGTAAGACCGTTTAATGATCCGGTCAATGTTCCGGAAAGCGTCAGGAACATCGTCATGGTTCCGTAAGTAATGGCACCGGTAGAAACCCTATAGATTCCCCATCCGTAAGAAGAATAAGATACTGCAAGGCCGACTATTGCCATAAGCAACGATGTCCACATCGACATCTTCTTAAAATCCAGCCGCATATCGATATATTCTTTTTGCAGCTGCTTAAGCCTCATAACATAAAGCTTTATAAGGGAAAATGCCTTAATGGTCTGAATGTTCGAAAAAGTCTCCTGGTTAAATCCTGAAACCTTAGCTCCCATAGCGGCACTTCTTTTATTATTATTCAGCATGCGCCGCATAAGCTTTCTTGATAACAGTACCGATACTGGAAGCCCCATCATCGCAAAAACGGCAAAAGTCCAGTCATAATAGACCACCATTATAAAAGCACTTACAAACTTAAAAAAAGTTATAAGCAGATTTGGAATAAAACTCAGCACTCCGGACGCAATATTAGAAGCATCCATATTCCATCTGGTCACAAGATCTCCGGTATGATATTCTGTAAGTGATTCCCAATCCGTAACCATTATCTTTTCAAATATATCCAGCTTAATTTCAGACTCAACTTTCATGCTTATATATGCGGATATATAATCAGTGATAAGACCAATAAGGGTATTTACTATACTTAATCCTATCATTATACCGAAGGTCCATCCCAAAGCACCCTCTTCATTCCCTGTAATAATATCTACAAGTTTTTTCGATATCCAGCTCATGAAAAGCGCAATGCCCGAACCTGCAAATCCAAGTGCAGTATAGAATATCATTGCAAGCCAGTAATGCTTTCCGTATGAATATATCCAACGGGTCTGGTTTCGCATTTCTTTCAGTCTGCCGGATTTTATCCTTGAAATATAAAAACGAATTTTCTCCTTCATACACCTATACAGTCAAAAAAGACTATTATCTTTATTATCATAAAAAGACCAGTTCCAAGGAACCAGTCTTTTTTATTTTGTTTTTTAATTGTATCAGATATTAATCTTCGTTGTTATGATTGCACTCAAGATATGTTTCAACTTCATTTATATCTGTTCCTACATCGGCAATTACACAAACATCTCCGAGACCGATATTATCTGTACGGTTGTTCCAATAATTATATCTGATCCTGATAGTATCTGTCCCTGAGCCGCTTAAATATGTTCCGTTTGATGATGAATACTCAACAGGAGCGGTAAACTTAACAACAAGGATCTGCTCGCTGCTGTTGTGGCCTGCATCATGATGAGCATTAACCTGGAATCTGAAATCACCTCTTCCGGTCTGAGGAATCTGATGTCTGGAAATTGTTACAGAATAGCAGTTTCCGCTGCCTGTAGCATATACGCCCTCAGCCATCTCATCGCTGTCAAGAATTACGGGACTAACATAATTTTTCATAATTATACTCCTCTCTTTTTGTCAATTTTCCTTACCGGTTTCCCGGTCCCCTCTTTTTTACATGTCGGTTTATCTCCCCCGACGGTATGGAGATTATAACAAAATAATATTGCATTGTCAAGTGCAATACCCTAACAAACGATATTTTTAACAAAAATGTAAGAATTGTGAACTGTCATTCAAACAAATGCAATCCCTTAACCCTTTTTGCTCTTTTCCCCGCATTCTGCAGTAATTCCTTGCTTGATACCGAACGTACCTTCCTGTTATTCCTTAAAAAACGTACCAAAGTTATTGTCCATAGAACCGGCCAAAACAGGAACACTTTACCTGCCTTAGGGAAATTAAGATGCATCTGATGATGAAACTCCCTGACATAATCAAAAAGCCCGTTTCCTCTAAGGGCAACCATTCTTCCTTTACTTTTTCCGAACTCCTCCGCCTCCATGAGTTCTTCCATGAAAAGATCTATCTCTTCTTCCTGTTCCTCACGGTTCTTTCCCTTCTCAAACGGAGACATCCACATAACACTTTCTCTCTTCAAACCGAGATACTTTATGCAGCAGATGGTTATCATATCGGAAAACCCTTTTATTCCACTGTCATTCACCATTTTAAGATACTGCTGCCGTTCTTCTTCATTAAGCCCGCGGTTCCAAAGAACGACCCAGTCACAGAGCAGCTTAACTCCGAACCCTGCCCTTAAAAAATGCTGAAGCATATGAAGTAAAAGCTCATAGGCATGATAAGCATCCTCCAATACCGGAAGCATAGTCCCCATAATCTCTCTTTTTCTGATATGGTTACCGCATTCCGGGATCAGTTTTTCCAGATATCCGTTTATCTTGGAATTATCAAACGGTTCCGCAAGCATAGTGTGAACCTCTATTTCCATTCCGTTTTTATCAGACATGGAAATATGGTGAAGGGAATGCTGTTCTTCATCTTTACTAAATCCCAGCTTTTCAATCTCCCTTACGGCATTTTCGGCTGTCTTAATATCAGTCAGAAGAATATCTATGTCTCCTGCTTTTCTTAAATCCGGAACAGGAAAGTCGGCTGCAGCAGCCATACCCTTCATAATACAGAAACTTATTCCGGATTTTCCAAGGATTTCTGTAAGCTGCTTATTTATTATAAGCATCCGGTAATTACCTCTTACTATAATACGCGAATAAGAGATCAGTTCCTTCCTGCTGTTATCCGGGATATCCGGTACCCGTTCCAAAATATCATATAACAGTCCTGCAACACTGTTTCTTATTGCAATCCTAATAATCTCTTTCCAGTCTTCCGGTTTTATATCGGAGAGGAACCCTGAAAGTTCCTCATCGATAACTTCAGAAGTCTTGTCCTTTGTATCCAGAGCTATTTTTAACAGCCCCAGCAGATAACCGAATGAAGTCATATTCCTATAACTCCTTATTATTTTATGAATTCAACAACTCTAAAGTATTACTATTTTCCTTCCAGTACTCCTTCATCGTAATCGAACATCCACTCTCTATAGTCTTCAGGCCAAATAGGCTCTTTGTAGTCCTCCGGAGGAACCATGACCGAAGTATCCATTGTTGCCAGTTCGTAAAGATTTCTCTGATTTTGGATCAGATAATAGCATATAAAATCCTCATCCTCATAATATACATGAAGCTCATTGGGGTACATAGCATTAAATTTCTGGCACCATACATATATTTTCGAATTAAGGATAGTCCTCTGCCATAAGGAACCATATACATTAATGTTCTCCCAGAATGTTCCGAAGTACAGATTTGCCATGTCCTCGCTTATGGTCATCTTCCTGAGATTATCTCCTTCACTTTCCTTACCCGGATAGCATACCGTATATCTTGAATTCACTGCCAGCCAATCGGGTCCTAAGAAGAAATGATCCTGATTTCTGTACAGTGCATTTTTCTCAACAAATATGAATATATACGGAGTAGGAATCGTGTAACTTACATGCTCGGACTCGTTTATAAAGTGAACCAGCTCCTCATGGTACCCTTTACCCATTATCTGATACAGCTCGTCTGTGGAAGAAACGATCGTATATGTTTCATCATCAAGAGAACTTACTATCTGTTTTGTTATCATAGCCGTATCGTTATATCTTGTAAGCTGGTATAACAAATAACCATGGAAATTTCCTGTAATCCTTACAATCGCATAAACTGCGATCAATAATCCTGTTACTATGATGTTCTGAACAAAATTAGGAAGCCATTTTTTAAACAGGCTTACTAAAAAGTCAACCGGAACAATAACTGCCGGGACTGCAACCATAATCGATAAAGTATCAATTCTGTATGGTTCCATAAGGAAGGGAAGTCCCATCTTCTGTGAACAGGCAAAAAGATGAACTGTCACTCCCGATAAAGCCATTATCAGATAGCCCATATGCATATTCTGCCCAACAGATTCCTTTTTTATCTTCGCATAAACAAGTCTTACCAAAGGGGCAGCACAGCCTATAAGCAAAGTCAGCAGCATAAATGAGAAATAGAAATTACCCCGGGCTTCTAAATGACCACTCCCCCAGTATCCTGTTTCCAAAAGCATAGTTCCGAAATTCTTTATAGGCTCCGTAACGCTTTGCAGCAACGAGATAAATGTCGGAGAAGCAGCTACGCTACTTGTGGCAACAGGGTTTCCGTAAATGTACTCCCCACTGTATGCAGTTTGGGCTGTTTCCTCTTTTTTACTTTCTGTATCCGCTTCGGTAGTTTCCTTCTCTTCTCCGGCAGTTGAAGCATCTTCCGAAGCACCTTCCTCCGATACCGTTACCTCATCCGGATCGCTGGGCATAAAATAACTCATAGCCCAGTTAAGAGAGTAATTAAGCTCTATTCCGCTTATAAAACAGATTACCAGAGGTCCTACCGAAATTACCATTCCCAAGATAACAGATACAATCAAAGGCACCAGTTTCCTTGTTAATACTTTATGTATCAGCGCAAAAGCTATTCCCAGGCAAAGATAGAATGCCATGATAGTATCATAGAAATGAATATTTACAGTTCCTGCCAAAGCCAAAGTAAAAATCAAAAGATTCTCATCTTTTAAGCAAAGCGGGAAGCGGATTTTTAATGTTTTTTTCAAAAAAGGAATCTTAATTGACGTTTTCTCCGCTTGTTTTTCTTCCTTGGTCTTTTTATTTACAACACTGAACCTCAGATACCTGATAAGATAAGTCCCACAGAACAACAATATCGAATAGCCGAATTCCATAGGTAAAGGCCATTGCATTCGGGCAACGGTAAATATCTGGTTACCATCCTGACAGTCGATAACGAGGAAAAATAACAACGCCAATAAGGGAGAATACTTCCAAGTAAACATCTCCCGGAAAAACATAAATAAAGAGAGTATAGTCAAAAAGATAGTTATAGAACCGGTAAAAAGAACGGAACTGTACAGATTTACCCCGGTAAGCATGGTCTGGGCAGCAATAAAGAAATGCATTCCCTCAGGATATATACCGCTTGAAAAAAGAGTGCCTGTAGTCAGATCATAGGACCACATACAGTGAACATATACATCACCGCAGCCAAACGAATAATCATGAAAAGCTCCATAAGTAAAATATATTACTCCGAACATTAATACGATAAATAAAGCAATATACTCAAACCAGTGGCCTTCCATGAATTTAAGAAAAGCTTTCCAAAATTGTTTTATTTTGTTTCCTATAAATTTGAATACATCGGAAACCATAGTTTTGAAGCCATATGTTCCGCCTACAAAACATTTTAACCGTTTGATTGTTTCCCGGTTGATCCTTTTCCCTTTAAAAATGGAATAGAAGAAAACTCCGTAAAACAAAATACACAATACCCATCTGTTAAGCAAGTTTACAAGTCCGAGGAATGTCATGGTAAGACTTATCAGAGTTATCATAACCACACAGCAGAATGCAAACCTGTACGATCTCGATTTTGTTTTAAGGTGTGACCTAAAAACAACCATAGGCCAGATAAACATAATAAATGCATATACTACAAACACATGTAAATATTGAAAAAACCAATATAATGTATCCACGGTTCCCTCCAGGCTTTATTGCCTAAATCAATAACTATTTTATTTCGCCAAGACAGCACATCCCGTCTTCGGTCACTCCTGTATTGGCAAACCCTACCCTCGCTTTAGATTCAACCTGTTCCGCGAACAGATAAATCTTCCCGGGTAATGGCGAGATTTCCATCATAAATGTTTTTGAAGATGATTTTCTGCACATTTGAAGTTCCTCTTCAAAAACCCCTGTCTCTTTTCCGTTTTTCCCCTCATACTCTATATAAAGCTTTGTCCTGTTATACATATCCGCAAAGCCTGTATTCGCTATCGTAACTTCTAACCTGCAGCCACTCTCACATTTATAAGCTGATACATCCTTTACAATAAAGCGATACCCGAGATGTGCACCTATATAATCCAGAACAGATTTTCCGTTCCATAAATCTCTTCCTTTGTGTATCTCTTTTCCCCAAAACTTTATCAGCTTTATATCATGATATCGGTTTAAATAAGTTATTCCCTGCCTTCTTAATTCCGATATATACTCATCCGCGCTGTGCCTTGCTGCAAAACCCTCTCCAAACAGAGCCTCTCCGCCGCAAGGTGCAGCCTCTGAAATCTGTTTTATAAAATCTGTTTCCTGTTCTCTGCCCCAGGGTTTTCCCCAGCCATGCCGATTGTTCCCCGAAATATCGAATGTACCTAGGTCAGTATCCGAACCGAACATACCGTCATTATATATACCCAGCCCGTCAACGATCAGAGGTTTACCCTCATCAGGCTGGATCCTTAAATATCTCCATTGAACCGGCTTTCTGACAGCCATAAATACCCTGTCTTTTATTTCTTCCTTAAAGATATACCCCAGTTCCCTCAATCTGTCTTCTGCAGCATACCGGGTAGTATGCATCTCTCCCCATTTTCCGACAAGAAGCCCCTGATAAATAAATATATCCTTATAATGATTACTTACAAATTCCGCAACCTGTGCCGCATGATCCTTCACCATTCCAAAAAAAGAAGGTTCTCTTTCCATCCCGTTACCGTCATGATCATAAGCTACTCTTAAGATTATATCCTTCCCCTTACTCCTTAAATAGTTTATTATCATCTCCAGATGAGAAAACGCAAGAACATCAAGCCTTATGTCTCTATAGGCTCCGATATCCGCCAATACAAGCACAAGGCTTATGTCCCTTTCAAGAATATATTTTTTTTCTGAAAAATCCGGCTCTTCATCTATACAGGCAGTGATCAGTTGAAACCAGCCTCTGCAAGGATTTACTGTATTATCAACCGCTTCACTGAATTCAGCTCTTTTAAACGCCCTGTATCTATTTAGAGTCTGCAGCAACTTTATCATATACGGCCCCTTCTGAATCGCTGTGGAACAGCCTTATCCTGACCCAAACTGCTATGATAGAGTACATCATTCTTATCATATAAAGAATAGGTTTTAACCCTGAATGCATACTGGTTCCTTCAGTTCTAACATGCATAACTGCAGGAACTTCCACAATATTATATCCTAAAAGCTGCATCTGAAGGATCATATTGGCATCCGGATACCTGTCGTCAAAATGATTAAACTGGGAGTAAAAATAAAATGCACGGCGGCTTAACCCCTGAAGGCCTGTGGTTGGATCCGTAACCTTCTTATGCCCGAAGAGTCGGATAAGGAATTTAAACAGCTTAATCGCAATTTTCTTTGCAAAACCGATCTTAAACTCAGTAGCACCTTCAACAAATCTGGACCCAAGAACAATATCCGGAGTGTTTCCCTTTTCATCTTCCTTCTTCAGCGCATCATAAAGAGTAGTAATATTTGAAATGTCATGCTGTCCGTCAGCATCCATCTGAATGACATATTTATAAAAATTTCTGGCGGCATATTTATATCCAAGCTGCAGACCGCTGCCGTATCCTAAGTTAAAAATATGGGTAACAACTCTGTATCCGCGGGCACGCACCAGTTTGCCGGTTCCATCCTTTGAAGCATCATTCATTACAAGAATATCCGCCCACTGGGTGATGCCGGCTTCTTCCATACTGTCAAGAAGCTTACCTATGGTTTTTACCTCATTATATGCCGGAATAATGATCAAAAGCTCATTCCTTTTTTTCTCCACTTCTCCTCACCGCCTTCTTAAATGTCCAACAACTTGCTTAAAGAATCCTCGTTTTCGTTTCGTTTCAAAGCATTTTTTGCAATAAACTCTCGTTTTTCGGAGTTTTTAATAAGTTCATCAACTGCTTTAGCAATGCTCTTAGGATTAAAGTCGCAGATAACTCCGTCCTCCCCGTCATCTACCTGCTCCCTGTTTCCGCTGCAGTCTGAAACTACTATCGGCTTTCCTAAAATCTGTGCTTCCTGAATTGCAATACTCTTGCCTTCAAATTTACTGCAGTGTACATAAATATCGGCCTGTCTTAAATACGGATACGGATTATCAACCGCCCCATACAAAATAAAATCTTCCTTCAAGTCAAGCTTATCAATAAGAGCTTCAAGTTTCTTCCTCTCTTCTCCCTCGCCCAAAACATACCATTTGACATTTCTTCCGCATTTTTTCAATATGCTGCAGGCTTTTATGGAAACCTCAAACGCCTTTTGTCTCATAAGCCTTCCTATTGTAAGCAGCCTGATACCTTCAAATCCGTCTTCGAAGCCTTCGCCGTTTTTAGATTTTTCCCTGATTCCTTCCACATCCAAAAGATTATGGAAGACTCCAGTTTTTTCTTTAAGCTCAGGATATACCTGCTTAAATACATCCGCAACCTCATCGGATACACCGAAAATCCTGTCAAACTTAAGATAACAATCCCGGTCCAGTTTTCTTGTATATCCGGCCTCTTTATAATCAATATGAATAAATGCCGCTTTCTTCTTTGCTTTAACATGATCGCAGACATAATATGCAGACGCACCCTCGATATACGCTACTGCCAGATCATATGTCTTTTTGCTCCTGGGAGCTCCGTCCGAAATAACTCTCCACAGGAGTTTTTCAGGCAGTATCCTGCCTTTTTTTATCATATCAAGCCCGTTTTTTATGAGATAAGGAAAGTTTTTTATCAAAGCGCCTTTACTTAAAGACGATTTAATAACAGTCTGAAGCAGATACTTTCTTCCTTCTCCCGTATGAACAGACGCAGAATTAAAACTCTTATTTAAAAGATTTATTCCAGGAGGAAGCTTATCTATCATTTCGCCCTGTCCTGTCAGAACATAAAGCGAAACTTCATATCTTTCCTTGTCAATCCTTCTTAACAGCTCCAAAAGAGCATTTTCGGCACCGGCTCTGCCCATGGTATTAATGACAAACAATAATCTCTTTTTTCTCATTTTTTATCCACTTCTTTTTCTTCTTCTCCGTTAATCAGCAAAAGAATTTCCTTTTCTCTGTCCGCAATGTCCTTTTTGAGCTCAACTATCTCCTGGTTAAGAAGAGAAATATCCATTGCCATCTCTGTCTGTTTTCTCATTATTTCCGAAATGTGACAGCTTGCCAGGAACAAACCGTATATGAGACAAAAACCTATGAGTAATACCAGTATTAGTCCTACTTCACTCAAGTAAGTTGTCCATCCGCTGGGTCTTAAGATAATGCCGCCCAGAACAAAGATGATCGCCACAAATCCCCATGTAATGGAAATAGGTTCGGATAACCTTCGCTTTGCAAGAAGAGTAATGTCAGCAACCAAGATCAGTACGCCGGCACATATAACTATAATTTGTAGAACAAGACCGTAATCCATTATTCATCACTGCCTTTCTTTTCTATCATAGCTGTTTCCTTATTCTCGGTAATCATTGCCTGTTCAGTTTTCTCGATAAGATCAGGCTTAACCGGTTCAGCTTTCTCCGTGTAATCAGGCTTTATCGGCTCGGTCATTTCCTCCTCTTCTTTGGAAACTATCGGTGCCATGCCCTCACTTTGTGCAAATTCTTCCACCGGATCCTCTTTCTTATCTAAATAATTTCTGTCAAAAACTATATTTGAAGGAGCCTTTTTACCCGGTCCGCGGTCTAAGAGGTTACCGTTGCAGAAAATATGTACATCAAAGTGCTTTTCGATGCTCCTAAGTCTGAAGTATGCCACTGTAAAACCGACAAATGCACCGAAGATAAGACCGGTACCAAACCATATGGTTGTAAAATGACATGATACTATACTTCCCAAACATGTCGCCGCACAGAAGCTGAATGCCGCTCCTATAGATCCTTTAAGATCGTTAAAGTAATAAAGGAACAATAACTCACTGTACATTAGGAACATTATAAAGTATCCTGCTGCAAGACAGGGATAAATCTGAAGTATCACGCCTCCAAATCCAAACATCGGCATAAGTATGATAAATATCAGATACAGAATAACCGTAACGATAAACTGCAGTCGGACCATATTCATGATCTCTTCCTTCAGCTGTTCAAACATACGGAGCTTTGCATTGGAAATATCCATTCCTCTTCCGCCGATAACCGCTTCCGAATATCTTTTATATTTTTCATGGAAATTCATTTCCATCTTGGATATGAATATAACACTGGCGGAAATATTGGTAAACATCGCAAGACATGTTGCCATATCATAAGTAGGCATACATACGAACGAATCGGCAACCACCATCCTCATATCCGTAGTCCAGAACACAAAGTTATGAATGTAAAGACCTAAAGTATAGAGGAAATTGGTGACAACCAGCTGCCAGTATTTCTTAAAATAATGAAATACCGCCCGATAAGCACCGCTGTTTACTCGGAAATAACTTCTGACAAGCGCCATCTCCAAAGTTGCCGTAAGGGCAAATCCGATATCAAGTCCAAGAAGCATTGCAAGGGTGGTTCCCATTCCGAAAACCTTGGCAAATATAAACGATAACGCAACAGCCAAAGCCATTCCGAAAAGGAAATACAGCGAAATGCGTCCATAATCCTTACAGATTGAAAGATACAGCATGGAATAAAATACAAGAACCAGAGCCATAAACCCGCAGAATCCGGAAAAAACAAATACCGCTCCAACTTTCCCGACTACAAATTCCCAAATACAGAATATCGTACCTACTATAAAGCTGAATCCTACGTTAAGAACCAGTCCCACATAATAGCAGGGAAGAATGTCATCATATCGTTCCTCGTAAATCGTATCCGAAAGATACCTTGAAAGCACCGCGTTAAACGGAGATGCGGTAAGCAATCCGAAAATGAAAATATAAAGAACGGTACATGCATACAACTCACGGCTGAAATAATCAAGCTTTGAAAACCCCAGCAGAAGCTGCATGATTATTATTGCAGCGATAACGAGGATCATCGGGGCTATGGTAATTATAGTACTGTATCCGAAGCCCACAAGGTTCGTAGTTATGGTATTTTTACTGTAAATTTTGTTTAGTTTAACGCCTATACCGGCCATAATCAATTCCTCTCAAGTTCTTTTACCCTTTTAGGGAAATTAATCTCAAATGTCTTGTTGTAAAGTTCTTTATAAGTTGCCTGCATCTGCCCTAACTGATACTTAGCCTTGCAGCGTTTATAACCGACTTCACCCATTTCTTTAACCTTTTCGGGATTTCTTGCCAACTCGATCATAGCCTCGGCAAGCTCCTCGGTATTCATTATATGAGTAAGTATTCCGGCCTCTCCGAGTTTATCCTCGCCTTCCCCGAAAATCAGTCCGGCACAGTTTCCTACATCAGTTGCGATAACAGGTTTCTTTGCCGCAAAGCCTTCAAGAATGGTAAGAGGCTGTCCTTCGCTTATACTGGTAAGGATCGTAAAATCCATTCTTCCGATATACTCGGTAACATTTATCCTGCCGGTGAAAACGACATCATGAAGATTAAGTATTTCAACAATTTCAAAACACTCCTGAGCATATTCCTCATCCTCGTCGGTCGGTCCCATTATCCAGAGCTTAAGATTCGGAACGATCATTTTTGCGAATGAAAAGGCTCTTATCATAGTCTTAACATCCTTTATAGGCGTTACCCTGAGTATCGCACCGATATTTATAAACTTCTTATCTTCCTCGGTTTTCCCGTTAATATAGGCAAATCTGTCCATATCTATGCCGTTTGCCGTTATCATTATCTTACTCTCATTACATCCGAGCTCGATCTGGAGCTCCTTTGCATGACCGTAAAGAGCTGTAACTACATCGGCTTTATCATAAGCTAAGACTGCCATTTTTTTGAACTGATCTATCCAGATATTCTTATAAATACCTGCTACCCATGTAGCCTTTATAAGCTCTTCTTCTCTTTCTCTTGCATAAATACCATGCTCTGAAAGGATCAGTCCGCACTTAAATCTTGACTTTGCCATTCCTCCGAGAACTCCCGCATATCCCGTCGCAACACAGTGATAAATATCCGCTTTGGGTATCTCTGTCTTTAAGATCAGGAACAGCGGCATATAGATAGACCGCATAGTCCACAGGAAGTCGGAGAAATTTATCTGGGTAAATCTTTTATCATAGAGTTCCTGAACGATATGCAGGAAGTCAGCTCCCATAAGCAGATCGTCTATTGAAAAATCCTTTTCAAACAGCTTGAAAACAGTATCCCAGTCAGGCGTATCATTCATAATGATACTTCTGAGAGCATTGTAATACTTTTCTCCAAAATGTGTTCTTCTTCCTGTCTTCGGCTTTTTTCCCCAGTCAAAATCACTTAAATATGACTCATATACGGCCACAACATTTTCAGGAAGTTCATATGCAAATTTAGCACTCTGCTCCCTGTCGGCAATAATGGACAGGATAACAAATTCATGTTCCGGGAAGGCTTTTACCATACTGTGAACCCAGCCGGAAACACCTCCGACAACATATGGGTAACAACCTTCAGCTACTATACATATTCTCATGTCCGATCTCCAATTTCGCCTAACACCGTTTTAGTCAAACGGTCCGTCATAGTGATATACTTCTTCGGATTCCTTTAAGGTTATAACAGTCTGCCCTGCCTTTACCCTAAGCATATAAGCATCCGTTTCTATACGGGTATACTCTGCATTATCCGATATGCTGTCTATCTCCATATCGTGTGTTCTGAATATGAAAAAGTTTTCATCAGCACCGGTGCTGTTAAGTATAATCTTATTTCCTTCCTTAGATACATCGTATTTGACGCTCAGCATCTTTCTGATACGGGCATCACTCTCCGAAATCGTCGTCGTATCAAAGACAAGTCTGTTTGACCAATATGTAGTTACATAACTAAATACATGATCAAACAAATTCTGCCACTCATCTTCCTTTGTCTCCGGCCATATAGCCTGATTCATATCAACCAGAAGATTTGTATATCCGAGAGACGTAAGCAGGCTCTTATACAAAAGCGCATTTTTATAAGAGAATTCGCTTGCAACATTTGTAGTATACTGAAGCGTAACATTTTCGCTGCAGAAAGAAATTGCCTGATCGTTTCCCCTTACACCGCCTACAACTGTTCTTATCTGAGGTTCCTGTTCTTCGAGTACTTTTTTGAGATCATCATTCCAATTTTTAATATACAGACTTCTGAACTCATAATTAATCCCGGCGTTTTTATAAAACTCTCGGCTCAGTTCAGACTTCTGGGCAAGGGTGATATCACCTTTATAATCCATTGAACGGCCCGCTTCGGCATTAAGTTCCTTCATCTGCTGGAGATAAAAAGCAACCTCATTTTGCTGCGCATCGACAGAAGTTTCATAATCATATCTGTCCGACATAAAACAGGTCATGTCAAACTCACTTCTTGATGACATTGAAATAATTCCGGGCCATGCAATATCTCTTTGGAAAGCTTCAGCATTTCGACTGTAGATTTCTTTAAGCTTTTCGGAATTTTCCTCCGAAAGATAAGGGAAATCAGCAAAAACAACACTGTTTGCATTAACAATCGGGTAAATATAATATTCTTTTGTATCATACATCATGCAGTGAAGGAATCCGATTCCCATCATGCCCTGAAGATAATCTCCGTTTACGGAATATACAAAAGTTCCATTATAATAGCTTCTCCAGACCATCTTAGGAAAATCGTAAGGACTTACACGGTCTTCATCCATAATACCTACAATATATGTTTTCGTACCAAGACCTGTATCATACCAGGCTATGTCACGATCCAGATCTTCAAACTTTTTCTCTTCCTCCGTATTTGCAAGGAATACCGCTTCCCCGCCAAGAAGGAATCCGTCAAAAATCTGAACGCCTTCTACATGAACATTCGGATCCACAACCTTTGTAATACCGAGAAGCGTCTTTAAGTTTTCATCCTTATCCACATATTCAGGATCCGGAAGAGTTCCAAAGATCATAACTGCATGCATATCCGCAAGTTTAAGTATCTTATATGTTTTATGCTGCATATCAAAAGTTGACGGGTCAAATACGATAGCCGATACATTCGAATTAAGCTCGGGTTCTGGTATTTCCGAGAATACCTTTAATCCCTGCCTGGTATAAGTACACCACTGGCTTACAGCATCTCCGACACCACCGTTAATATCACCTACAAACCAGACTACACTGTCCGGATCCACTACGGGAACGTCGGAAGCCTTCAGATCAACCTCAACAACATGCTCATTCACATCATAATTATTTCCCTGAGCCTTCATGACCTGTGAAAACTGAAAAATAAAGCATATGGTCAGCATCATCAGGAAAATACTGAAAAATTCTCTTTTAGAAAGCATTTTTCACCTCATCATGTAAAAACTCTTATAAGCTCGAGAGTTTCTTTATCAATAACTGTGGGAGAAGCCTTCAGTTCATCTATTACCCTGAAGAAATCATCCCTGCGGTTCATGGCAAAGAAAAGTTTCAGCTGAACCGTAAATGAAGAAAGTGCCTGCGGCCAATGGATTCTTGCCCTCTCGGCCCATTTTTCACACTTTTCAAAATCTTCAACTCCGAGAAGCCTTAAACAGATCTTCTCAAACTGTTCACTCTCGATAGAATCAGCTTCACCCATATAAAGGATTTCAGCTACAGTTTCCATTATTCCGACATAATTACGCTGTTCCATCTCAATAAATACCTTTTGAGACAAAACCTGATCCATATAATCAATCAGATTTCTGCACTTTTCATATTTATTGGGATCGTCTTCCATGATCGCTTTATATTCCTTATCCACCACGGTTCTGAAATCATTTAACGCATCCTGAAGAACCGATGCTGCATAATGCGCGGTCTCGGTATCCTCGCTGTTTAACGCCAGTGTGATCGAAGCAAGTGAATTTTTAATGTCATTGCTGACAACATTCATCATCAGAGTACGAAGATCTTGTCTTCCTGTGATAGCTATCGCCTCTTCCAAAGGTATCATGTTTCTCTCTTTATCTTCCTCAGCCTTTGTTTCAAACTTAGGATGATCCTTACCGAAAATAACGTCTTCCAGATCTACCGGTGCCGACATGAATACCTTGTACCATAAATATGATAAACCGAAGAAAACAACTCCGACTACCGGGGTAAGAGCCATAACAACAGCTTTTATCAGGATGCTCTTTTCCTTGTTAAGCTTAATTATCACATTGAACACGTAATAAACAACGACCGCGATCAAGTTAAGAACTATAAGTGTTATTATCAGGATACTCTGTCCGGTCGTAGACATACTATACCATCCTCCACTATCTCCGTATCAATTCCAAGTTTGTCAAAACGGCTCTTAACAAACTCTGCGTCATTCAAACTCGTGTTCGCAAGCAAAATCCTAAGTCCTCCATCGCTTAATCCCATGATATCGGACTGTCTTAAATGCTGATAAATCTTATCGCTTAACTGCTGAAGGGTCTCGCCTTCCTTTATCTTAACCTTAACAAGCACGCACTCTGCAAGTCCTTCCCTTTCCGCATTCTGGAATGCAGTAAGGAGCGGTCCGAATGCATCGGGTTCCAGTATCTTGGTACCCTCAATATACCTCTTCTCCTGAAGTGCCTGCAGATATCTTGCAGAGCGGACAACCGCACCCTTAATAAGAGCACTGATAACAACCAGCTGGTTGGCCTGGCCGAGAGTCATATTCTCCCAAGGAAGCGTCCATACAAGAAGAAGTATCAGCGGATGGCCGTCATCGTCAAAAATCATGTTAGCCATCATAGGTTTGTTCTCTTCCATCTTACGATTTATATAAACCTTATGGGTCATAAGAGTTTCATACATCTCGCCGAGAGTCTCACGGTACTTTACAGAGTTGCCGAGAGATCTTGCTTTCTTTGAAGTTGCAGAGAACAGTCTCATATAGCGATCATTTACAATATTGTAAATAGCCACATCCTTACTCTTAACCAATGTTGAAAGCATATCGGCAGCATAGAAGAGAACCTCTTCCGGACTGCGCTGATCAAGTGCCGATGTAATACTGTAAATCTTTCCTACACTGTCATTCTGGTTAATAAGCTGGGTTTCAAGGGCATCCTTAACACGCACGTTACTGCTGTTAATATCCTTCATGTCTCCAAGCTGCCCGGACAAGAATTCCTTTTCTTCCTGGCTTTCCCGTTTCAGGCTTGTGATCTGGTCACGCATATAACCTACAACCAGTCCCAGGATGAATATCTGAGCTATCCATACATAGGTGTTAGTATCAAGCATCAGTTCAAAACCAGTCTGGTCATACATCTGCCTGAAACAGTATCCGATCGTTGCCAGTACCGCGGAGAATACCGCCTGCTGCTGACCGTAAACAATAGCAAAGATAAGCACATACAAAAGATAGAAGTCGAGGTTGGCAAAATACTTGCTGTCCGCGGTTCTGTTATTTATCATAAAGAAAGGAATAAACACTATCAGATTCTCTATGAAAGGAATCAGAGCTTTTATCAGCCATCCGCCTCTCTCAAAAATTCTCTCAAAAATACCCTTCTTCTTCTCAATATCGTTCCAGAATGCAGGCTTATTCAGCTGCATAGTCCTGCAGATACGCTTTATTATACCCTCATCATTACAGTAATACTGTTTTCCGAACTCCTTAACAAATCTCTCGTTTGAAAGAACAATCCTCTTTTTATCACCGGGAAGGCTTAAAACCTGCGTCTCTGCACTTGAATACTGACGTACTATCTCAGCTATCTCCGGCTCTGTTTTCTCATTCCCTGAAGAAATGTTGTAAAGGCTGTGCCTGCATTCGCCCGCAACAGCTACACGATAAATGAACTCAACGGCATCGGTCTCATATAATAAGGAAAATCTGCTGTTTTCATTTACGGTTATCTTCTTATTATCAAAAGCTTCCAGGCACATCTGCGATACTTTATCGCGGCATTCGCTTCTCTTCTTCGGAATACCGTAAACATGATCGAGTCGAAGTGTAATGATATCCTTTTCACGGCTTAAACGATAACTCTCACACATTTCCTCTGCCTGAGCCAAAAGCATGCTCCTTACTCCTATTGGTGTAGGTGCATCTTCTTCCGTGATGTTTTCATTACTGTTCATGTTAAAAACTTCATCCGATGAGAGATAAACAAAACGTCCTTTGTTCTTCATCGCATAACTCATAAGTATGTTCATAAGACCTGACGAGTACTGTACTGCATCGGCCTCTTCATGATTCCACTTATAGTTTGTGTCATATGCGCCTAAGAATATGGTAAGGTCCATATTTATGCTTTCAAAAATCTCATTTAAGCATGCGCAGTCATAGGGGAAATTGTATCTCTCGAAAACTTTCTGGTAAGGCGCCTTTTCCTGGCGTGTTCCGGTAAGAAGGTACACTCTGTGTCCCTCTTTTTTGAATTTGATGATCAGGCTGTTGATCAGGCTTCCCGATCCGCCTATAAGAAGTATGTTCACATTGCCTCCTCTGTTATGGGCTTATACCCAAATTCCTTCAGCTGCATTTCAAAACCCACTATGTCACTAAGCACATCCTCAGGCTTTGAATTGTATCTGTCCACTAGTATCTCTGCTATCTGAAGATTGGTTTTGCCTTTCTCCATCAGCTTGTAAATTTCTGCGCCCGTCTCATTCATAGGCAGCGGCTTCTTATATTGACCGATATCCTGTTCCATATCGATAAGCCAATACAGACCTACGGCCTTACGGAGCTGAAATCTGGCGCTCATAAAAATTCACCTTCCTTTTATACTGAAACTGTTAAAACACTTGGCAAACCATTGCCGAAAAAAATTACCAGTTTATTATTATATACTAATTGGGTATATTTTGTAAAGTTTCTTTTTATAAATATTTAATTTTCTAAATTTTCTCATAGATTTCAAAACATTTAGATGTCAACTGTTTTTTTATTTTTTTGTAAATTTATCACAAATGCCAAAATATTTTTTTTCCACAAAATTTTTTTTAACAAGACTACAAAAGTGGTAATTTTTTGTGGATAACGTGGATAAAATGGTGTATAACTCAAAATCTTCATAAAATACACCGATTTTTAGTGGATAACTCTTGCCTGATTTTATAATTTGTTTATTTTTTTATCTTTCTCCACCTTTTGATCACGTGTCCAAAAATTGTGCAAATTGCACAATTTTGTAATTGTCAACTCTTTTTATGGCCGAAAACAATATCCATCTATGAGAAAAATCAGCTTTTATTTTCTGACTATATCATGTATTTAATATTGTTGTCTGATTATTGTATTTCGATATTATTATCATTTGACGTGACACGGATAAATATGCTATTATAAAGGTATTCTTAATCACGAAAGGATTTGTTATGGATAATATAAATATCTACGATACCATAATCATCGGTTCCGGTCCTGCAGGCATGGCCGCCGCCATATACGCTGCCAGAGCAGAACTCAATTTCTGCGTTATAGAAAAATCCTACGCTTCTGGCGGCCAGGTTCTTACGACCTACGAAGTTGATAACTATCCCGGACTTCCCGGACTTTCCGGCGGAGAACTTTCAGATAATTTCAAAAAACACTGTGACAAGCTTGGCTGTACATTTATCACTGCCGATATTACAGATATCACTCCCGGCCACATTGCTCCGAACGGATTCTTCAATGAGATCGATCTGTCAAACAAAGGACTCGATTCTGTAATAGACCTTATATTCATGCTTACCACCACCGAAGGCGACGCATTTCTTACCAAGACCATCATCGCTGCTACCGGTGCAACTCACAGGAAAGCCGGCATAGAAGGAGAAGACCGGTTCGCGGGAGTCGGTGTTTCTTACTGTGCAACATGTGACGGTGCTTTCTTCCGTAAAAAAGATACGGCTGTTATCGGCGGCGGAGATGTTGCTTTAGAAGATGCCATCTTCCTGTCAAGATTATGTAATAAAGTATATCTCGTACACCGGCGTGATGAATTCCGTGCCGCAAAAGCTTTAGTAAGTGCAGCAGATAAGATCGATAACATCGAATTTGTTTTTGATTCGGTTGCCAAAAACATTACCGGTAACTCCAATGTAGAGGCTCTTACCATCAAAAACGGCAAAACATTCGAAGAACGGACATTACCCGTTTCAGGTGTCTTCATAGCAATAGGTATCGTCCCCGAAACCGAACTGTTCCGGAATCTTGTAGCCTGTGATGAAGCCGGTTACATCTTGGCAGACGAAAGCGGAAAAACTTCTATGCCCGGAATATTTGCAGCAGGTGATATCCGTAAGAAACCTTTACGCCAGATCATTACCGCTGCGGCTGATGGTGCAAACTGCGTAACCAGTGTTGAAACATATCTGATGAAATAACCTTTCCGGTAACAGATAGGATCACATATTTGCTCTCAGCTTACTGACAGCCTCTCCGACAGACCTTTTAATATCGCTTATTTCGTAAGGTCTTACGATAAAATCATGTATATGGGCTCTCATAGCGACTCCGGCGAAGTATTCATCATCGGAAATCCAGATCAGCTCTGTGTTTTTGAACCGCTGATTGTATTCCATGACCACTTCCATTCCCTCAGCTCCCTTAAGACATACGATCACAAGATCATATCTTTCATAAATCTTATGTCCGTCAAGCTGAGGTCTGGCGAGTTCCACAGGGACATCAAGGCTGCTCACCAGATCCCTTATACTTTCGTATTCCAGGTTATCATAAGTATAAATAATTGCATTCATTGCTCACTCCGTATAAAAATACACATTTTGTAACGACGCGTTTAGTATATTGGCATTTTATAAATTTTTCAATAGTTTAGTGATAAACGGATTGATTCTGTGACAAAAGGAGACTATAATCATGAATATCGCTGTAGTAGATGATGTAAAAACTGATCGCGATGAACTAGTAACTCTGATAAAAAGATATGCATCTCTTAACCAGATCAGAATCTCCATATCTGAGTTCGACAGCGCCGAAGATTTTCTCGAAAGCTTTAGATCCTATTCCTTCGGATTTGTATTCATGGATATATATATGAAGGAAATGAACGGTGCCGAAGCCGCCAAGATCATCCGCGAGAAAGATCCTGACGTCATTATAATATTCCTCACTACCAGCGATGAACATATGCCGGACGCTTTTAAAGTACACGCCTTCGATTATATCGGCAAGCCTGCGGAAAAAAACAGAATTTTCAAACTTCTCGATGAATGTACTCATTCTGAAAGTGCGAGGTTCGATGAGCCCGTACTTTCTTTCAATGCAAACCGTACACAGCTTGCACTTCCGTACAGCAGCATCAAGATAGTTAAAACTGCAAATGCCAACTATCTGGACATCGTAGACCGGAAAAACATTTCCTATCAGACCCGAATGACTTTTTCCGCCGTAGCCGATGAACTGTCAAATGACAACAGGTTCTTGCAGATCATCCGCGGTGTACTCGTAAACATGGATTATATAATAGATATATTTGACGGAAAATGCCTGCTCGAAGGAGACGAGAGCGTTCCCGTAAATGTCAAGAAATCCAAAGAATTAAGCGATATATGGCTAAACTACAAATTTGCCAAAAAGCGTTCACTACAGAAAAAAAGGAGACTTGAATAATGAACTGGCAGGATTTTCTTGAGTCTTTTCTCTCATATTTTATCATTATCCCGGGAGCCGTATTGTGTATACTTCCCATGAAAGATCAGTTTGTCTGCAGCCTGAAAAAAACAATCCTGATCTCTGTTCTGTTTCTCGTATCCCTGATAGCGATCACATCATTTATAGACATAAACTACAAATTCTCCTATAATGACCCGATCCTGATCATCGCTGTCATATTATCATTCATAGCTTTCAGTCTGGTCTGCAAAACCGCTATCCACAAACGGCTGAATGTTTTCTTCTTAAGCTGTGTGATCATAAGCTTTATAGCAAACATAACAAATTATTTCGACGCGATGATCCATCCCTCATCAAATATAGATAATCTAAGCTTCGAAGCAATAATCTTTCAGGTAATCTTAAGCGTTGTTGTAACAGCCCTGCTTGCCTTTCCGTTATATAAATACGGAAGCCGGCTCATCAACAGTTTCGAATCGCCAAAGATCTGGTATGCCGGAGCCGGAATATCCGTTTTATGCCTGGCAATCAATTTCCTCATGATTCCGGGTGACTATGAATCCATAAATGCAAACAACAACATCCTGTTCAATTTTATAAGCCTGCTGCTTCTCTTTATTTTATATCTCATCCTTATAATAATGTACTACTATCTGGTTAAAACAATAAAAGTTTCCGATGAAGACGGCTTTAAAGATCAGCTTATAAAAATGCAGGAAAACGTGTATACCAAACAGACTCAGTACCTTGTGGAAACTTCCAGACAGCGTCACGACTTTAAAAACCTTATAAAGACCTTTGACATGCTTGTCCAGAATAACAGGTATGAAGAACTGAAACTGTACATCCGTGAATATGCGGATGCTCTTCCGGAAAATACCTCAAAGCTGTTTACTCTTAATACTCCCGTAAATGCCATTCTCAATCACTACATGACCGAGGCAAAGGAAAACGATATAAAACTTTCCTGGGAAGTAGATATACCTTCAGTCATACCGATTGCTAATCTTGATGTGTGTGCTATAATCGGAAATATTCTTGAAAATGCCATCCTGGCATGTAAAGAAGTAGCTCAGGGAGAGCCCAGGTTTATCGACCTGTCCATTACATATGAAAATGAAACCGCCATCTACATATCAGCCACAAACAGCTTCGACTCATCTTCCGTCCTGGCAGACAGCCAGCTGCTAAACGGATCAAAGGAAACAAAAGGATTAGGTCTTGCCTCCATCAGTTCCATTGCAAGTAAATACCATGGATCGGCAAACTTCTCCCATGAGAAAAATGAGTTTTATTCAGAGATTATGTTAAGAAATCCCGATAAAACAAATACGGATAAAAAATAAGTAAACCCCTTGCCCGGTTTTTTAAACTCCTGAGCAAGGGGTTCTTTATATTCCATTATCTGATGTCAGTATCATCTCGAAAACGCCTTCTGCGTTTCTATCTTACCTTCATGATGTTCACTGGCGGAATCACATCACAGTAACGGTTCTTACACCATCGATAGCCTTGATAGCTGCAACAGCTGCATCTCCGGCTTCCTTAGCATCTACAAGACAGTAACCAACGTTTCCGCGCTTTCCGTCTTTAACTGCATTGATGATAAGACCTGCGCCGTTAACAGCCGTAACCATATCTGCTACATCTGCTGCATTGTAACGGATAGCAATTCTTACACCCTGCTTTGCACCAAGGTCAACTCTGGGATAATTTACAGAATTAATAATATTTCCGTTCTCAACAAAATCAACTACCTGCTTAACTGCCATAGCTGCACAGTTATCCTCAGCCTCTTCTGTAGAAGCTCCGAGATGAGGAATGGCGATAGCGCCTGCCATATTGCTGGATGCGGGATTCGGAAAATCTGTAACATACTTGCGAACCTTACCGCTCTCAAGAGCAGCCTTCATAGCCTCATCATCAACCAGAAGGTCACGGGCAAGATTAAGAATGATAACGCCATCCTTCATCATAGCAATCTTCTCGGCGTTGATCATCTTCTTAGTATTCTTGTCGGGATCGGGATCGTCGATAAGAGGAGTATGAACAGAAATGAAATCTGCGTTCTTATAAACCTCATCACGTGTTCCTACTATCTCTATAGCAGGATCAAGTGCTGCCTTAGCTGCATCACTGAGGAAAGGATCACATCCGATAACCTTCATGCCAAGACTTAATGCTGCGTTGCCAAGAGGTCCGCCGATAGCGCCAAGTCC
This sequence comes from Lachnospiraceae bacterium, assembly GCA_017542245.1. Classification (GTDB taxonomy): domain Bacteria; phylum Bacillota; class Clostridia; order Lachnospirales; family Lachnospiraceae; genus RUG11977. Next base: position 25,274 of record JAFXXN010000032.1, read on the forward strand.
GATGATACCAAGAGTCTTTCCCTTGATCTCGGTTCCTGCAAATTTGCTCTTTCCTTTTTCAACAAGCTTAGCTACCGTCTCGTCATCCTTAACGGTCTGTACCCAGTTGATACCGCCTACGATATCCCTGGATGCAAGAAGCATAGCTGCGATGGCGAGCTCCTTAACAGCGTTAGCGTTAGCACCGGGTGTATTGAATACTACGATGTTCTCGTCAGCACAACGGTCAAGCGGAATATTGTTAACGCCTGCACCGGCACGAGCGATAGCCTTAAGAGTCTTCGGGAACTGCATCTCATGCATAGCTGCTGAACGTACAAGTACGATATCAGCCTCGTCAAAATTCTCTGTTACTGTATAATTGTCGGTAAGGTTTGCCATTCCGACAGGTGAAATCTTATTTAAGCAATTTACCTTAAACATATCTTTATCTCCTATTTAATATTTTCTGATGAAGCTTTCACCTCATCCGCCCTTCGGGCACCTTCCCCTCAAGGGGAAGGCCAAATATCTCATTCTAAGGCTTCCCCTCGAGGGGAAGCTGTCGGCGTAAGCCGACTGATGAGGTGTAAAACTTCAGGCGTTCTCAGCCTCATATTTCTTTAAGAAATCAACAAGTGCCTGTACGCCCTCGATAGGCATAGCATTGTAGATTGAAGCACGAAGACCGCCAACGCTTCTGTGTCCCTTAAGGTTATCAAAACCTGCTGCCTTTGTAGCTGCAACAACAGCTGCATCCTTATCAGCATCACCCGTTACGAAGGGTACGTTCATAAGAGATCTGTACTCCTTCTCAACAGTACCCTTGAAAAGCTTGCTTGAATCAAGATAATCATAAAGGATAGCTGCCTTCTTCTTGTTAATCTCATCCATAGCAGAAAGTCCGCCAAGGCTCTTTAAATACTTAAATACCTTACCGCATACATAAATAGCCCAGCAGTTAGGAGTATTATACATAGAACCGTTCTTAGCATGTGTATCAAATCTGCAGTATGTAGGTACGAAATCAGGAAGATCTTCACGGATAAGATCCTCACGGATGATAACGATAGCAAGACCTGCAGGTCCTACATTCTTCTGTACACCGCCGTAGATAAGACCATACTTAGATACATCTACGGGCTTGCTTAAGAACATTGAAGACTGGTCAGATACAAGGATCTTGCCCTTTGTATTAGGTAACTCTTTGTAAGTAGTACCATGAATGGTCTCATTCTCACAGATATATACGTAATCAGCATCATCGTCTATAGGAAGATCTGATACATCAGGAATATAGCTGTAATTCTTGTCTTCGCTGGTTGCGATAACATTTACCTTACCATACTTTTTAGCCTCAGAAGCAGCCTTCTTTGACCATGCACCTGTAACGATATAATCAGCTACACCGTTCTTCATAAGGTTCATAGGTATCATAGCAAACTCGAGTGTAGCGCCGCCCTGTACGAAAAGAACCTTGTAGTTATCCGGGATACCCATAAGATCACGAAGATCAGCTTCAGCTTCATCTATGATCTGCTGATAAACCTTAGAACGATGGGACATCTCCATAACACTCATACCACATCCGCGGTAATCAACTACCTCTTTAGCGATCTCCTCTAAGACCGGCAGGGGCATCATAGCGGGACCTGCTGAAAAATTAAAAACTCGTGCCATTTTAAAATCCTCCTAAATTTTTTCTTTTTCGAAATCATTATTCTGATAATGATCAATTGTGCGTATAATAAAAACCCCATATACGCTTGAGGCATATATGGGGCGAAATATATCCGCGGTACCACCCAATTTATCATGAAAACCATGACATCTCTATGACGATATAAAGGTCGCCTCCCTCCGACTCCTCGCCGGAAGCTCCGAAAGTGGATGGATCTGTTTCCTTCTGCTGCCTCGCACCAAACGGCAGCTCTCTGTGATCGGTACTTTCAGATCGTAGCTTTCATCATCGCTTAAACAACGTCATTATACATCTCATTCCACAAAAAAGTCAACTACTTTTTTTAAAAAAATTTCCATACAGCGGTTTCCCTGTATATTTATCCATTGTCTATCGGAGAAAATTCCAAGATTTCATCATCTTCTTCAGGTTTTATGCTTTCCACGATATTAATGTTTTTTCTGATAGTCTCCACCACTTTATCATACATCTCCAATGCTCTTAAATGGTTTTTGTCTATGACCACAACATTACACTCCTTAGAAGCTTTCTCCAAGGTAGCTGCGATATCGGAAAGTCTCTGAGCGCCTATAGTCTTTGATGAACTCTTTAGAGAATGGACAAATATAGAATAATTTTTCCAATCCTTCTCTTTATAATATTTCTTTATATTTTCCATCTTACTGCCGGACTCAACCGCATATTCCGAAAGAACCTCCCGGTAAATGTTTTCATCATTCATACAGTAATTCATCCCTGCAGCAGTATCTATCCCTTCCTTGTCAAGAGAAGCGAGCCGCTGATCCCCATTATTCGCTTTAGGAACATCCCTGCTTTCTTCCGGTACAGAAATCTTTTCTATCTTATCTTTCGGAAGATATTTATACAGAGCCTTCTCCAAAGAAAGGCCGTCCACAGGCTTTGTAAGATAATCGGAAAATCCCTCGGCGATATACCTCTCTCTTGCGCCCCTTATCGCATCCGCTGTAAGACAGATAACCGGAGTCTTTAAATTCAGGCTGTTCTCTATGGCCCTAATATGGTTTAAAGTCTCTGTTCCGTCCATACCCGGCATACGCTGATCCATAAGAATAACATCATACGCATTATCCTTAGAAAGAGCTATAGCCTCTTCACCGTTTAAGGCAGTATCTATCTTAACCTTGGTCTTCTTAAGCAGATTAACCGCAACGGTAATATTCATCTTAGTATCATCAACTATAAGAATACGCGCCCCGGGAGCATGGAATGATTCACAGTAAAAATCATCATCCTCTTCATCCGGGTTATTCGGGTTGTATTCCCCGATCGGTTCCGGATTCTCAATCTTCTGACGAAGTTCAAAAGAAAATACAGAACCCACTCCGTATTTACTCTCAACCTTGAGCTCACTGCCCATAAGAGCAAGAAGCCTGGTAGTGATCGACATTCCAAGTCCGGTTCCCTCAATATTTCTGTTTCTCTTCTCGTCAAGACGTTCAAAAGATTCAAACAGACGTCCCATATCGCTTTCTTTAATGCCGATACCGGTATCCTTAACCTCCACGTAAAGAAGAACACTGTCATCCGTTACTCCCTTATTATTTACAGTCACGGTTACAGAACCCTTCTGAGTATACTTAACCGCATTGGTAAGAAGATTAAGAATAATCTGGTTAATTCGCGTATCATCTCCGTAAAGTTCTGACGGTATAGTCGGATCCACATTGACATACAGCTTAAGATTCTTGGCATTTGCCTTCTCACGGATTGAATTAATAATATACGTAATAAGAAAACTAACACTGTAACGAACGGAAATAAGTTCCATCTTTCCGTCTTCAATTTTTGAAAAGTCAAGAATACTGTTGATCAGCGCAAGAAGATTTCTGCCCGAATTCCTGATAATTCCGGAATACTCCAGAATATCTTCATTTGTTGCCTCACGGAGTATCATCTCGTTCATTCCCAGGATGGCATTAATAGGCGTCCTGATCTCATGGGACATATCCGCGAGGAAATTACTCTTTGCCTTATTTGCCGCATCGGCAGCCAGCTTTTCAAGCCTTAAAACCTCTGCCTCATATTCCTGTTTCTGTTTGCTGACACTCAGTTCCTCCATCTTCTTACCGTAAACCTGCTCATTCTTATAACTTAAATAGTAGAAGAACGAGATCAGAGCAAAAATAGTAAGAGAAACAAGGATATTTATAAGAACCTGTGAATGTACGGCTTCAAAAAGCTCAGAATTAGTGATAACAATGGCAACATACCATTGATTATCCATTACAGGACATAGGAAAACCGTACAATCCTCGCCGTTTACGACAGCATCCATGGTCCCTTTCTTTTTATCTATGATATTTTCCAAAAGTTCCGGTTCAAAAATCTCACACAGATTATTACCATTATAAGCGGAATCCCTGTGAGCAACTATCAGTCCGTCCTCATTGACGATCATAGCGTACCCTTTTCCGCTAATATCCACTTCTGCAGTAACTTCCTGGATATAATTAACGATAACGTCCAGAGCAACTACATTCCGGATACTCGAAAATTCTTCTTCAGGGCTGTCTGAGATCAGCTGACATATAGTGATAACAACATCATGAGTCTGTGCATCCACATATGGTGAAACTATAATAGTCTTTCCGTTAGCATTTATCGCATAATTATACCAGTCTCTGACCTTTGGATCATAATCCTCGGGAGGAACCCAGCCCGAACCGTCCATATACTCGCCCCGGACATATGCATAGATACCCGTAAAGTTCTCATCAAACTGTAAGAACTGATTTTCTGTCTGATTGGTCAGATACTCCAGTATACTTTCCTGAGAATCACCTTTTCTTACCATAAGATCTACGGTATCTGCCGTAACCTGCAAAGTTGATCTTGCAATGGACAGATAATTCTCAAGTTCGGTAGCCGTCGTTGCAACCTTATCTTCTCCCGATTCATAAACCGCAGAAACCGATGCGGTATAAAAAATCCTGGAATTATAAATAACCGTAAAGGTCATAAGAACAAGTGTTATGAGCAAGGTGAAAACAAGATTAAATCTGCTTCTTTTAATAGCAATACTGTTCTCGCTCTTTTTAAATATCTTAATCCTTGTAGCAGTAATATAAATAACACCAAGGATCAGCATGATCATGAAAGCAGATATAACAAACAGTATAATGGAAACAATACCGTTCATATCTTCATTTTCCCCACTTGCGGAAAAAGAGATTTTCATCCAGTTTGCAAGGAAAAAACCGGCTACGCAGCCGCCAAAGATAATAACAGAGGCAACACCTCTTAGCAGAAGCTGTGTTTTAACATCACCGGTATTCTTTTCCGGCGGAACAGTTCCTTCTGCCTTGTAATCCTTTCCCATTGCCCAGGCAAGGATAGCTAAGATAAAATAATTTATAAAAGCAAAATAGTAATATGGATTACTCAGGTCATCCTCCCAGAAATAACATGTAGAAGTCCACATTCCGTACTCTGTAATGACCTCCAAAAGAATTACTGTATGAAGATACGGAAAATGTACTCCCGACTTCCTGTTTTTAAAATAATAAATCAGGGATTGCAGACATATCATCGCAACAGGGGTAAGGAATAATCCGGACCAGATATTATTAAAATATCCGCCGAAAGAATTATAAATAACACACTGATAAATATTTATGGGAATGGGCAAAAGCATGAGCGGATGAAAAAGGCGCTTTGCCCCGGGCTCGCGTCTTTTATACGCAATGATCAATAAAAAAATATATCCGACATTCCATCCGAAATAAGCTATAAAAGCCGATACCTCAGGTTCAGCTTTCATAACAAGTGAAAACAGTGCCCAGTAATAATCGCTCAAGAGATGCGCCAAAAAATAAACGGATAAGAGAAGATATCCGCGTTTCGGATTTTCTATATATCTGAAAAGACTTATCAGCAGGCCGATAACAACAGTTAAAAGCATGCAGATATTATCAATCATGTCAATATTCATAAAGGCATATCCCTGCTTTCACAAAAAAACGATGTACCATTATCTAGTATACACCCAAGCCCTCCAATATTCAAGTATTAATCATTATAAAAAATAGCTATCATCTTCGACCAATAAAAAAGCTTCCCCAACAAAAGGGAAGCTTTATATTATCATATAGATTATTCACATACGTAAGGCAGGATTGCAAGCTGACGTGCACGCTTAACAGCAACTGTCACTGCTCTCTGATGCTCTGCACATGTACCGGTAATTCTGCGGGGAAGGATCTTTCCTCTCTCAGAGATATATCTCTTAAGCTTGTTTCCATCCTTATAATCTATTCCGCCGCTAGTCTTGTCAGCACAGAATGCACAGACTTTCTTTCTCCTGCGAACTATCTTCTTCTTTACTGAAGCATCCTTATCGTTCTGCTCCTTGCCATTTGTCTTATTATAGGGCATTGCCGCTACCTCCTTTTTACTTTAGCAGTCCCGGAACGGACTGCACAACAACAGTCTAATTGAAAGGTAACTCCTCTTCAAGCCCGCTCGGTATCTCCATAAAACCATCCTGAGCACCTGAAGGTGCGGGAGCCGGAGCCGCTGCAGCCTGATTATTCGAATATGTCTGTCCGCCGGTATAACCCGAACTCTCTGAAGCAGCTTTGCTCTCAGCGAATTCAAGACTGTCAACGACTATACGGGTACGGTAAACCTTCTGGCCATCCTTATTTGTATAATTATCATTCTGAAGTCTTCCTTCAACAACGATCTTTATTCCCTTTTTAAGGTACTTCTCAGCAAACTCGGCCTGTTTACCAAATGAAGTACAATCGAAGAAATCTGCATCAGGATCTCCTTCACGCTTAAACCTACGGTCAACAGCGATACTGAAAGAACCGATCATAATACCGTTCGCACCCTGTCCGTAACGGATCTCGGGATCACGAGTGAGTCTACCAATCATTATAACTTTATTCATAGGACCTCCTATTATTCCTCGTCCTGTCTAACGCATAAGAATCTAAGCACGTTCTCCTTGATACGAACTCTCTGTTCGATATCAGCGGGAGCTGTAGGCTCAGCTTCGAACTGGATGAAATAGTAGCAGCCCTCAGACATCTTCTGAATATCGTATGCCAGTTTTCTGCGTCCGCCGTCGATAACCTCAAGGTTCTGTCCGCCGGCCTTTGCAACTATGTCCTTAACTGACTCTACGACTGCGTTCCTCTGTTCATCCTCAATCTTTGCATTGACAACTAACGCTAATTCGTACTTGTTCATAGTTTCATGCACCTCCTTCTGGTCTCTGGCTTCCGATTTTACGGAAGCAAGGAAAATAATATATCACAAGGCGGTATTATATCATACAGATTATAAAAAAGCAAGCAAAAATATTTTTTTTCTATAATATTTTCTGCCACACCGCATCTGGTGCATTTTCCGTTAACGAAATTATGATGAAGAGCAGGTGTAAACTGCGGTGCATAAGCTATATATCCGCAGGAAGAACAATACTTTCCTTCAGTAAAACCGGGCTCTGTACATGTAGCGGCAACAGGCTTCTGTATAACCCATGTATGTATATGCCCATACTTGTCGGCTCCGCATCGGATACAGGTGGGGCCTCCGTTATACTCATGACCGAGCGGCGGAATCTCCTCTGCATACTGCTTAACATCTCCGCAGAATCTGCAGTAAATAAACTCTGTTCTTCCGGGCTCTGTACAGGTAGGATTAATCGCTTTCTCAACTATATACTCATGAATCTCAGGCTCATGACATCTTGCACAGAAGCCATTCTGATAATCATGCCCTAAAGCTTTGATAGTCTTGGGAGCTATAATAACCTCTCCGCAAAGATCACAGTAAACCTTTTCTGTATAGCCGTCTTCGGTACAGGTAGGTTCCTTGGAAATATTGATCAGATGGTGCTCATGAGGCGGAGTATAATTCGGATCTTTCTCACCGCATACGGTACATATTCCGTCTTCTCCGTAAGAGTGGCCCTTTGCAGGGATAACTTCCTGGGGAACTATAACCGCACCGCATGTAGTACAGTATTCACCCTTAGTAAGTCCCGTTTCCGTACAGGTAGGCTTTTTAGCTGATTTATAGGCATTTGTATGAATGTGGGATTCTTCATTATATACTACACTGACCTTACACTTATACTTATTTCCTGCCTTATCCTTAACGGTTATCACAGCTTTTCCGATAGTAACGGCGGTAACGGAACCTGTCTTTGTAACTTTAACGACATTGGTATCCGAAGACTTAAATGAAGCCGCCTCAGTCCCTTTAAGCTTAAGAGTAAACATGGTTCCTTCTTTAAGCTCATACTTCTTATAATTAAGCTTAGCTGCTGCTATCGTAATCTTACAGGTATATTTCTTTCCTGAAAAAGCAGCCTTTATTGAAACATCTCCTGCCTTCTTTGCGGTAACAAGACCGTCCTCACTGACAGTGGCAAGCTTGGTATCGGATGAAGACCAAGTTATGGCTCCTGCTGCCCCTTTAAGCTTCAGCTGCAAAGTTTCCCCTATCTTTAATTCTGCCGATTTCTTATTAAGTTTTATACCCGCTGCAAAACTGGATTCAGTTCCAGGGATACAGATAACTATAAGAATCAGTGCCATTAAAAAACCAATGATCCTTCTTTTCATGACAACCCCTCCATTTAAAACAATCATGATAAAAATTTTTTAAGGGCAGATTCAGCCCTTATATCATATTATCCTAAACTAAAGAATACCACCTTTCGGTAAGAAAATCAATCTTTTTTTCCCGGAAACATTTTAATCATGATTCCTGTAACAAGCCCTGTAACAAACCCGGAAACAAGCCCGGAAATAACCAAAACCGGGAAATAATAAAAGACCGCCTTCCCCACAACAAAAGCCGCCACAAGAATCTGTCCCAGATTGTGTGCCACTCCGCCCGCCATACTTATGCCGGTCACCGAAAACTTTCCGGTTTTCTTAAGCAAAAGCATAACCGTTATACTCAAGAACGCACCGGCAAGACTGTAAATACAGGCAAACATCCCGGAAAACGTCAGTCCTGAAAGAACTATCCTCGTAACAGACATGGCTGCTGCCATCTTCCAGTCGATCAAAAATATCACTATCATAACCGGAATATTGGCAAATCCCGGTTTTATTCCGGGGACCGCAAAAAAGGCAGGAAGCAGGCTTTCAACATAACCTATAATAAACATGACCGCAGTCAAAAGCCCGGCCAGTGCCAGACGTTTAATACGATTATCAGTCATATATATGCCGCTCCTTTCATATTTTTTACAATCCTCTATCGTATCTCAACTATAACCCTGTTCGGAAGGCAGACAATACTTTCACCCTTACCGGAAATCGAACTATGGTTAACACATATCTGATTAGGGCATTCGGCAAAGATCATATCCGCTGTCCCATCCTTTATCTTAAGTCTGCAGATCCCCTTGATCCCCGGTATATCAAAATCCGCATCGGTATTAAGATCTGCCTCCGCATAAACCGTACCGTCCACAGTTATCCTCACTATACTTCCTTCTCCGGAATTAAAAATCCGAAAAGCAAAAAATCCTGCTGCCGCGATCAGCACCAGGATAAAAACTATAATAAGATCCGTTTTTTTAAACAGCTTGACATTACTCATTCTTCATCGCCTCAATAGCTGAAATCCTTGTGGCTCTGAGTGCAGGGAAGAATCCCGAAATAAGTCCGATAAGAATTCCGAAGCCGGCCGCAAAGAAAGGCAGCCAGAAAGGAATAACGCTCATCGGAGCATTGCTGCTTTCCCCGTACATGCCTCCGCCCATAAGGCCTGAGAAAATATCACTTCCGTACTTATTCAAGAGCCAGGAAACCAAATAGCTTAATCCTACTCCTATTGTACCACCGACAAAGCCAATAAGTCCAGCCTCAAATAAGAAAAGTTTTTTGACATCGCCCACTTTACAGCCGAGAACCTTCATGATACCGATCTCTTTGGTCCTCTCATATATGGACATGATCATCGTATTGGCGATATTTATCGCAGAAACAAGCATTGCAACACCGCCGATGGCACCCAGGATCAGTTCCAGCATATTTGCGGTGTCCTGCATAGGTTTGATGTACTGCATCTCACTCTCGGATTTAAGACCGAGCTTCTCGATTGCCTCCTGAACATCAGTAACATTATTCATATTGTCAACATTTATCTGAATGTTCTCAAACTTCTTAATGCTCTCAAGAGCCTTCTTCCTGTCGGAAAGCTTCAAAGTATTTGCATACTTCTCATACAGCTTGACATACATATCATAATCCATGAAAGCATAATAGTCGGTCATGGAATATCCCGATTGGGACTGAGGGATGGTCACAATATTCTTTAATTCATATGAAAACTCCCTCTTTTTCGGATTCGGCTCATATCCCTGGAACTTCAGTTCAACCTTATCCTTGTTAAAGTCAATCTCCTTGTTGACATAACGGGAACCGTTAAAATATCCGAAATCCAGATACATCTGTGAACCAATGTATACCCTGTCCTTAGAATTTTCCTTATTTGGATATGTACCGTCCTCCAAAGCCGGATATCCGAACTCTTCATAGCAGTCCATATCCATGATTATCATACTAAAATATGTTGTATATTTTTTCTTGGCCAAAAGCTCTGCATTACCATAAATATACGGAGTCACACACTTCACATGCTCGATACTTCTCAGCTGTTCCAAAGTATCCTGGTTCAGTTCCTGCTTCTTATCTACCCAGTTTCCGTTATCATCCTGGTAAAACGAGTTCGAACTTACACTGATAACGGTCATGCTTCCGTTCTCCAGGATAGATTCCTCGAAACTCCGGTTCATACCTATACCTATGGAAATCATAACCATGATAGATATGGTTCCTATGATCACACCGATGATTGTCAGCGCAGTCCTCGCTTTTCTTCTCAACAGATTTCTGGCCCCCATTTTTATAAGGTCAATAAATCTCATTATTCATCATCCTCATCATCAAGCAAAGCCTTCTTACGCTTCTTCTTTACAACTACGACAATAACTACGATCACTGCCACGCCTACTGCAGAGCAGATAACGATGAACAGCCAAACGGGAAGTCCAATGATCTTTCCTGAGCCTTCTCCGTCTTCGGCACCCTCAAAATCATCTCCGAAATCCATATCGGGATCATAATCGCCCTCATAATCCGGTACATAATAACCTCCGCTTAAGTTACCGTAGTCAGGATAATAATCTCCGAAATCTCCTCCGTCCATAACATATGTATTGAACTCTGCGGTCTTAGTCTGCTCATCTCCGTTACTGTCTTCAAAATGAACTACAACTATACCCGTTGCCTCTCCCGGAACAAGAGCTACGATCTGAGGATTACAATACTCCTGGCCATAACCGCCCACTGAACCGATATAGGATTTTGTGGCATTGTTAGCCAGAGCGAAATCGCCTTCAATAGTTACATATACATTGCCGAGGCTTGATCTTCCCATATTGTAGAACTCAAAACTTAAGTCAACGGGAACACCCACCATAACACCCTCATAAGAATCGATATAAATATTCTCTATCTCAGGTCTGTAATTCTCTACTGCGTGAAGCTTTATGCTGTTCTCATCAGTCACGCCGCCGCGCTCGGTATCAACCTCGCTCATGTCGTCATACTCATATTCCACTCTGACGGAAAGAGTATAATCACCGGTAGCCACATCACTTCTTGTCTTAAGGCGGATAACCTGCTCCACGGTCTCACCCGCAGGAATTTCTTCTATATAAAAGATATTGGAACCCTCTGTGGGAGCAAAATACCCTTCAGCCTGCTCAAGAGTGATCTTAATATTCTTTGCCGACTTTGTAACATGAGTATTCTTCAGACTGTATTTAAAATCAAATGTGCCGCCGGCACGAAGTTCTTTCTGAAGTTTTTCAATATCATCATTCTCACCGATATTATCCCAGTCAACGATCGGCTCGGTTGAATACTGGCTGATGATAAGTTTAGGCTTGCTGGTCTTCTGATCGCCTTCCTTAGATTCATTTACAACATTAAGTACATAAAGGCCTGCCGACTCAGAACCTGTCATATTGTTTTCATCGGTATACTCACAGTTTACATTTAAAGTATTAAAACCTGAAGGAATATCTTTTCCGACTTTAAAAGTAAGGCTTACCCTTGCCCTGCTGCCGGCTTTGATCGTACCTACCTTCTTATAAGGTTCGGAACTTACAGGTTCAAATCCTGAAGATGAAAGGCCTGTTCCGGAAACCTTAACATTTGTGATATCTGCTGTACCGTCATTAACAACATCAAAACTGATAGTAACCTTCTCGCCTGCTACCGGACTCTCGGGAGACTGGCTTACATTTGTGATAGAAACAGAACCGTGTCCTTCCTTCTCAGCTTCCTTCTGGGGTCCCTTAACATACATGGTCATGGTCTGGGAAGTCTTCTCGTTTTCCTTCTCATCCTCATACAGTGACTCCATCTGGATCTCATAAAGACCTGCAGGGAAATTCTTAGCCACTATAACCGGGATACTGACTGTAGCTTCCTTACCCGCTTTAATATCACCTACATAAAATGTATCTGTCGTAAAACCCTTTGTAAGTCCTATCGAAGTATCAAGGCCCGACTTTATCGCGATCCTTACATTCTTTGCATCGGCTTCTCCGACATTTTTAAGAGTAACCTTAATGCTGTCCTCCGTATCCGGATTAAAGATCTTATAATTATCTGAAGTAGAAAGAGAAATAACCGGCTGCTCCTTCTTCTCCTCGGTTTCCTGAAGCTTGTTAACGGTTATATACATATTCTGGACAAAAGGTCCCTGTGCGGTTCCGGAGGAATCCTTGCAGCTGATGACAGCAGAGATATTATAGAAACCGGGCTCCGCATTCTTAAGAACGGTAACGGGTACATCCACAGAAGCAGTGGAGCCTGCTCCGATAGTTCCGACCTTAATATTTTCTACCTTATAATCGGGAATGATACCACTGTCGTTAAAATTCATGCTCAGATAAGTATTAAGCGCCTGTCTCTCGCCTGTATTCTTAAGCTTAAGCTTAATGGTAAAACTGTTACCGGGATAAACTGCAGACTCATCCAGAGTAATCTTATCCACAACAACCTCTATAGGCTTAAGCTCTGTAGCGGTATAAGAAGTAAGTGACAAAAGAAGATCATTATTCAGATCCATATTTGTTCCGTCTGAATAATAAGCATGTCCGCTTCCGCTAAAGGTAACAGAATTATATCCTATCTTTAAAGCATCTGAAGCTGTAACATCAAACTCAAGATTATAAACTACACCGTGCTGAACAAAAAATCCTGTGGAATAATCCGGTTCGGTAGTACTTTTGGGATCCGAAAGTTTGACATTTGAGATCATTAAGTCATCATTTGAAGCATCTGCACTTAATGAAAACAGATTCAGTGCCGCATCAGTAACCTTTACGGGAATAAGATAATGCCTTACCTCACCCGGCTCGATCTGAAAGTCAAACCTGCCCGTTGCTTTCGCCGGAACGAGATAATTGGATGCAGCGTATACGTCGGTCTTTCCGAACATGCAGAAAATCATAGCTGCAAGGACCAGAACAGTCGTAATTTTTGATAGTTCCCTTAATCGTTTCATAATTCTTTCCCTTCCTTATCAACATCTTCTTTTGTATTCTCTTCGTCCAAAATCTTTTGGGCGGCTTCTTCAAGTTTCTTTGTCTCAAGTTCCAAATCTATGCCGGATCCGGCCTTTTCAGCTTTCTTTTCTTTCTTCTCCGGTTCAATGAATTTGCCTTCTTTGGAATTTTCCTGGATTTCTATGCTCTCTATCTTACCGTCCAGAATATTTATTATCTTATCCGCATATTCCGTAAGCTTCCTGTCATGCGTTACCATAACAACCGTCTGTTTATTCTGCCTTGCCATGGCTTTAAGCATATCCATGACCTCTATGGTCGTCCTCGAATCAAGGTTTCCTGTCGGCTCATCGGCAAAAACTATAGCCGGTCTTGCCACAAACGCCCTTGCTATACCTACTCTCTGCTGCTGGCCGCCGCTCATTTCTTTAGGTTTATGCTGCATTCTTCCCTTAAGCCCGACCGCCTTCAGCATTTCAGTAGCAAGCTTTCGTCTCTTCTTGGCGGACACCCTCTTAAATACCAGAGGAAACTCAACATTTTCAAGCGCTGTCATCGAGCCTATCAGGTTATAACTCTGAAAAACAAATCCCAGATTATCCTGCCGGAATTTAGCAAGTTTATTCTCGCTCATCTTGCCTATCGAACTGCCTTTAATGATGACTTCGCCCTTGGTCAGCTTCTCTATCCCGGCCATCAGGTTAAGTAGCGTCGACTTACCCGAGCCGGAAGTACCCAGAAGGCAGCAGAATTCGCCTTCATCCACGGTAAAGCTTACCCCGTCCACGGCCTTTATCTTCTCCTGGCCCATCCGGTACACCTTTTTTACATCCTTAACTTCGATGACCGTCTTCCTTTTTCCTTCCATAATAATCTCCATATCAGAACATCTTTACTGTCCTTAAAAAATTTCTGTCCTTTAACGTATACTCATTAACGTATTAAGCCTTCCCCTAAAAAGGGGAAGGTGGCTGCGAAGCAGCCGGATGAGGTGTAAATTTCATTAATCAGTATAAGTCTCTATAAAGCCGGTATCAGCTTAAAACACCGGCCGAATAAAATATTAAATGACTTAAGTGACAATTAAGTGACAGACGAAAAAAAATTTTTATAATTTTTTAATTCTTCAGTTTCCCCTATTAGACGACACACTATATAAGAAAGTTCCAAAAAAAATCCGGACATGCATAAATGAATTAATTTTCATTTTAAATTCCAGTTTGACTGGAATTTAGTTTGAAAAAGCTTTATCTGGAATTTACTCTGATTAATCATTGTATGTTATTATTAGTAGTGTAGTGTCCTGGTGGCAGGAGGTAATTACATGGCTAATCA
>JAFXXN010000010.1 GCA_017542245.1 Lachnospiraceae bacterium
CATATCCCGAAAGAAATTCCCGATACACTACCTTAGTAAGCTCAATATCTTCCTGCTTCAGATTAAAATAATCCGTCATGTCACACATAACCATGACATCGAACATAACTGGAGCCTTGCAAGCAGTATCAAAATCCACAAGATAAATCTTCCCATCCGCATTCTGCAACAGGTTCCCCCTGTGAAGATCTCCGTGGCAATTCCCCTGCGGAAGATTTTTAACCTTATCCCACAAACGCTCTCCCAGTTCCTCATACTCTTTGATACGTGGGTATTTCTTTTTACGAAGGTACTCAATATATCGACCTATAAAGAATTCTTTGTCGCGGTAGACAAGCTCCGAGGGATACTCCTCCATCAATTGATGAAATCTGCCGACAAGCCTGCCTACTTCGGATGCACATTTTTCAAGTTCCGGCTCGTCCCCATCAATGAAGTCCATGAGAACTATCAGGATCTTCTCCCCATCAGCTTCTGTTTCAAAAATAGTTTCTCCGCTTTTTGTAAGTATCGTTTTGGATACAGGAAAACCGTTCCCTTCCAAATATCTCATAATAGATGCAGACTGTCTTGCTGTATCCGAAAAAGCAGATCCAATAACCTTAAGCAGATACTTAGACCTTCCATTGACAATATATGTAGTGGTGCCGCCTTCTCTTAAGAATTCCAAAGACGGGGATTCTATTCCATAATTCAATGCCAATATATCTTGCAAAGTCTTTTCATCCATGATTGTTATTCCTCTTGTAACTGCCTAAAATAGATCACATTATTGTCGAGATCGTAAAAGCTCATATTTACAGCACCTCAAGGACGTTTTGTTGGCGGTTCAATAATCCTCACTCCAAGCGCCTGCAGCTTTCTGTATTCGTTTTCAATATCATCTACTGTAAATGCCAGGCAAATGTTCTGATTCTGATTATTCTTAACCGTTCCGTCATTATATACCGTCAGCGTGGTCTCTTCTGAGATAATATACTGATGAAGATCATCATCGCTACAATTATCTACCCCCAACAGTTTCTTATAAAAATCGGCCAACTTCCGCACATCATTGGTCAGCAGGCACACTTCTCATTTATTATCTCTTCAATAATCTTACCAATATTGCTGCTTACCTTCCCTTTTAGGTCGTGGATATCCTGATTAATCCGTTTTTCTTGAGCAATTGCCACCAAGACATTATCCGCAAGATTTCCTATTTCGGGATTTTTCTTTGCATTCATTCCGGTTATTTCTCGAAGCACATTATAGGCATAGCTGTACTTCCCGTCTTCGTCCATATTGAGAAACTCTGCCTCATGATCCTTAATACGCCCTTCATAGCTTCCCTCAATATGAAGCAGTAAAAATAATTCGAAGCCCGGATTCGTCACACCTGCTATATCTGTATTCTCGATTTGAGTAATAAGTTCCTCATATCCTTGCACTTTCTCTTCAAAGATATCACCGTCGAATACAATGACCATCTTATCTCGTTCATAATCAAACTCATTTTCCGGATTCTACTTTTGTTTCTCAGCAAAAGCAACTAGGTTCTTGGCAAAAGACAGATTCCTGTCTTCATCGGTCTTTTCCCATAAGCGTATATCAATCAGAGGATGAATTCCTAACTGTTTTCTCAAATCAATCAGTCTTCTGAAATAGAATGTCTCAGTGTTTGCGCCTTCACAGATAAAGAAATACTTTCGAAAAGGCTCTATCTGCTCAATCTCATCGGAAGGACGACTATTCCAGTTTGTATATGTGTGTACCGGCATTCTTACTCTCCTTTCCGGAAAGAGAACTGCTTAAACACTGGAATTGCGCCATATCTTCCCTCAAGATAAGCCTTGCTCAGTTTTTTATCATATCTTTCCTTAAAACGATCCAGAGAGTATATATTGCTGGCATTATCCGCATCCCTTTCCACAAACCATATTTCATCTCTCCGGAAAAGAATCTGATCCATGATAGTATCCTCATGTGTTGTAAATACCAGCTGCATTCTCGTGCCATCATGAGCTTCCATGAACAGTTTTAGAAAACGCTCTGTTAACTTCGGATGCAGACTACGTTCAAGTTCATCCACTACAAAAAGTGTATCCGGGCGATCCGTAAGAAGCATATCTATAAGGTCGAACAATCTTTTTGTTCCATCCGACTCTTCCACGAAATTAAAGTCAAAAGCGGTTTTACCATGTTTCAAAACAAGCGTAGTAATCTCCGGTTCCGGATTTCCCTGAGTGATTTTAACGTTAAAGAATCCACCTTCCACTCTCCATGTCATTTGTATACTAGGCATACCGGTCAATCTCATTTGAGTCATTAAATGGTTGTAAATTCCCTGCACTCCATCACCGGGAATCATCTTACCCATCTCTTCTGAGGTAATCTTCTTTGTCTTAATTTCCGTAACGCCTGTATCAAATGTTTGTATCAGCTTACTAATACTATCCAAAGACTCGTCGTTATAATATGCTTCAGTATTTGAAATACCAACATTAGGATATATAACAATAATGTTATTCATAATCCAACCATATACTTCTTGGAAAAACAGAAGTTTCGATTTATCATCATATTTCTTTCCTCGATTCATTTCAGTAAGGAAAAGCTTTGACTCCTGTCCCGCAAAGTCTTCGGAATATACATTAAACCTGCTTTTCTCCGTAGCTGTAAGTTTGACATCTTCTCCCAGAATTGGCGCACTATCTCCTTCTCTAACAAACAGTTGATGCGCCCCGCCATCCTGCATAAGTTCATACAGCCATTCTTCCGTGATTTTTCTCTGACTAAGGATTGCTGAAAAACCATATGCATAAAAAGTATCTCCAACCGTAAACTGCAGTTCAAAAACACTCTCTCGGTTTTTATTCTCTTCCTTATTTCTGCAGAAATCATTAACGGAGACAACCGGAAGCCCCTCCATAAGGGTTGCCTTAATAAACGCAAATGCGGTCACAAGGTTAGACTTACCAGATGCATTGGCGCCATAAACTACAGCGTTTTTTAATAATTTAGTCTGTTTAATCTGTAATCGATGATTCTTGTTTCCCTGCATTTTGCTGGAAGATATCATCGACAGTTCTTCCTTCTGATCAAACGACTTAAAATTTTCAATAGATATTTTAATTAGCATAAATACGCCTCCTCTCCAGGTTGCGCTTTCATTATAACACGAAATAAAGCATTTTTCAAGATAAATTTCGCTATTTAGAGTTTTTTTCTCTGTATAGTCATTTCGCATCAGCCGTAATATCATTTTACATTTCTATTCTATGTTATATTAGGTCTTTTATTAAAAAAGGCATTCAAAAAAGCACTCTACATCACGCAGAGCGCTCTTATCATTCATCGGGTAGTTCACCTTCAAAAGGTGTAAACGGGGTGTAAATCCGTTTGATAAATCTTCAAAATACCGTATTTTCAATGCTTTTCATTCTATTGAAATTTCTTGCCCCAGCAGACAAACAGTATTTTTATCATATCTTTGGTTCTCTCTTTCAGAGGTGTGTTTCCTCCCAAATCAAAAGGAGTAAACAAGGTGTAAATCAGATACTTCCTTGCCAAGAAATGGCTTGTTTCCGCCATTTCTTTTAGGCGGTTCAAATCCTGCCGTGGCAGATAAAAAGTACTTTAATCATGACTCTTTCCTCTCCATTCTTAGTATTGAATTATCCAAAAGTCATTTCCATTAATTCCTGTGTTGCATCTTTGCTTTTTAAGCGTATCAAGTTATCATCATCTTTAGCCCGAGAAAGAAAATTCATACTACCGTACCATACTATTTCGCCATCTATGATGACGAAGTGCTCATGCATTTGATCCCGGAGCCTAATCTTTATGCCACACTTTTCGAGTGTCTGTACAAGATTTTTAGTATCTTCTATCTTTTCTTCAGGATATCCTTCAGGATTAAGTGTCACAACCGTTACTTTCACACCATCTTCCTGCTTTCTTTTCATAAGTCTAACAAATGTATTGACTTTTTCATGATACCAAAAAAGAGCCGATACACCCGATGGGTTTACCGGCTCCGTAGAAATGGCTCCGTAATGCATAGCAACCTTGATCATTTGATTATTTAATAAAAATAGCCGACCTATTTCTCAGAATATTTGACAAATTTTTTATCTAATTATTTTTATCGTTCAGCTCCTGAATAATAACCGGAAGTGTTCTATGCTCAGTATTCTCATCAATAAAACTTTTAAGTATTGTTTTCATTGTTTCAGCGCTCCAAAAAATCTTCAGTTTTTCTTTCGCTCTTGTTATGGCTGTATAGAAAATGGCATGCGTGATTTTTTCAGCATTGTTCGGAGGAATAACAACCTTGACAGACTTATATTCTAACCCTTGTGCTTTATGAATAGAAACAGCATATGCCAATTGAAAAGGTATAACCGTCTTTATCTTATCTTCCTCAGATAACTCATCATCCCAAGAAATAACGTCAATACGTATTATTGTCCCGTCTGATGTTCTTCTAATGTAATCAAATGATTCATATTTACACTGTTTTTCTGTTAAATGGGTCTTGACATCAACCTCAAATACTATTTTCCTTTCCTCAAGTTCAATATCAATAATCGTCCCCTTTAAATTATTATAGAGCAACGACGAACGCTTTGAATTTGTAAATATAATACGATCACCCTTTTTAAACGTCCATTCTTCCCATGAATATGCTCTACTTTGATTATTGGCGTTTTGAAAATACTGATTCATATTATTGAGGCCGAATTTTCCGTCATAATTCAAACAAAGAACCACCTCGTCCTCATCAGCATATCGTTCATGCGATATTACCTCATTGAAACCTTTGATTTTATTTCTCTCACCAACCAATGCACCGTCGTACAAGGACACATATCTGTCGGCTTTTTATTTCCATTCAATATGTGTTGGTTGTATTTCTGCTCAGCAAGTTTTATTGCTTGTCCTTCATTGCCATAGCGATTAAGTTTCTCATATATGTCCTTATCCGACTTAGAGTATTTCTGCCCGGTAACTCTTCTGAAGGTCTGTGCAAAGCCATTACAGCAAGCAACGGAATCTTGATATGTGGGCATAGTTCCAAAATATGCGTTAAACCATTCCTCTATACATGGATTAGTCCATCCAACGCTGATGCCTTTATCTTCGGCCTGTCGGATTATCTCATCAAAATTCATTACTTTATCACGATCGAATATTATCCATATCTCACCATACTGTGGGTTAACGGACGCTAAATTTCTGGCTTCGTCAACAAGATTTTTAGATTTAGCCTTAATCACCTTAATGACCAACTTGCCCTGTAATACTTTGGGAACGGAATCTCTTAGTCCGTACATATAGTTCTGTTCAGTCTCTTCTGTATCGGTAACTATGAAGTAGTAGCCTAATTCAGGTACTCTTCTTTTTGTAAGCTGATCGCGAGTTTTCCGCTTCCCGTTTCTTTCTATATGCGCCATACCTTATTCCTCCTTGAACATATCGAAATGCTTCAAAGTCGGTATTGCTCCATACTTGCCCAACAGATAGTTCTTCTCGTAATTTTCATCCTTACGGATTTTAACTCCATCCTCATCTACAAAATCAGCCAATGAGAAAAGGCAGGAGATTCCGTTCGAATCTTTTTCAGTAAACCAAATTTCATCTCTTCTCAGAATATTGCCGTTAAGCTGCCAAGAATCATGAGATGTAAAAATCAGTTGAGCGTGGTTTGTATTAATCTCCGGATCAAGGAAAGTAATAACAAATGCTCTCACAAGCAAAGGGTGAAGTCTGGCATTAAGTTCGTCAACAAATAAAACTCCACCGGTTGACAACACATCCTGCAGCATAGGATATAGTGCAAACATCTTAAGTGTTCCTGCCGATTCATGTTGAAGGGGAATAGATGTGGTCTGATCGGAATCTATCATTTTATGAACAGCATCGATCCTAAGTTTTTTTTCTGAATCATCAATTTCAGACTTGATAACTTCAACATTAAATCCAATTATCGAAGGATCAAATGACGAAAAATAATCAACAACCTTTTGCCGAACCTTTTCATCCTCTTCAAAACCTTCCGGAATTAACTGAGATAAGAAAAAGTTCTCAATAGGCTTACCAAAATCTGCAAAGTCATTATGAACGAACCAATCTCTTATAAGTTTAAGCTTAGGCATTTTGAGCTTAGCTCCCAGCGAGACAACAAGCGTTTCCTTTTCCAATGCTATTTTTAAGTTTTCCTGGCTTCGGGACGGAATACCTACAAAATCAAATTCTTCTTTATTCCGATAGAAAATACGCTTAAAATCACCTCTTGCAGACTTAGCCTTATAGTTTAACCATTCCTCGCATACACCATTACTATCGACAGTAAATCCATAATTATAAGTCTTTGCGCCATTTTCCTCTGAGTCAATAAAATAGACTTCAAACGAAGATTCTGCATTTTTACTTGTATTATCAAACAAAAACGGAGTCGGCTTGAAAAATCTTGAATTCTTTTTTGAATCGGATTCACTGCCATAATCAAGCGAGTTTATAACATACGTCGACATATATCTGAAAGCTTCCTGAACATTCGACTTTCCGCTTGCATTTGCACCAAATATAGCTGCAACAGGTAACACCTTTTCATTTGCAATAGATACAACATGGTTATTAAATTCAGAAATTTTTGTTGCCGTTAAATCTAACGTTGTATCATCCTTGAATGATTTGAAATTCTTATAATTGAATTGAAGCAGCATGATGTAAACCTCCTTTTTCTTCTTAGAATATATTATACACAAAAAAACCGGATTGTCAACATATAATTGAGACTTTTTCACATGCGGGTGTATATTTTTTGACTTGATAGACTGTTTTACCACAAAAAGATAAGTTCGAGGCTATTTTGTATCACGAACTAGTCACTCGTCGATGAGTTTGTTGTTGTTAAGTTACATGAAGATTCTCCGGAAGAAATTACCAATAATTCAGGTCCAGTCTCATTTTCTATTCCCCCTTTCGACCTTCTCGTCGCCCCGCATGATGCATTCCTTAGCGCCGGTAGTTCTTCGCTACAAGGATAATATACCGCTACGTTTTGTTAATCTCAACCATAATTTGCCATCTTCCGTTACGTGTACTGCATCAAAGCCATGCGCCTCATGCGAAAATGAATCCTTGAAGTAAATTTTCGAAATAAGCGCCTCCGTGTGAAAAAACTCGCGTAAAAGAAAATGTAGAATCAGTTCGCTAAAGAGCCCTTTACACTCATACTTCTTCAGAACAGCAGGGTCCCATTCGGAATAAGGAATACTGTTTTTCAAATAACCGCCTATAAGTTCAACTTCAGGAATCTTCAAAACGGTTTTCGCAACTTTTTGGATGTAAGGAATATAATCCCGCAAATCTCCAGGTCGTTCTTCTTCTCCCATCGCGTATTCAGGCAAATAATTCCTTACTGCATCGACAAAATCAATGTCCATATATTTATAATCAGAATCATCCGCAAGATCATACTTTAGCAACATTCCAGCCAAGTCCGCCTCGGAAATCTTTAGTACTATTACACCTCTTTTGTCCTCTAGGTCAATAACTCGCATGTTCCCACACCACTCCAATTTTTCGACAGCCTTATACCTTAAATAGCCATTTGAATAAGCAAACGCTATAAATGTATTACTTCACAGTTAATCTTTTTCTGCAGATACTCTGCTACCAGTCTCCTATGGCATTTTTCTGGTGTAGGTTCAGAGCAAAGAAGTAATACGGAATCATACTCTGCAAAATTCTTAGAAAACACCTCTTCAATCCTTCTGGACTCGATAAGTGGTATAAACTTATCCTCATATCCTTGCCATGAAATTGTTCCTTTTTTGTATGCATCAAGAATCTCTTTCGTCGGGGCAAAAGAAACCACGTGACGATACTCACAATTACAGATTTTTTTCAAAAAATAAGTTAAATCTTTTTCCTTTGTGAAGCCTGCTAGCTGAGAATGATTATTCAACCTAACATCAATTAAAACCTGAATTCCTGCTTTTTCTATTTTTGTAAAAAATACGTTAGCATCCTTCTGTGTAAAGCCCATAGTGTAAATTTTCATTGCTCAACCTCCTCATAAATTTTCATTATGATAGCCTATTTCTCTATTTCTCTGCCTATATGCTTCTATCAATAATTCATCTTCGGGAATCTCACTGATATTTGAAATCAATGAAAGTTGAAATCTATCCGGATAATACTTATCCAATAGTCTATCATTGAGTTCCTTTTGACTCTGCAATGATCCATCAGGCAAAATATGGTTTATATCTATTCCATTTAATTCAAACCCGCGAGCGACCATTATTGCTCTATGACAATCTAACGGATCCTTTTCTGTACACATTAAAGCTATATTTTCACCATCTTTGAGTCCTTTAATAACGTTATTCATTCCCTTTTGAAATAATTCAGAAGCTCGCATTTTTTCAAAGTCAAGATAATTATCCTTAGTATATAGAGTCTTATCTTCTGGCCTCGCTCCGAAATATTTACCCATATGAAAATATTTAATGTTTTTACTCTGCAAAAATTTGGATATAACATCTTTGTTAAATTGACTTGTAAACTGAGAAAATGGTGTGCTTCTTACATCCAACAAATATGTTATCTTATATTTTTCCAATAATTCTAAAAAAGCTTCATGGGAATGGTTTGTATGACCTATTGTATATAACATAGCAATCTCCCTACATAAATAATTAAAAATCACAGGGGATATATGGCCGCAACAAACTTATAGCAATTCCCCCTAAACGGAGTACCTATACTAACAACAAGTACGGCTTCATCAAACTCAGTCCCGTCCTCAACGCTGTAAAATCGTGGATCCGTTACTGACATATTTGAATAACTAAACCCATTATAATCAAAAGACAATTTAGTCTTTGGCTTATCCTCATCATTAACTTGCTGTTTAAAACATAAGTTTTTAACAACAACTAATGATAATGATCTTCCCAGAAGCGGAACTGTTTCCTCGTCCAAACAATACGAAGAATTACAAAAAATGAATTGCGGTTCAGAATCTTTATATAATTCCAATGCTTCGGCTATACTTATTGTTTTTACATAGCCAAGATAATAATCCCTATCAATTATTACATTCTCTGGTTGTGCTGGATTATTATCACTACCGATAATACGAACATTAATTACATCCAAAAGATTTGCATATTGACCATTCTCAAAGCGCAAATCGCCTAAAGTAATCGCTCCATGTGTGGATTCATCCGTACTAACCAATCTAACCCATTTTTCCGTTCTACAATCAATTCCTGCCACGCAATACTGTCCAAACTTTGACGATTTTGTCAAAATTACCATATTTATATTCATAACCCATAACTCCCTCTCTCTGAAATAATATACATTTTGCTTCCACTCTTTTTTCTAAAGCCTACCTATTCAAAACTTATTTAGTGCATGGACAATTCAAGTCATTCCTACCTACCAGAATAAATCGGATTGGGCGGGAAATGTAATCCAACATCATTCTCCCCAAGCTCTTGAATTCGAGCAATATCCTCTAACCATTCACGTAGCATTTTTTTTACACCTCCGTCGGGAGTCCACCTTCAAACGGTGTAAGCGAGGTGTAAATCATGCTTCCGTAACAGCTAAAACAGCCATGAATACGGCATTTCTTTCACTTGTGCATATGGCGATGTCAAACGGTCACTTATGCGGAGTAAATCGGTCAAGATGCGTTCTAATCGGCCGAATCAGGCAGGAATACCTTATGCCGCGAAAGGCTCTTGACATGAGAAGCATATGATAGGCTATTTGCCAAGGCAAAGGCTGTGTTTTCAATGCCTCGCCGCTTTGCCATTGCATCATATGCGTCCGAGGCTCATGTCAATAGCACCGTGGAATAATGTATTCCTGCCCGGCCGATTAGTGACGTACAGCGGCCGTTCTAAAACGCATCTGCGACCGATGGGCTCCGCAGAATGCACACTTGCTCCATATCTTGCCGTGGCAGATGAATAATACTCGTATCATATCCTTTTTCCTTATTTCTTAAATCTTAGTAATTACCATTATACTCAATTATTGTTAAACAGATCGTCACCTGTTATTATGTTCTGAACAACATCCGAATATTCATTTCTTTTTAATCCCTTAACTGTAATAAGCGTTATATGGATTGCCTTATCAGTTCCAGTCTCTTCCCGGAAAACTTCTGCCTTATTGATCAATTCATCCTGATATTCTGAATCAATTACAAATTCATTGTCTGTATACTTGGCTTCACAAAGATTTATTATATCATCCTTTCTGTCAATCAGAAGATCTATCTGGGCTCCTCCTTTGTTTTTCTTGCTTTTCCATGAATATTCTGTACTGGTAATACCTGATATTCCAAGTCTGTTTTTTATTTGGGGTATATGATGCAAGCAAACCACTTCAAACGCATTCCCACGCCACGAATAATATGATGCGCTCTTATAAAACTTCTGCCAGGAATCTATAGATATATCCTTCAAAAAAGCTACCGAAAACATAACAAAAGGATCTATGAGTTGGAAAAATGCACCATTTTTTTCATAGGAATACCTTTTATATTTTCTTATAAATCCACACTGTTCTAATTCTCTTAAAGCCTTTGTCAGCCCCTCTCCATCTGAAACACCGGATTCTTTCACCAGTTCCGTCCGTTCCATTCCTTTTCTTTTTTCGGCAAGAGCACTTATAATCTTTATATGATTTCCTGCGTTCTTAAACAGCGAACTAAAAAGATGATCGTATTCATAATGAAGCTGTCCCTGAGAATTAATTACCAGATTATCAATATTCTGTACCAAGCTAAGTCTCTTGTCCAGCAGATTCAGATAATACGGAATTCCGCCAAAAACCATATAGCTGTCTATAATCTGCTTTCTCGTAAATGATATACTGTTATTTCTGAAAAACTCTTCACACTCACTTAAGTTAAATGGTGCAAGATGAATCTGACGGGTAACCCTATTGTAAAAACCTCCCGTATCAAACAAAATATTGTTTATGATCCACGAAGTAGCTGAAC
This sequence comes from Lachnospiraceae bacterium, assembly GCA_017542245.1. Classification (GTDB taxonomy): domain Bacteria; phylum Bacillota; class Clostridia; order Lachnospirales; family Lachnospiraceae; genus RUG11977. Next base: position 11,021 of record JAFXXN010000010.1, read on the forward strand.
CGCATAAAATAAGCATAAAATCCTTTTGTGAAGAACCCCAGCTGTTCCAAAAATAATCAAGTGCTACACGGAAATCTGACCTTGGTGTATCCATCCACGGAACTTCATCTAAAAAAACTACTCTTCTCCCGCTAACTGCATCCTTTTTAACATCTACTCTTTCCAGAATAATCCTTAATCTCCTAAACGCTTCAAACCAATCCTTTGGTATATTCTTTTCGGCGTCACCATATTCTCCCAGAGCTTCATTAAATGCTTTTAACTGACTACGTGTTTTCCCATCCGGCAGCCCTGTTGAGTAAAAAGAAAAATTGTTATTAAAGTACTCTTTAATTAGAAATGTTTTTCCAACTCTTCTCCTTCCATAAACCACAACAAATTCCGGTCTTCCAGATAATATGCACTGTTCAAGCTTATCTTGCTCAACTTTTCGTCCTACAATATGCATTTTATACTCCTTTTTGCTTATATTCTGCTGAAACATAATGTTTTGAGTAGTTTCCGCAGATTATAGGCAATTTGCACTTTATATCTTGCTGTTTTATGTTATTGTAACACAGTCCTATATAAATATCAACCAATTTTTTTACTTATTCCGGCCCAATATCAAAAAAGATCCATCAGATACTCGTTCTGACAGATCTTAAATTTTCTTTTATATCTCACTGCTTTTCTTTGATGCATAATAGTCTTGCCTGCTATGCTATCAACAATTGGAAGTAAGACTTTTTTGAGCAAACTCATAACCTCTTCCAACTCTACATTTACCAGTGCTTTCTTCTTTTTCAGCTAGATTGATAACTCTCATAATCTCTGCTCCACAAGGTTCTATTTGAATCAAAACCATGTCCCTGTAGATTGGGTTACCTCTAGGCAAATCTGCTCATCTGTATTGCAATCATAAAAATCGCTTGAAGAAACTGACAAGTTCCAACTGGGCTATAATGCATAATGGATTGCCGTAAGAATCGTAGATTTTGTTGAATCACCCGGACCTATGAGGCAAACAAGCCTTTGCTCATCCGGGAAAGTCAAATCCGCTTGTTTAATCCCTCTAAAGTTTTTTATGCTAACATGCTTTAATCTCAACTTGCATATCCCCCAACAATATTTTTACGCTGCTATTGCGTTATCATTTATGCTTTCTATAACCTTCCGGATTCCCATCCAGACATTAAGATCTGTAAATATCTCAACCACACTGCCCTGATCTGTGAACGGAGAGTCCTGAAGCACAGACAGATCTTTCATCATGCCATTGTGAACAATATACTCGACAATCTGGTTCACAAAGTATATCTGCCGGCTATCGAGGTTAGCTCCCTCCAAATACTCTGAAAATGCTGCTTTGGCTGCATTCATATCAAGGCCGACGATTTCACGCACGAGCTCACCCAAAGGCTTAGTTTAAAATTCTCTCTTCTGGAATCAAGAATTCTGATTACTGAAATCTTCTCCAAGAAACCTTTTCTTAAATATTTCTCTTCAAAGCGTTTGCCGTCGCGACAGCGTATGACCTCTTCTTCCAGCATTTCCTCTCTGGTAAAAATCAGAAGATCATTATCCAAAAGAATGTCCATGATGGCGTTCTCGGCTGAGCCCTCACAGATGCAAGCCTTATACTTTGCTAATTCCATAAGCGCCTCCTACTTAAGCGCTGCGGCCATACTTTTCTTCAGCCGCATATACGCTTCATACATAGGAGTTGTTCCTTCCAGAAAGCCGCTCTGATATGCATCACTTTTCTTTATATCATTTCTTTTCAGGATTGTGCTCAGGTTTTCAACCGTGATCCCGTTTCTGTTCCTGATTACATAAATACTGTCATTTCTGTCATATTCATCTAACAGTTCAGGATAGTGCGTTGAATAAATCAAGGTACCGCCGTTCTTATTTAACTTGCTATCCATAAAGAAGCGCATCAATGTCGTTACAATTTCTTTATTAAAGTGGTTCTCCACCTCATCAACGACAATGTAACCGCCCTTTTGTAACACTTCCTGAGCCAGCGTAAACGTGATCATACCCTTTACAGTACCAGAAGACAAATAATTATTAAGCTGAATCGGATCATTCATCACGATCTCTTCTTTTCCCCTGAACTTCAGGCGTATGACCATTTTTTGATCTTTTTCGTCAAACTGTAGGCTCTCAACTGTTGGATCCAAATAGGTAATGATCTCTGCCGGTATATTGTCGGAAAAAGGAAGGACATTGACATTCGTGAATTGCAGCAGATTAACCACCCTCATGTTCTCCCCGGTCTTCTTATTATGAGCGATCATAATGCTGACATCATCAGGCAGAAAATCCTCCTGTCCACTTCTGAGCATAACAGGATCCTTTCCAGTAAAATCAAGCAGAGTCTTACGAGTAATCACCTCTTCAGCCTGCTTCGACCATAAGTTTTCTGAAAGGATACTATATACAATCCCCTCCATCTTTGTCTGTTTCGAGGTGATCATGGTTTCGAGACGACATATCTCCTTCTTTGTCTCTGAGTAGAAGAAGATGTTTAAAGTTGCCTTTGGGGCATTTCCCAGGATATCCCTGGTTTCAATGTGATTAATCGGCTCATTATTAAGTATCCCCAGCGCCAAAAGTATGACCTTCAATACAGAGGTCTTTCCCGAAGCATTAATTCCTATAAAACCATTGGCCGGATTCAAATATATATTTGAAAACAGGGAATAAAGGATATCTTTCTGTTCCTCTGATACTCTCTGCTGTGCGTAAAAGCATATATCAAGCTGTTCCTTAAAAAGCGGTAAGCCGTCCGCTGTAATCCTCAGAAGTTTCATACCCAGCACCTCCAAAATAAAACCGGATTTTGTGTTAATAAATTCTTTCCTGGTTTAGTATACCACCAAATTCGTAAATTATCAACAGCTTTTTCGTTTTTAATTTTTGTGTCTTAGAGTCATGCTCCGTCCTTCATTTTGCATTTTTGCACGCGCGACTCCCTTGTTGTTCCCCGGAAGCCTATCCTGCAGAGGTTTCATCCGCCCCTGAGATTTTCTTTACAAATATCCAAAAAAGCTGTGTTGAAGCCTCAAAGAATCGTTTGATTTAAAAGGTGCAAACAAGGTGCAAATGTGATGACTCAGTATTCTCAAACCCTGTTATTTACCGGGGTTGCAGCCCATCTGTTGGTAGAGTGCCGTGGCAGACGAAAAGTACTTTAATCATGACTCTTTCCTCTCCATTCTTAGTATTGAATTATCCAAAAGTCATTTCCATTAATTCCTGTGCTGCATCTTTGCTTTTTAGGCGTATCAAGTTATCATCATCTTTAGCCCGAGAAAGAAAATTCATACTACCGTACCATACTATTTCGCCATCTATGATGACGAAGTGTTCATGCATTGGATCTCATCCATTATCGTTTCCACATCTTTAATGATAAATGATACTCCATCATCAATCTGGATATCCGCTATCTCTCTCACTATGCGCTGTGCATTTTCCAAACTTAAATCCTGGCCCTTTACTGTTGTATCAATATCCATAGTTGACCTCACTGAAATGCCAACCATTGATGTTATGAGCATTCCGCCTTTTATGATGAAGTTGTCCTTATAGGCCGAAAGTGATACTCTCTCCAAAAACCTCTCCATCATATAGATTCTCATAAGAACTCTTGGATCTGCACCATTTTTTGATGCTATATTTTTAATTCTTCCTTTTACCTGTGCAGAAGTTAATCCCATTATAAAAGTACCTCCATATAAGACCTCATCAATTTTTCTACTCGGAGCAGCTTTGCATATTCAAATAGTCTGGTAAGGTTCTTTTCCTTCTTTCTGGCATAAGCCTTAAGAGCAGTATTGAAATCTTGAATCTCGAAGCTATTTCTATTTCTGACAAGGTCACACATTGTTCTTTCAAGATCGTACATCGGAATAGCATTGCCATCCAAATCTATAACTTCCACTTTGCCTGTATCAAGGTATTCCTTTTTTACAAAAAACACTTTATAGCCTGCTGATTTAAGTCTGCTTGCATTATATCCTGAATAAATGGTAAGCGTTGGTGCTGAAGGCTCTCTGTCAACCAATCCATAATAATGTAACGCTGCATCATGAGATATCACAGCTTTAGGGCATCTCATGTGAGCGACCAATAATGGATCAACCCATGCCTCCTGTGACGCATAAATACCACGGGAAATCTGTTCAAATTTATTTTTTTTCAAATAGTTATAAAAATCTGCCTTTGACTGATTGTTTATGGTTATTTTTTTTGTTGTAATCATTCCTGATTCATCAACAAGATTTTCAATCTTATTCATGGTCATCACCTCCAAACGCACTTATATTATATTTTATATACGCACGTTTGTAAAGTATATTTTTTACTTTCGTGCTTATATTATATTTTATATATGCACGTTGTTTGAATGATAATGCTTCATCAGGTAGGAAATTTTCGTTAATGTATTCATCGGTATTCTTGACATTTTTACCGAGGTTTACAAAAATTATAGGGCTGCTCAAATGAACAACCCTATATCGATCTCATAATTATAACTTTCGGAACAGCTTTCCTTTATAGCTATACGATTCGTTTTTCTAAAGGTGTAAAAAAGGTGTAAATATCAAATATAACACCTTCAAACCCCTTGTTTTTCAAGTGTTTCAGGATCTATTTAGTATATTCCCGTGGCAGATAAAAAGTACTCTTATCATGTCATAAACTCCTTATAATATCCTTAAAGCCCTTCTGTAAATCCTGTCATTGCTTCCTGCCATTTGGCAAGCCAATAAAGCTGACCATCTATAAACCCTTCATCTA
>JAFXXN010000033.1 GCA_017542245.1 Lachnospiraceae bacterium
AAAACGCTCTTTCTCTTTTACCTTTTCTTCCAGATAATTCAATGCAAGAAAATAATTGCGCACTTCCTGTTCCGGCTTTAGGAAATGCTTTCTTTCATCCCGCTCTATTACTTCATCAACCTGCTTTTCAGAGAGGGGATTACCTTCTATCTTATTTGAAGCATATGAACTCTTCTTCTTTGAATTCTTACGCAGTCTGCTTGATACAGACCTTGGTAGTTTTACGGAAGAAACCTTGTATCTGTTTTTATCTATTTCGGTTATATATTTTAATATCTCATTTGTCAGAACCACTTTAATCATCTTAATTCACCTCAATGATATTATAGCAGAACGGCCTTGAAAATTCCATAAAATTTTCACTATTTTTTCACTATTTTCCATTATCCTTAGTCAATAAAACTGTAAGTTAATATATTTAAGTATACCAAATATATACCCTCCAGTCAAACTATTTCAAACTTAGAAAATGAGCCGGATCAGAATCAGATGAAGGGGATAAAACACATAAAACAGCCACTTACTCACTACTGTCTTTCTTCCAGATTCTCTATTGTAAAACTGTAGCAACGGGATTACAAGAAATAAAAACAGAGAAGGGATGAGTCTTCTCTGAAAACAAAAAAGCGCAGGGATAAGATTTTCTCTTATACCTGCGCATAGCGCTGTATAGTTATTAAATTATTAATATCACGCCTTTTCAAAGGTCGGCCTCCAACCTGCAAACTGAACCAGCTGCTCATCTGTCCTGTGATAATATCTCTCATTCTTATCAAACTCCGCGATCTTAGCCATCTCTTCGTCCGTCAACTTAAAATCGAGAATATTGAGATTATCTTTGATATGGTCCACGTTCTTGCTGCCGGGGATCACCACAAATCCCATCTGTGTATGCCAGCGGAGAATGATCTGCGCAGGAGTTTTTCCGTACTTCTTTCCAAGTTCGGCAAAAATCGGCTCATTTATCAGGCTCTTATCGCCGTGTCCTAACGGATACCAGCTCATAAGCTTGATCCCATACTTATCAAGAGTCTTTCGCAGTTCCTTCTGGGTAAAATATGGATGAGCCTCTACCTGGATAAACTGGGGTGCGATCTCCCACTTCGTTTCAAGTTCTTCGATATACTTTCCTTCAAAGTTAGAGATACCGATGCTCTTTGCCTTGCCTTCCTTATAAGCCTTCTCAAGCAGTCTGTATCCTGCGAGCCAGTTTCCGGCCGGCTGATGGATATAAAGAAGATCTACGTAGTCTACCCCGAAACAAGTTGTCAATGATTTTTTATACTTTTTTACAATATTTTCTCAGCCTGCCCCTTTCAGCACCCTTTTAAGCACTTCTGGAAAGGTCATTCCCTGCTCTTTGAAGTGCAGACCTACCACATATGTGGTCTTATCTATGGTTCTGGTCACCATACATGACTCTGTTTCCGATGTATCATTGGTTAAATCAACTACATTGTTCTGGGATTCATCGATCTCGCTTGTCATAATTTGCTTTTCTTGTTCCATAAGTCCTCCTAAAAAATGAATAAAGGGAACGGATCCTATCCATTCCCTACAAAAGAAAGAGCACGGCTATCAAGGATAACTGTGCTCTCAGTAATTGTTTTTTCAGTTTACATCACTTAATACTAATATACATCATAGGACGTACGCCATATCTAATATCTACGACATTTCCAAATGCGTAATCCTCGCCTTCACGATTTACATATGCGGCATAATCACCTTCGCTTGTACCACCTATAGTACGAAGCCAATATGCATATGCAGGTGCACCTTCTAATGTAGGATAAACATCCGAAGGTGCCGCTCCCTTTGCTATGGCGTACGCAGTAGGTGTAACACGACGTTTTTGATCATAAGAGCCCGCACCTGTGTCAAATCCATACTGTGTCATTTCATCATATGAAGGAAGGAATATCTTATCTTTAGTATCTTTTCCGCCTTCTATGCCATATTTGGGATTATCCTGATTTTCAATAGTTGTGGCTTTTATCTTCTTTTTTTCCTGCTTGTTAAAAGCATTTGTATAGAACGACTCATTCAGCCATTTACGTAGAGTACAGTTCTCCCAAGTAATTTCCTTACGTTCTGTATTATAAGGCAGATTCGTTAAGGTATTTTTGCTTATAACTAGCATAGTCTTTTTGCCTTTTGCAAGGACTACCCACTCTATAGGTTCTTTACCATTTGTAAAATCGTTATCCTGTTCAAAAGAACCAAACTTGATAATATCTCCAGCTTTTACTTTTGAAAAATCATACTTTTTCTTATAACCATTAGCAGCTGCTTTAATCTTGACCGTTTTTTCAGCACTGAATTCACTTAGTATATGCGATTCATCATAAGATCTTACCCTTATCTTATATGTTCCTGCAGGAAAACAGTTATTTATTGTGTTCACGGCTGTCCAAAAAGATAGCCTGTCATTTCATCATAGTCACTCGTTCCGTTTATCCAGCCATACAGTGTGATATAATATCCGTTCTTACACATTACAGCCATCGGGATATACGATTCGCTGTCAAGCTCAGGTGACTGGAATACATACGATACAAATACGTTATAAAAAGCCCCCTGTCCTGTCTGCAGATTCGGGTAAACGGAATCGACTGTATCCGTAAGCAGCACCTTTTCAATCCCTTTCATTTTTCCAAGATAGCCAAGCCGTGTTTTTCCGGTTATCTCAGCAGTTTTCCCATATATCTCAGCCAGTTCGGGAAGCGGTTCCTTTGTAAGATTCAACGCTATGAAGCTTCCGTCTTCCGTTTCTGCGTAACAATAATCCTCCGAAATACGCTTAAGGTATTTGTTGCTTTTCTTTATGATCTTCCCGTGCATCAGCGCTTCATCCGGTGCATTGAACCTCAGAATAGGATTCCCTTCCGCATCCTTTAAAGCATCATTATAGCCGTCCTTGCTAACATTCTTTACTTTGACCTTCAGCCTGTATATTTTCCCATCTTCTGCTTTAATCTTAACGGCTGTGCTTCCTGTATTTTTTGCCGTTATTATCCCGTCCTCACTGACAGTAGCAATCTTTCCGTTTTCCGTTTCAAATCCGGTCTCGTCAAGCCCGCGTACTACCTTGGCGCTTATCTCCTGTCCTTTTGCAAGTATGACCTGTTTAACTGCCAGTTTCGGTTTTTTGACATACAGCTTCAACTTAATGGTATATTTTTTGCCTTCAAATCTGCAGGTACCGGTAAATCGGACAGTCCCTTTACCAACGGGTGTTACAAGCCCTTCGGGTGCCACCTGAGCAACACCTCCATTACTGCTGCTCCATATCCACTCCATACCGTCCTCAGAATTAGAAACTGTAATATATTTCGAGGTCTCGCCTACAAACAAAGAGTACCGATCCAAAGAAGAACGTGAAACCGATGCATAACCGTCCTTCTCGTATGCAACAACAATTTCCTCCTCATAGTACGCCTTTGCGGTTATAGACGGAATTACAGCCAACATAACCACAAGCATCAGAAATGCCCCTGAAATCATTCTTTTCATCAGTACAATAACCTCCCATTACTCAGCGCTTCCTTTAGGATTATCAAAAATCACTTGCGTTAACTGAAACAATCACAATATTGGAAATGCTTGTTACTATTCCAAAATATATTTTGTCAGATGTTCTATATAGACCTTCTATTTCCTTATTTGCACATGATACAGTAATTCCATTCTGATTCACGTAGCCTCTTATTTCGACCCCACCGATAAAACTACCATTCGTCATGCTGATACTTGCTATTCTAGGATAAGCATCTGTCTCCACTCCTCCGGCAATATAAATACTTGATGGTGATGCCTCTATTCCTTGGAAAGATGCTCTCGGTCTAACAGATGATGCCAATGTAGTATACACTGTTGATAGATGCGCTCCTTGCAAGGTACTGTCAGATGCAAAAGAAATATAACTGCTTGCACTGTTTGATAATGCATTATTTACAGCACTTAAGCTATATGTAGAATACTGTACATATTTAACCGAATTTTTCTCAAGCAATGCCCGAAATACTATTTTGTCCCCTGATGTTGCTGCTGCTACCCTTAGAGGAGTTCCGTTATTAACATTATTCTGATTTGCATAACCAAATCCCGTCAGCCTTTTTATGGAAGAATAATTGTACACAGCTCCTGCCGAAAACTCGACACGTCCAATCTGCAATGCATAATGATCATATCCCGTGCCTAGATCCATATCAGCATCTTTGCATCCAACCAAGAAGTAATATGTATTATTATATGTATAACAATCTAAGGTTTCTCCATGTCCGGCATTTTTTATTACGGTGTAATTACCGGAAGTATAATTTGCCACGCCATTTGAAATAGTAAACTTTAAAATCGCAAAGTCGTCTTGGGAATTATCACCATCATAATCACATCTTTCAGTAATATATAACTCATTACTCTTGATATGGAATTCCTGCATCCTTCTCACTTTAAATACCGACTCAACATTTGACATATTAACAGTCATCACCTGAGCTGCATCGCTTACGATCGTATATGTTTCATTTATATTAGCTATGTCTGGTGTACTTAAAGGCGTGTCAGCCTCGATATCATGCTCGGAGCAATCATATATCAATTGACTTTCATCGGAATCGGAAGCCTCATCTTCCAATACCGCATACGTCTCATCATAAATCTCCGCATGCTCTACATCATCATCCGGAGTCGTTATAGAATACTGCATATCATATGTCTGGGCGAAAACAGACTACGTTAATAAACTTATAATCAAAATACAAACGAAAAAAATTGAAAAATATTTTTTACTCATAGTATATATTTCCTCCTACTGAATATATTTGGTGGCTACAGATTTTATTATGGTCATTGCCGCCAGCACTGTTTCAGGTATTTTATCCTCTATTAATATACTACCATTTTTTGCAAAAAAACCACGCAGAAACCGAAAAAAATTTAAGATTTCCTGCAGGAAGGGACTTTATAGTAACTGTTCGTTCAGCCGTGCCATCCTTAGGTATATCAGCTACTTTTTCAGCAACATGACCAAACGAAGTATCAACATCACCGTTATACGGTGTATCGTCTATATTCTTCCCATAAGCGTATACTTCAAAACCAGCTGCACCTGCTGTTTTCTTAATGGTTACCTTAGCGGCCGTTCCTTTGCTGACTGCCTTTACAGTAAAATCAGGAACAGTAGCATTATCTGCAGATACATTTTGAACCCCAATCAAGGTTATCGCCAAAATTAAAGTCAACAATAACCCTAAGCCTTTTTTTGCTAACCTCATACCTTTACCTCCTTAGACTCTTTTATGTAGTGACATACTACTTTATATATGCCACCTTGTAAACAATTATTATATACTAAATCATAATAAATGTAAACAAAAAACTGTCAAAAAGTCCTATGTCTATCTCACCTCTCTGCTACGTTCTATATTCTTAATTTTATGGCTCTCGTTTTCCAAGAATAACTTCAGCTCTTTCTTGTTGTGTTCAAGAACTTCTACGCGGGCGAGTTCCTCGCATACCTTATTGAATTCTTTGTCAATATCACCTATGCTGTCGTCAATCTTTTTAAGTTCTTCCCGCCATTTACCGGGTGTGATATTTTTATTAGTTCCCTCGATAGCATCTTTTATTGCTTTCCTTTTGACCTCATACTGCATAAGTTCTATGGAATGTTTTTTCTTAGCCCTATAATAAGCTATTCCTCTCTTTGAACTTACCTCTGCGTGAACCTTGTAATATGGCTCATAATCATTATAGAGATCCAGCAGGTGTTTATAATACTCCGTCTTTTTTTCAAGGCTTTGCCTTTCGGCTATAAGCTCCTTGTACCTTGGCTCTACCCCGAGCCTATATTTTTCAAGTTCTTCATAAGTGGATACCCCTATCTTATGAACATAATTTTCCATATATTCCAGGTTCTGAAGCTTGCTCTTATCTGATACAAAAGCAAGATACTTTGAGCCGGCTACTTTTAGTTTTAACCTTCCCTTGTTCCGCTCCGCCACTTTTCTCAGCACCTCG
>JAFXXN010000034.1 GCA_017542245.1 Lachnospiraceae bacterium
ACAGTGGTTAAGCTCATTCATCAAAGGTAAGGTTTTAACAGAAACCGAAAAGAGTGCATTGATTGGCATGCCGGCAGGATCTTCATATGAAGGATATAAGTTCTGGCACAGCAGGAAATGTACTCATGCCGGAGAAAAGGCAATCAGAGTTGACTACACAGCAGAGTATGTGTTCCGTTTGTTTAAGGATGAGAAGATGGATGGAGAATACATCAAGACTGATGAAGTTGAACTGACAGCTGATGAATTTGCAGATGCATTGAAGTAAGACGAATTGAACTGATCCTGAAAAGGGTCTTTTCTTTTGTTACAGTTATAAATATGTTAAAATTAATCCGAAGAAAAACCTGCTAATATCTGTCAAGTCGTATTTGTAAAATGATAGGATAGAATAAAAAAACTGGAATATAGAAAAATCCAGTCTATTAGTCAACACGATAAAAGGAAAGATGGAAAAATCTCGATTTCTGGGATTGTTTTTTTTGTGAATGTGCAATACTTTGATGATAGAAGGAGGTTGAGATTGTGGATCAAATAAAAATCGGACAGATTATTGCGACTCAGAGAAGGAAAATGAATATGACTCAAAGTATGCTTGCTGAGATACTAAATGTTTCCAACAAAACTGTTTCCCGTTGGGAAACCGGGGTAACTATGCCAGATATATCGTTGCTGATACCTATATCTGAAACTCTTCATATATCACTTAATCAATTATTGGGAGGCGGGCAAAGCGAACAGGAAAAAGAAGATCTGCTGAAGGAAACAGTAAGCCTGTCTGCAAATCAGCTGAGCAGGCAGAAAGCAATTAACGAAAAACTTATTATTGATCTTATAGCAGTGGGATTGATTGTATTTACTCTTTTGCCATGGTGTATAGAAGGTGGCCTGTTTATAAGTCTGCCCATGCTCCCTGATTCAAATTTCTGGATAATGATTGTATTATTGACTTTGTATGGTATTTCAACAAATTTGTGTGATCAGAAGATAAGTTTTATAAGTGTGATTAGCTATGTGTTGTTGATCGGCATTGTTTTTCTTCTTATTAGTAATCTTATCCTAATAAAGCCTCTTGAAACACAAGCAGACAATATGCGTAAAATTACACCGGTTCCAGTTCTTTCAATACTCTATGCTTTGGGACTCATGGTTGTCCATCACAATTTGTTTTCTTCAGAAAATGCTAGGATCAACATCGAAAAGTTAAAACTGCATTCAATTGATAACAAAAACAGCCATCTGATACTGTTTTCTTTAGCAGTTATTATAGTGATATTTGTCTGCTTTGTCCCTGTCATCAACAATGGTGTAAGTTCTAAGTTTCTTCTTGAATCATTTGTTGAAAGAAAACCCGAATGGTATGGTAATTATTCAAATAATGATTCATATCATGGAATCATACTTACATTTGGTTATGTAAGCTTACTGCTCTGCCCTTTGCTATGTCTTTGGGCAAGAACAGGAAACGTAATAATCTATGTTCTAACAGATGCTGTCCTCGTTCATATTCTGGCATGTATCGCAAACTATCCAATGCGATTTGGATTACCAATAAATGAAACGATTTCTCTTGAATACATTTCGGCATGCTTGATTCCATTTATTATGCTGATATTGAATCATTTCATGCACTTTCATAAAGTGTTTGTTAAGAAAGAAAAAGAACCGGTAAATAATCGACTTATCATAATACAAATCATATATATTATGGTAACAGTTATGGTTTTTTCATACTTGTTTATGGTTCAACCATTTGTGACTAACCGTTATTCATATAGTGGTGAGTGGTATCTTATTACACTACTGACGATATTAGGCATTTTTACAGCAGCATTTCCAGTTTTCCGTAGAATCATACGCTCAATGTATAATAAAAAATGAAGTGGTAGGAAAAATGTAAGAAGCATGGGTGGGCATCTCATATGATCGTTGGCGATGATGGATAACATCGTGTAAGACATATAAATGACATGTCATATATTATAGAGGTGCCAGAAAAATAAGACAGGTCAGGAAATAGAAATAAATCTGAAAATGTGAGGAAAAATGAAGTATATAATCAGGCAGGCTACTGCGACCGATGAAATAAGAATATGCGAATTATATAGGGAAATGCTTCAGACGATATACCACACAGAAGAAGCTGAAGGATACAAAGCAGGAGATCTGGATAAATTCTGGACCAGTGATGAAGACAGAATTTTTGTTGCCAAGGATAAAACTGTCGTAGGGTTCCTGTCGGTTGAGGTTTACCATGAAAATGAAGATTACATCTATCTCAATGATTTTGCGGTGACAAAAGAATACAGAAACAAAGGCATCGGGTCAGCACTCCTGAAAGCTGCAGAATCATACGCGAGAGAGATCAATATGCTTAAGATATGCCTGCATGTTGAGAAGACGAATCTCTCCGCACTTCATTTCTATGAGAATTCGGGTTATGCGATATACAGAGATGATGGACACAGGCTTCTGATGAATAAAGAACTATCACCAGAGTGACAGATATATTTCAGCTTATGGAGGAACAGTTATGATCATTCGTGAATTTGAATTTACGCTAAAAGATGGAAGAAAAGCCCTGATAAGAAGTCCGAAGGAAGAAGATATTCAGGGTATGCTTGATTACCTGTATAAATCAGCGGAAGAGACCGATTTTGTTCTCCGATATCCTGAAGAATGCAGCAGATACACCGTGGAAGGTGAGAAAGAGCTGTTTGAAAGAATCAACAGTTCTGAAACCGAGGCGATGCTTGTTTGCATCGTGGAAGGAAAAGTAGCAGGTAACTGTCAGATTACATGGAATAACAGAATTAAGACAAGGCATCGTGCCAGTGTTGCGATCGCATTGCTTAAGGAGTATTGGAACCAGGGAATAGGGACGAGACTCTTCCAGGAACTTATCAAAATTGCGGAGAATAATGAAAATATACTTCAAATGGAACTGGAGTTTATTGAAGGGAACACCCGAGCCAGAGCCCTGTATGAGAAAATGGGTTTCAGGATAACCGGGGTCGGTATCAACGCGGTACGTTTGAAAGACGGAACATTACTGAATGAGTATCATATGATTCGAGAGATAAAAAGATAATTCAAATTTGTCGTTGAGATAACGTAAGGGCAATAAGCCCTTTTTTCTATAATCTATCAAAGGAATGGTAGATTATGAAAAGCCTTGATGCATATACACTAAAGAAGATTGCAGTTATAGCAATGACCATAGATCATGTTGCTTGGATTCTCCCAAATGATACTTTTTGCTCCTATTTTATGCATGTTATTGGGAGAATAACTGCTCCGATAATGTGGTTCTTTGTAGCGGAAGGTTGTTACTATACCAAAAGTTGGAAAGGATATTTCGGCAGAATGCTGGTATTTGCGGTAATATCTCATTTTGCTTACTGTTTCTATGAAGGGTACCCATATCACATGTTATATACAAGTGTAATGTGGCCGCTGACACTATCGATTTTACTAATAAAACTGCTGGGAACAGAGAAAATACCTGGTTGGGGGAAATTGCTTCCTATTATTCTACTGATTTTATGTAGTATTCATGCAGATTGGGGAGCAGTGGCTTTAGCAATGCCTGCAGTTTTGTATTTCTGCAGACAGTCATTTAAAAATCAAGCCATTGCAATCGCTATTAGCGGAATCGTTGCTGCAATAATGACTGATACATTACTTCCATATAGAATTCTCCAATTATATGTGTGTTTATCAATACCATTACTGGCTAATTATAATAAACAGCGAGGAGAAGGTAATAGATGGTTATTTTATCTGTATTATCCTTTGCATCTTGTTATATTAGGGATTGTTCATAGAGTTCTTATTGTCTTTTTTAAGTAAAAAGGTGTTTGGAGGGATACTGCAACCTATAATAAGACAACTCAGCGATGTCCGTTTTCTTACCCTTTGAAAATAAAGAAAACGGATATGATTGTCTTGTAAACGGGGAAGGAGGTAAAGACAATGCAGTATAAGAGTTATCAGCACATTGAAAAACTTGGAAGAGATGAAGTTGAAGGCATTCTGAATGGTAAGTGTTACATCCAGCCAAAGATAGATGGAACTAACAGCGTTCTGTATCTTGGTGATGACGGTATCGTTCATGCCGGAAGCAGAAAGAGAGATCTGACTTTGACAAGTGATAACGGCGGTTTCTATAACGCCGCCATCAGAGATGAAAGAGTCAGGGAATATCTGGCTAAGCATCCAAATCACTATATCTATTGCGAATGGTTAATACCTCACAGCATCAAATACTACAACGATACCGCCTGGCAGCATTTCTATATCTTCGACGTCTTCGAATCAAGAGATGAAGGTGGGAGATATCTGTCTTTTGATGAGTATGTTCCTTTATTGGAAGAGTTCGATCTGCCTTATATCCCAAATTTGGCAGTTATTGAAGACCCAACAGAAGAGCAGCTGATCGAAGTGATGAAGAATAACCATTATCTCGTCCCTGAAGACAAGATCGGTGAGGGGATCGTCATCAAGAACTATGATTATAAGAATAAGTATGGAAGAACTACCTGGGCAAAGATCGTTGCCGAAGAGTTTTTCGATACCAAGGCAAAGTTAAGAATGAAGAACCATGATCTGAAAGAAGCCAACTGGGAGAAAAAGATAGCCAATATCTATATCACTGAACCGGTGGTCAGAAAAGAATATGCCAAGATCCTGAACGAGTATCCTGATGCTTCAAGACAGGAGATAATTGGCAGGGTTCTCAATGCGGTCTATAATAACTTCATTGATGAAGATCTGATAACAGCCGTTAAGGTGAATAAGAACCTGGTCCTCAACTTCAATGGGCTTAAAGCCGAAAGCAATAATATCGTCAAAACCACCATTCCTGAATTATTTGAAAGGAATTGGGTAAGGGCACGGTAAAACTTCTATAATCTTATGAATTCATTATGGAGGAGTAAGATAAAATGAAGAGTATTGCCAATGTTAATAAAACTGTCCTGATTCCGATTATTCTGATTGTATCATTCTTAGCTGGATTTCTGTTTGGATTGAATAACAGGCAGGAGGAACACAAGATACTTCCCAGCTACGATGATACAGTCAACTGGGAGGTGATCAGTTTCGATGAAGCCATGAATCACTGGGATGATGACAGTGCAATCCTGTTCTATGGATTTAATGACTGCCCCTATTGTACCGCTGCAAAACCGGTTCTTGGCGCAGTCAGCTATAACAACAACGATGCTGTTTCCATCTACTATGTGGATGTAGCCCGTGAAGAAAGAGTTGAAGGGAACAGCACATATGACCTGACAGTAGAACACTTCAGGGAATTTCTGAAGAGCGACAAGATGTATGTTCCTTATGTGGCATTCATTAAAGAGGGAAGAATTCTGGGGTGCTGGACAGGAACTGTAGATAGCCATGATCTGTCAAAAGGACTGACTTCTGCAGAAACTTATCAGTTATATGGAATTTACACTGGTTTGTATTTCCAACTGATTTAAACTTGTTTGTTCAGCCGATACAGACAAGTTGAATGTAAAAAGATTCGGGAGAAACAGATAATGGGTATCTGTTTCTCCCGGGAAAGGTGGAACGAATATGTTTAATAGTTTAAATCCAAACAAAGGCACGCCGGGCAGACCGAGATTCCAGTCTGGCGATAGGGTTAGATTTTCAATTTGCAACAGTGAAACTGATGAATTGGAATATCTTTATGGAGAAGTGTGGATCGTAGATAGCTACGGTACATTCTTCAATGATTCAGAACCAAGTTACGATATATATGTAGTGAATGAGAGATGGCCAGATGGCTGCCTATACAAACACATTCCGGAATCACATGTAGATACCGGGATATTCGGTTAATAAATAGCTATAATGATTGGCAGTTACGTGTTCAGACTGAGCAGTAACTGTTTTTTTTGTAGGAAAACGCTAAAAACAGTTGCAACATTAAAATTGCACGAGTATAATTTAATTAGCCGATAAGAAAGGAAGAGGAGGACGAAAGGTGAGCGTATTTGGGAGAAACGAAAAAAGATTTAGGGAAAATTTAAAGATGTCAATGAATGATGTTGCAGAGGCGGTCGGCGTAAGTAAGGGAAGTGTAAACATGTGGGAAAACGAAGGTGTTATTCCGAGAAATAATGTGCTTTTAAAATTAGCTAAATTGTATGGCGTTTCCATCGATACGCTTCTTGGTTATGATGAAAAGACACCAAACAATACAAATCAAAAATTGAATTATATTCAGCGCGGATTGTCTGAACTTAATGACGAAGAACTGGAAAAAGCCGAAAAAATGCTTAAGGCAGTTTTTGAAAAGGCTTTTGAGTTTGAGGAGGAAGATGATGACATCTAAAAAAGAACCTGACTTCGGAGCCTGCTATGATTTAGCAAATGAGATATTAATTACTTCTACAGTGATAGAAGCTTTTCCCTTTTCAATTAAAAAGGTGATAAAGAGATACGCGGATGTTAACTGCATAAAGGAGAACAATGTTCAGACGTTGTGTGATCAATTTGGGCTGCCTGATCCAGAGTATTTCAATATTGAAAGCCTTGGCAGTAAGGATGCAAGCCTGTTTGAATATGGAGGAAGGAACATCATTATTTATAGAGATGACGGGACGATTACTCCAAAAAGAATTAAGTGGAGCCTTGCACACGAATTAGGCCATTTTCTCCGGCAACATGATACAAACGATAAGCTCAATTATGACACTTACGAGATTGAGGCCAATTTCTTTGCTGCACAGTTACTGATGCCTGTTCAGATAATCAATGAATTCAGAAGAAGAAGGCAA
>JAFXXN010000035.1 GCA_017542245.1 Lachnospiraceae bacterium
AGATATTTTTAACCTTTGTTTTAGAGCTGGATTTGTCATTGATGGATTTTATGAAGAATGTTTTAAAACCAACAAAGAAATTCCTATGGTAATGATAGTAAGGCTTAAGAAGGTAAAACGTGATAGCTTAAAATAAATTCTAGTTTATGGAGACCTTTGGCATGGGAAAAGATTTATCTAAAATGACATTGGAAGAGTTATGGGAATTATTTCCTATCTTTCTTGTGCCGCACGATGATCAGTGGAAAGACAGCTTCAATGAGATTGAGGAGATGCTGACCGGACTATTATCCGATCAGACTGTTGATCGGATCAGTCATATCGGAAGCACTGCCATCCAGGGAATATGGGCCAAGAATATCATTGATGTGATGGTTGAGATTCCTCAAAGCGCTGACATGAAAGATATAGCGCAGATATTAGAAGAGAACGGCTTTACCGTCATGTCCGCCGAGGCGAACCGGATCTCACTCAATAAGGGATATACTGAAAATGGATTTGCGGACAAGGTATATCATATCCATCTGCGATACACCGGAGACAATGATGAATTGTACTTCCGTGACTATTTGAATGAGCATCTTGACGTGGCAAAAGAATATGAAGCATTGAAACTCAGGCTTTGGAAACAATATGAACATAACCGGGACGCATATACAGATGCAAAGACAGACTTCATATCTAAATGGACAGCGGAAGCACGAAAGGAATATGGAGACCGATACTGACAATTCCATCTTTAGGAGTGAAAATGATTATACTGATAACGGGAGCATCGCACACCGGGAAAACGGTTCTGGCACAAAGGATGCTTGAAAAATACAAATACCCATATTTGTCCATCGACCATCTGAAGATGGGTTTAATACGAAGTGGAAATACGGATCTGACACCTGAAGACGACGATGATCTTACCCAATATCTCTGGCCGATAGTTCGTGAGATGATAAAGACAGTGATTGAAAACAAGCAGAATCTTATTGTCGAAGGATGCTATGTGCCGTTCTATTGGAGACAGGACTTCGATGAGCAGTATATTCGGTCGATACAGTTTATATGCCTTGCCATGTCGGATGAATATATTGACACACACTTTGATGAGATAAAAGAACATGGCTCTGAGATAGAGGTGAGACTGGATGATTCCTTTTGCACGATTGAAGAGGTGAAAAGAGACAACAGGAAGATTATTGATGGATATCATAAGTCTGGGGAGAAGGTTGAAATCATTCAGGAGGACTTTGAAGGAACCATAAAGAAGTTGACAGAATGCAGAAGCCTATAAAAAACTGCCATCCGGAAAAATGTCCGAAAAAACTTTTAGACCTATGTTGACATACTCTGACGAGGCGCACAGGTCAATTTATAACAAATACAGAGATATCTTTACCTACTTTGATGCTCCGTTGGTGGGTTTGACGGCTACACCGAAAGACGATATTGATAAGAATACTTATGAAATATTCGAATTGGAGCCAGGAGTTCCTACATACGGTTATGAGCTCGGTCAGGCTGTAACCGACGGATATCTTGTTGATTTCTTGTCTGTAGAAACTAAGCTTAAGTTTATAGAACAGGGAATCGTTTATGCGGACCTTTCCGATGAAGATAAAGCTATTTATGAGAGCACATTTGAGATGGAGGACGGAGATGTTCCAGAGGCTATCAGTTCGTCTGCGCTCAATTCATGGATATTCAATGAAGATACCATCCGTCAGGTACTGCACACTGTTATGACAGAGGGGATCAAGATAGATTATGGTCAGAAGCTTGGTAAGACAATCATTTTTGCAAAGAACCATGACCATGCGGAGAAGATTCTTGAAATCTTTAATAAGGATTACCCGCATTTGAATGGATTTGCTCAGGTAATCGACAATAGGATCAACTATGCCCAGACTCTTATTGATGAGTTTTCTGAGCCTAATAAGCTGCCTCAGATTGCGATATCTGTTGATATGATGGATACCGGTATCGATGTACCAGAAGTATTAAACCTTGTCTTCTTTAAGAAGGTAATGAGCTATGCCAAGTTCTGGCAGATGATCGGACGTGGAACCAGGCTTTGTCCGGGACTTATCGACGGGGAAGACAAGAGCAAGTTTTACATTTTTGATTTCTGCGGTAACTTTGAGTTTTTCCGCATGAGCAAGGGAAAACCTACTGCTAATATGATTGCGCTTCAGGGAGCAATCTTTAACTTGCAGTTCGAAATTACATATAAGCTACAGGATCTAGAATATCAGGTAGACAGGCTTATAGCATATCGTAATGCCTTGGTAGAAATGATGACCGGTAAGGTGCAGAAACTTCCGCGTGAAAATTATGCGGTAAGACAGCATCTGAAGTATGTTGACTTGTATTCAAACGAGGCCAATTACCAGACACTGACATATGAAGATACATTGATAGTACGTGAAGAACTTGCTCCTCTGATTCTTCCGAACGATGACGAGGCAAGTGCGGTTCGCTTTGACGCCCTTATGTACGGAATAGAACTTGCATACCTTGTGGGTAAGAAATATGGAAAAGCTCGCAGTGATTTGTTTAAGCGTGTTAGGGGTATTGCAAGTGTTGCTAATATTCCAGAGATAAAGGTTCAGGCAGAACTTATTGATAAGATTCTTCACACGGATTATATCGATAACTGCGGTATTAATGAGTTTGAAGAAATCAGAGAAAAACTTCGTAATCTCATGAAGTATATCCCTCATACTAAGCTTCGTTACGATACGAACTTTGAGGATGATATCCTTGATGTCAAATGGAAGGAGTCGGAGCTTGAGAACGATGATTTGAAGAATTACAAAGCAAAGGCGGAATACTATATCCGTGAACACCAGGATAATGAGGCGATAAAGAAGCTTAAGTCCAATATTCCGTTGTCTCACGATGATATAGAAGCGTTGGAAAAGGTCCTTTGGTCAGAACTTGGCACAAAGGAAGAATACGAGCAGGAATATGGCTCTAAGCCTTTGGGAGAGCTTGTCCGTGAGATTGTTGGTCTTGATATGAATGCGGCTAAGGCTGCTTTTTCAGAGTACTTGGAGGGGGCTAACCTTGATAGCAGGCAGATATATTTTGTGAATCAGATTGTCGAGTATATCGTTCATAACGGAATGATGAAAGATCTGTCCGTGCTCCAGGAATCTCCATTCACGGATCAGGGAAGCGTAGTAGAGATATTTACAGATCTGAACGTCTGGATGGGAATCCGGAAGGTTATAGAAAGCATAAATGATAACGCGATAGCGGCGTAAAACATTGGGGGGCAATTACAATGATTTCAAAAATTATTTTAAAAGGGGTAGCAAGTTATAGAAAAGAGGCTGTGCTTGATACTGACAAAAAAGTAAACTTGCTATACGGACTAAATGGAACGGGGAAAAGTACTTTTTCAGAATTTCTTTATGATCAGACGGAATCAAGGTTTTCACAATGTAAAATAGAAGGTCTCGAGGATAACGATACAATATTGGTTTATAATCAAAAATTTGTTCAGGATACCTTTTATGAACCAGAGGGAATACATGGAATATTCACATTATCCAAGGGAAATGCTGAAGCCCAAAAAGTGATCGATACTGCTAGTGCTGAAGTAAAAAAGTTGACAGAGCAAAAGCGGAAAATTGAGGAAAAGAGGGCAAAAGATGGGCAGAAGCACTTAAATGAGATTGAAGAATACAAGAAACAAGTATGGAAAATCAAGACGGAATACACAGGCGGAGATAGGGTTTTAGAGTTTTGCTTAGAGGGGCTAAAAGGAAATAAGGATACCCTTTTTAAACATCTTGTTTCTTTGGAAAAGCCGGAAGGTGAGCTTGATTATTCTGTAGATGATTTAAAGAAAGAAGCTCAGCAACTTCAGGGTGAAGCTCAGAGTAGGCAGTTAATATCAAAAGTCTTGATTAATACTGAAGATATTGAACAGTCAGAATTGCTGTCTAAGGTTATAGTTGGTAATAAGAACAGTTCGGTAGCTTCGTTGATTGAAACGTTAGAAAATTCGGACTGGGTTAATGAAGGAATTAAATATGTTCATATAGATGGAGAAAAAGGAGTATGTCCTTTCTGCCAGCAGGAAACTATTTCGCAAGACTTTATTGACCAGATTAGTGCTTATTTTGATGAAAGCTATAATCAAGATAAATCCCAGATTGAGCAGATGATTATAAGATACGATGCGGAGATTAAAAAAGCGTCTGATTTTCTGGATTCAATTAAAGATGATGCTTTTCTTGAAAAAAAGAAAACAGAGTTAGAAAATCTTATTTCGAATCTTGGCGCTGTATCAGAGCAAAACCTAAGCACTTTGAGAGAAAAGGCAAAGACTCCAAGCATTCAGGTTTCACTGCAATCTATAAAGGAAATAATAGAATCTGTCAACAGCATTATCGAAAATGCTAACAGCGAAATTGCTTTGTACAATCAAAGAATTGCTGATATAAAGGGCTCTAAGAGCAAAATCAGGGATAGATTTTGGCAGTTAATGCGTAAAGATTATAATTCTGTGATTGAGTTATATACAGCAAATGAGAAGGCATATGCGCAATCTGATAAAAGTGCCCAAAAGGATATACAAACAAAAATATCTGAGATTAACACAAATACTGCACTTATAGAGGAGAACCGAAAGAAAACAGTCAATATTGATGAGGCGGTAGAGAATATAAAGAATGGACTGATTGATATAGGAATTACGGATTTTACTATAGAAAAGTATTCCGAGGAGGAGGCATTATATAGGCTAAAACGTGATGATTCGAATGAAGATGTTTTTAAAACCTTGAGTGAAGGAGAAAAAATGGTAATCAGCTTTCTCTATTTCATTGAGTTATGTAAGGGGGAATCAACCGCTGAGAAAGCTTCAAACAAGAAAATTGTAGTGATAGATGATCCTATATCCAGTTTGTCACATATTTATGTTTTCAATATCGGAAGATTAATTCATAACGAGTTTTTGCGGACTGAAAAATATGATCAACTTTTTATACTGACGCACAGTCTATATTTCTTTTATGAGTTAACTAATACGAATCATAAAGAGCGGAAGGAAACACAGAAACTATTTAGAATATGCAAAAATACAGAGAGCAGCTATTTTGAAGATATGAAATATGAGGATATTCAAAACGATTATCAGGCATATTGGCATATTATAAAAGATGAAAAACAGGCTCCTGCATTGATAGCAAACTGTATGAGAAATGTGATGGAGTATTTTTTCAACTTTGTGGAAAAGCAGGACTTTGCTCAAGTGTTTCAAAAACCCGAATTGCAAGAAACAAGTTATATGGCTTTCAATAGGTATATGAACAGGGAATCACATTCAAAAGGTCAAAACATTTTTGATATCAAGGAATTTGATTATAATAGCTTCCGTGCAGCATTTAAAAAAGTGTTTGAAATTGAGGGATATATAGATCATTACAATAAAATGATGAGTATATAAATTTCTCAGGATAACTATATATAAGCTTTAAGAAGTCTGTTGTGAAAAAACGCAATGGGCTTCTTTTTATTCCTTTAGGCGACGAGGCTGTCATACTTCAAAACTGGGGCATTGTTGCTATGTGATACCAAGGCCAAAGGCGGTGGTGTCACGAGGGGAGTGCCGGCTGTGCCGGCCACGCAAAAAAATATAATTGGCCAAGGGCCGGAGCGGTTGCGTGTCACTCCCCCTTATGCCCTTTTATCTCCTCTGACATAATACGCCGTATTATCTTAGTAACAGAGGATGTGGCTGATATATCAAGGGATTTGACTATGACGTAGGTACGACGTGAAACGCCGTCCTACGTCGTTCTACCGTCATAAACCGCATAGAATCGCCACGCGGTACGTCGGATTATTTATCCCCCGGTATCACACCACGTCGTATATACTATGGTGGATCGAAAAGGCATAAATTCATCCGACGGATTACGTAGGGGAGGGGGAATCTGAGATGAAAACTTTGTAACGATAGAATTAATAAATTACCGCGGGCTTGTCCCGAGGAACTATTAGGCGCACATTTACCGCTGGGAGAATATGCAGAATTCATTGTCTTATCTGGTTATAAATTAAATGGAATTAAAGCTCGCTTGTCGAGCTAAAAGAAAAATAAAAAATTGTATCGAACTCTTGAAATATTATATTTTTTGTGCTATCAATAAAGGTGTAGAGATGCATCTACTTAAGTACACTGGCGTGGCGTCATATGATCGGCCGTCAATTATAGCCTATGATGCAGTGTATGGATAATCTATAGAGCGGAGCAGTCTTCTGGTCGGAGGATGTCTCAGGTATAAAATCCTGTAGAGCTTCAACACATATATATAACAGTTTTTGTTATGTACATGTGTTGGAGCTCTTTTTTTGCTCAAAGGAAGGGGGAATGATAAGGTGGAAGTTTAGATTATCAGTTACTATTAATTGGTTTTTGCGGAATAATTCTGCGGAAAGGAGCCAAATATGGCACAGAGTAGTAAAACACAAACTCCTTCAGTTGAAGAACTTAAGAAGGAAAATGAAGCACTTTTAGGGGATGTCCAGAATGCTAAGAATGTTCATTTTGGATGTGCCCAGGCGCGTACTTGGGTGGACAAGGTTATTGGGCAAGTGGTTGGAGAATTGAGAGACTTGGAGAATACCTATTGTCCTAATTGCAAGACTCATACTCAATACGAATATGACCTGAATAAGATTAAGGAAGATATCTACCGTGTTTTGTATGAGAATGAAATGATTATTTCGCTCAACGCATTCAACGAAATTTTGCAGAAACATTCATAATTATATGAGTGCAATTTGATTCGATACGATAGTTTGCGGCAGACGTGACTATGTGTTGAATCCATGAGTAGTACGAGATTAGGGCGATCTCTAATGATGCCCCGCTGAGCTTGTTAAGCTTAGTGAACTTCGTCAGCCACTGCCGGGCTGCCGATGTCGCACAGGAAATAATAGATGCATTTTGATTATGTTTGACAACGTGTAAGTCAGAAAGGTTGATGTTATGGCTACAAATGCACAAGATAAACATAATAGCAGATTGCAGATTCCTGTGTGGGTTAAGTACGCTTTAAGTGTGGAAGAGGCTTCTGTTTATTATGGAATTGGAATAAAGAGTTTGTATCAGATTATTCATGATTACCCAGATGAAGGTTTCCTTTTGGAGATAGGTTCACATTACAGAATCAAAAGGGTGAAATTCGAAAGGTTTCTTGATGAAACATCGTCGATTTATCCGCCTATTCATTGACTGTTACTGTGGCGAAGGGGACTATCGAGTGATATAATGCAATTGACCAAGATAGTCTTCTTTTTCGAAAGGAGGCTAAATATGAGTGAGAAAAGGAGAGATAAGAAAGGACGAATTTTACATAACGGCGAAATGCAGATGCCGGATGGAAGATATCGGTTCAAGTATCCCGATTCAGATGGCAAAGAGCATGTTGTTTATAGTTGGCGACTTGATCATAATGACCCGACTCCCGTGGGGAAG
>JAFXXN010000036.1 GCA_017542245.1 Lachnospiraceae bacterium
AAATCATTTTTACCTGTTCATCATTAAAACCTTATTTATCCATTGTATGGTTTGCTCAATAACATCATTTGCTTTAGATTCGTTAGGCATTAGAACATTAAAAGTATGATTGGAGTTTTTTACGATTACAGTCTTGCTGTTTTCATTTTTGCTGTTTTCCACAATTTCTTTTGCATGATAATAGGGAACCAGTTCATCTTTGTCGCCAGCTATAGCCAATATAGGACCTTCGTACATTCTCAATCCCATCATTGGAGTTGTATCACGAATGTCATCAAACCATTTTTTTGAAAGCAGCAAGTTCTCTCGCCAAAACATCGGTATCTTTGCATAACCGTTTTCCAATGCTTCTTGATAATACTCATCGAACCATCCTTTGAACACTCCTATACCATCATGACATGCACCAGACCAACTTATCGCAAATTTTATCGAATGGACTTCTTTTAATAGCTCTGCCATTACACGGGCTCCTTGACTAAATCCTAAAATACCAATATTGTTACAGTCAATAAAGTCCTGCGTGTAAAGATACTGATATACTTTTTTTGTATCATTCACTTCTCCACAAAAGCTTAATTCCGTTTGGCAAGCCTTACTATCACCGCATCCTGCATAATCAAGACGAATTTAAGCAATGCCGATTTTAAATAATCTTTTGGACAATTCTGCAAACAAATTACCGACTTCATTTTTATGTGATCCTGTTCCATGGCATAGAATTACCGCTGGCATTTTTTCGTGTTTTTGGGAATAAGAAAACACTGCTGGGATAGCGTATTCTGTATTATATATTGTAATTAGTTTTTCCATATCTTAGTCCATTTTACTGTTTATTTTCTGTTCCAACGTTTTATTAAAACATTATTGACGACGGTCAATCTCTTCTCTTTACGGGTTTGCATTACTTATCAAATCTAATGCACTTGCATACATACCTTCATCCGTTATTCCAGCATCACTGCGCATGCATACAGAATATGCAATTTTAATTGTGACTTCCATGCCGTCAACATTAGTGATAGCTTCTATTTTGCTCTTCAGCTTCTCAGCTTTTCCGATAAGTTCATCACAGGATGAGCAATGCATTACTACCGCAAAGCACGATTCTTTTGTTCTCGCTATCATGCCGGAATCTTTGATCACGTCCTCGATCTCATCAGCCATAGCCTGGAGCAATCCGTCAGAAATAGGCTTTCCATAGGCTTCAAGTATTCTCTGATATTTGATATTTTTGAGTACTATGAGACCGAAATCTTTGCCGTTCATGTGATACTGATTTGAAAAATCTATCATCGTTTCGACAAAAGATAAAGTATTCCCGAGGCCTGTTATTTCATCAGTCTTGGAAGAATCAGCATCAAAGCCCAGATTTTTGCGGGCTTCATCAACATCAATTATATAGCCCATAAGCCCGACTATCTCTCCGTCACGATATACGGGCATCTTCGAAGTTACTGTATTATGAACTACACCTTCAATTAGACACTGACAAGTTTCAACGTAATAATTCTTACCTTCTATGATAACCTTTTTCTCTGCACTATGATAATGACCTTGCTCAAGATGCCATGGCATCTCTTCACCACGCTTGCCGATGATATCATCTACAGATCCTATCTTGAAATACTTAAGGAATGCATTACTTGCGCCAAGATATTTAAGATCCTTATCTTTCCAGAAAAACTTTATACTGGAATTCCAAATAATGTTGTACCAGAGCAGCGAAAACTCATCTGAATTTAAGTGTTCTCCGACTGCTGTCCCATATTCGGAAAGTATCTTTGCAGTATTAGGTGACAACGGTTTTACGCAATAAAGATATTGTTTGCCTTCTGAACCGGGCATCATCAAAATTGTGGTTGATGCCCAACGGTAATTGCCATCTTCATTCTTAAATCTGAATGGTTCTTCAATGAAACCGAACGGAGATTTTCCGACACGTTCCTCAAAAGTATCAGCATTCATGAATTCAGTATATCGCTGCCTGTCATTAGGATGGATGATCGCATTAGCCATGATCTCTGTCGACTTGTGCATCTCCATTTTCTCCGGTCCCTTAAAAAACTTGAATCTTCCGAGTATCGGAGTGACGCTCTGCTCTTCGAGGTTGAACATAAGAACTACGACAAAAAGATTATTCAGCTCACGAAGCTTAATATCAAATCCTTCTCTTTTTTCGATTCTCTCATCGATAGACAAATTATTTATGGAAGCCTTAACGATATAATACCCGTCATATTCGGCAACCGTACGGCATCTGATACAAAAGAAATTTCCGTTAGTCGTAAAATAAAACGTTTCCTGCTTCTTGCTCTTCTCGACGGCCTTTGCAAATTCACGAAGTTTCCTCGAAAGCGGAGATCCGGGTACATAAAGCCTCTTGTCGACTTGATCAAGCTCCGGCAGATCGTCGAAAAACTGGAGCTTGAAATCATCATTCATAAAGAGCGTCTTAAAGGTCTTGCCGTCATCAAGAACAAGCTCAAGAGGAGTATCCGTGCTTCTTACATGTGATTCGGCAGCATCGTAGAAGTGGTTCCACTTGCGTTCTTCCGTTGCTATTCCCTTTTCCCGCAGATTGGCGAAAGCTTCTTCCAAAGGCAGCGGCTTACCGTAAAAATACCCCTGAAGCCTTCCGCATCCGATCTCTTTCAGAAATTCCACTTCTTCCTCTGTCTCAACACCTTCTGCAAGAGTCATGATGTTGATATCTTTTGCCATGGTGATAAGCGACTTCATGATGGCTTTTGACTTCGGGTTCATTGATGACAGGAAAGACATATCCATTTTCATTACATCAATATCGAAATCTTTCAAAAGATTAAGTGAAGAATAACCGCTTCCGAAATCATCCATCCAGACTGCATATCCGCGTTTCCTGAATTCTTCGATTACTCCCTGCATAAAATCGCCGTCGGTAATCATCATGCTCTCCGTTATCTCGATGTGGAGATAATCACGCGGTATATCGTATTTGTTTACTGCATTTTCGACGACTTCAAGCATGTCGCATGTAAGGAAATCCAGTCTGGAAAAATTAATGGAAACCGGAACAATTTCCTTATTTTGAAACAGCCGCTCGTGAATATCGTAGCAAACCTTCTCGACCATAAAGATATCGAGCTTATATATCATCTCACAATCTTCGAGTGCTCCGATAAACTCAGCGGGAGACAAAAAACCCATCTCAGGATCTATCCAGCGTGCCAATGACTCAAACCCGCACAATTCGCCGGTAAGTGTGCGGATTACAGGCTGATAGTAAACCTTTATCCATTCATTTCTGATCGCATCATCGATCCTGTTTGCAAAAGTCTTCTCTGACATATCATGTCCTCGTTATTTCAGCAGAGTATATCTGCTCTTGCGGGTGACTGGTTGTCAATAATTTATTATTTTTATTATAACAGGTTGGTAACGTGTAAGTAAGGATGATGAATAAATTAAAATATTCCTATCTAACGACTACATTATATCAAACACATCATTTTCATGACTCTTTATATCACGTTTCAGATTTCTTTTAGCTCAGCTACCCTTTTTCACACGCTCACATTACGTAATAACAGGAACGAGAATTTTACAAGCTGTTTGTCAGATTCATTGGAACTTATGTCAATTTTCAGACAGCTTTCGAAAATAACCCATCATTTTGCCTTAGTTCCCTACGTATATATAGAGGAACATTTAATTTGACCTTTACTATACCCTGTCGACTTTAAGACTTTCTGTATCGAATTTCAGACTTCTTTCGAAAATGATGTCCGATTTCCGGTTTCCCAGAAGTTAATAGTAGAGGGTTATGTTATTTGTCAACCTTAAGACTTTATATGTCAGATTTCAGACTACTTTCAAAAATGATGTCGCAATTATGGTTTCCCAGTGGGTAATAGTGAAGGCTTATATTTTTGTCAGCCATAAGACTATCTGTATCAAATCTCAGACTTCTTTCAAAAATGATGTCGCATTTCGGGTTTCCCAGAACTTAATAGTAAGGAAGCACATAATTGTAGCCTGGACGTTCAATTCAGTCTGTTCCATGTTGCAACAAGCAACGCGTCTGAACGTTCAGTCGCAGATTCTTGTTAGGGAAAGCTTCCCTAAAACCCTATTTTGCTTTTAGCAAAGCAATTCAATTTCATCGAAGATTTTTCGATCTTATATACGGGTCTCAGGGTTCCCCTGACAAGTTGCTTTGTATTTGTGTGCACACAAATGCGTTGCTTGTTACAACATGGAATTCGACGATTTGTGCACACACTTAAATACTATCGCCACTCAATAGCGACTCTCATTACATTGCCCCCCAAGGCAAAATCTATTAACAAAGGAGTCCTATTATGGAAAACAAAAACACTAAAGACGTGGCAATAGCTGATAAGGCATTGCTGACACTGGAAGAGGCAGCCAAGTATTTCAACATTGGCATCAACAAGCTGAGGATCATGACAAATGACGAAAACTGTCCTTATGTGGTATGGAACGGAAGCAAACGTCTTATAAAGCGAAAACCGTTCGAGGAATACCTCTATAGTTCATACTCAATCTGACCTATTAATCGAAGTGTTCAACCGGGGAACTGACTGTATAATGAAGTTGGTTCCCCTTTGTCATGGAGGTGCAATATGTTAAA
>JAFXXN010000037.1 GCA_017542245.1 Lachnospiraceae bacterium
CTGTATTCGCTGTACCCCCAAAATCGATTATTCAGTACTTGATACTATGATATCCATCACTATTGGCTCTGTTTTGAGATATAAAAAAATCGTCAAAGCCTTGAAAAATCTAAAAAAAGGGCTTGACAGAATAGGAAGGTTGCTATACTGCGATAGGCGGACCATCAGATAGTACAATAAAGAATTTGATAGTTCAGTCAAATTTGAAGGGTGTACGTGTGGCAATAGGTTTTGAAGATATTATACTTTGTGTAGGTGCTAATACATGGACAAGTATATTCTTTTTGTATCTTGCAGGTGGATCTAATGTGGATCAAGCAGCGAACGCAGCAGTGTCGTTGACAAAACTAAATCACTGGAGTTTGATTAATAGTGGGCTAAATATTGATTCTATGAGATATCGCGGTGAATGGTATATGACATTCTAAAAAGGAGGCAGAGATGAAATATAAGATTATTGTTGTGTTGACCTTGGTGGTTTCACTATTATCCGGATGTACAGCTAGGAAGGAAATGAAGATTATGTCTATAGATGGATATGGATCAGAAGATACTGTACTAATCAAGGATGAATCTTTTTTAGAAGATGTAGATTATAAAACTTTTATTGATGATTCGATAGAAAAAAAAAGACAGTTTGCATTTTTAGGGAGAGAGTTTTCTTTGGAATATGTTAGTTCGGTAAGAAAGGATTTTTCATCATATTCGGAAGATATGTATATGACCAATGATGGAGTAATGGTAAATTTTAAAAAGAATTCTGAAGAATTAACTATGTTTGCTGCAATAGAAGGATTATCGCAGGATATATTTCTTAATCCTGCAAAAGAAGAAGATTATAAAAAAATATCAGAAGAGATTTTAGCACAATACATAAATCTCGAAGAGTATGAATATTCATGCACGACAGATTCCCCGGTAAAGGAAATTATTGATGGAGACACAGAAGGTCATATAAATAGTGTAGATAGCTTTATACAAGATATTGAAGGGAATCCTACATACTATATGGTA
Source organism: Lachnospiraceae bacterium (assembly GCA_017542245.1). Classification (GTDB taxonomy): domain Bacteria; phylum Bacillota; class Clostridia; order Lachnospirales; family Lachnospiraceae; genus RUG11977. The sequence goes on from JAFXXN010000037.1 coordinate 1,015, forward strand.
TATAGCAGGTTATATGAAGGGGTTCCCACCTCAGAATCGGCAGTGGTAGCACTTAATAAATCAGGCGATATTATTGCTGTTTTATTAAATTCTATAGGTCTTTTTAATGGGTCAGACAATATAGAAGTGAATGAAAGCATGATTGATGAAGCTGTAGAAAAGAAAGCACTAAGTTTGGTAAAAGATGTGTATGAATGTCAATGCGATATACAATCAAAAATGCTATGTAAAAATAATGATAGTTACTATATTGTGGTATATGTCAATATCTACGTAAAAAATGAAAATAACTTTGAATACAAAGTTCCCTACTTGTTTGCAGTAATGTTAGATTAATAATTGACAAAAAAGATACAGGCGGGTATAATAACATTGTGATCATTGCCTTTTGGAACTATAAAAACAAAGGCTAACACAATACGAGAATACTAATGTGGTAATATATCAAGATGCCATATTTATTGAGGAGATGATAACATTGATTCTTAGAAGAAGTTATACGATCCTATTAACACTTATTATAGCATTTTCCGCTTCGTCATGTAACAATTCCGGCTCCGTTGCTAAAGCAGACGAAAAGGTTGGAACTTTTGAGGCAAAAAACAGCGTTGAGGAAACTGTCTACAACTCACTTCCTTCTGTTATTCTGATAGATGGGGATTGTTATATCGCCACTGATAAGACAGACGAAGACTTTTCAGATTTCATTTTAGGAAAAGTAGCTGCTTTTATAGGTAATGACAAAATGCCTGAAAATACATCTGAGACAAACTTCAAGCCTTATGTCGGGTGCCAATATGCCAAGAAAAATGGGAAATACTATCTAAACTATGAGAATAGCTGGCATGAGCTTTTTAGTCTTTCAAAAGAAGAAAGAGACTCTGTTGCTGCTAACCCCGGATCAAGGGAAATGCCGATTGAAGAAGCATACGATACAGGAAAAACGGTACAGCTTAACGGGAAGGAGTATACAGTATATAAAGTAGATTATAATGATACTTTTAAAAAGCTTTATTATAACATATATGAGGATTTTGACTCTCTTTATAAAGATTCCGATTTAGTTGTTACCGGAAAGTTTATTGACGATGCGGTGAAGGAAACGGTGTCGATATATGATATCGCAGACTGCAGATATAAAGAATACAGAGGAGCTTCATACAATACTTTTGAAATTGACCGTGTATTAAAAGGGGATTGTAATTCCGGTACCATAAAAATCAAACAAAATGATTTTATTGATGAAGATAATAAAAGGATAATCACATATTCTGAATTGACACCTATGATAAAGAACGGCGAATGGATTTACTTTTTAAAAAGTGCCGAAAACACAGAGTTTTATTATATGGCCGGGGATTATACATGCAGGTATCCGGTTCGGCCTGATATAACAGAGGAAAAAATCCTTTCCGACGGTGTTTCAAAAGAGGAATTAGGCGTCTATGATGAAGCAATTTTTCGGTCAGTTCTTCCAATTTATAATAGGATTATTAAAGAAGGTTTTATATCTTGAAATATTATTCAGCCTTATTTAGCTATTTCTTTGAAAAAAAATAAAAAAAACAGTTGACAAAATAAAAATCATGTTATAAAATCACATTCGTAAAGGCAAAGGGGTCTTTGAGCATCTGCTCAAAGACCCTCTTACATTTTAAAGGCAAGGGCGTCTTATATCTAATGATTCTTGATATAAGGCGCCTGTTTTGTTTTTAAACTTTTCCCAAAGCGAAAGGAACCAATTGAACTGAAGGCTCAAAATACTTTGGCAAATTCAAAAATCTAAGAAAAGAGGAAAAATGTATGGCAACAGTATCTGAATATTTTGGATGTAACGTATTTGACGACAGAGTTATGAAGGCAGTGCTTCCTTCAGATGTTTACAAGTCACTGAGACAGACTATTGACGAGGGAAAAAAGCTTGAGCTTTCAGTAGCCAATGCAGTAGCAGAAGCTATGAAGGACTGGGCAGTAGGAAAGGGAGCTACTCACTTTACACATTGGTTCCAGCCACTTACCGGCATTACCGCTGAAAAACATGACAGCTTTATCACTCCCTCACCCGATGGCGGTGTTATCATGGAATTTTCGGGCAAGGAGCTTATAAAGGGTGAGCCTGATGCATCATCATTCCCGAGCGGCGGACTGAGAGCTACTTTTGAAGCAAGAGGATATACAGCATGGGATCCTACATCATATGCATTCATAAAGGATAAGACACTCTGCATACCTACAGCTTTCTGTTCATACGGCGGAGAAGCTCTTGATAAAAAGACACCTTTGCTTCGTTCAATGGAAGCATTGAATAAACAGGCACTCCGTATCTTAAAGCTTTTCGGAAATGAGGATGTAAAGCGTGTTACCACATCTGTAGGTCCCGAACAGGAGTATTTCCTTGTAACTAAGGAAATGTATGAAAAGAGAGAGGATCTTAAGTTTACGGGACGTACACTCTTCGGTGCAAAGCCTCCTAAGACACAGGAAATGGACGATCATTATTTCGGAACCATTCAGCCTAAAGTTCAGGAGTATATGAAGGACTTAAATGATGAGCTCTGGAAACTCGGAGTTCTTGCTAAAACTGAGCATAATGAAGTTGCTCCTGCACAGCACGAGTTAGCACCTATTTATTCAAGCACAAATATTGCTACTGACCAGAACCAGCTTACCATGGAAATCATGCAGAAAGTTGCTGCACGTCACGGGCTTGTATGTCTGCTTCATGAAAAGCCTTTTGCAGGTGTTAACGGAAGCGGTAAACACAACAACTGGTCAATCGGTACGGATACAGGCGTAAATCTGTTATCACCCGGAGATACACCTTATGAGAATGCACAGTTCCTGACATTCCTTTGCGCAGTTATCAAGGCTGTTGATGATTATCAGGATCTTTTGAGAATATCGGTTGCTACCGCTGGTAATGATCACAGACTCGGCGCTAATGAGGCCCCTCCCGCAGTTATTTCAATCTTCCTTGGCGATGAATTGAGCGGTATCCTTGAAGCTATCGAGAAGGATGCACCTTACAAGGGAGTTGAAAAGAAACAGATGAAGCTCGGCGTTGATGTTCTTCCGAGATTCAACCGTGATACCACGGATCGTAACCGTACTTCACCTTTCGCATTTACCGGAAATAAATTTGAGTTCAGAATGCTTGGTTCATCTAACAGTATTGCCTGTGCAAACATCATGCTTAATGCAGCAGTTGCCGAGTCACTTAAGATTTATGCTGATGAACTTGAAAAGTCAAAGAATTTTGAGAAAGATCTTCATAAGCTTATCCAGAAGACCATTAAGGAACATAAGAGGATCATCTTTAACGGAAACGGATATGATGATGCATGGATCAAGGAAGCTACCAAGAAGAGAAAGCTCCTTAACTTAAGGACAACTCCCGATTGTATGCCTCTCATACTTTCGGAGAAGAATGTTGCAATGCTTACCGGTCACAAGGTATTCTCAAAGGCAGAAATTGAGTCAAGATGTGAGATCATGCTTGAGAACTACTCAAAGACCATCATTATTGAAGCAAATACCATGGTTGATATGGCTAAGGCTCAGATAGCTCCTGCAGTTGAAGGATATATCGGTGATATTGCAAAGACCGCACTTACAAAGAAACAGCTTGATCCGAAGCTTGTTTCCAAGTATGAAAAAGATCTTATCAAGAAGCTTTCGGTATCCGTAGAGAGGATGCTTGATCTGGCTGATACTTTAAAGCAGAAGGTTGCCGAAGTTACCGGTGCCAAGAATATCATTGAGGAATCAGAGATGATCAGGGATAATGTTCTTCCTGCAATGACGGAACTGAGAGTTGTCTGTGATGAAGCAGAAACATTGACGGACAGAGCTCACTGGCCGTTCCCTACATACGGTGAATTATTGTTCGGCGTAAGAAACTGATACATTTTGAAAGGCTCATCATTACGGTGAGCTTTTCTTTTGTAAACATAAAAAAACAGTTGACATTTTGATGAAAAAGGAATAAACTACTTATTCGAAGAAGCAAAGGCGTTTCGATTTATCTCTCGAATTGTCTTTGCTTTTCCTTTTATCATACATTGAAAGGGTCATTTTTATGGAATACAACAGAAAACTAATACTTGAAGATGGGCAGGAATACTGTGGTTACGGATTCGGATCTAATGATAACAGGGTCTGTGAGCTGGTTTTTAATACCTCCATGGTCGGCTATCAGGAGATTTTGTCGGATCCTTCTTATACTTATCAGGCAATAGTTATGTCGTATCCGCTGATAGGAAATTACGGGATGGCAGAAGAAGATTACGAATCCGAGAATCTTACTGCAGGAGCCTTAATAGTACACGAATATAATGATCTTCCGAGCAATTTCAGAAGTACTGCAACGTTATCATCCATTATGGAAAAGTATGATATTCCGGGTATCTACGGGATAGATACCAGAAAGCTTGTACGCTCAATAAGGGATTTCGGAAGCAGAAAAGTGTTGATAACGGACGCGGGAACCACAAAGGAAGAAGGAATAGATATTTTAAAGAAGACGGAGATCCCGAAAGATGCGGTTTCTAAGGTAAGCTGCCAGCATATATGGAAATCAAAGGTTTTGCTGGGCGACGGATTGGCTAAGGCATATAAGACACATAAGAAACATATAGTTGCAATCGATTGCGGAATGAAGAAGAATATAGTTTTAAGCCTTAACCGTTTAGGCCTTGATGTGACCATAGTTCCGTGGAACACTTCCGCCGATGAAATAAGAAATCTGAGACCTGACGGAGTATTCATTTCAAACGGCCCCGGAGATCCTGAGGATGCGGATGTTACAATTGCTACCGTAAAAGAGCTTATCGGAGAATATCCCATTTTTGGAATATGTCTCGGACACCAGATTATTTCGTTGGCTTATGGAGCCAAGACCTATAAGCTTAAATTCGGTCACCGCGGCGGAAATCATCCTGTTAAAAACCTTGAAACGGGTAAGATAGAAATTACTTCACAGAATCATTCTTATGCAGTAGATCCCGAGAGTATCAAAGATACTCCGCTTAAGGTTACTCATCTGAATATCCTGGATAAGACAATTGAGGGCGTCAGCTGTGAGAATGACAGGATATACAGCGTTCAGTATCATCCGGAAAGTGCCCCGGGACCTCAGGATTCCAGATATTTATTTGATAAATTCCTGAAGATGATCGAAGGTTGATAAACATTAACATAAATAATCATAAGTAAAACATATAAGGAGCACAGAAGATCATGCCAAAGAGAACTGACATAAAAAAGCTTCTTGTTATAGGATCCGGACCTATAGTAATAGGTCAGGCAGCGGAATTTGACTATGCGGGAACCCAGGCCTGTCTGGCGTTAAAAGAGGAAGGATATGAGGTAGTTCTTTGCAATTCAAATCCGGCGACCATAATGACGGATACTTCCATAGCGGATAAAGTATATATGGAGCCGCTGACTCTGGAATACATAGCAAAGATTGTACGTTATGAAAGACCGGATGCCATTCTGCCCGGACTTGGCGGGCAGACCGGACTTAACTTGGCTATGCAGCTGGAGAAGAAAGGAATACTTGCGGAATGCCGTGTCGAGCTGCTCGGAACAAAGAGCAGCAGTATTGAGATGGCAGAGGACAGAGAGCTCTTTAAGGAACTTTGCGAGCGGCTGGGCGAACCTGTTCTTCCTTCAGATATAGCATCAACGATAGAGGACGGGATAAAAGTTGCCGAAAAGATAGGATATCCCGTGGTTCTTCGTCCTGCATTTACATTGGGCGGTACCGGTGGTGGATTTGCAGACAATGAGGAGGAATTTATTCCTCTTATGAAGAATGCTCTTTCACTTTCTCCGGTAAAGCAGGTACTGATCGAGAAGAGTATAAAAGGATTTAAGGAAATAGAATATGAAGTAATGCGTGATGCAAATGATACTGCGATCACTATCTGTAATATGGAGAATCTGGATCCTGTAGGTGTCCACACAGGTGATTCGATAGTCGTATGTCCGTCACAGACCCTGACAAATAAGGAATATCATATGCTCCGTGACTCTGCGCTTAAAATTATAAGAGCTCTTGAAATTGAGGGCGGCTGTAATGTTCAGTTTGCGCTTGATCCGAATTCATTTGATTACTATCTTATTGAAGTAAATCCCAGAGTTTCACGTTCTTCGGCGCTTGCATCCAAGGCTTCGGGCTATCCTATTGCCAGAGTTTCTGCTAAAATCGGCATAGGTATGACTCTGGACGAAATAATGCTGGCAAACACTCCGGCATCTTTTGAGCCGGCTCTTGATTATGTGGTTACAAAGATGCCCAGGTTCCCGTTTGATAAATTCGCTGATGCCAATAATACATTGGGAACCCAGATGAAAGCTACCGGAGAAGTCATGAGCATCGGCAGGTGCTTTGAGGAGAGCCTGCTTAAAGCCATACGTTCTCTTGAAATCGGTAAATGTCATTTATACAGTAAGAAATTTGATGATTATACAACCATGGCTTTGGCAAAATATGTTGAGGAAGGTACCGATGACCGCATTTTTGCACTCGGAGAATTGTTAAGACGTGGATGTGAACCGGAAATCCTTAATGAGATTACAAAGATTGACTGTTTCTTCCTAAATAAACTAAAGAATATCATCAATGTCGAGAAAAAATTAAAAAAACTCAGATATGATGATTATGATCCGGGATTTTACATTGTGGAATCGTCCGATGATACCGATTCCCTTTCGGATGATGAAGATGAGGATAAAACTAACGATGTAAAAGAAGAATCCCAATCTGAGAATAAAGGATTAAGGGATCTGGATGAGAGCATAGCAATACTTAAGGAAGCTAAGCAGTTCGGTTTTTCAGACAAAGAGATTGCGTCAGTTATTGGGACGGAAGAAAAAACAGTCAGAAAACTTAGAAAAGATTTCGGGATAGTTCCTGTTTATAAAATGATCGACAGCTGCGCATCGGAATTTGAGAGTTATATTCCATATTTTTATTCAACATATGAGGATGAGAATGAGTCAGTTGTTTCGGATAAAAAGAAAATAATCGTTTTGGGATCGGGTCCTATACGTATAGGTCAGGGTGTCGAGTTCGATTATTCGACAGTTCACGCAGTTCAGACCATTAAGGCTTCAGGCTATGAGGCTATCATCATAAATAATAATCCTGAGACGGTATCAACGGATTATACCTGCTCTGATAAGCTGTATTTTGAACCCCTCTGTACAGAGGATGTTATGAATATAATAGACTTGGAAAAGCCGATGGGTGTTATTGCAACATTGGGCGGTCAGACTGCCATAAATCTTGCGGATTCCTTAAAAGAGTATGATGTTAAGCTGATAGGAACGGATGATGACGCTATAGATCGGGCTGAAGACAGGGATTTGTTTGAAAAACTTCTGTATGAACTGAATATCCCAAGACCCAAGGGTATGGCTGTTACAAATATCGAAGCCGGTGTTAAAGCGGCAAATGAGATAGGTTATCCTGTGCTTGTACGTCCGAGCTTTGTACTTGGTGGAAGAGCTATGCAGATAGTTGCCAAAGAAAAAGCTTTAAAAGAGTACTTAAAGACCGCTGTTGAAATTGATGAGGATAAACCGGTTCTGGTTGATAAGTATATCCGTGGTAAGGAAGTTGAGGTAGATGCCATCTGTGACGGAAAGGATGTATTTGTTCCGGGAATCATGGAACTTGTAGAACGTACCGGAGTTCATTCGGGAGATTCGATAAGCGTATATCCGTCATTTACAATATCACAAAAGGTTAAGGAAACCATACTTGATTATACTAAGAAATTGGGGCTCGGAATCGGTATCATAGGACTTTTCAATATTCAGTTTATTGTCGATCCAAGTGAAAACGTATATATTATAGAGGTAAATCCACGTTCATCAAGGACGGTTCCTTTCCTTTCAAAAGCTACAGGATACAGTCTGGCAGATATCGCAACCCGCGTTATACTTGGCGAGTCGCTGAAAGATCAGGGGATTAATGAGATATATCCGAAAGAGAAAGAACGTTACTACGTAAAGTGTCCTGCATTCTCTTTCTCAAAATTGAACGGAATGGATTCTTATCTTTCACCTGAGATGAAATCAACCGGAGAGGCAATAGGCTATGATAAGAAACTTCATCGTGCCATGTACAAAGCATTTGTTGCTTCGGGTATGAAACTTCAGAATTACGGAACTGTTGTCGTGACTTTGGCAGATGAGGATAAGGAAGAGGCGCTTCCCTTAGTAAGACGTTTCTACAATATGGGATTTAATATTGAAGCGACTATAGGAACAGCATTATTCTTAAAGGAGCATGGCATACGTACCAGGATCAGACGAAAACTGTCCGAAGGCAGTGAAGAGATACTGGATTCTTTAAAGGCAGGATATGTAAGCTATGTTATGTGTACACGTGCGGTTCTTTCAGGAATTCATTACGTTGACGGTGTGGCAATAAGACGGTGTGCAAGTCATAACGGCATAACCATGCTGACCTCGCTTGATACCGTAAGAGTGCTGTTGGATGTGTTGGAAGAACTTACAATCGGTATTTCAACCATAGATTCGGAATAAAAGCGGATAAGTTGTTCAAAAAAGTGACAGAAAGGAAAAAGAAAATATGTCAATACCGAATAAACATTACGGAGAATTAAAAGATTCATACTTGTTTTATAATATTGCTCAGAAAGTAAAAAAATATTCTGAAGCACACCCGGATAAGAAGCTGTACAGGCTTGGAATAGGAGATGTTTCGTTACCTTTATGTGACGCTGTGATCAAAGCTCTTCATAAGGGTGTTGACGATCAGGCGGCAAAAGACAGTTTTCATGGATATATGCCTGAGTGCGGAGCGCCCTTTTTAAGAGAAACGATAGCCTCATATTATAATAAAAGGGGCGTAAACCTTACATCGGAAGAAGTTTTTGTTTCAAGCGGCGCAAGTGATGAGCTGGGTGATATAATCGATATGTTTGACAGGAATACTTCTGTCCTTATCATGGAACCTGCTTATCCGGCATATGTTGATGCAAATGTTATGGCAGGAAAGAAAATATACCATCTCCCTACAGGCAGTGATGAAGGTTTTCTTCCGTTACCTAAAGAGGATACTGTAGCAGATGTTATTTATATCTGTTCACCCAACAATCCTACCGGAGCTGTATATACCAAAGAAGGTTTAAAGCAATGGGTTGACTTTGCTAACAGGCACGGTTCCGTTATCTTATTTGATGCAGCTTATGAAGCATTTATCGAAGAAGATGAACTTCCGAGAAGCATATTTGAGATAGAGGGTGCAAGAACTTGTGCGATCGAGATATGTTCATTTTCCAAAACCGCAGGCTTTACGGGAACTAGACTTGGTTATACTGTAATACCTAAGGATCTTGAACGTGAAGGTATGAATTTTAACTCCATGTGGGTACGTAACCGTACTACTAAGACCAACGGTGTCAGTTATATCATACAGGTTGGCGGAGCCGCTGTGTTTACTGATGAAGGTCAAAAGCAGATACATGAGAATATAAATATTTACAAGAACAATGCAAAGATAATCATGGAGGCTCTTGACGAGGTTGGTATCTGGTACTGCGGAGGAAAGAATGCACCTTACGTTTGGATGAAGTGTCCCGATAACATGGGAAGCTGGGAGTTCTTTGATTATCTTTTGGAAAACATTCAGGTAATCGGTACTCCGGGTGAAGGCTTCGGAAAGTGCGGTGAAGGATTTTTCCGCTTTTCATCTTTCGGAAGTCCTGAAGATACAGCCGAGGCAGCCCATAGGATTAAAAAGCTCCTCGGAAAAGGCTGATAAATAATTGATTTTAAGTAAAAAGAGAACTTTCCCTTTTTATCGGATGATAATTATCCGGTAAAGGGGGATTTTTTAGTTAAGACGCCGAGGCGGTGGACATGCCGCGATACTTGACTTTTTTCTCTGTATGTTGTAAACTTAAACAGATTATAGTACTTTGCAGAAATAAAGGAAAAATGTCATGAATATTGTTTTGCATGAACCGGAGATTCCGGAAAATACGGGGAATATCGGGAGAACCTGTGTAGCCACGGGCTCGGTTCTGCATCTGATCAAGCCGCTTGGTTTTGTGATAGATGATAAGCATTTGAAAAGAGCCGGGCTTGATTACTGGCAGAAGCTTGAGTATTACGTATATGAGGATTATGAAGATTTTTGCCGGAAGCATTCGGGAATAAAGATGTTTTATGCTACAACCAAAGCACATCAGACTTATTCCGAAGTAGAATTTGGTCCGGATGATTATATAATGTTCGGTAAGGAAAGCGCCGGGATACCGGAAGAAATCCTTGTGGATCATGAAGACACATGTATCAGGATACCGATGATAGGGGACATCAGGTCACTTAATCTTGGAAACTCTGTTGCAGTTATACTTTATGAAGCTTTAAGACAAAACAGTTTTAATGATCTGAACCGGGCAGGTCAGCTTCACCGGCTTTCGTGGAAATAGCATTACCGGTATTGAAAGAAAAAATTATGAATGAGAAAGCATTAAAAACACTTGAATATAAAAAGATAATCGATACTTTAGTCTCGCTTGCGGGTTCGGCGATGGGAAAAGAAAAGTGCAGGGAGCTTGTTCCATTGTCCGATATAGAGGAGATAAGAACTCTTCAGGAAGAAACAGCATCGGCACTTAACAGGATTTACAGAAAAGGGAGTCTATCTTTTTCAGGTATCCATGATATAAGAGGTTCTATAAAACGTCTTGAAATTCGTTCTACGCTCGGCATGGGAGAACTGATGCACATAAGCTCTGTGTTAACTGCATCGGAGCACATAAAAAGTTACGGGCAGCAGGAAGAAGGCGTTGAGGATGACATTCTTTCGGAACGTTTCAGGCTGATAGAACCGTTAAAGAGCGTAAACAGAGAAATACTCCGGTGTATATTGAGTGAAGATGAGATGGCCGATGATGCAAGTGCCGGACTTAAAAGTGTCAGGAGGCATATAAAGGCTACAAATGATAAGATCAGAGATCAGCTTAACTCGATAATAAATTCACAGGACAACAAACTTATACTTCAGGATAACCTGATAACCATGAGAGACGGAAGGTACTGTATTCCGGTAAAATCAGAATATAAGAATAATTTTGCCGGAATGATACATGACCAGTCATCAAGCGGATCTACAGTATTTATTGAACCTATGGCAGTTGTCAGGCTTAATAATGAATTGAGAGAGCTTGCGATAAAAGAAAAAGAGGAAATTGAAAAGGTTTTGGAGAGTCTTTCACAAATGCTTTTCAATGAAACCGTAAATTTAAAGTATAATATTGATACGATTGCGGAATTTGACTTTATCTTTGCAAGAGGGACTCTCGCAAAGATGATGAAAGCATCTAAGCCTGTTTTTAATGACAGGGGTTATATAAATATCAAAAAAGGACGCCATCCGCTGATAGATGAAAAGAAGGTTGTTCCAATAGATATTCATTTGGGCGGAGATTTTTCCATGCTTGTGATAACAGGACCAAACACCGGAGGAAAGACGGTGTCATTAAAAACAGTAGGCCTGTTTACACTGCTTGGGCAGGCAGGACTTCATATACCTGCATTTGACGGGTCGGAACTTTCGGTATTTAATGAGGTTTATGCTGACATAGGTGATGAACAGAGCATAGAACAGAGCTTGTCAACATTTTCCTCCCATATGAAAAATACGGTATCTATTTTGGAAAATGCGGATGAAAAATCGCTCGTCCTTTTTGATGAGTTGGGAGCGGGAACCGATCCGACGGAAGGGGCTGCCCTTGCTATGAGTATACTTACTTACCTCCATAACAGGGATATCAGAGTCATGGCAACCACCCATTATGCTGAGCTTAAACTGTATGCATTATCGACTCCGGGGGTATCAAATGCCTGCTGTGAGTTTGATGTGGAAACTTTAAGCCCTACTTATAAATTGCTTATCGGTATACCGGGGAAGAGCAATGCTTTTGCAATCTCGAAAAAACTCGGGATAAGTGATGAAATTATTTCCATGGCAGAGAGCTTTATAGGTACCCGTGACAAGAGTTTTGAAGATGTATTGGGCGGATTGGAAAAGAGCCGTATTGAAACGGAAAAAGCTCTTTCGGATGCTGAGAATATAAGGAAAGAAGCTTTAGATCTTAAACTCAAATGGGAAGAAAAGCAGCGTAAGCTTGACAATGCCAGAGACCGTGTTCTTAAAGAGGCAAACGAAAAGGCAGCAAAAATCCTTCAGGAAACAAAAGATTATGCTGATGAGAGCATAAGAAAGCTTAATAAACTCGCTCTTTCGGGCCAGAGCATGAAAGAAATGGAACAGGAGCGCTCGAGCCTTAGAAGCAGACTTCAGGAGAAAAATGAGGAAATAGGAGTAAAGAAGCCTCAAAAGAAAAATGTTCGAAAGAATCCACAGGATGTAAAAGTTGGAGATGATGTCCATATCCTTACATTTGATGTAGATGCCAAAGTATTGACTCTTCCGAATCAGAAGGGAGAGATGTATGTTCAGATGGGCGCTATGAGGACTCAGGTGAATCTGAAAGATATAGAGATCATCGAAAAACAGCCGGAAGAGGAGAAGAAAGTATATACCGGTGCAGGCAGTATAAAAATGGCAAAACAGATGAACATAAGTACTGAGTGCAATATCATCGGTATGAGGGTGGATGAGGCTCTTCCGATCGTTGATAAGTACATAGATGATGCTTATCTTGCCCATCTGCCGCAGTGCACCATTATACACGGAAGAGGAACCGGAGCACTGAAGTCGGCTGTTCATGCACATTTAAAGAAATTGAAGTATGTTAAGGAATTCCGCCTGGGGAATTTCGGTGAGGGAGACCAGGGTGTAACCATAGTTATATTTAGGGAAAAATAGAGGAGATTTTGAATATGGCATATAAACAGAAAATACTTATTGTTGATGATGATGCCAATATAGCCGAACTTATTTCATTGTATCTTACAAAGGAATGCTTTGATACCTGTATTGCAGAGGATGGTGAAGATGCATTGGAGAAATTTGACAGCTTCCAGCCTGACCTGATACTTTTGGATCTTATGCTTCCCGGAATAGACGGTTATGAAGTTTGCAGAGAGATAAGAAAGACGTCGAGGGTACCTGTAATTATGCTTTCAGCAAAAGGTGAAACATTTGACAAAGTACTTGGACTTGAACTTGGAGCAGATGACTATATGGTAAAGCCGTTTGATTCGAAAGAACTTGTGGCCCGGGTACGTGCAGTTTTGCGCCGTCAGCAGAATTCAGGACTTTCCGACCAGATTCCGTCAGGAAGAAAGGTTCAGGAGGAAGAATCCGGAGATATCGTCAGATATACCGATATTTCGGTCAATAAAGATAATTATACTGTGGTATATAAGGGAAATAATATCGATATGCCTCCTAAGGAATTGGAATTGCTTTATTTCCTTATGACTAATCCAAATAAAGTTTTTACAAGAGAAAAGCTCCTGGATCATATTTGGGGATATGATTATATAGGAGATACAAGAACAGTTGATGTACATGTAAAAAGACTTAGGGAAAAGATTAAGGATACCGGTGAATGGAGCCTTGCTACCGTATGGGGCGTTGGCTACAAATTTGAAGTGAAGAGATAAAATGAGAATATCTTTTAAATTGGGATTAAGTTATCTGATGGCTATAGCCATTCTATCGGTTCTTGTAAATATATGGGGACGTGATATCTGCAAGGATAAGGCGGAGTCAAAAGTAAAGACACAGTTGAGTACCACTGTTACAAAACTGGCAGATACTTCTGTTTCTAACTACTATGACGGTGTAGGGACTCTGGGCAGTATGCGTGTGGAACTTTCGCACGTGGGAACCGTTGTGGGAGTAAGGATCTGGCTGGTCAATTCGGAAGGCACCGTACTTGTGGATTCATCTATGTCCGGGGAGGCTCCGGATATAGATTCCTATGATTATGACATAAGGATTTTGGAGCAGAACATAAGTGAAAATGTAATTATCAGTTCAGCGTTTAATGAGCCGATGCTTGCATGCTCCGAACCGTTTACATATAATTACCGTGCAGCGGGATATATATGTGCGTTTATGCCTATGAGCCGTATGAATAAAGAGGCATCCGAATATATTGAAATCATGAATGTCGGTATGCTGATAATATTTGCGGTACTGTTTTTGATATTTGCGGCTATTTATCTTTATACCGTTATTCCCATAAAGACTATAAAAACTGCGGCAGTGGAATATGCTAAGGGAAATTATGATTATGAAATGAAGATAAAAAGCAAGGACGAGTTTAAGGAACTGAGCGATACTATTGAATATATGGTTTCGGAACTTAAACAGAATGAGGAAAAACAGAGAAAGTTTATTGCAAACATTTCACATGATTTCCGTTCACCGCTTACTTCTATAAAAGGATATGCCGAAGCTTTGAAAGACGGTACCATACCTTATGAGAACAAGGATAAGTACCTGGATATAATCCAGTTTGAATCAGAACGTTTGCATAAACTTACATCCAGCCTGCTTCAGCTCAGCAGTATTGACAGCGGCGGCTTGTCACTTGATATAAAGAGCTTTGACATTACAAAGGTTATCCGCAGTATAGCAGATGCATTTGAAGGGACCTGCAGAAACAAGAAAATCACCCTTAAGCTCAAATTTGATGAACCGAAGATTTTCGTTGATGCAGATCAGGCAAGGATCGAGCAGGTTATCTACAATCTAACGGATAATGCGATAAAATTTTCGCCCAAAGATTCCGATATAATACTTGGAGTACAGGTTAAGGGCGTTAAGGCTGTAGTGCGAGTGAAGGATTATGGCTGCGGAATACCCAAAGAGAGCATAAACAGGGTATTTGAACGCTTTTACAAGAGCGATCTTTCCAGAGGAAAGGATAAAAAGGGAACAGGTCTCGGTCTTTCCATAGCAAAGGAAATAATCTCGGCTCACGATGAAGAAATCCGTGTAATAAGTAATGAAGGCGCCGGAACGGAGTTCTCGTTTACGTTACCGATTTCTTGATCTGATGATAAGGAGACGGATATGGCAAAATTCGATAAGAAAAAAGACGATACTGAATTATTGGAAGAGGAACAGGAACAAGATTCGGTTATTCAGGAACAGATAAAACCCTGGCATAAAAGAAAATTTAAAAAAATTCTTAGTGTTATAGGTTTTTCACTGCTGGCAGGAATAATCTTCGGAATAGCCGCACGTTTTGTATTCAGATATTCCGAATCATTTATAAGCCGTATTTTTGGTCTTAATGAGACTTATGAAGGTGTATACCCTCCTCCTTCAGGTTCGGTTACTTTAAGTCCTAATCAGACTGTTAATTCCGACAAACCTGAGGATAATGATGTAAAGATCATTCAGCAGGAAGATAAAACAAGTACAGGAGAGGGTGCAGCGAAGGATCTCGTAAAAACCGAAGATCAGACGGCGGTTTCAACTGACAGTTTTAGGGCTGCCATAGAAGAGATGCGAAGAACGGCCGAGGGTGTCAGAAAAAGTCTTGTTAATATCAGTGCGATTACAAGTGTTGTTAACTGGCTTGGAGAAAACATTGATCAGACTGAGTCTACTTTAGGCCTGATAGTTACAGAAAGTCCCACGGATATTTATATTTTAACTTATTATGATAAAGTACAGAATGCTGATAAGATTGAGGTAAAATTCAGAAGCGGAAATACATATTCTGTGTCAATGATAACCCGTGATGATGGCTATAATGTTGCTGTGATATCACTTCCTAAAGCTGTTTTGAAGCCAAATGATATAGAAGATTTCTCTGTTATAAAGATAGGAAATTCAGATGAAATATATTCGGGTATGCCGATCATAGGAATAGGCAGCTTTGACGGAGAAAGCTGGATGACAGAATATGGCTATATAACGAGTGATGCATTTACCGAATATATTACCGATGCCGCTATCGGAATATTTACGACAGATCTTTCCTATTCCGGAAACGGAGAGGGAGTTGTGACGGATATAGACGGAAAGGTTGTCGGTATTATTACCCGCCAATTGGGCAGCTCTATTAAGATCAATGTAAATAAATGTATGAGAGTAAACAGTCTGGTCAAGATAGCTGAGAAACTCTGCAACGGAAATGACAGGGTTTATTTCGGAATATTGGCAGAGAATATCCCTGACTGGGCACTTCGTGAGAATAATATAGAGAGCGGCATTTATGTTAACAGTGTTGAACCGTCTTCACCTGCTTCAGATGCCGGGATAAGACGCGGAGACTTTATTATTTCGGTTAATGGGCAGCAGATTGATGATGTGGATGCATTCTCCGATATCCTCATGCAGGCTGCTGAAAACAGTGTTATGGAAATCGAACTTTATCGGTCATCAAAATCTGCAGATCAGAGATTTTCCGTTTCAGTCAGACCGGTAAACAGAAACAGTTGAAATTCATTTTATAAGAGGATAATATGAAATACATTAACGAACTTAGAGAGGGTGAAATTACACATGATGTTTATCTGTGTAAACAGGTTCAGTGCCTGGTTGCCAAAAACGGAAAGAACTATCTGTCGATAATGCTTCAGGATAAAACCGGAATGCTGGATGCAAAAGTATGGGATATAAACAGTGGCGGAATAGAGGATTTTGAAGCACTTGACTATATCTATGTCGAGGGTGAAGTAACCGTTTTTCAGGGAACAATGCAGCTTAAATGCCGCCGTATAAGGAAATGTCATGAGGGAGAATATGATCCTTCGGACTATCTTCCCTATTCCAGATACAATATTGATACAATGTATAAAAAACTTACCGAGTATATCGGAATGGTTAAAGAACCCCATTTACGTAAGCTTTTGGATAGTTTTTTCATTGAAGATGAAGAGTTTGTTTCGATATTCAAAAAGCATTCGGCAGCCAAATCGGTTCATCATGGATTTGTCGGAGGACTTTTGGAACATACCCTGTCCGTAACCAGTCTGTGTATCAAATTTGCAGAACAGTATAACTATCTGAATAAAGATCTTTTGATCACGGCTGCCATATGCCATGACATAGGAAAAACCAGGGAACTGTCTGAAATGCCGCTGAATGATTATACCGATGACGGAAATCTTCTCGGACATATAGTTATGGGATACGAGATGGTGGGCGAAAGGATTGAGCAGATAGGCGATTTTCCCCATGCACTGGGGTCTATGCTGAGACACTGTATCCTGGCACATCACGGGGAGTACGAATTCGGTTCTCCTAAGAAACCTGCCATAGCTGAAGCAATCGCCCTTCATTTTGCAGATAATTTAGACGCAAAAATGGAAACTATGCGGGAATTACTGGAAAGCGCAGATTATAATGCTGAGTGGTTGGGATTCCAGAGGCTCTTTGAAAGCAATATGCGAAAAACAGTTTATAAAGAAGATTAAAAATATAAGGAGAAAAAAACTATGCAAATGACATTCAGATGGTATGGTGAAGGAAATGACAGTATCTCGCTCGATCAGATCCGTCAGATACCCGGTGTAGAAGGAATAGTATGGGCTCTTCATGATAAAATGCCCGGAGAAGTATGGGAGAAGGAAGAGATACAGAAAGTAGCAGATCAGCTTCATGCCAAAGGATTTAACATGGATGTGGTTGAATCCGTAAACGTTCATGATGATATAAAAATCGGGCTTCCTACAAGGGACAAATATATCGAAAACTATAAAACGACCTTAAGAAATTTAAAGGAATTCGGGGTAAAGGTTGTTTGTTATAACTTTATGCCTGTTTTTGACTGGACAAGGACAGACTTGTTTCATCCGCTTCCCGACGGTTCTACTGCGCTTTATTATGAAAAAGAAAAGATTATTGACGATCCTGTAAAAATGGCAGATTACATCCTTGAAAAATGTGAGGGATTTACAATGCCGGGATGGGAACCCGAGAGAATGGGCCGTCTGAAGGAACTATTTGAGGCATATAAGCCTGTCACAAAGGAGAAGCTTTGGGAAAATCTGAAATATTTCTTAGAGCAGATGATGCCCGTATGTAAGGAGACCGACATCAAACTGGCTATCCATCAGGACGATCCGCCTTGGGATATTTTCGGACTTCCAAGGTTACTGGTAGATGAAGCGTCCATAGACAGATTTTTGTCCATGGTCGATGATCCGTATAACTGCCTTACACTCTGTTCCGGTTCAATGAGTTCAAATCCTAAGAATAATGTGGCAGCAATTGTAAGAAAGCATTGCGACAGGATCGCATTTGCTCATGTGAGAAATGTTAAGCATTATCCTAACGGGGATTTCAGTGAGACTTCACATCGCGATTGTGACGGTGATACGGGTGTGCTTGATATTATGAAAGCTTATCATGACTGTGGCTTTAAGGGATATATCAGACCCGATCATGGACGTCATATCTGGGGTGAAAAGTGCAGACCGGGATACGGTCTTTATGACAGAGCACTTGGAATCATGTATCTTCTTGGTATATGGGATGCTCTGGAGAAATATGATATTTAGGAAGAAATCCGAAAGTAGTTCAAATTTATTTGAAAAGGTTTTTATACTAAAGAAAAGG
Organism: Lachnospiraceae bacterium; assembly: GCA_017542245.1. Taxonomy (GTDB): domain Bacteria; phylum Bacillota; class Clostridia; order Lachnospirales; family Lachnospiraceae; genus RUG11977. Next base: position 19,559 of record JAFXXN010000037.1, read on the forward strand.
GTTAGGCATATAATATGAAATTAACTTTAGAAGGAATTAAGACAAAGGATGCATGGAAGGGTTACAAACTTCCAAAATTTGATATTGCAGAAATGTGTGAGGCTACGAAACAGGATCCGGTGTGGATACATTTCGGATCGGGAAATATTTTTAGGGCATTCTTATGTTCCGCAGCGCAGGAACTGCTTGATGAGGGTATTATGAAGTCAGGCATTACTGCGGCTGAAAGTCACGGAACCGAGATAATAACAGAATGCTTTAAACCCCATGATAATCTTTGTGTAGCAGTTACCTTGAACGGTGACGGAAGCACTACTAAAGAGATTGTAGCTTCGGTAGGTGAAGCACTTGCAACCGCATATGATTTTAAGAGGATTGTCGATATTTTCTGCAATCCCAAACTTCAGATGGTATCTTTTACAATTACGGAAAAAGGATATGCATTAAGTGATGCATCGGGGAAGACTTTCCCTATGGTTGAAGCAGATAAAAAAGTAAGTCCTGATACTTTGATAGAAGATATGATCGCCGGAAAACAGAATCATCATCTTATGTCTATGATAACGGCATTGTGCTTAAAGAGAAAAGCTGCATGCGGAAAGCCTATAGCGCTTGTTTCTATGGATAACTGTTCACATAACGGCGAGAAGGTTGAAAATGCCGTAAAGACTATAGCAGAAGCATGGGCAGGTGCAAATCTTATAACAGCTGATGATCTTACATATTTACAGACTAGGGTAAGCTATCCCTGGAGTATGATAGATAAGATTACTCCCAGACCTGACAAGAAGGTTGAAGAGATGCTGATAGCGGACGGAATAGATGAGATAAAGCCGTTTGTTACACCAAACGGAACATATATCGCTGCATTTGTAAATGCAGAAAGACCTCAGTACCTTGTTATAGAGGATGATTTCCCGAACGGAAGACCTGCACTTGATAAGGCAAGGGGAATAATCTTTACGGACAGAGATACTGTAAACAAAGCAGAACGTATGAAAGTCTGTACATGTCTTAATCCTTTACATACAGCACTTGCGGTTTACGGATGTCTTCTCGGATATGATTCGATTTCAAAAGAAATGAAAGATAAAGAACTGGTAAATCTTATTACAAAAATGAGCAGGACTGAGGGTATGCCCGTAGTTGTCAATCCCGGGATCATCGATCCTGAGAAATTCCTGAATGAGTGTCTTACAGAACGTTTTCCGAATCCGTTCATGCCGGATACCCCTCAGCGTATAGCTACGGATACTTCACAGAAGCTGCCTATCAGATATGGCGAGAACTTCAAGGCTCATATAGAAAAGGGAGATGTGGATAAATTGGTGTTTATGCCACTGGTTATTGCAGGATGGCTGAGATACCTTCTGGCTGTGGATGACAACGGCAAAGCATTTGAACCTTCTTCAGATCCTCTTCTTGATACCGCCCGTGCTATGCTGGAGGGAATAAGTTTCGGAAAAACAGATGTGAGTGTTGATGAACTGAAAGAAATCCTTTCAAATGAGGTCATTTTTGGTACTGACCTTGTGAATGCGGGATTGGCACCGCTTATCTGTAAATATTTTAATGAACTGAATGCCGGAAACGGTGCAGTAAGAGCTACATTAAAGAAATACTGTGATTAATCAAAAAAGGTTGCACATTATTGCGCAACCTTTAATTTTTTCTTGATGGTCTATTTTTTATTTAGTTTGTACCCCAAAACCGATCCGGTTAAGCCTCCTAAAATATGGGTAAGCTGGGAAACATTGTCATCTATGGCGATCATCTGATATATTTGCTGCCCGAGATAAAGAAATGCAACAAGCAGGAAAGTAAGAGGGATTTCCCTGTCCTTAAAACCTGTAAAGGATGAAAGCAGAATAAATGCAAATACAATTCCGCTGGCTCCCATTAATGCCGTATCGGTAAAGAGAATAAAATGAGCAAGTCCCGTAATAAGAGCAGTAACGGCCATTACAAGAACGATTGTTTTTCCACCATATCTTTCTTCAAGCATCGGACCTAAAATTAATATGGTCATGAGATTACCGAAAAGATGTTCAACACTTCCGTGACCAAATACATGACCGAAAAACCGGACATAGGTCAACGGACTTAAGAGCGATGATCTGTAAACGCTGAAGACGGCATGCGTGGCACCGTTGCCTGTAAGTTTTATGATTATAAATGCAATTACGCAAAGTGCCGTAAATGAAAGTATGACCGGAGAGTTAATAACGATCTTTAATTTTGGTTTAGTCCCCATACTTTTATAATTTGTTTTAGAAGCTGCCATCTTTACCCTCCTTATATCATCATCCTGACCTTCTGCGGAAGACAGGAAAAAGTAACATGATCGCTTTTACCGACCACTTCTCCGTCTGTATGAATTGTGAAAGGTCTGTCTGTTTCAATTTCAATAGTTTTTGCGGTAATCTGTTCAACGCCTTTATAATTTACATGATTGCCTTTTATGATTTTTGTCATAAGCCACAGATGCTTTAATTTTGGCATGTCATGTACAATGCAGGCAGTGATCATACCGTCATAGGGATTTGCGGCAGGTGCCATAGGCATCCCCCCTCCTTCATAACGGGTATTCATATTTGCGGCGAACAGGAATTTCTTATACTTATACTTTCGCCTGCCGTCTATAATAATAGTGGCAGGTGCAGGTTTGCTGGTAAAGATCAGGATAAAACCTATCAGATAATAAACGAGTTTTCCAATACCGATTAAATTGAGAAATTTCTTTAGTCTTGAATGAAGGGATTTCTCACATATATCAGCGTCATACCCCATACCGGAACTAACCGCAAATTTTCGGACAATTTTTCCATCCGAAGAAGTTACCTGGCAGTGATCAACCCTTATTAAACGTTTGGGCCTAACGGTATTTTCAATAATATCCTTAGAATCTACGGATATTCCGAGACCGCGGGCAAAATCGTTGCTTGATCCAATGGGGATGTATCCCAGAATAAGGCTGTCGTAATCGGTCAATCCGTTAATAGCCTCGTTTACCGTTCCGTCGCCGCCCGCAACTATGATCCTTTTAGCTTCGGGATGTTCGGTACATATTTTTTTTGCTATTTTTTCTGCGTTATTTTGTACTGTTGTAAAATAGACTTTATAGTCTGTTTTTGATTCTTTTAATCTTTTTTCCAATTCAGCCCAAAGTTTTTTGGCTTCACCTGTCCGGGAACCGGGGTTTACAATAAAATAGTACATATTAGATCTCCGACATTAACAATATTCCTATCTTTGATATTTTATCACAGTTACTGAAAAAAAGATACTAAAATTTTATGAGTGTTTTTGTTTGAGAGTGAACGGTAACAAGAAAACAGGCGGTTCATGCCGGAAATGGAAAGAACCGCTTGTATATTATGTGTGTGATACTAATTTATTAAACATGAGTAAATAAATTGTTTTTTTGATATATTATTTTCCTTTTCCGAAGAAAAGCATTTTGATTAAATATGTTTGTGTAAATCTCTTTTTGAAATTTTTCTTATATTATTTCCTCCAAAAATGATATAGTTTCTTTTGAGGGATATACCGGATCGGGTTCAAAAGGAAAACATCCCGCAGTTATTTGATATTCGTCCTTGTCTTTTAAGAGCCGGGGATTACCAAGATTTACGAAAAGCCTCCAACCCGAAAGTTCATGGTTTTTATCCTTCAGGTTTTTTAACAGTGCATATTCATTCCTTCGCCATGGAGCATCGGTTCCGACCGCAATTTTTATATCGCAAAGGTTCATGGCATTAATACTGCGTTCGAGATCATGCCCTAGGTCAAATACCATACAGTCGTATTTCATATTAAATAAAGGAATGATATCATTGAATGACGGTATATATGTCACTCTGTGATGGGTAACGATTTCGGTACATGAAGAATATCCAAGTGTAAACAGAAACCTTGAGATATCATTATGCCTGTTTTGTTCGGCTAAACAGACACGTTTGTGCCGGCACTCGCTTAGGTAATTGCATAGGGCTATGGCGATATGGGTTGTTCCGTTCCGAGGACCCAAACCGATTATCCCAATACGTTTACCGTTAAAATAGTCATCTGTATTACCTCCGGTACGTTTAAAAAACATAATTGTCATATGCCGCATACAAAGACTTACGGTTTAATGATGCCTGTTAATGTCGCAAGTTCCTGAAATACGGCCTTCACCTCCCTATTATTAAATATTGCATCAAAATCAGCAATATACGGAATAGCCAGATGAATCTCACGTTCTATTGCCTTTGCGGTTTCTGCAGATATTTTTTCGGAAAGATTTACCAGAAATATCCTAGTCCCGCTGCATTTTCGCGACAATGCCCTTGCTTCGCGGACCTTTTCTGTTTCCCAGATCCTGTTCCCGGTTAAAATGCAGACAACATCGGACATATAAAAATCTTCCGGCATATCTTCTGAGATACATCCGTAATCGGCTATGACATCAGTGGATTCAAATGCACTTTTTTCGTATGTTTTGCGGCTTAAGATCTCAAGCCCGGCCAATGCTTGAAATTTGTTATTTTCAAGGGGTAGGGAGTACCATGCTTCAGAATCATTTACTTCAGCATAGAGACAGTTTCTCCCTATACTGTGAAGAAAACCTGCAAAAAGCAGGGCAATATATGTTACTCCATAGTTTTTTCCTGCACCGGCGAATGCTATTTTTATGGGTTTGTCTGAAAATCTGCTTTGTGTATTCTGAATTTCTTTAATACTTGTGATAATGCTTTTGACACTGCTTATTCTGTTCCAACGCTTTTTTTCGCTGCATTTATTTGCAAGTTTTCGCAGTGCTTTTTCTTTTTTCTGGGAAATGTTACTGTGATCGATCATATAATCCAGAAGCTTTCCGATAGAATAAATATCAGAACGTTCAGTTAGCAAACCTCCTTCAGATTGCTCCGGGGAAGCATATGAACGTGTTCCGAAGTTTCTGTCCGAAGTATTGTCCTTACTCCTTGCACTTCCGAAATCAATCAGATAGCAGGTATCTCCTGAAATAATTATGTTTTCGGGTTTGATATCAAGATACAATATGATATGGGTAAGTGAATGAAGATAAACTATTATATTGCTTAACTGGATTATGAAATGAAAAATTTCTTTCTCGGAAAGAAGCCGCCCGTTACAAAGGCTTTTCAAAGAATCACCCTCTATATACTGTTCGATGATATAAGTAAATTCATCGTCTTCCTCGAGATCAAAAATCTCAGGAATGGAAGGGTGCTTAAGATTTTTCAAAAGATGGGCTTCGTTTAAAAGATAAATATAATTAGGAGAAGTTTTTCGAATGCCCTTAATGATACGCTTTACATTTAATGATTTGTGTTCTGCCAGCCATACAGTACTGTCCTGATGAACACTTAAGACCTTAATAATCCTGTATTTGGATGTTTGTGCCGTTCTTCCTCCTTTCTGCTTTTCAGATAAACCTCTGTTATTATAGAGCAGATTGAGAAAAAAATCAAGATTTTTTATCAACTTTTAATTGACTTACAGAAACAAAATGGTTATACTTCAAGTACTATCACAAAGAAGGTTATTTTTTTCCTGTTTTATTCCGATATATATTAAAGAGAGAAGGATATTGTCAAAAGAGTTGGTTACGGAAGGAGGGGATTTATATGAAGATTGAACGCATAAGTGAAAACCAGATTAAGTGTACCCTTACAAAAGAAGATCTTTATGCCCGTCAGTTAAAGATAAGTGAACTGGCATACGGAAGTGAAAAAGTTAAAGAATTGTTTGTTGAAGTATGTAGGAAAGCTTTTGTTGAGTGTGATTTTGAAGCAGATGATATGCCGCTTATGATAGAGGCTATCCCCGTTTCGCCGGATTGTCTCATTCTTTTGATGACTAAGGTGGAAGATCCTGAGGAACTTGATGTTCGCTTTTCAAATTTTACCAGCGTATCCGATGAATCCGATCCGATTCTTTCAAACGAAGAAAGAGTCTATGCAGACGAAGTCATAGGATGTATGGAACGTCTGAATAAACTCCTTGGAAATCCGCTTGCTTCAAAATTGTTTACTCCCGGCACAGAAGGCAGCGGGGCACCGGAAGTGTCACTTAAGAACATAAGCAGGGTATATTCTTTTGACTCTCTTGATTCTGTTATCCGCCTTGCAAAGGTTATTTACAAATATTATCATGGTGAAAATACTCTCTACAAGGATGATGAGGCAGGAAACTATTATCTCGTTGTAAATATGTCAGAACATACACCGGAACAGTTTAACAAGATATGCAATATCATTTCGGAATATGTTACTGTAGATAAGTATGGAACTTATGACATAGACTTCTTTAAGGAACATTACAGCGTGATAGTTAAAGATAAAGCTGTTCAGGTTCTCAGAAAGATGTGATCAGCTCTGTTTTTTAACTGAAGTCGGAGAAATGCCGAACCTCTTCTTGAAAAGTTTGCTGAAGTGATAAGCATCATCATATCCGACCTTATCGGCTATTTCCCTGACATTAAGTCCGGGAGATGTTTCTAAAAGCTGTTTTGCTTTGTCCAGACGTATGTTTATCAAGTAACGTATGGGAGTATCGCCCGTGACCATCTTAAATATTTTTGAGATGTAAAACGGACTTACATACATGTTTTCAGATATAAGTTCCAAAGATATTTTTTCTGAATAGTGTTCTTCAAAAAACAGGATGATCTCTTCGACTATCCTGTTTTTATTTATTGACTCAAAGGCTACGTGGCCGCCGGGTTCACCGGGCAGCTGTTCATCACGCAGAACAGCAAGCATATACTGGATCAGGTAGGATTGCATCATGTAATAGCGTCCGATTTTATAAACATCGTTTTCGGCGCTCATAGAAGTACAAAGACGCATAAGTTTTTGCTTCAATTCCGGTCCGGTTCTGTATACGGGCAGCTGTTTTAATTTAAGAGTATTGGGTGCGGTATCAGTAAGGCAAAAGTCAGATACACCTATAAAGAATTCATAGGTTGGAGTATTTTTATTCGATACAAGAGCCTGATGATAGCTTCCGGGATTAAAAACAAGAAGATCACCTTCTTCAATATCGTATATTTCTCCGTCAATCTTATATCTTCCTTTTCCGGACATTATGAATGCGAGCTCCAAATGATCATGGCAATGATACCGTTCTTCATCTGCAGTTCTTATGCCTTTCCAAGTGTACAAAAAGGTTGGATTAAACTCATATGCTATAACACTGTCTGTTTTTTGCATGCATTTTCTCCTGAAATTCTTTCAATTTATACAATTATAACACAAATTACGGATTTTTACAAAAGAATTTTTGAGATTTTGATACTTGACATTTTTGTTAACTTGTACTAATATTCCAATTATGAAAAACTATGATGGAGACAGTAGTGTATAAAGGAAGCTTACAGTGAACCCGTGGCAGTGGAAAACGGATACCAGTACTTGTACACGAATATCACTCCGGAGTTGTATGGCTGAAACTAAAGGTAGATTTCCTGTCCGAATTAAGCCATACCGTTTTCCCACGTTACAGGGATCGGCATAAAACAGTGTCAGTATCGGACATATGGTAGTCTGACGGTGGAGTGCTTACAAAATGGGTGGTTAAAATACAGCGGCTGTATTCCTGTTTTGGGATACAGCCGCTTTCAGTTTATAGAACAAAGGAGGAAAGATGTATGTTTAGTAAAGTAAACACAGATATGAATTTCGTTGAACGCGAAAAAACTGTAGAGCAGTTCTGGAAAGACAATGACATCTTCAAAAAAAGCCTAAAATTAAGAGAAGGCTGCCCTACCTACACATTTTATGATGGACCGCCTACAGCTAACGGCAAGCCGCATATCGGGCATGTACTTACACGTGTTATAAAAGACATGTTCCCCAGATATCAGACCATGAAAGGGAAAATGGTTCCCCGTAAGGCTGGCTGGGATACACACGGACTTCCCGTTGAACTTGAAGTAGAAAAGCTTCTTGGGCTTAACGGAAAAGAGCAGATAGAACAGTATGGTATGGAACCTTTTATTAAGAAATGTAAGGAGTCTGTATGGAAATATAAGGGAATGTGGGAGAATTTCTCAGGGACTGTCGGTTTTTGGGCAGACATGGAGAACCCATATGTTACTTATGATGATAATTTTATAGAATCAGAATGGTGGGCACTTAAAGAAATCTGGAATAAAGGCCTGCTATACAAGGGATTTAAAATTGTTCCCTATTGTCCTCGCTGTGGAACCCCTCTTTCATCGGCAGAGGTTTCACAGGGATACAAGACGGTGAAAGAACGTTCAGCTGTAGTACGTTTCAAATGTGTGGGTGAGGATGCATATTTCCTTGCATGGACAACAACCCCTTGGACACTTCCTTCGAATGTGGCACTCTGTGTAAATCCGGACGACACTTATGTAAAGGTTAAGTGCGTGGACGGATATACTTACTACATGGCTGAGGCACTTCTTGATACCGTTCTTTCAAAGGTTAAAGCTGCTGACGGAAATGAGCTCGCAGAAGGAACTAAGCCATATGAGGTACTTGAGACCTATAAAGGTAAGGACTTAGAACGTAAGGAATATGAGCCTTTGTTTGATTGTGCCAAGGCAGTGGCTGACAAGCAGGGAAAGAAAGGTTTCTTCGTAACCTGTGATAATTATGTTACCATGTCAGATGGTACCGGTATAGTACATATTGCTCCGGCATTCGGTGAGGACGATGCCAATGTAGGAAGAAATTATGATCTTCCTTTTGTCCAGCTTGTAAACGGAAAGGGCGAGATGACAGAGGATGCCCCTGCTGCAGGTCTTTTTGTTAAGAAGGCAGATCCTGAGATATTAAAACTTTTGGACTCTGAAGGAAAACTTTTTGATGCACCTAAATTTGAACATGAATATCCTCATTGCTGGAGATGCGATACACCTCTTATCTATTATGCAAGAGAATCATGGTATATAAAGGAAACAGCGGTAAAGGACGATCTTGTAAGAAATAACAATACAGTAAACTGGGTTCCCGAATCGATAGGAAAGGGACGTTTTGGAAACTGGCTTGAAAATATACAGGATTGGGCTATATCACGTAACAGATATTGGGGTACGCCTCTTAATATCTGGGAATGCGAATGCGGTCATTTAGAGTGCATAGGTTCACGCGCCGAACTGGCTGAAAGATCCGGTAATCCTGAAAATGCCAAGGTAGAGCTTCACAGACCTTATATAGATAATGTTACCTTTACCTGTCCGGATTGCGGTAAAGTAATGCACAGGGTTCCGGAAGTTATCGACTGCTGGTTTGATTCAGGAGCCATGCCCTTTGCACAGCATCATTATCCTTTCGAGAATAAGGAACTCTTCGAACAGCAGTTCCCCGCAGACTTTATCTCTGAGGCTGTTGATCAGACAAGAGGATGGTTCCATTCACTTATGGCTGAATCGACCCTTCTTTTCAACAAGAGTCCCTACAAGAATGTAGTTGTGCTTGGTCTCGTTCAGGATGAGAACGGGCAGAAGATGAGTAAGTCCAAAGGCAATGCCGTAGATCCTTTTGATGCTCTTGAGAAATTCGGTGCAGATGCAATCCGCTGGTATTTCTATATAAATTCTGCTCCTTGGCTGCCTAACCGTTTCCATGATAAGGCGGTTATAGAAGGTCAGAGAAAGTTCATGGGTACTCTTTGGAATACCTATGCATTTTTCGTACTTTATGCAAACATAGATGAATTTGATCCGACTAAATATACACTTGAGTACGATAAGCTTCCGGTTATGGACAAGTGGCTTTTATCAAGGCTCAATTCTACTGTTAAGGAGACGGATGAGAATCTTTCGGGTTACCGTATTCCTGAGGCAGCAAAGTCACTTCTTTCATTTGTTGATGAAATGAGTAACTGGTATGTACGCCGCTGTCGTGAGCGTTTCTGGGCTAAGGGTATGGAGCAGGATAAGATAAACGCATATATGACACTGTATACTGCGCTTGTTACTGTTTCCAAGGCAGCAGCTCCCATGATACCTTTCATGACCGAGGATATCTATAGAAACTTGGTATGCAGTGTTGACGCTTCGGCACCTGAGAGCATACATCTTTGTGATTATCCTGTATGCAATGAGTCTATGATTGATAAACAGCTTGAAAAGGATATGGAACTTGTTCTTGAAGCAGTCATCATCGGACGCGCGCTCAGAAATGAAGCAAATACCAAGCAGCGCCAGCCTCTAGCGAAAATGTATGTTAAGTCCAGGACTTCGCTCTCTGATTTCTATCAGGATATAATAAAGGATGAGCTTAATGTAAAAGCTATTGAGTTTACAGATGATGTTTCAAACTTCACAAATTACACATTTAAACCTCAGTTAAAGACTCTCGGACGCCGCTTTGGTTCAAGATTGAACGCATTAAAGGAAGTACTTGCAGGGCTTGACGGTCCTAAAGCATATGCCGAACTTAACGAAAAAGGCTGCCTTACCTTGGAGGTAACCGGAGAGCAGGAAGTACTTGAGAAGGATGATCTGCTTATAGAGTCTGCTAAGCGTGAGGGATTCGTTACCGGAGAGGATAACGGCATAACCGTGGTTCTTGATACAAACCTTACTCCTGAGCTTATTGAAGAAGGATTTGTAAGAGAAGTTATCAGTAAGATCCAGACCATGCGTAAGGAAGCAGGTTTTGAAGTAATGGACCGCATCAATGTATACTTAACAGGTAATGAGAAACTAAAAGGTATCTGCGGGAAAAATGCCGATGCAATAAAGAAAGTAGTTCTTGCTGATGAGATTGTCTTTGACAGTACCGATGGGTTTGCGAAAGAATGGGATCTTAACGGTGAAAATGTGACATTGGCCGTAAAGAAAAATTCTTGATTATTTTGCTGTAAAGAAGTATATTTATAGATATATTATACAGAGAACAATTATGGTTAAAAATGATGATGTATATTCATTTTTCATCTGTGATGCCGCAGGCACGTCACAGATGTGCACCATGCCTGTGGCAAGGTATATTATTGATGAAGCTCAATAAAAAAGAATTCAAGGCAAGTGTGGAAAACTATCTTATGACATTGTACCGTAAGGAACCGTCAGAGGCATCCAAACAGCAGATGTTCCAGGCTGTATCATATGCCATAAAGGAATATGTTGTAGATGACTGGTTTGAGACACACAAGGAATTCGAGAGAAAAGACGGAAAAGTAGTATACTATATGTCGATGGAGTTCCTTATGGGACGTGCTCTCGGAAACATGATCATAAATTTAAAGGCAAATAAGGAAGTCTCAGCTGTCCTTGATGAACTTGGTTTTGATTTAAATGCAATAGAGGATGAAGAGCCGGATCCGGCTCTTGGAAACGGCGGTCTCGGAAGGCTTGCAGCATGTTTCCTTGATTCACTTGCAACTCTGGGATATCCGGCTTGCGGGTGCGGTATCCGTTACAAGTACGGAATGTTTAAACAGAAGATAGAGAACGGTTTTCAGGTTGAAGTTCCGGACAACTGGTTGAAGGACGGTTATCCTTTTGAAATGTGTGACCAGGATAATTCACAGATTGTAAAGTTTGGCGGATATGTCCGTATGGCAAGAAAAGAGGACGGAAGAGAGTGCTTCATACAGGAAGGTTACAGTTCTGTAGAGGCAGTACCTTATGATATTCCTGTTGTCGGATATAATAATCATTTTGTAAACACATTGCGTATTTGGGATGCAAGAGCTATAGATACATTCCAGCTTGATTCTTTTGATAAGGGTGATTATCATAAAGCTGTTGAACAGCAGAATCTGGCTAATACGATTGTAGAGGTTCTTTATCCTAATGACAACCATTACGCAGGAAAAGAACTTCGTTTAAAGCAGCAGTATTTCTTTGTTTCCGCAAGTGTTCAGCTTGCTGTAAAGAAATATCTTGAACATCATGATGACATAAGGAAATTACCTGAGAAAGTATGTTTCCAGCTGAATGATACGCATCCTTCGGTAACTGTTGCAGAGCTTATGCGTATTCTGATGGATGAACATTTCTTAAGCTGGGATGAAGCATGGGATATTACAACAAGGGCATGTGCTTACACAAACCACACCATAATGAGCGAGGCTCTTGAAAAATGGCCGTTAGAGCTCTTCTCAAGACTGCTTCCCAGAATTTACCAGATAGTTGAAGAGATAAACAGACGTTTTATAAGAGAAATACAGATAAAATATCCGGGAGACTATAAGAAGATTGAGAAGATGGCCATAGTATATGACGGACAGGTACGTATGGCTAATCTGGCCATTGTAGGCGGTTTCTCAGTAAACGGTGTGGCACGTCTGCATACCGAGATTCTTAAGAATCAGAGTCTTAAGGAGTTTGCCGACTATTATCCCGGCAAGTTCAATAACAAGACAAACGGTATTACTCAGAGACGTTTCCTTCTTCACGGAAATCCTCTTCTTGCAGAATGGGTTAGTGAGAAAATCGGTGATGACTGGATTACCGATCTTTCCAAGATGGATAAACTTACACTTTATACTGATGATGAAAAGTGTCTCCATGAATTCATGAATATCAAATACAAGAATAAGGTACGTCTTGCAAAGTATATTCTTGAACATAACGGAATCGAAGTCGATCCCAGGTCGATATTTGATGTTCAGGTTAAGCGTTTGCATGAGTATAAGCGTCAGCTTTTAAACATCATGCATATCATGTACCTTTACAACGAATTAAAGGCTAATCCCGAGATGGACTTTTATCCGAGAACTTTCATTTTTGGCGCAAAGGCATCTGCAGGCTACAGAAGGGCAAAAGCTATTATTAAGCTTATCAACAGCGTTGCAGCAGTAATAAATCATGACCCGACCATACGTGGAAGAATAAAGGTTGTATTTATTGAGAACTATCGTGTATCTAACGCTGAGATAATTTTTGCTGCATCAGATGTTTCTGAACAGATATCTACTGCATCAAAGGAAGCTTCCGGAACAGGAAACATGAAGTTTATGCTTAACGGAGCTATAACTTTGGGAACCATGGACGGCGCAAATGTTGAAATAGTTCAGGAAGTTGGCGAAGAGAATGCAGTCATCTTTGGCCTTTCTGCCGATGAAGTAATTAATTATGAAAACAACGGCGGTTATAACCCTAAGGAGATTTACAATGTTGATACTGAGATCCGCATGGTTATGACCCAGATGATCAATGGTTATTATTCACCTCAGAATACAGAACTTTTCAGAGAGCTTTATAATTCACTGCTTGAGACAAATGGCGGTGAAAGGGCTGACCAGTACTTTATCCTTAAGGATTTCCGTTCCTATGCTGAAGCACAGAAACGTATAGAAGCTATGTACAGGGATGAGAAACGTTGGGCAAAGGCTGCAATGATGAATGTTGCAAAATGCGGTAAGTTCTCTTCTGACAGAACTATTGAAGAGTACGTAAAAGATATTTGGCATCTTGAAAAAATAACTGTGGGAAAGAAACAGTAATATCGATCATGAGAAACAGGAATGGTTTTTTGACCGGTCCTGTTTTTTTATTTTGTTTTATATTGTAGAATAGATAAAAATATGTTAAAATAATTCTGACTATGCAAAAAAGGAGACTTGTAATGTGAAAAAGTCTGTATATGTGATCGTTATCAGCTTATTCTTGGGTTTATTGCTTACAGCATGCAGTTCGGGATCAAACCCGATTGAAAGTAATACAGTTACGCCTTCAGGGACAGTAAATCAGGATGATGTTTCTAATACGCCGTCGGTGACTCCATCGCCGTCCCCGTCACCATCCCCGTCTCCCACGCCCACCCCTACACCGATACCGGTTATTGAGGACAGGATGAGCGAGACGGATGAGCCTGGAGTGTACAGCCTTTCGACTCTTGATCTGAACGGTTATTATCTTAATGTATATCGCTTGAAAAATAAAATACTGTATTTCTTTAATCAGGGAGTTACAACTGCGCCCCAAATAATTGCATATGATATTTCTACGGGAGAAACAGTCGAAAGAGTATTTGAAGAGATCAGATCCGTAGATTACAAGTTTAAAGTTATAGAGGATGAGTTTATAGTAATAAGCAAAAATAGAAAAGAACTGTTGTTTATTGACGAAAACCTTGAAGATATTTACAGTTTTACGATTCCTATCGATACTGTCTATCCTGAGTTTACTGCTAATTCCGATTACAGCAAGGTTTATTTTATCAAAAACAAGAACCTGATAGAATGCGATACTAAAACAGGCGAGGAAAAAAGTATCTGCAAGAATTCCATATTGGCGGATGCTTATCCTATCGGGATAACGGGGGACGGAAGATATCTGAAGATATTTGCTTATACCAGAAGCGCCGGATATTATGATATGCATCTTCTGAATTTTGAATCCGGAAAACTGACGTTGCAGGATCCTGCCCTATATGAATATAAATACTTTATTTCACCTGACGGCAGCGAAATATTGGCATTTAGCGATTTGCCGGTAAGTGCATTCCTGTGCAGGGCTGATGAAGATATACTTGAAATTCTTGATATGGGTAAGGAGGTTCCGAACGCAAAAGTAAAAACTACCATTGAAATATTGCCTAAAGAGGGAAATATAGTTGAGAAAGTAGACTGGGAAAGAAGAAGTATTATTATTAAGAACATAGATTTTAAAGATGATACGACCATTCTTAATTTAACCTGTTATGATATTGATTCCGGAAAGGCATTTTCAAATTATGTAACCGAATTTGAAAGGATTATACGTCCAAATTACTGTTTGTCTACAGATTATGAAGGAGGCTATCTGCTTTTTTCCGGAACAGACTTAAAAGAACCGTTCTGCTATGCATGGGATTATAAAAAAGATACTTATGAAGACCCAAGCAAGAATTATGTCAGAACAAATTATATCCCGGAATATCTTGAGGAAAAAAGAAAAGAACTTGAGGAAAAATACAAAACTTATATATATCTTGGAAGTGAGATCTTTTCGGGAGAACACGCTTATACTTTGGAATACTGTCCCGATTCATATCAGATGTACAGATCTCTCTGTATGTTAGATGAAGTATTTTCCATGTATCCTGAAGATTTCTTTGATCAGATTAAGTTTGACGATGTAAAAACCACAGGCATATATCTGTGTAACGGTTTTATCAAGAAGGCTTCTTATGGGATCGAAGACGCAGTGGCACTTGCCGGAACCGACAGATATGAACGGTTTTTGGCGCTGGATGTTTCTTACTGGGGAGATATGAGAAGCAATATTATCCATGAGCTGTCTCACTGGATAGATAATCGTATAAATCAGCAGGGAAAAGCTACGGGAGAATTTGACTTTGAGGCGGAATGGAGTAAGTTAAATCCTGAGGATTATCATTACATGGATGATTACAACGTAACCAGTCCTTTTAGCAGATATACCTACCCGTATGCCGGTGAAGATGCATATTTTATAGATACTTATTCGCTTACAAAAGCAACGGAGGACAGAGCACGGTTATTTGAGAATCTTATGCGATATGATCCAGAACGGGGCACATGTTATTTTGAAAGTGAAGCGATAAGGGCAAAAATGCACCTGTATTTCGAATATATAAGAAAGAGTTTTGACACTTCAGACTGGCCTGAAGAAACTATATGGGAACACAGGCTTAAGCTTCTTGACAGGATGTACTCGGGAGATGAAAGCGTAACTTTTGAGACTATATATCCGGAAGCATTTAACGGGGATCCGGCATATTCGTTTACGGATGAAGATTACGGTTATATAGATGCATACTACGGATCATTTGATAGCGTAGGGTAATTGCGGACAATAAAGCTTTTGACTTGAAATCTTAGTTGTGATAAAATTGTCACATAAAAAAAGCATTTGGGGTGTGCTATGAAACAGACAGTATCAATTATCATTCCTATATTTAATGCGATGCCGTATTTAGAGGAATGTCTTCAAAGTATCTGCTGTCAGAAGAGCGCAGATTTGGAGGTTTTGCTGATAAATAACGGATCTACCGATGACAGTTTTGACTGCTGCAGGTCTTATGCTGACAGGTATCCTTTTATCAGAGCTTATGACATTGATTCGGCATCGATCGGAGAGGCAAGAAATTACGGATTGAAGGTTGCAACAGGTGAATATATCATGTTCATAGATGCAGACGATCTTCTTCCGGATGCGTTTGTTGTTAAAGACATATTGAAGAAGCTTTCTTCGAAGGCCGGTGATATATGTGTAGGAAATTTCAGCAGACTTTGGGGAAAAAGATTACTGCATGCGACTTCACACAGATCTTTCAGCAGATATCCTCAGGATAGCGGGAAGTTCCTTTTTACGGGATTTTTCTCAGTGGATATATTGTCTTATGTATGGGCTAAATTATATAAAAAGAGTTTTTTGACCGATAATGGGATTGTGTTTACGAATAGCAGATATGCCGAAGATAAGCTGTTTAACCTTCAGTGCAGTGCTGCCGGAGCAAAATATGCTTTCCTTAATCGTGAAGTTTATGTTCACAGGAATACGCCATATTCCGTATCCAACAGCTACAGGGTTCATTCGCACATGATCTGGATAGATATTGCAAAAAAACTGGAAAGTTTTTTGGAGGCACGGGGAGAGATTCCGCGTACGTGGCAAAATATTATTGCCTACACGATTTTTTTCGGCTGTTTCTTTGACTGCAAAATGGAATACAGACATTGCAATAATGAAACCGGTGGAATGATAAGGCTGCTCAAGGATTATGCAGAAGATCCTATGACAAAGAAGAACTTTGATCTTTTGTCGAAACATAAAAATGTTAATCTTATACCTTCTGTTCTATACCGGATAATGATTTCAGGATTTGCAAAGTGTATGAGGTACAGGATGTATCGTGTCATCAGTCTTGGGATAAAGATTCTTGTGGATTTTAAGATAGATGAGAGACTGTCCGATACAGGTAAGAAGCCGAAAAAACTGTGATTTTTATTATGAACAGACTGTTTTATTTGCAGAAAGGGAAATATGTATTTATTAAGTTATACCAGGCAACCCATAGATAATATTTATTATGATCCGAGACTGGCATATAGCATGCATTTGGCTGTTAGTACGGATATGAAGCATTTTAAGGCTCTGAATCATAATTCGGGCATATTATTCGGAAAGGCTACCGAAAATCATGATGGGTCGCTTAATCCTAAAGCATTAAGAAAACCTTATATTTTGAATAAGGGAAAGCATTTTGAGATAATTGTTTTAAGAACCGGTGGGGATGGTGAGTCCGATCCGGAAATAGATGATAACATAAAAGCCATTCTCGAAGATGGAGACGTTGGAAACACAGAGTCTGCATATACTCCGATAAAGTATTATACTGAAGATTTTCTTGTGTTTTCGGAGCCGGAAATTATTTCACCTGAGGAATATGTTGAGGCGATGTCGAAGGTTAGTCTTTCATGTATCTGGACTGAACTGTCGGAGCAGAGATTTTCAGGATGCGATGAGATAGAAGGAGCTGTTCCCTGCTGTGTTATTGAGATAGATGATGAAATCGGTGACAGGCTGATCAAGAAACTTACAACTCCTGTGAATACGGGAATCAGCTTTCCTGAAATCATATCTGTAAGTAATTACGAAGAACTGAAAGAATACCGTGCGGTTGCTTCATACAGTGACGGTACAACAGCCTTAAAAAGTATTGATTGGAATATTGAAAGGGTAGATTTTGAAAAGAAGGGTGAATACATTCTTTCAGGGAGAATACATCAGGAACATTTTGATTTTCCGGTAGCTTTAAACCGCGCCGATCCGTGCGTTACATTCTGGAACGGAAAGTACTATTTTATAGCAACTAATGATGCGGACGGGAATCATACTCTTTATATAAGAGAAAGCGATACCCTTTCGGGACTGGTTGATGCGGATGAAAAGCTTATTCTTGATTCTTCGACTTATGAAGAAATCGGCGGACTATTGTGGGCACCTGAGTTTCATGAAATAAAAGGCAGATTATATATATTCCATGCATGTACGCCCGGTGAGTTTTTCAGAGAAGAAAGCCATGTTATGGTGTTGAAAGAAAATGGGAATCCTATAGAAAAGGCAGATTGGTCAGAACCCCGAAGGGTGAAATTAAAAGATGGGTCGGATATCTGCGAGGCGGGAAAAGAGATCACTCTTGATATGACAGTCTTTGAATGGCAGGATGAGTTCTATGCCGTATGGTCTCAGCGCCAATTTCTGCCAAAGGATCTGGGAGCTTGGCTGTATATTGCAAAGATCGATCCGGACAAGCCGTGGACACTGGCAAGTGATCCGGTGATTTTGTCAAAACCCGATTATGGATGGGCAAATAATCATACATTTGTTGACGAAGGTCCGTTTGCATTACCTGCTGAAGACAGACTGTTTCTTACTTTTTCGAGTGCTGCTGTTGATACATCATATGTTGTAGGATTACTTCAGATAGAAAAAGGCAGGGATCTTCTTGACAGAAAGAATTGGAGAAAAACAGCATACCCAATCCTTACATCGAGAAGCATTCCCGGAGAATTTGGAACCGGGCACAATGCATATTTTAAGGATGTTGATGGGACTATTTGGAATACTTATCATGCCCGTCCGGGTGCAGATGCACCAAGAAGCAGTGGTATAAGACGAGTTCATTTTGATATAGACGGAGAGCCGGTTTTGGATATGACTGAGGATATGGATGTAAACCCGGTATTGAGTATAGTGAAGACTAAGTTAACGGTGGTGTAACAAAAAGAAAAAATGATTATCAGAGGAGAAAAATGAAAGCATATATATTTTTGGCAGACGGATTTGAAGAGGTAGAAGCGCTGACAACGGCAGACATCCTGATCAGGGCAGGTGTTGAAGTTAAACTGGTAAAAATTCCCGGTGGGACCGAGGATAGCACACATAAGTGCAAAGCTGTAAGAGGATCACATAATATTAAAGTAAAACCTGATCTTACGCTGAACATGGATACTACTGAGGAAGAACTTATGGATGCAGAATGCGTCATCCTTCCGGGAGGCATGCCGGGAACGGTAAATCTTGCCTCAAACAGTGCAGTAGTTAATATAATAAAGGAATATGACAAGGCAGGCAAAGTAGTTGCTGCAATATGCGCGGCTCCGTCAATTCTTGGAGAGAACAACTTACTTGTTGGAAAGAAAGCTACCTGCTTCCCGGGTAATGAACCCAAATTGAAAGGCGCAGAACTTGTAAAAGAAGGTGCTGTTATAGATGGAAATATAGTTACCGGAAAATCAATGGGTTCAGCGGTAACATTTGGTCTGAAAGTTGTTGAGCGGCTGCTTGGAAAAGAAGCATCTGAAAAAGTGGAATCTTCAATTTACCGTGGGTGATTTATTAGATTTTTAGTGTGGAGAATAATATGAAGATAGTATTTTTTAGTGGGAATATAACTAAAAGCGGTGGAACGGAAAGAGTTCTTTCGATTATCGCAAACGGATTGGTTAAACGTGGTTATGAAATTGTGATTTTCAGCCTTACGGGTAACGGTGTACCGTTTTATGATTTTGATGAGAGTATCAGGATCAGACCCGTTGGCTCCAGGGGACTTGAAACAGACATACTGTCAAATATCAAAACTTTATGCAGGTTCATGAAAGAGGAAAAGCCTGATTTTATTATTGATGTTGACATAATCCTTTGTTTTTATACCGGATTGTTGAAATTCAGATTCCCGAAAACGCACTGGATTTCATGGGAACATTTTAACTATTATTACAGATTCCCGGTAAACCATAACTTAAGAAAAATTGCCCGTTTTATAGTAAGTCGTTTCTCTGAATGTCTTGTAGTTCTTTCTGATGAGGATAAGGGATATTATCAAAGCAATCTTCGCTTAAAGTGCCGCATAAAGAGGATTTATAATCCGACTCCGTTTGAAGAAGATTTTGCTAAGACTGAAGAAAAAAAGGTGGTGTTGGCAGCAGGAAGACTTGTACGGATCAAAGGATTTGACATGTTGCTTAAGAGCTGGAAGCCTGTAGAAAAGAAACACCCGGATTGGATATTGAAAATTGCGGGCGATGGAGAGGAACGGGAAAACCTTGAGAAAGAAAAGGAGAGATTAGGGTTAAAGAATGTTGAATTCCTTGGGATGGTTGAAGATATGAGACCCTACTATAAAGAAGCTGCTTTCTTTGTACTCCCGTCCCGTGATGAAGGTTTTGTTATGGTATTGCTTGAAGCCATGAAATACAGTTTGCCGGCAGTAGCTTTTATGTGTAAAACAGGTGTAAAAGAAGTTGTACAAGAGGGCATTAACGGATATGTTGCAAAGCTTGGGGATATGAAAACTTTGGCAAGAAAAATGGATCTTATGATCGGTGATGACGATAAAAGACACGCCATGGGTCTCAAAGCAAAAGAACTTATAAGCCGGTTTAACCAAGAAGGTATACTTGATGAATGGGAGAAACTGTTAATCTCGTTTGATTGAAGAAAAAAACAGGAAAGGATTGGATCTGACTAATGGGTATCATTAAAAATCAAGATGAACTTATCAGTGTGATTGTTCCGTGTTATAATGTTGAAAAATATTTAAATAAGTGTCTGGACAGCATTGTGAATCAGACATATAGGAATTTGGATATTGTTCTTGTTGATGACGGAGCTACAGATAATACCGGAAATATATGCGACAGTTATGCAGAAAAAGATGAAAGAATAAGGGTTATCCATCAAGAAAACAAAGGTATTTCGGCAGCCAGAAATATTGGTTTGGATAATGCTAAAGGAAAGTTTGTTGTTTTTATTGACAGCGATGACTTTATGGCAAGGCATGCTGTTGAATATTTTGTTTATCTGCAAAAAAAATACAATGCAGATGTTGTTAATGGGCGAACATGCGACTTAATCGACACTGAAGACGGATTGAAATATAAATTAGAAAAAATAATTGTTCCCGATAGAACGGCAACTTCTGAAGAAGCTTTAAAAAGTATTGTTCAAAATGGATGTTTTGTAAACTGTAAGCTTTACAAAAAAGAAATATTTGATGATATCCGATTTCCTGTAGGAGTAATAAATGAAGACGAGGAAGTAATGTTAAAGATTTATGACAGATACAGTAATATTGTGCTTGGTGGAAGAACTGCTTATTATTACAGAGTAAGACCCGGCAGTCTTACAACTTCTAAATTTTCCTTTAAAAAACTTGATTTATATTATAATTCAATCAAAAATCTTGAGTTTATTAAAGAAAGACATCCAAATCTTTATGAATATGCTTATGCCAGACATATGAAGGCAGCAATTTTCTGCTCTGCAAATCTTCATATACACAGATTTGGTGCCGAGGGGAAAATGCATCGTAAAATCATAAGAGATGAATTGAGAAAGGATATCTTTAAGATATTAAAGAGCCCATATCTCCCCATAAAATTTAAACTGATAGGACTGGTTTGTGCAATAATATAACAAAATTGACTAAACATATTAATTTTTGGAAAGATAGATTGGAAAAATGGATGACGGCAGAATAAAAAATTCAACAAGAAATATGCTGGCTGCGATAATATATCGTATTATCAACCTTCTGTTTCCGTTTGTCATAAATACCATAATTATAAAGACTCTGGGAGTAGAATACCTTGGACTGAATATGATCTTTGCCTCCATACTGCAGATTTTGAGCATAACTGAACTTGGGTTCGGTAGTGCTTTGGTTTTCAGTATGTATGAACCGATAGCAAAAGGGGACACTGCTAAAGTTTCGGCACTCTTACGTCTGTATCGGAATGTGTATATGGTAATCGGAGGTATAGTATTCGCGGGAGGAATGTTATGCCTGCCCTTGCTTCCTAAAATAGTGAATGGGGAAGTACCGAATGGTATCAGCATATATATACTTTTTGTGATAAGCCTTGTAAATTCTGTCATCGGATATTTTTTGTTTGCTTACAGGTCTTCGGTTATTATTGCCCATCAACGTAAGGATATTACCGAAAAAATTAATATTCTGATAGAAATAGCTCTTAATTGTTCAAAAGTGTTAATTCTCTTGGTTACAAAGAATTATTATCTTTTCTGTATACTTCAACCTGTATATACAATTATTAACTGCTTATTGGTGGCCGGAGCTTCAAAACGTTTTTTCCCTCAGTATAAGTGTGAAGGAACTATATCAAAGAAAGAAAAAAAATCTATATTTACGAGAGTTATAGGTCTGGCTATTCACAAATTCTGTAATGTTGTCAGCAGATCTTTTGATAATGTTATTATTTCCTGGTTCCTTGGAATATATATTTTGGGAAAATATAATAATTATTTTGTTATAACCAATGCGGTAGGTCTGTTCATTTATATTATTACGGTAAGTGTTTCTTCAAGTGTCGGAAATTCACTGGTCTGTGAGACAAAAGAAAAAAATTTCAGGGACTTTAATATTATTCAGTTGGGCTTTGATATGTGTCTTGGTTGGGCTTCGATCTGCTTAGTATGTCTTACACAGCCTTTTGTTAAAATATGGATTGGTGAAGAGCTCATGTTTGAAGACAGGACAGTGATTATATTTGCGGTATATCTGTATGCGGTAGTCTCAAGTGAAGTATTTATGACATACAGAGAAGCAGCCGGTATATGGAAGCATGACAGGGTTAGACCTTTTGTAGAAGCAGGCTTAAATCTTTTGTTAAACATAGTACTGGTTAAGATAATTGGTGTAGATGGTGTACTTATCTCTACGATAATCACAATGGGTATTATCAGGGTTATCTGGGGATCTTATTATCTGTTTAAGGAACTCTTTACAGGTTACAGCCATGTAAAGTATCTTTTAAAACAGTTATTATACTTGGTTATTACTGTTATTATTGGTGTAATCACGTATATCATATGCAGTTACATAAATATTGAAGGAATTCCGGGACTTCTTGTTAAAGGAGTAGTGTGTTCATTTATATCAATAGGATTGTATCTGGCGGTCTTTTTCAAAACAGATGAGTTTAAAAGTTTGTTAAATCTTGCCAAAGGAATATTAAAACGAAAATAAGTGCTGAATAACAGAGATTTTATTAATAGAAGGTAGAGCTATGGAACCGAAAGTGAGCATAATAATTCCGGTATATAATACTCAGATGTATATTAAAGAGTGTCTGGAAAATGTGAGAAATCAGAAATATGATAACATTGAGATTATTCTTGTAGATGATGGTTCAACGGATGAATCTCCACGGATATGTGATGAATATGCTCGTGAGGATTCAAGGATAAAAGTTATACATAAGCAGAATGAAGGTCCGGGACTAACGAAAAATGTCGGACTTAATGTTTCAGAAGGAGAGTATATTGCTTTTGTAGATTCTGATGACAAGCTTGACGGAGATACGGCTATAAGCAATATGGTAAATGCTGCCTTGAAAAATGATGCTGATGTTGTAGCGGGTTCTTTCAGAAGATTTAATGAAAAAGGAGAACTTGGAATTAATGTGATCCAACTGAAAAACGGAGAGGATGTTATGACTCCCGATTTCAGATTCAGGGGGTTCTATCAATTTAATCATCTTGCTTATGAATGGGGAAAATTATATAAGAAGGCATTTATTATACAGAACGGGATACAGCACGGTTCTTATTCACTTGCTGAAGATAAAGCCTTTAATATGAGGGTTTATGCGTTAAGACCTAAATATGTTTTTATAGATAAGAGCGTGTATTGTTACCGGGTAAATGAAGACTCACTGACATCTAAGTACAGAAAAGACTTAAGGGATGTCTGGGTTGCAAGTGCCGTCGATTTTTCAAAGTTTCTGAAGGAAAGAAAGATAAAACTGAATATCGGTGACCTTTCGGCTTTCCATATCTGGCTGGGTTCATTCTTTATAATCAAACAGGAACTGCAAGCGGGAAAGAATATATTTTATACTACCGGAAAACTTAAAAAATATGCAGCAGTTCCCTATGTAAGAAAAGCCATGAAAAGTATCATAGCGAAGGACTATACCAAAGGGATAAAGGCTAAGATCTGGAGATGGTTGATCTGGGGGACGACTATGATATTCAATTTGCATCTTTATCTTGTATTTACTATGGGAATCGCACTTTTCATGAAACTGAGCGGTGATGCAAAAGTGACAAAACGAAGATATAAATAATAGAAGATTTATTATCAGAAAAAAAGCACCGGATAAAGCTATGATATTTAAAAGCATTTATCCGGTGAATTGTTTTATTGGCTTTGCTTCATGTCTTTTTTCAATCGCCTGAAATCTCCGAGGGCTTTCCAGCCTATCTTAAAGATTTTAGGAATATTTATTGAGTTTTTTCCGGCTTTTCTGGATTTAAAACTGATTTCTTTAAAGGTAAGCCTTTCTCCGTAATAAGAAAAGTAGGTGGTCATCATTATGTTTGGAAGATTGTAGTCTTTATCAAGTTTGTACAGATATTTTTTTACAACAGATGTTTTCATAAGCCTGAATGGGGCATTGGCATCGGGAACGCGTACTTTAAAATACAGCTTTAACAGGAAACAGACTACCTTTTCCACAAATGCCCGTGACTTACCGTCTCCGCGCACGGTCCTGTTTCCGAATATTCCGTCGTAATCATTTCTTAATTCCCAGAAAGCGGCAAATTCTTTTGGATTGGTCTGACCGTCGGAATCTGTCTGAAAGATATAATCGGCATTATTCTGAATAGCATAATCGTATAAAGCTATTACTTTGGGGCCGTGCTGTTTTTCGGTTTTCTCGAGAATTTCCAGCTGTGGGTGTTTGGACTTATATTTTAATAGGATATTGTGGGTTGCATCTTCACTTCCACTGTCTGCCACAACCAACCGGGAATCGGGACTCATTCCTTCCAAAACGGAATACCAGGAATCAATAACCCCGAAAATATTGGCCTCTTCATTATAAGCCGGCATAACTATATATAAACTGTCCATAAATCGTCCTCCTGAAACAGAATCCGGTACAGAACCGTATCTGAATACACCCATAATTATACTATAGGGAAGGGATAAAGTAAAGCAAATTTTGATATATGATTTTATTGAAAGTCAAGACTGTTTATGATAAAATATAACAAAATAGGAGATGCTGAGCATCGTTTTGCTACTGGAGGAAACGTTGAAAGCGTTTTCGATGTGACATTGACTGGTTTTAGCAGAGAAACATAATTATTATCAGGAGGACGGATCACTGGTTTTATGAACCGGGAGCCGATTTAAAATATATGAAACGCAGTGATTTATATATTCTAAAAAATCTGGCAGGAGCAGATTATTTACTGCCGGTCGGACAAAAAGCAGCCATGTTTCCGAAGAGCATCAGGCTTAATGAAACCGGAAGATTCCTCTGGGAACAGCTTAGGACGGAAAAAAGTGAAGAGGAATTGGCTAAAACCTGCGCAGAACATTTTGAGGTGCCGGATGGACAATATGAACAGGTAAAAAACGATGTTCACGTGTTTACGGAAGCTTTATGGGCAAGGGGGATGCTTAAAGCCGATAGTGAAATTTCCGGATCAGGAAACAGTGATAAGGATATAAAAAAAGATTTATATGAATGCAGATTTGACAGTAAAGACGGCAGTATTAAAGAATTGTCGGAAGAGCTTCCTCACTATGCAGATCTTTTGATCGGAGGCCGGATCATATCATTCTGGGGCGACGAAAAATACTTTTCAAAAGAATTCGATATATTTAAAACAGAGGAAAACAAATGCGGTATGAGGATAGAAATCATACCGGTAAAGGTGGATGGCAAGACAGATAGCGGACACAGAATGATAGGCTTGGGCAATTGTTCTGAAAATGTTTATAGGGATTATCCTAAATCGGTTCTGAGGCATCCGGATCTGAATGTTCAGGAATACGAAAACAAGTATGTTCTTTTTCTTTGGTGTATGAAGGATATATATGAGATACACATGAAAAAAGACGGCTCGCTGGCCAGGTTTTACTGTAAGGATATCTCCGGATTGGAAGAGGATATATTTTATGCCATAAGACTGGTATTCCTTGTATATGCCTTAAAGCAAGATCTTATAATGCTCCATTCCGTATCGATATTATATAATGACAAAGCATGGCTTTTTTCTGCTTCATCCGGGACAGGAAAATCAACTCATGCAGAGATCTGGAAAAAGATATACGGAACTCCTGTTATAAACGGGGATCTGAATTTGATCGGAATAAAAGACGGAACACCTGTTATTTACGGAACACCATGGTGTGGGACTTCGGGAGTTTGTGATAATCTTATACATAACCTTGGAGGTATTGTTTTACTGAAACGAGGGGATAATATCATAGAAGAGTTATCGGAAGAACAGAAAATGCTTTATTTGCAAAAGCGGTTGACATCTCCGGTATGGAATGAAGAAATGCTTGACAAAGAATTAGAAATCTTAAAAGAGATCATTCCCAAAGTATATATTAAAAGATATTATTGTAATATGAAAGATGAGACGGTGAAACATATCCGTGAGGACATAGATATCTGGGAGAAAAAAATTGAGTGAGAAAACAGATATAGAACAATTATTAAGAAGCGGAACACCTGTTGGTTTCAAACCACAGGGAAACAGCATGCATCCTACTATTGTTAACGGAAGAGACAGCGTAATAATTGAACCGCTCGGAAACAGAAAGCTGAAAAGAGGGGATGTGGCACTCTTCAGACGTTCAAAAGATGCTCCCAAATATGGAGGAATGCTGGTTCTGCATAGGGTTCACAGTGTAAAAAAAGACGGCATTTATATGGTGGGAGATAATGAGAAAGAAATCGAAGGGCCTCTGGCCGATGAACAGTTTATAGGTATTATGACAGAGCTGATAAGAAAAGGTAAACATATCAGTGAGAAAAATCTGTTTTATAGATTTCTGACCCGTTCATGGCTGTTTGTCAGACCATTCAGATTTATTTTTACCGGAAAGAACAGGAAGTGAATACATGGCAAGAATATATATGATAGATGATGACCGTGAGGTTCTGGATATAAATATGAAATATTTGCAAGGCTGTGGATATGAAGTGTCCGGAACAGATAACCCAAAGAGCGGATTACAGGCGCTTAAGAAAAATGGAGCGGATATAGTTATTCTGGATGTTATGATGCCCGGGATGGACGGATTTGAACTTTGCAGACAATTAAGAGAGTTTTCTGATGTACCTGTAATTTTTCTTACAGGGAAAAGCAATGAAGATGATAAAATAAATGCTCTCATGCTTGGGGGAGACGATTATATTCTTAAACCCTACAGCTTAAAAGAACTGAGGGTAAGGATAGATGTAATACTAAGAAGGATTATGAACATAGCGCAAAAGGATACTTCACAGAAAGTATCCCAGACTGCGGATTCTTCTTTAAACGGCAGATCCGGTGACAGTATATTATGTATAGGAAAATTAAAGATTGACAGGATTGGTCATAAGGTATATTTTGACGGCGAAGAGATAATTTTTACCAACCGGGAGTATGATGTATTTGTATATATGGCCGAGAATCCAGACAGAACAATAACATTTAAGGAACTGGGCGAGAAGGTTTTTGGAACATATCTGGACTCGGACCGTCAGGGAATTATGGTCATAGTCAGTCGATTCAGGAAGAAAATGAAGGATAATATAGAATTTTCAAATATGATAGAAACGGTATGGTCTAAAGGCTATAAGTTTATATCAAAATAAAACGGAAGGGTTTGGCATCGGGTGGATAAGAGATGAATTCAAAAATATTTGTATCACCTGAAATAGAACACAGCACTATAGAGGAATTGTCCAGGCAGCTGCTAAAGGCAAACAATGAGTTGTATCAGTTACAGCAGGAGAGAGAAATAATATTTGCCAATATTTCCCATGATTTACGGGCTCCCATGACAGCTATCAGGAGTGCACTGGATCTGGTTCTAAGTGAAGAGAATGCGTCAGCTGACGATATGCGGAAAACTCTGGAATTGATCGATCGCAGAGCCAAGACTTTGGAGTCTCTCGTAAATGATATGTATTATCTGTATAAGGTAAGCTCAGGAACGAAAGAAAGCAGCTATGAAGAGATTGAGGCCATACCATTTTTGGAAGAGTATTATTTTGATCTGCAGATAAATTCAAAATATGAAAAATTTAAGCTGGAGCTGGAGATAGACCCGGATAGTGAATGTCGTTTCAAAATTAATGTACAGGAGATGGTACGTGTACTTGACAATCTGTTTTCAAATGCTGCCCGGTATTCCGGAGAAGGATCTGTTATTACCCTGAAAGCCGGGAAAAGCAATGACGGAAAAAAAATCAATATTATTATCATGGATAACGGACGCGGTATTCCCAAGGAGAAGCTTCCCTATATTTTCATGAGAACTTATACGGTATCCGATTCGAGAACGCCGCTTTCAAATGACTCCGGTTCGGGACTTGGACTTGCAATTGTTAAGTCTATAATAGAAAAACATGGAGGCACAATTTCCTGTGAGAGTAAAATAGGTGAGGGAACTGAGTTCTTCATATGTCTTCCGATATTATGACTTTTATACTTTCCTCTTGTATGAAGAAGGCGTTATATGGAAGTAATTTTTGAAAGCATTTGTAAAATGCTCTGAAGAGGAATAGCCAATATTATATGCAACGGAGGCTATGCTTTGTCCGGCATTTTTCAGAAGTATGCAGGCTGCGGACATACGAGCCTCCTTCTTTTTTTGCAAAAATGTTTTGTTATAATGTTTCAGAAGAAGACGCTCTGTTTGTCTGCAACTTAAGCCAAGCATTTCGGAGAGCTTTTCTAAAGTTATGTCCCGGTAGTTGTACAGAAATGCTTCTTCTATGATAAGATAAGTCTGATCTTCATGATTGTTTGGAAGATTTGCATTGGCTCCTGAAATATTTTCGTTTTCTGTTTTTTGGTATT
This sequence comes from Lachnospiraceae bacterium, assembly GCA_017542245.1. Lineage (GTDB taxonomy): Bacteria > Bacillota > Clostridia > Lachnospirales > Lachnospiraceae > RUG11977. The sequence goes on from JAFXXN010000037.1 coordinate 48,363, forward strand.
GTCTTGATATTTGAAGAATGAGCTGCTGGAGAATAGCCGAGCTCATTAACCGATATCCGAAGGGCCTTTGTTCAAGCTCGTTTATCAAAGATTTCATAAGTTCATATATTTCCATATCTGCCGGTCCAAGAAAAAACTTTCGATCCAGAAAGGCTTTGAGAGTTTCATCTTTTATCCCATCCTGTGAAAGGCTGACTTTCAGATAAACGCCGTATTCTCGCATCGGGTCATTTGGATCGGAAATCTGCTCATGGAAAATGCCGGGACCTGTCATAAAAAAAGTTCCGGGAATAATATCATATTTAATTTCATCTGCTATAAGTGTTCCATATCCATATGAAATGTAATGTATCTCATAACTGTTCCGACTGTGGCTGTGCCGCGGTATAGGATTTAACATCTGTTCATTGCTTATACTGAGTACTGTAAAAGCAACATCTCCAATGGTAAAAGCCAGATTTAGGTTTCTGTATTTCATAATGTCTCCCGATTTTTAAGTATTGCTTTTTGTATCATAATATAAAAAATGCGGGTATGTCAAGAATAAAACTGCGAAAATACGACACAAAATAAAATTTTTCGTCATGTCAGAATCTTGTATATTTCTACTGTGATGATATACTGTTATATATAGACTGAAGTAATACCGGATCTGAGTATTCCGGAGGATTTGTTGCCGGACGGGAAGACTTGGTAGCATATAATGTCAGGGAGGAAAAGATGATAGTTAAGGGTACATATTTTCAAAACGATGCCCAAAAACCATTGGTATATGGGGATGTTGAGATAACGAATGTGAAAAGACGGAGACTCCGCGGGGAAGAATTAAAAGAAGGAATTCTTTGTGAGCCGGTAATGGTAGGTTTCTGCGGAACCGATAATGAGTTGATGCATATGGGAAGTGAGCAAAGACTCGGCGAGAAATTTCCGGAAGGGACAAAAAGGCTCATTAACGGACATGAAGGAATAGTCTGGGTGCCGGACGAGAACAGATTTGCAATCGTCCTTATAAGAGGCGGGGACAGTTATGATCCTACCCGATATACAGAAGATGAGACATATTTTGAGTACGGATGCGACAGAGCTGACGGTTTATTTGCAGATAAACAGTATTTTAATCCGGATATGTTGTTAAAGATTCCCGACGGATATGTGAAGGATGGTAAGTTGGATATAGAATTTACCAAGAAGATGGTATTTCCCGATCCTTTTGCATGTATGCTGTTCCAGCTCGAGAGAATGGAGGACTTGGGAAGTGCTCATAATTTCCGTGTGGCAATGAAAAAATATAAATGTGACGAGCAAACAGCGAGAGCAAAGGCTAAAGAGGAAGTATTTGACAGGACTGTAATATTTGGCCTTGGCACTACCGGAATGTTTATCGGTGACCTGATCTTAAGAAATCATAAAAATGCAAAGGTTTTATTTGTAGCGAGAAGCCCTGAAGATTCACCTAAGGTTTCTTTTGCGCTCCGGCAGGCAAAAGGAGCTGAATATCTTCAAAACTGTTTTGATTCTGAAGAAGAGTTGGCAAAGGCTATAATTGAAAAGATGGAAGGCAGAGCTACGTTATTCATCGGCGTAAGCGGAAGCAATGTAGAACATCGCATAGCCTTTGAACATAAAGTGCTTGGATGCAATGGTGTGTATAACAGTTTTTCATTGGGACCGCAGATTACATTTGATACAATGCCGTTTGGATTTGAAAATCATCTGATCATGGCTTCTATCAATTTCAGACAGGACCATATGGAAAAGGCTATACAGCTTCTTGCCGAGAGTCATTATAACGAGATCGTCGAATTGATAGATAAAGAAGAGTTTATTGCAGATCCTATCGGGGCCTATAAGAATAAGATATACAGTAAGAGTGCACCTATGAAGACAGCGGTAATCTGGAACCCGAAATATGTGAACGTTTAATTAGTATTTAATACAAAACTTTTTAAATTATTACCGGATTCTTTTTGATGAAAGAAGAAGTGGTATGGAAAGAATGAAAATGAAAGGATGTCTTAGATTATATGAAAACTGTTTTGATCAACAAACCGTTTGAAATCGGTCTTACGGATACTGAAATGCCTGTACCTGGAGAAGGCGAGGCTTTACTTAAAGTTCTTTATTGCGGTATATGCGGAGCTGATGTGGCGAGTTACACCGGTAATCAGCCGTTTACTACATATCCGAGAATCCCGGGACATGAATTCAGCGCTCAGATAGTTTCTATTCCCGAGAATGACAAGGGACTTAAGGCAGGGGACATAATTACGGCAAATCCATATTTTAATTGCGGCAAATGCTATTCATGTCAGCGTGGTTATGTAAATTGCTGTACCGATAACCAGACTATGGGTGTCCAGAGAGACGGAAGTTTCAGGGAATATATTGTTATGCCTATTGAGAGAATATATGATGGAAAAGGGCTTTCGGCAAAGGAACTTGCTTTAGTTGAGCCGTTTACGATAAGCTATCATGCACTTCACAGAGCAAAGGTAAATGAAGGGGATAAAGTGCTGGTTATAGGTGCCGGTCCTATAGGTTTATTTGCTCTTATAGCTGCAAAAGCACAGGGAGCAGAGGTTTATGTAGCTGATGTGCTTGATGGGAGACTTGAGAAAGCTCTTCATTTTGGCGCTGCCGGAGTTATAAATTCGAAGAAGACCGATATAAAGGAAGAAGCCATGAAGATAACAGGCGGAAACGGCTTTGATGTTTGTGTTGAGGCTTGCGGGCAGTCGGTTACTTTCCTTAACTGTATTGATTGTGCGGCATTCGCGGCTAATATTATCCTTATCGGAAACGGAAAGAAGGAGACTACATTCCTGCATTCGATTCTTCTTAAGAAAGAACTTAATGTATTCGGAAGCCGTAATTCGTATGCAGGAGATTTTAAGGCAGTCATCGATCTTATCGCATCCGGAAAGGTGAAAGTTCTTGATATGGTAAGCGCAGTTTATTCTGTAGATGACGCAGCAGAAGCATTTAAGGCACTTGCAGAAAACGACGGATCGTTAGCAAAGGTGCTCATTGAATTTTAAAAATCAATCAGAAAATCAATCGGAGAACCGTCCCGGTGATTGAAAAAGAAAGGCATTATAATATGAAAGAGAAAGTTATTCAGTTTGGAGAAGGCGGATTTTTAAGAAGTTTCGTAGATGTATTCATTCATAAAATGAATGAGCAGGGGCTGTTCGGTGGAAAAGTTGTGGTGGTACAGCCTATTGCTAAGGGGCTGATACCTGTGATAAATGAACAGAAGGGTGTATATCATCAGTTTTTGCGTGGCGTGGATAACGGAAAGGTAGTTGATGAATGTATTAAAGTTACATCCATCTCAAGAGGCGTTGACCCTTATACCGATTATGCGGAATATCTGAAGCTTGCCCATAATCCTGATATGAGAGTAATTATTTCAAACACGACGGAAGCAGGTATTGAATATCTTGGAACCGAGTCAATTAATGATGCTCCGCCAAAATCTTTCCCGGCTAAACTGACCGCACTTTTGTATGAGAGATTTAAAGAGGGGCTTCCGGGATTTATAATTCTTTCCTGTGAACTTATAGATAATAACGGTAAAGAACTATTGAATTGCGTATTAAAGTATGCCGAACTTTGGAAACTTCCGGATGAATTTATCTCATGGGTTAAGGAAGAAAATGACTTTTGCAATACATTGGTGGACAGAATATGTACCGGATATCCGAAAGATGAGGTCGAAACTTTGACAAAACGTCTCGGAGAAGAAGATAAGCTGATGAATACGGCTGAGATTTTTCATCTTTGGGTAATCGAGGGTAACCATGAGGATGAATTCCCCCTTCAGAAAGCGGGTATAAACGTAATCTGGACTCAGGATGTAAAGCCTTATAAGAAGAGAAAGGTAAGGATTCTTAACGGCGGACATACATCCATGGTGCTTGCAGCACGTCTTTATGGTTTGTCGACTGTGAAGGAATGTCTTGATGATGAACTTATCAATAAGTATCTGAACAAAGTTATCTTTGATGAGATAATTCCCACATTGGGTAACGAAAAAGAAGACATACCTTTTGGAAAGGCCGTACTTGAAAGATTTTCAAATCCTTTCGTAAAACATCAGTTGCTGAGTATTGCGCTTAATTCGGTCAGCAAGTTTAAGGCAAGAGTTCTTCCGACAATAATTGAATATAATGAACAAAGGGGCTGCCTTCCAAAATGTCTCACGTTCTCACTGGCAGCACTTATAGCTTTTTACAGAACGGATGAAACTAACGATAATGAAGAAATCATGGCATTCATGAAAACGGCAAGCGTTGCTGATATTTTAAAGAAAGAAGAGTACTGGGGCAGGGATCTTTCGTTTATGGAAAAAGAAGTTGAAGGTTATTATGAATCCATAATGAAGGACGGAGTCGGAAAGACAATAGAAGGATTGTTATCCTAAAAGAATCAGTTTATATTATCCGGAGTTATTTATGGGCATTAAAATAATTAAAATTCATCCTGACGACAATGTGGGTGTAAATGTTGAAACAGGACATAAAACAGCGCTTAGAGATATTGCGGAAGGTGAGGATATAATAAAATACGGCTTTCCGATAGGACATGCTACGAAAAATATTTCCGAAGGTGAACATGTTCATACACAAAATTTAAAAACAAATTTAAAAGAAAAGCTGGACTATGTATACAGTCATAAGGTTTTTGAAACGGAAAAGCCTATGGGCAGGACCATCCGGGCATATTTACGTCCGGATGGGAACATAGGCATAAGAAATGATATATGGATCATTAATACGGTTGGTTGTGTCAACAAGGTGGCTGAAGCTATAAGTAAAAGAACAGGGGCACTTTTTTTCCCGCATCCTTATGGATGTTCGCAGTTGGGCGATGACCATCAGCTTACTCAAAAGATACTGAAAGGATTGATTAAACATCCGAATGCAGGTGGCGTTTTAGTTCTGGGACTTGGGTGCGAAAACAATAACATCGGAGTATTTAAGGATATACTGGGACCTGTAGATGAAAGAAGAGTAAGATTTTTAAATGCTCAGGATACGCAGGATGAGATTGAAGAAGGGGTCAGGATTGTTGAAGAATTAAAAGAAATCGCGTCGCAAGATACAAGGCAGAACGTATCTGTTTCAAAGCTAAAGGTCGGACTAAAGTGTGGAGGATCCGACGGATTTTCCGGTCTGACCGCAAATCCTCTTATAGGACAGTTTTCAGATTACCTGATAGCTGAGGGTGGAAGCACTGTACTTACAGAGGTACCCGAAATGTTTGGTGCTGAAACAATTCTGATGGACAGATGTATTGATGAACATGTGTTTAATAAAACAGTTACCCTGATAAATGACTTTAAGGATTACTTTACAAGACATGGGCAGACCATATATGAAAATCCATCACCCGGAAATAAAGCTGGTGGGATAACCACTTTAGAAGAAAAATCACTCGGGTGCACCCAGAAGGGCGGAAGAGCTCAGGTTACGGACGTGCTTACATATGGGGATACAGTAAAAGTTCCGGGTCTCAACTTATTAAACGGTCCCGGAAATGACATGGTGGCCGTAACTAATCTGACGGCAGCAGGATGTCATCTCATCCTTTTTTCGACCGGAAGAGGAACACCTCTCGGAGCTCCTGTGCCCACTATAAAGGTAGGGACAAATAATTCAATATCCGACAGAAAACCTAACTGGATAGACTTTAATGCCGGGCCGCTGCTCGACGGTACAGACCTTAAGGAAAAGTTTATTGACTATGTTTTAACAGTGACAGAAGGAACCGAAACCAACAATGAGAAAAACGGATATCGTGAAATTGCAATATTTAAGGATGGAGTAACATTATGAGCCAATATATCATAATTGATGCCCATGTACATCTCTGGGAAAAACAGGAAGGATGTGTAAACGGAGAAAGCATTTACGGCATAGGTAACGGAAAGAGTAACTTCTGCGGTGAGACGAGACAGATGATGCCGCCATATTTGGAGGATAATAAGAATACTGCTGAACGGCTGATTGCCAATATGGATTATGCGGGGGTAAATGCATGCGCTGTTACACAGGAGTACATTGACGGAAATCAAAACGAATATCTTCTTAAGGTTAAAGAAAAGTATCCGGACAGATTCAGGATAACTGCATTATTTGAGGATGAAGGATATCGTGGAAAAGGATTCAGTCCGAATGGGTTGGGAGATATAGATTTAAAAGATTTTGATGGTATAAAAATATGTGCGGGCCGTTTAAAAAATTCTGATCTAACTGCCATAACAGATGTTTTTAAAAAGGCGCAGACGGCAGGAAAATACATATCTATTGATCTGGCAGATGGGGATGAACAAACTGAAAGTCTCCAAAAAGTAATAGATGAATGTCCGGATCTAAAAATTGCAATAGGCCATTTTGGTATGGTAACTACGAAAGGCTGGCAGAAGCAGATAGAACTTGCAAAAAACAAGAATGTTTTCATAGAAAGCGGAGGACTTACATGGCTTTTTCATAAGGAATTCTATCCGTATCCATCCGCTATTGATGCAATTTTAGAGGCGAGAGATATCTGCGGAATGGAAAAGCTTATGTGGGGAAGTGACTATCCACGTACTATGACGGATATAACGTATAAGTCGGCGATACGTTTTATACTGGAAACGCCTAAAATGACAGATGAAGAAAAGGCAGCTTTTTTAGGAAAAAATGCAGAGAAATTCTATGGATTTAAGAATCTTGTTCCGCTTCCTGAAATTGATAATATGCTATAATATATTATAATTTTTAAGATGATTGAAAATACTTGTTAAAAACTGGGGGTAAATATGTTAAAAGGAATATCACCCATGCTTACACCGGAACTGTTAAAGGTGCTTTGTGAAATGGGACACAGTGATACTATAGTTATAGCGGACGGTAATTTCCCTGCTGAGACCATGGGGAAAAATTCGATTGTAATACGTATGGACGGACATGGAGTTCCGGAGATTTTAGAGGCAATCCTAAAAGTTTTTCCATTGGATCAGTATATTGAAAAACCGGTAAGTCTTATGGAAAGAGTACCGGGAGATAATGCAGATGTATCTATCTGGAAAAAATACGATGAAATAGTTTCAAAAGAAGAGGCAAGAGGTGTAAAAGTTATCCAAAAACTGGAACGTTTTGCTTTTTATGAGGAAGCAAAGAAAGCATATGCGATAATTGCGACATCTGAAACCAGCCAGTATGCAAATGTTATCCTGCAGAAGGGTTGTGTGTTATAACAAAAAGAAGATGCGGAGCATCGTTTTGCTACCGAGGAAACGCAGAAGACGTTTTCGAGGTGACATTGACCAAATTGACTCAAATTAAAAAAACGATGACAGGCGAAAACCTGTCATCGTTCTATTATAATCTTTTTGTTTTCAATTTTCAGTTCAGCCGTACAATATTTTAAAATGCTCTTTCGATGTGTAATGATGAGGCAGGACGGTCTGGGATTAAGCTGTTCTAATCCTTTGATTACCTTTTGTTCTGTTGCTTCATCAAGTGCGGAAGTCGCTTCATCAAAGATCAGCATGGGAGATTTTCTCACAAATGCACGGGCTATGGCTATACGCTGAGCCTGACCTTCTGACAATCCGAGCCCTTTTTCTCCTATTACGGTATTCATACCATCAGGAAGATTACTTATGAAATCATAAGCGGAAGCAAGCTTCAGTGCTTCTTCAAGTTCAGCATCTGTTGCGTCATGACGGCCGGAAAGAAGATTGTCTTTTATTGTTCCGCTGAATAAAGTGTTTCCCTGGGGAACATACGCTACATACTTTCGTATACCTGCATCGGCTTTCTGCTCTTCATTTTTCTGATTGAAAAAGGTGATGGTTCCTTCATCAGGCTTTACAAAAGACATGATCAGGCGAATGAGAGTAGTTTTTCCGATACCGGATTCTCCGATAACGGCTGTTGATTCTCCGGGAGAAATAGAAAATGATACTTTATCAAGTACCTTTTCCTGATCATTGTATCCAAAGGAAAGGTTAGATGCTTTAACTCCAAGTGTAGTCGTATCTATGGTTACTTCTGTTTTTTCTTCAGGAGGTATTTCAGAGAGTTCCATAATTCTTTCTGCAGAAGTAAAAAGGGCTACGACGGTTGGAATCTGGTGAGCAAGGTTTATTATAGGAGTCTGTACTCTGTTTACCAGAGTAAGGAAAACTGACATTGTTCCGTAGGTGATCAAGGATTTTGATATCTGAATAGCACCGTAAGTAAATGCAGACAGATAACCTATCTGGAAAGCGAGACCTATGGATGTTGTGCCGAGCAGGCTTGCTTTAGTCCTTCTGAACACCCATTTAAATCTTTCCGATCTCAGCTCGGAAAGACGTGCTGTTGAATAATCTTCGTTAGCAAATGATTTTATGATAAGCAGATTGGCAATACTTTCCTGGAGAAAAGATCTGTAGGCCGATTCTGATTCCTGTACTTTCTTCTGAAGGGTTTTAAGCCTTCTGGCAAACAGCCATGATACTACGACAGATACAGGTGCCACGATTAAAGCGAGAAGAGCCAGAAAATGCGAATAAAAGAAAAGAGTAAAAAAAACAAGTACCAGCTCTATGAAAAGCTGTATGATCCCGGGAATTGTATTTATTACACCGTCAGCAATATGACCGGCGTCGGTTGAAAGCCTTGTTACGATATCTCCGGAATGATACTTGGAAACAGTATGCCAGGAAGCCCGTATAATTTTATCATAGACATTTTTCCGGATACCGAAGGAGATTTTCTCATTTAACAGCGTAGAAAGAAGTGAAGCTATCGCAGTGATAATCTGTATTCCGAGCATAACGATTATATATAATATTATAATACCTGTAAGGCTCAGACCTTCAGCTGCACCATCGATAATATCCTTGGAAAGTATAACGGTATATAATGATGCGCCCGATATGCCCAGACTGAGAGCCAGCATAAGGACGATCTTTATTCGATGACCTTTAGCATATCCCAATATCCATTTAATACAATTCAGATACTTTTTAATTCTATCCATTTAGATGAAGTCCGCCTTTTCCAACTTTTCAAGAAATTCCATAACGGATTTTTCACATTCCTGAGGAGATACTTCGTATTCTTTGAGAAGCCTGTTTATTATTTCTTCAACAGAAATCTCATCCTTTAACATATCCCAGATAACGTTGCCGACTCCTTTAATAATATAGTAATTTCCTGTATTAAAATCTATCATGGCTTTTTCGCCGTTCAGTACGGTTACATCAATATCTCTTTTGAATTTCACAATTCTTTTTTTATCCATTTGTCTACCCCGATAAATTGTTTATAGTTTTCAAGGAAACAACCGAGTGCAGAAGCTACAGAACCTTCAGCGACAAGCTGTTTGTCTAAATTATATTCTTTTTCCGTCAATTCTTCAATAAGAAAATCAATTTTTTTTCGGTCGAGGTATTTATCCAGCTCGTGTGATTTGAGATAACGGAAAAGAGTGCCTTTGGTGTCATCCCAATAGGTATTTGCTCTGAACAGATAATCGGATGCCTGGTTTCCGCGGCGGATCAGATTATTTAATATATCATCGCTGACAATACCTTTCAGGTAATCTCTTACAGCTCTTCTTTCTTTACCGTTTCTGACAAAGCAATCTATAGGAAGCGCCATACAGAGTTCGAGGACATCTTTTGACATTGTCGGATCAAGATAAATGGCACCGGTGAATAAACTCTGACAGGTTTCGAAATAGCATGTATGCTGTGTTACCAGAGGATGAAAAATATATCCTTTCCATTGCTTAAAGGAATCAATCGCGTTACAGCCTAAAGAATTACTGTGCTTACGCTCCTGCTTTTTCAAATTATGCTTTTTTATAAGATCTTTTCTTACGTAACTGGAAAAGCTTTTTCGGCACATCTTGTTTATTCTTACTTTAAAATAATACTGTAAAAGTCTGGGTCTGTTGACATGATACAAACGGCAGAAAGCAGCTGCTTCCTTTAATGAACTAATAAAATGAAAGCCATGATTTTTCTGGTAAATATATGTGGTTATATTCCCGTACGATATGGTCGCATTTCCTGCTTCGCCGGTAAATACGATTGAAATACCGTCTTTTTTTACTTCTTCGTCCATTGAATAAATATAAGGTGCGTTTAAGACAGGTTTTACAGGCTGTGCAAAACGACGCATATACTTTTCGGGTTCACTGAAGGATGTCAGATCTTTGGTTGTGATGAAACGACACTCGATATTAGGATGTCTTTTTTTATTTTTTAAGACATCTATAGCTTCGTTTTCAACCTCCAGACCTGACGTATCACACTTATATTCGGGACACGGAATCTGAGTATAACTGTATAAGGACTGACCTGATTTGGCGAGTTCTTCAGCAGCTACAGATGCAACAGAGGACGAATCCAGTCCGCCGCTTAAAAAAACTCCGTGTTTGTTTCTGGCTCTCAGCATTTTTTTACAAGATTTAATGAATGTTTCGCGGAATAATTTTCCGTATTCTTCATCGGAAGACAGTTTAAGAGGTTTTACGGATTTGAGAGGATTCCAGTATTCTATGTTTTTTAACGAAAACTCAGGATGTTCCAAGTCTGTTTTATTTGGATCGATCTGTACATAATGTCCCGGTTCAACACGAAAAACGTTTTTATATACTGTACGTCCGTTAATCTTCTCTGTATCGGGAGTTAAATCCATATATGCTGAACATATCCATTCTTCATCAAGTTGAGGTTCTTTTAAAAGTGCGGATATTACATGAAGCGTAGAGGAATAATACAGCTTTCGATTTACAACCGTATAAGCCAGGTGGCGGCCGGAGATATGATCGGTAATAAGATATACACAACCTGTATTTTTGTCGGATATTACTATGGAATATGCGCCTTCCAGCATATAAACAAAAGAAATACCGTAATTGGTATATGTTAAGAATGCAAGCTCTGCGTCACCTTTTTGTGAAAGGACTGAGCCGGAGAAATTTTTTTCTTTAACCAGTCTGTCTATCAGTTCCTGCCTGTTATACAGGAAAATGTCTGCATTAAAGATAATGTTTCTGTTATCAGTTGTTATCGGAGATATATCGTTTACTGCTTCAGGTGTAAAATACTGGTGAGAACATGAGAAAAAAAGCCCGGGGTCACTAAAGGAATCTGTTCTGTCGGTAACGAAGGCAGAGGATACCTGATTGATAATATTTATTTCATCTGTAGATATTTCATTATGATCGAAATCAATTATTCCTGCTATTGCTGCCATTATTCCTCCAGATAATTTCTGATGATATTACAGATTTCAACTGCTGTTTGTTTACCGGACGGACGTTTTATACGGATCATTTCTATTTCTCCGGCGAGTTTCAGACATTCGTTTTTAATATATACGGGATATTCCGATGCCCGGAATAGGGATGCCATAAAGAGTGAATTTAACAGAACGGAAACCTTTTCAAAACCGGAAACTACGCCGTATTCAACGGAATCTGAATCGGTAATTTCCAATTTAAAAAATTTAGAAAGCTTTCTGGGATATGGATCAAAACTTTCTGTGTCTATAGATGCAAATTTGTCCTTTAATTCATCGATATAGACCAGGTTATTTCCGGTGCAGAATGAATCTGCGATATCCCTGCACATCTTTTGCAGAGGCAGCCCGGGATAGACCATAAAACCGTCTTTAACAGAAGTAAATGCAATATCATCCGAAAGAAGCTTATAACCGTTTTTGATGAGTGATATCGCAGTAGTTGATTTGCCGGCGCCGCTGTGACCGGAAATGAGAAAAGCACGATTACCGTGAGAGAGTGCTGAACAGTGAATTCCGAGACAGCCTCTCTGAAACATCAAAAAATTAATACACCATCCCAAAAGATATGCCGACAGTAGGTTGTTGGAAGTATCATTCTTTGGAGCAGCATATATACTGTTTCCGTTTTCAATCAGAAAACTGCCGGCATCGGTACTGAACCATATCCTGTTTTCGGAGAATGAGTAATTAGAGTTTGAGGATCCGGTTTCGGGTAAAAAATGATAGCTTGTTTTTATCGTTACATCCGAGTTTACAGGAGAATTATATAATAGTTTTTCTGATTCATATAACTGTATGTCAGATTCAAAATATAAGCCGTAAATGTAATAATGATACAACATAAAAAATCCTTTCATTTTTGATAGAAATGTTGCAGATATACATATAGTATGTTAGAATGACTTCAGTTTTTAAAAAATATATTGGAGGTAATAATCATGAAGAAATGGGAAACACCTGATATGCTTGTCCTTGATGTTAAGGAAACTGCCAGTGGCGGTAAGAAATATAATAAAGTTGACGGTAACCGTTGGGATGAGTTAAAGATGGAACATACTTTCACTTTTTGGCCCAGTGGAGATTACGAGGCAGATCCTGAATCAGAGGAACTTTATCAGAAGTACTTAAACGGAGAGCTTAAGTAATACTTAGGTAATTCATTACAAGGCGGATTCTTTTGAGTCTGCCTTTATTTTTTGTGATTTTTACCGTTTAATTTCTGAAGGTACTTACAACAGCATATCTGTCCAGGCCATCTATCTTTCCGGTGACTATAAATTTACCCCATCTAAGCCACGCATGAGCGGCCATTTCACCGGAATCTTCCTGGCAAACTCCCAGATATAATGTATAGTGGAGTTTCTTTTTCCTTAAAAGCTTTCCGGCGGTCAATGCTCTTACCAGACACTTGCTTTCCCATTTTGTATAGTTACATACACAGAGGACGGCTCGGGCAACTTTCTGCACATAATCGAATCCATCCATGGATTCTTCCTCAGAGGATTCCTCTTTTTCTGTACCCCAGTTTTTTTTCATTCGTTTAGGTTTGAAAATGAGCAGTCCCAATCTGTAAAAAGCAGAGTAGAAGAAAGCACGCACTATCATGAAAAAGCATTTATTATCATGAGCGAACCGGATTGCTCTTAATGGAAGACATCCCTGTTTTTTGTCTTGGGACATTTGAATATATCTCCCTTCTCAAAATTAATACAACTCGGGATTCGAGCAATATTATGACAGTTTTACCAATATACCGGCATTATACCATATTGAAAAGGAACGTGCAATAGATGGGCTGTAATTTGTTGTCGTGGACATCATCTGTTAAGAATATAGCAACAAAAGACTTGCCGAAAAATGATTTTAATGATATAATTAATTTTATCAGAGAAAGCCTTGAAAACCACAGATCACAGGCTTTTGAATTGCAAGGAGGAAAGCTTATGCGTTATATTATCACAGGAAAGAATATTGATGTGACGGAAGGCTTAAAAAATGCCATTTATGAGAAAATCGGGAAGCTGGAAAAGTATTTTAAACCTGACACAGAGGTGCATGCGACTTTCAGCGTTCAGAAAGACAGACATAAGATAGAAATAACTATTCCGATAAAGGGGACTGTTATCCGTGCAGAAGAAGAAAGTACGGATATGTATGTATCAATAGATCTGGTGGAAGAGATTATAGAAAGACAGATTAAGAAATATAAGAGCAAGATTGTTGATGCAAAACAGAACGGAACCGGATTGAGCGAAGCATTTGCTTCCGAACCCGGGGATGAAGAAGAAATAATAATTACCAGAACAAAGAAATTTGCCATGAAACCCATGGATCCTGAGGAGGCATGTATCGAGATGGAACTCAGCGGTCATAATTTCTTTGTATTCAGAAATTCAGAAACCGGCGAGGTAAATGTAGTATACAAAAGAAAGGGGAATACCTACGGGCTTATCGAACCGGAGTTTTGATCCGGAACAGGAAAGGTATAAAAGTCTTTCCTTCGAAAAAGCAGAGTAGGAGAATCATTCATGGTTCTAAGCATACTTTTAGCTATAACCGTGATCGTGGTCATGATTGATGTCCTTGTCGGCATACACAGAGGCGTTAAATTCGGACTTGTCCGTCTTGGCCTTTGGGTCGTGGGAACCGTAATATGCGTATTTATTGCCGAGGGAGTTACATCATGGCTGCTGCTTAAGATAGCCAAAGTCCCTGATATGAAACTGTTTACCTTCGATGTTTTCGGAGGCTGGATGGGAGAATATACGGGAACTATAGGAAATCATATGACGGCACTTACCGTTTCCTTGTCTGTGCCGGTCGTATTTGTTGCTTTATTCTTGGCAGCAAAGTTTATCACATGGTTACTTTATCTTATTGTAAAACAAATAATAAAAAAGGCCGCGAAACGCGCCACTGCACATAATGCAGCTGTGGATGCCGTAACGGCTGTTAAAAAGGCTGAGATGCCGGATGCGGAATCTACCGGACTGGATCAGCCATACGAAGCTACTCTTCCGCAGTCAGTCTTAAATTCGGAAAACGGAGACGACTTCGGTACTTTCGGTATATATCCCAAAGAATCTAAAACAGTTGAAGCGTATGAGCCTGAAAAAGAAACTGATATGGATACAGCTGTTACAGAAGATGGTTTTGATATCTTAAGTAATGATGACTTTTCAGGTTCGGACGGATTTGAGGCTATAGCCAATTCGGATCCGGAAATTGAAGTCGAAGAAAGCGAAGAGGAGCCTGAAGCAGGAGATGAACCGGCAGGTAGTGACGAACCGGATGATCTTGAAGCGGATGGTGAATCATTAGATGGTTTTGAGAGTCTGGCAAGAGCATCTGTTGAGGAAGAATCAAAGAAAGAGGCAGAAGAAAAGAAGGTTAAGGTTAAACCTGTAAAGGTAAAACCGGTTAAAGTAAAGGCTGTTAAAGAAAAGAAGCTTAAGAAAAGACATTCGCTTTCTTTGTTTATTATGGAAAAGACTACTGCATCAAGTGTTTTGGGCGGTGTCTTGGGAATGTTTATAGGTCTGTTCACCTGCGCTATCATTGCGTCACCCGTAAAAGGACTTGTAAAAGTTATCGCGGATAAGGAAATGGCAGAGCCTACTGTAAATCTTGTAGCGGCTCTTGCCAATCTTGATATGAAGCAGGTTGTAGACGGAGCGTTTGATGAAGACGACAAAAAAATTGCAATTATATCCAAAAACCTTGATCTTGTCGGAGATTTCAGCATAAGATCGGAAGATTTTGTTGAAGTATTTACAGATCTTGAGGATTCAGTCCTTCATCAGGTATATAAGTATTCGGGTGCTGATTTTACCGCATCTGCCATATATGACAGCTTAGTGGATATAAAACCTGAAGACATAAAGATTGAAAACAGAGGGATAAGTAAGTATAACATGGCGGAAACATTAGGATGTTATGCTCCCCTTATTCCTGACCTTAATGATATACTTACAGAGATTAACGAGAGAAAAGGTCTTAATTTTGAACTGCTTGACATATTGGAGCGTGGCATAAAACATTTGTTCGACAGTGACGGAAAAGGTGCTATACTTACTGAAGCCGATAAACTCCAGATAGCAAATGGAATAGTAGACCGCTTTAATGAAATTTTAGCGGACCACTTTGTTCATTATTATACGAATACCGAATCACCGGTAATTGAGCATTTTGAAAGATTCAGTGAAGCCAGAAAAGGGTTTGAAACCAGTTTTGACCTTATGAGAAGGCTTTTGCGGGCCGGAATGATAGAGTAAAAAAGAAACCGAAACAATCTGTAGACTGTTTCGGTTTCTTTGTATTTGGGGATTAAGTATCAATCATCTTCTGATATACCGCATCCGATCTTAAGAGTACTTCCGTCATATTCAAGATGACATTCAAAACGTTCTTCATTAAGTGCTATAAACCAGGTGGATCCGGTTTCATAACTTTCATCTATTGCATAGATGTATCCTGCATCCTTAAGTTTCCCTATATATGAGGATACAGTGTCTGAAGATACATTACTGTATAATGCATAGGTATACATACTGCTGTCATTTTTTGTTTCGGAACCGATAAATGTTCCGTTTTCGAATTTAGGGATATACTGAAGCATTGTTGTTGAATAAAGCTTATTCAGGGTTTCGTCACCATCGCTGTCTTTGTCACTAAATCCCGATCCTATTTCAAGAGAAGAATCTGTGAATACAATGGTCACATTCCAGGAATTGGAATTATATGCTGAGAAATAAATGCTTCCGCCGCTTCTTTTATCGGAAATGTCGGTTGTATATCCTGATTTCTTTAAAGATTCGATATAAAAAGCCACATCACTTTCACTTACTTCGGAGAACAAGGCAAAGTCATATGTTCCTTCGGACTTCTGTCCGGAAAAGACACCCTGCTCGAAATAAGGAACCCATACGAGGAATGACATCTGCCAGTATTCTTTTCGGTTAAACGAATCTCTCAGGCTCTGATCGCTTGTCGGTGAAGGAGAATCGGTAGGAGATACCTCTTCAGAAGTGGGTTCAGGCGTAATATCGGACTCAGGTTCGGTAGGAGCAGTGGTAGGTTCGGAAGCTTCAGTCGGGTTTTCATCGCTGTCCGGGTCCTGCTTGGTATCACCGGTGCCAGGACTTGAAGTAGCGGCAGGATCGGATGTGGGATCTGAAGATGTTTTTCCACTGTCATCCTTGCCGGTGTCCGGATTTGAATTGCTGCCGGGATCCTGGCCTTCAGTAGGAGCAACGGTGCCGGTGGTTCCGCTGCCGGAAGTGTTATTGGTTTTATTTTTGTCACAGGCAGAAAAGATCAAGGCAATTGCCAGTATACATAATGGAGCTGCAATATATTTTTTAAATTTCATTTTTCCTCCTTATTGGGTTTCCCGGATAAATCATAAATGGGAAATCAGTACCTTATAAACCATACATTATCATTATAAAGCCCGGCTGTCAAGAGAAAGAATTTTTGTAAGTAGTTTATTGCTTTTTTTTAAAGGATAGGTTATAATTGTACAATATGTTGTATTATGCACAAAAAAAGACTCTGTATTTTGATAGGAGAGAGTAATGACACCAAAGTATGACGGAAGTGAAATAGTAGTTCTTAAAGGACTTGAAGCGGTAAGAAAACGTCCGGGTATGTATATAGGAAGTGTTGGCAGCAGAGGACTTCATCACCTTATCTGGGAGATTTTAGATAACGGAATAGATGAGCATCTTGCCGGATTCTGTAATGAGATAGAGATAACCCTTCAAAAGGACGGAGCTGTAGCCATAACAGACCATGGACGGGGAGTTCCTGTTGATATGCATCCGACAGAGCATATTCCTACGGCCAGAGTTGTATATACAGTTCTTCATGCGGGAGGAAAATTCGGAAATACGGTATACAAAGTATCAGGAGGCCTTCACGGTGTGGGAGCATCTGTTGTAAATGCGCTTTCTGAACATATGATAGTTGAGATAAAAAGAGACGGGAAAATATATCGGGACGAATATAAAAACGGCGGAATGCCTGTAACTGAGCTTGACAGAAGCGGATTGCTTCCCGCTGTTGGGAAATGTACAAAGACCGATACGGGCACAAAAGTTGTATTCTATCCGGACAGGACTATTTTTGAATCTGTTGAGTTTAAACCCGATGTCATAGTAAAAAAGTTAAAAGAGACTGCATATTTGAACAAAGGACTCACCCTTACATTTTCAGACATGCATACCGGCTTTAAACAGACATTCTGCGAAACCGAGGGTATAAAGAGTTTTGTCGGATACCTGTCAAGAGAAGAAAACGTCATACACAAGGAACCGGTATATCTTGAGGGCAAGAGCGGGGATATAGAGGTTGAAATAGCTTTTCAGTACAACAGCGGCTTTTCCGAACAGATAAATGCATTTTGTAACTGTATTAATGTTGTGGACGGCGGTACATTGGTCACCGGTTTTAAATCGGGTCTTACCAGGGTTATGAACCAGTACGCCAGAGAACTTGGAGTTCTTAAGGAAAAAGATGAAAACTTTGACGGAAAGGATATAAGAAACGGTCTTATAGCAATTGTTTCGATAAAGCATCCTGATCCGCAGTTTGAAGGCCAGACAAAGACTAAGCTCGGAAACAATGACGCAAAAGCAGCTGTAGAGGATGTATTCATTCAGGAGGCAACAGTCTTTTTTGACAAAAATGTTGAAATACTTAAAGCCATACTGGACAATTCCTTAAGGTCATATCAGGCAAGGAAAGCCGGAGATAAAGCGCGTACTGCAGTG
Organism: Lachnospiraceae bacterium; assembly: GCA_017542245.1. GTDB lineage: Bacteria > Bacillota > Clostridia > Lachnospirales > Lachnospiraceae > RUG11977. The sequence continues at coordinate 66,433 of JAFXXN010000037.1, forward strand.
CTGAAGCAGTTAAGTGACGTTGATACCAAAAGTAAACTTGCTGCCTGTTCTTCAAAGAAAGCCGAGGAATGTGAGATTTACATCGTTGAGGGTGATTCTGCAGGAGGTACGGTTAAGACCGCCAGAAACAGACGGACTCAGGCAGTACTTCCTCTGCGAGGCAAGATATTGAACGTTGAGAAAGCCACCTTAGAAAAAATATTGGTAAATAATGAAATAAAATCAATGATAGCTGCATTTGGGTGCGGAATCGGAGATGATTTCGACCTGTCAAAGCTTAGATACGGAAAGATTATAATACTTACCGATGCGGATGTTGACGGGGCACATATCAGCACATTGCTTCTGACGTTCTTCTATCGCTTTATGCCTGAATTGATTATGGAAGGAAAAGTATACCGTGGTCTCCCGCCGCTTTACAGGGTGGAGTATGAAACAACGGAACGCGGAAAGAAGAAAAATAAGACAGAATATATATTTGACGATCATGCACTGGAAAAATTCAGAAAAACAGGGCAGAAGATACTTACGCTTCAAAGATATAAGGGACTTGGAGAAATGGATGCCGAACAGCTTTGGGAAACAACACTTGATCCGGAACAGAGAATACTGGCACAGGTTCAGATCAGTGATGGAGTTGAGGCTGATGAGATTACATCCATGCTGATGGGGACAAATGTACCTCCCAGACGTGATTTTATAATGAGTGAAGCACAGAATGCAAACCTTGACTTAGCATAATACAGGGACATTCTATTTTTGCAAAAACAGTACTGAAATTTGGAGGAAACAGATAAAATGGCTTTAGAACAGGATCAGCTGGTTCAGCTTGATTTTTCGGAGGAAATGAAGACATCATTTAGGGATTATGCCTTGAGTGTTATTTTGGCAAGAGCTTTACCCGATGTCAGGGACGGATTAAAACCGGTACAGCGTCGTATACTGTATGCGATGAATGAACTTGGGCTTGACCCCAAAAAGCCGCATAGAAAAAGTGCACGTATAGTAGGAGATACGATGGGTAAATACCATCCTCACGGGGACAGCTCGATATATGATGCACTGGTTCATATGGCTGAAGATTTTTCATTATCACTTCCCCTTGTTGACGGACACGGGAATTTCGGTTCCATAGACGGAGACGGCGCAGCAGCCATGCGTTATACTGAAGCCCGTCTTTCCGAAGCAGCCATGACTATGCTGGAAAATCTTGATAAAGGGCTTGTTGAGTTCATGCCAAATTTCGATGAAAGCGAGAAAGAACCCAAAGTCCTTCCTTCTATGCTTCCCAACCTGCTTATAAACGGTACTACCGGTATAGCCGTAGGTATGGCAACCAATATTCCCCCGCATAATGCCGGAGAGGTTATAGATGGTGCAGTTGCATACTTAGACAATCCGTCCATAACCGATGAAAAGCTAATGAAGTACATTCCGGGGCCGGATTTTCCGACCGGCGGTATTATAACAAATGCCGATGCCCTTGGAGAAATATATAAGACGGGTGAAGGAAAACTCAGAGTCAGAACTAAAACAGTCATAGAAAACGGAGAAGCCGGAAGAAAAAATATCGTAGTTACAGAGATACCGTACACCATAGCGGGAAATAAACTTAAGCTGGTCGAAAATCTGGTTTCACTGATGAAAGACAAGTCTTTTGAAGAGATATACGATGTTCGGGACGAATCTTCAAAAGAAGGCATACGTATAGTTATAGAAGTAAAAAAAGACCGTGACCCGGAAAACCTGCTGAACGGATTGCTTAAGAAAACATGTATGGAAGATACTTATACTGTAAACCTTTTGGCGGTTAAGGATAAGCAGCCCATAGTTTTCAGTCTCTTAAGCATGGTAAAAGAGTTTATTGAGTTTCAGGAGGTCCTGTATACAAAAGAGTATGAATATCTTCTGAATAAGGCAGAGCAGAGACAGGAAATAGTAGAAGGTCTGTTAAGGGCTACCGATGTTATAGACCTAATCATAGAAATCTTAAGGGGAAGTACTTCTGTAAAACAGGCCAAAGGCTGCCTGATAAACGGAGAGACCAAGGATATAAAATTTAAATCTGCCGAGTCTGAGAAAGAAGCAGCAAAATTAAATTTTACCGAGCGCCAGGCTGATGCTATTCTTGCCATGCCGCTTTCAAAACTTATAGGACTTGAAATTCTTAAACTTCAGGAAGAAGGAAAAGAACTTGCTGAAAAAATAGCCGGTTATAAAGAGGTATTAGGAGACAGGGATAAGCTTCATCTCGTAATCAAGGGAAGATTAAAGGAATATAAAAAGAAATTTGCCCGTCCGAGAAGAACAGAACTGTTGAATGTAGAAACAGTAGGATATGTTGAAGAATTCAAGGTAGAAGACATCTACGTACTTGTAGATAAATTCGGATATACAAAATCAGTTGATCAAACAGCATTTACCAAAGCAGGCGAGGACGTACTGAAGGAATTTAATTATATAATACCTATGAGAAACACTGACAGACTGTGCGTTTTTACGGCTGAAGGAAATATGATGCAGGTAAAGGCTGAAAAAATACCTCGCTGCAGGATAAAGGAGAAAGGCATACTGATCCATAATCTTTGCAAGGTTGAGCAACAGGATGTAATATTTTATTCTGCGTATGAGACACTGTATGATTCGATGCTGCTGTTTACTACCAAAAACGGCTACATAAAGCTGGTATCGGGTATAGAATTTGAAACAAACAGGAATTTTATGCTTGCCACAAAACTTGAGGACAATGATACGGTAATAAGCATTATACGTCTTAATGCCGGCGATATTCTTGCTGAGAACAGAAAAGTTGTAACAATTACCAAAAACGGATATTCTCTGGGATTCCCGCTCAAAGAGGTCAGCGAACTCAAGAAAACGGGCCGTGGAGTAAAGGCTATGACGCTGGATAAGAAAGACGCGGTTGATTTTGTTGAAGTCTTATCACCGGAAAGAGAAAGTTTTGAATATAAAGGGAAAACCGTACAATCTAAGAAGATCAAGCTTAGGGCAAGAGGAGGAAAAGGGCAGAAAGTCACTTTGTAGAAATTTAGTTTAAAAGATATGTTATTCTTGACATTTTTACATTTGTGGGGTATATTATTAATATATCGACAGAAAAAAGGGATTTTTCTGTCCCAATACACGTTGAAACAGGAGAAGACGTAATGGCAAAAAGAATTCTTGTATGTGATGATGCTGCATTCATGCGCATGATGATTAAAGATATTTTAACAAAAAACGGATACGAGATTGCTGGTGAAGCAGAAAACGGAGCAGTAGCTGTTACAAAATATGCTGAAACTAAGCCTGATCTGGTAATGCTTGATATTACCATGCCTGAGATGGATGGCATACAGGCATTAAAGAAGATAAAGGAACAGGATCCGTCGGCAATGGCTATTATGTGTTCAGCTATGGGACAACAGGCTATGGTTATTGAGTCGATCCAGTCCGGGGCTAGGGATTTTATAGTAAAACCCTTCCAGCAGGACAGAGTTATAGAAGCCATTAAAAAGGTTATCGGATAAGATTAAGAACCTGTCCTTATAGGGCAGGTTTTTTAAGTAGTACAGTACTTACAAAAAGTATTCTTGGAAGTATATATTTTTAGGAGGATTAAACAGGATGGCAGAAAAAGCTAAAAACCAGAAGAAGGATAAAAAAGAAATTACTAACGCATGGCTCAAATATAATGCTAAACAGCTGAAGGAAGTAGATCAGCTCAGTGATGAATATATTGATTTCATCTCTGAGTGTAAGACAGAAAGAGAATGTGTTGATAAGATAGTATCGATGGCTGAAAAACTTGGATACAAAGATCTGGCAAAAGTAAAGAAGGCTAAAGCAGGAGACCGGCTGTATGCTATAAATAAAGGTAAAGCCATAGTACTGTTTGTTGTAGGAACCGAACCGCTCGAAAAGGGTATGAAAATACTTGGGGCCCATATAGACTCCCCCAGGCTTGACATAAAACAGAATCCTTTATATGAGGATACAGAACTTGCACTAATGGAGACGCACTATTACGGAGGTATAAAAAAGTATCAGTGGGTTGCAACTCCTATGGCTATACACGGTGTATTCTGCAAAAAGGACGGGACAACAGTGAAGGTTGTTATAGGAGAAGATCCTTCCGATCCTGTAGTGGGAATTTCCGATCTGCTTATTCATTTAGCTCAGGATCAGATGGAAAAAAAGGCTTCCAAGGTAATAGAAGGTGAGGACTTAAATGTACTCGTAGGAAGCATACCTTTAAAAGATACGGAAAAGGATGCCGTTAAGGCTAACGTAATGAAGCTTATTGCTGATAAGTACGGAATTGAAGAAAAGGACTTTTTGTCGGCAGAACTTGAAGTGGTACCTGCGGGACGTGCAAGACACTACGGTATAGATAAGAGCATGGTAATGGGCTACGGACAGGATGACAGAATCTGCGCATTTACATCTGCAAAGGCACTGTTTAACTGTACTTCTACAGACAGAACAGCCGTATGCATCCTGGTAGATAAAGAAGAGATAGGAAGTGTCGGAGCTACCGGTATGACATCTGTATTTTTTGAAAATATGGTGGCCGAACTTATGGATAAATGTGGTGACTATAGTGAACTTAAACTTCGCCGCGCCCTTCAGAACTCACATATGCTCTCTTCGGACGTAAATGCGGCATACGATCCCAATTATCCTTCGGTGATGGAAAAAAAGAACTGTTCATATTTAGGAAAAGGAATGGCTTTCAGCAAGTTTACGGGTTCGCGTGGAAAATCCGGGTCAAATGATGCAAATCCTGAATTTATCGCAAAGCTACGGGCAGCTTTTGACAAGCATAATGTTTTTTATCAAATGGCTGAACTTGGAAAGGTTGATCAGGGTGGTGGAGGAACAATCGCTTATATAATGGCTAAGTACAATATGGAAGTCATTGACAGCGGTGTTGCACTCCATAACATGCATGCTCCATGGGAAGTTTCCAGCAAGGCAGATATCTATGAAGCAGTAAATGGTTATGAAGCATTCTTAAAGGAAATCTGATATGAATAAATTCGGAAGACGGCTGGTAGAAAAACTGTGCCAGAAAAACATCAGGAGTCAGCTATATACAATATATTTTGCAGCCATATTCCTGCCAATGATAATTATCGGTGGAGTACTAACCGTATACGTATATTTCTATTCCGGAAAAGTTACAAGAATTTTGGTACTTTGTATATTGATAGTAGTTACGGGAGCTTTAATCTCATACCTGGTTATTTCTTTCTTTGCCAGTCATTTTTCAGGGCGGATAAACAAGCTGAGAGCTTCCATGCACAGTGTAAGTAATGAAGATTATGAAATGTCAGATTCCTTAAGGGGAAATGATGAAATAGCAATTGCTTACGAGGAATTAAAGAAAACAGCTCAGCTTATAAAAGAAAAGGATACCGAAGTATTCCAGACAAAACTTGATGCGGAAAGATTTGCCACCGAGCAGCAGATGATGGAATACAAAATGTTATCAAGTCAGATAAATCCGCATTTTCTTTATAATACTCTTGAAGCACTTAGAATGAGAGCTATCGCTGAAAAAGACAGAGATGTGGCTACCGGTATCAAGCTTTTGGGAAAATCCTTGAGATACGTCCTGGATAATACAGGAACTGTTTCCGTGCCTTTACAACAGGAACTTGATTATATTGAAAATTACATAAAAATCATCAGATTCCGTTTTGCTGAAAGAATCAGCTATGAACTGAAAGTTGAAGACGATATAGATACTAAGGCATACAGCATACTTCCCCTTTTGCTTCAGCCGATCGTTGAAAACTCTGTGGGCCACGGTCTAGAGATGGTAGAAAACGGAAAATTAACTATAACGGTGCGTGAAGGCATAGATGAAACCATTCAGGTGCTCATAGAAGACGACGGTATAGGAATGAACCCCGGAACCTTAAGAAGCGTAAGATTAAAGATTGAACGTCTTGAACAGGTTCCCGCGCACAGTATAGGATTGTTCAATATCAATAAACGTATAAAACTGTTCTATGGGGACAGATACGGTATTGAAATAGACAGCGAGGAAAATGTCGGAACAAAAGTTGTGGTAACACTTCCCATGAGACCCATTTGATACTAAGGTAAAAAATCAAAAAGCCTTTCAAGCTTGCTTGAAAAGGCTTTTTTAATTTGTTTTTATCTTATTTCATCGCCGAATATAAGTCCTCTTGTTCCTGTACCCAGGTAGAAACGTCCGAATACACGCTTATCACCGTCTATGGAATTAATATCACCAAACATCTGTTTGTCGGTATTTATCCGTTCCCAGGTAGTTCCGTCATTGAAACTGCGGTAGAAACCATATTCGCCTCCTATGATGGCAGAAACAAATATGGCCTTATTTTCACTCAGATAATCAACGCCGGGATGGATAAGCCCTAAGCCGATCCTGAAACAGGTATCTCCGTCCATGGTAAGACGGTTTAAATCCAGGGTTCCGGTATATTTATTATATTGAAGTTTCCACAGACCCGCATGGTTCATGGCGAGATATATGATACCGCGTTTACCGGATTCGCATCGGATCTCAGTCTTATCGAAACAGTCTATCTGAGAAAAATCGGTTCTCGGAAAATAATTTGGTATGGGAAGCTCCCTAAAAGTTTTACCGAAATCCTTACTGATATATATCTGAGATCTGTCGCCAAAGCCATACATGATGTGCGCATCACATCTGTCGGAAAATACCTTTATATAACCTTCGGTGATAGGCATGTCGTTAAGTCCTAAAACCTGAGATTTTTCCCAGGTCTTTCCACCGTCCCTGCTGCATACCACTGCATTTATGGGTAACCTGGCACGGTCAGCCACACACCAGCAGAGAGCCTTGCCCTCGCAGTTTACCGCAATCCATCCTGAATTTACATTAGGCTGTTCGATCCTGGTCAAAAGCTTATCTATAAAGGGAGATAGACCGTAAGGCATATCTAGTCTTTCGAAAGTTTTTCCGAAATCATCACTGCGGATAATGCCGCCCTTAGTCAATCCTCTCCAGTTTCCGCGGACTGCCGCGCATATTATCTCGGGCTTATCGTCAGGAGAATCAATATTCATACAGGTAATATATCTGTTTCCGTCTTTATCGGCAAAAGAATTTTTACACTGCCTGAAAATGTCTGTAAAGGCAAAAGCACCTAAATCTCCGAGTGCGTCAAGTACCTGATTCGGACCGGACACCGGGGAATATACATTAAGATGGACCGTATTTTCAAGACCGTAATTAAAATCTTCGAAACAGACATCTGAGTCAGAAAGAAGATTATGAGTTCTGAATACTCCCATACCTGTATTAAACCATGCTTCACGGGGATCCAAAGGATTTATCTTTATATCGCTCATCCAGTGAATGCAGGAGATATTACCGTTATATTCCGGCTTCATATATGAGGTATCCAGTTTAAGCTGCCCGACTTTTGTATCGAAAAGAATGACATTCCAACTGTCGCCGTAATTTCTTGACAGAAGAACGCAATCGCCTGCAGTCCTGCACACCGTTGTCGTAACAACCAATCCGGGCTCAAGCTGGGATGCTGATATACCGCCAAATGCAAAATTAAAATTCTTAAAGAAATTATCTTCGGTAATATTTTTTGTGCCAGGATCAACAGATTTAAAAATACTGTCGCCGGGAGTGATATCCTTATAGCCTTCGACACGTCCGTTTTTGAAATAATATCTCAAGACACGTCCGCCTACAACATGGCCCGAGTCGCAGCCATAACCATTCTCTGTAAGAAAAGAATTAGGTCCGTTTTCGGAAAGGGTGACGTAAAAATATTTTCCGTCGTAAGCACATCTGACAGGAACATAACCTGAAAAATTACTAAACGGATACTCAACATTTTCAGGCATGGGAAGCTTTTGGAAAGATGCACCACGATCGTATGAAATATAAAGCCCGTGACCTCTCATGGTTTCAGACTGCCTGGTAGTTACACCGGCACTGCCGACTATAAGCATGTCATTTACGGGAGATATCCAAACAAAAGTAAGCCAGTCTTCGCCGCAAACATCAAGCTTTTCCCACGTCTGTCCCATATTATGGGTAACCAAAAGACCGCCTCTCTGGCTTGCAAAGAAAAGAGTATTTGAATCCTGAGGATCTACAATAAGCCTGCTCCCGGAGCTTCGGCCTCCCCAGTTACCGTCAACCATGGTTGGAATTTCTTTATAGATAAAAGTATTACCCCTGTCTGTAGAAGAACAAAGGATACCGTTATGATTTCGCTCAATCCCGCAGACAACGTATAGCCTGCTGGAAATCTTTTCATCGAGAGCCAAAGCTATGGGGAATGACTCTGTAAGATTTGTCTGTTTGATATGGTCGGCAAGACTTTCAAAAATATCTATCTTACTGTTATAACGATAAACACCGCCTATATCTGTTCTTATATACATACAGCCGCGTTCCTTGGAATGAAATACCAAGCCGGTAACATAGCCGCCGCCATATATGGGGATGTTATTATATTTATATGAAATGGTTTTAATATCTCCCATGGGGCTCCTTTCCGATTGGCTGCAACTTTTTAGTAAAAAATGAAAAATAACGAACTGATATTGGTATTTTTATGCACATTTTACATTATACTATAAAAAGAAATAATTTTTACTGGTTTAATTTGAGAAAAAAAGTTGACTTATTAGACAAAAAAATGTATTGTTATCACTGGATTGTTTTTTATTTATGTTTTTGTCGGGAAAAAGGAAGGTAAGCATGGAAAGAATAGCAGAATTTACAAAGGTAGATTCAAATCTCTTTACAGACGAAGCAATAAATTGCTTTGGAATAGACAGGAGAACGGCTGAAGAAGCCTATAATGATATCATACTTCCCAAGAGAGCAACAAAAGGCTCTGCAGGTTATGATTTCTTTATTGCTGTAGATCTTACGATAAAACCCGGCGAGACGGTAAAAATACCGACAGGAATACGTTCAAGAATGGAAGACGGCTGGGTTCTGATGATATTTCCGAGAAGCGGACTGGGCTTTAAATACAGGATGATGCTGGATAATACCGTGGGTGTGATCGACAGCGATTACTATTATTCAGATAATGAAGGACATATCATGATAAAAGTAACAAACTGTTCGGGAATCGGAAATTCGGAAGGAAAAACTATAGAACTGAAAAAAGGACAGGGCTTTGCACAGGGAGTTTTCCTGCCTTTTGGGATAACGGCCGATGATGAAGCTGAAGGTATTAGAAACGGTGGATTTGGAAGTACTACAGAAAAAAATTAAAAATAGAAAAGGAGAACAAAGATGATCAGACTTGGTATTTTAGGTTACGGAAATTTAGGACGCGGAGTAGAATGTGCTGTAAAGCATAATCCTGACACAGAACTCGTAGCAGTGTTTACAAGAAGAGACCCTTCTACGGTAAAGATTCAGAGTAATGCAAAAATATATAGAGCTTCGGAACTGGCAGAGCATAAGGACGAAATAGATGTACTTATCATCTGCGGAGGAAGTGCTACAGACCTTCCGGTACAAACACCCGAAGCTGTAAAGTATTACAATGTAATTGACAGTTTCGATACACATGCAAACATTCCCACTCATTTTGCAAATGTTGATAAGGCAGCAAAGGATGCAGGACACATCGGATTTATTTCAGTTGGCTGGGATCCCGGAATGTTCTCACTTGCGAGACTTTATTCAAATGTGATCCTTACAGACGGTAACGACTATACTTTCTGGGGAAGAGGAGTTTCACAGGGACATTCGGATGCAATCAGAAGAATAGAAGGCGTAAAGGATGCAAGACAGTATACAGTTCCGGTACCTGCTGCATTGGAGGCAGTACGTTCAGGAAAATGTCCCGAGCTTACCACACGTCAGAAGCATACCCGTGAATGCTATGTAGTTGCTGAAGACGGAGCAGACTTAAATAAAATTGAGAACGAAATTAAGACAATGCCCAATTACTTTGCTGATTATGATACAACAGTAACTTTTATCACAGAAGAAGAGATGAAGAAAAATCATTCAGGACTTCCTCATGGCGGACAAGTTATCCGTACCGGAAAAACAGGAATGGATAATGAGCATACACACACTATCGAGTACAGCTTAAAACTTGATTCAAATCCGGAATTTACGGCTTCAGTACTTGTAGCATTTGCAAGAGCTGCTTACAGGATGAATAAAGACGGCCAGACGGGCTGCAAGACAGTATTTGATGTACCGCCCGCACTTTTATCTGCTGAAACACCTGAATATTTACGTGCACATCTGTTATAATCTTTAAAAATCCGTTTATCATTGACTATTTTGTCGGATAAAGTAAAAACGCGTATGGAAAACCGTACGCGTTTTTATGTTTATTCAGAAACTTTGCTTGATAATTCAAGAAATTTTGCAATGCCTTTAGCATCTGCTTCCGCAAGTGCCTTAAGCTTTTCATCGGAATCGATAAAGGCCTGATCTATTGTGTTATCCATAAAGCAGTGTTCTACAATGATCGCCGGGATATCCCTTGCAGCATTGTGCCTGAGAACTGCATAATAGTCAAGAGGGGAGCCATCGGTGTCGAAGTGGTCGGAACTTGCTTTTAAGCCTATACCGTTATCCCTCAAGCCTATTTTTACCAGCTCTGTCAAAACACTTTTGGCCAAAGCATAACTGGTTTCGGTAACATTGGATCTTCTGGATGCATATATGGAAGCACCGTTTTGAGTGTGCTCATCGCAGGCATTAAAGTGCAGGCTGACAAAATAATCAGCATTATATTCCTTTGCTACGATGGCTCGCATTTCCAGTTCTTTGACAAGGTCCTCATCGAGGGCAATATCGGAATCTCTTGTCAAATAAACTTCAATTCCTTCATAATTATTCAGAAGATAATCTTTTATGCAATTTGCGACATAGAAAGTCATATCTTTTTCAACGCGTCCCGAATACATAGCTCCTGTAAACTTTCCCCCATGTCCGGGATCCAGAACCAGTATTACGGGTTTATCTGTATCATCCGGTTCAGGGTCGGAACTTAAAGGGTTACTTTCTGATTCACTTGAATCAGCAGTGGTATCGGTAGTTCCTGAAGTATTATCAGTGACTTGACTTTCATCATCAACTTGACTTTCATTATCAATTGCAACGGTTTCATTATTATAATTTTGCTCCGGCTCTTTTTCAGAGGGGGAGATATCGTTTGCGACGGGAACTATTGTTGGCAAATCGGATGATTTATTTTCTTTACTACAGCCGGCAAATATAAAAAGGACTGCGATTACCAAAATAGAAAACCGGATTCTGCTAAATTTCATAAAAATACATACCGCGTAAGAACGGTTCCTTTCAAAAATATGTATAATCGGCATATCACGATTACATTACTATCTTTTTCAAAAAAAAGCAAGTAAATTTTAAAAAAAGTGCTTAAAAACTCAACTTTTGCTTGACATATTTTGAAATGGTGATAAAATATTTGCAATACGTTGAAGGGAAGAGTAGGTATATTTGCTACCATTACAGAGAGAAGCCGGCAGCTGAAAAGGCTTTGGAAAAGAATATACTGAAGACCATCTCTGAGTGGCTCTTAACCGGGTCCGGTGATTCCGTTATAATCTAATGAAGAATGCAGGAATTTACTGCAGGGGGTTATCCAACAAGGGTGGAACCGCGGATATTATATATTCGTCCCTTTCGGAACATATGTTTCGGAGGGGCTTTTTACATATCGACCCCTCCCTTTCAAATTATTACCAGGAGGCATACATAATGAAAATTACTCTTAAAGACGGAAGTATTAAAGAATACGGAAGTGCAATGTCAGTTATTGACATAGCAAATGACATTAGTGAAGGTCTTGCAAGAAACGCTTGTGCAGGTGAAGTAAACGGAAAAGTAGTCGATCTGAGAACAGTAATAGATTCTGACTGTGAACTCAGCATCCTTACCTTTAATGATGAAGAAGGCAAAAAGGCTTATCGCCATACAGCATCCCACGTATTGGCAGAAGCTGTAAAACGTCTTTATCCTGATGCAAAATGTGCTATCGGACCTGCTATAGACGAAGGCTTTTATTATGATTTTGATACACCTCCTTTCACAAGGGATGACCTTGATAAACTTGAAGCAGAGATAAAGAAGATAATAAAGGAAGGACATGAACTCACAAGATTTACCCTTCCGAGAGATGAAGCTATAAAGTTCATGGAAGAAAAAGGCGAGCCTTATAAGGTAGAACTTATACAAGACCTTCCCGAGGGAGCTGAAATATCATTCTATGATCAGGGTGGATTTGTAGACTTATGTGCAGGCCCCCATCTTATGAGCACAAAATACTTAAAGGCAGTTAAGCTTATTTCTTCATCAGGTGCTTACTGGAGAGGAAACGAGAAGAACAAGATGTTTACCCGTATCTATGGTACTGCATTTACAAAGAATGCAGACATGGATGCATATCTTGCTCACTTAGAGGATATAAAGCTTCGTGACCACAACAGGTTAGGCCGTGAGATGAAGCTGTTTACTACTGTAGATGTTATCGGTCAGGGACTTCCGCTCTTTACACCCAAGGGAACCAAGATGATCCAGATATTACAGCGCTGGATAGAAGACCTTGAGGATAATGAGTGGGGATATGTCCGCACCAGAACACCTCTTATGGCTAAATCAGATCTGTATAAGATTTCAGGACACTGGGATCACTACATGGACGGTATGTTCATATTAAATAAAGAAAGCGAAGGCACAAAGGATGGTAAGGAAGTTATGGCACTCCGTCCTATGACCTGTCCTTTCCAGTACTATGTATACATGAATGAGCAGCGTTCATACAGAGATCTTCCTTACAGAATGAGCGAAACATCAACACTTTTCCGTAACGAGGACTCAGGCGAGATGCACGGACTTACCCGTGTAAGACAGTTTACCATTACGGAAGGACACATCGTACTTCGCCCCGATCAGGCAGAAGAAGAGCTCACCAGATGCGTTGAGCTTGCAAACTATGTAATGACTACTCTTGGTGTACAGAATGATGTTACCTACAGACTTTCAAAGTGGGATCCGGAGAATAAGGATAAGTACGAGGGTGACGAGGAATACTGGAACAGCACACAGGGCTTCTTAAGAAACGTCATGATAAAGAATGGCATCAAGTTCACAGAGGCAGACGGAGAGGCAGCTTTCTACGGACCCAAGATCGATATCCAGGCCAAGAACGTATACGGCAAGGAAGATACAATGGTAACCATCCAGCTTGACTGCTCAAGTGCAGCTAAGTTCGGTATGTACTATATAGATGAAAACGGTAACAAGGCTCTTCCGTGGATCATCCACAGAACATCTATGGGATGTTTCGAAAGAACACTTGCTTGGCTCATCGAGCATTATGCAGGACAGTTCCCTACATGGATGTGCGCAGAGCAGGTTAGGGTGCTTCCGATATCTGATAAATATCTTGACTATGCTAATGAAGTTGCAGGAAAGCTTAAAGCAGCAGGCATAAGAAATACTGTTGACGCTCGTTCAGAGAAGATTGGATTTAAGATCCGTGAAGCAAGACTTGACCGACTTCCGTACATGCTCGTTGTCGGACAGAAGGAACAGGAAGAAGGACTTGTATCAGTCAGAAGCCGTTTCAAGGGCGATGAAGGCCAGAAGAAGCTTGATGACTTTATAAAAGATATATTGGTAGAAATCAATACCAAAGAGATCAAAAAGATAGAAGTTACTGAAGAAACGAAGTAATTGAGATGCTTCACCGGTGAAGTGAAGGAGAACCGCGAAGCGGTGGCTGAGGTGTAAAACAAATATAAGGGAGAAGAACAAGATGAAAACAGAGATAACAAAGAATAAGATGACCTATGACGGTGTTAAAGCTTTAGAGGAAGAACTTGATCACCTTAAGGTGGTCAGCCGTAAAGAAATCGCACAGAAAATAAAGGAAGCAAGAGAACAGGGCGATTTAAGTGAAAATGCAGAATATGATGCTGCACTTGAAGAACAGCGTGAGATAGAAGCACGTATTGAAGAAATAGATAAGATACTTAAGAATGTTGTAGTAATAGATCCTACAGACAGTGCACATGATAACAGCATTGGAATAGGATGTGTTGTAACAATATACGATGAAGAATTCGAAGAGGAAGTAGAATATAAGATCGTAGGTTCGAAGGAAGCTAAGATTGAAGAAAACAAGATATCCGATGAGTCCCCTGTAGGAAAAGCACTCATAGGTAAAAAAGAGGGCGATGAGGTTTTAGTGGAGACGAATTCCGGAGAATTAAAATTTAAAGTATTATCGATAAAGAGATGATTCGGTATCTTTTATAATACGTTATCCCTGTCAGTAAATATGAAATGCCGGATGACAATCATTAACTAATATTGGAGAAAACACATGGCAGAAAATAACAACCAGAACAATAATCAGGCTCAGGCACAGTCTGTGGATTTAAACCAGCTCTTGAAGGTACGTCGTGAGAAACTTGCAGCACTTCAGGAAGCAGGCAAGGATCCATTCGTTATCACAAAATATGATCAGACACATCATTCAGACGAAGTAAAGGCACTCTATGAAGAGCATGAAGCAAAGCTTCTTGCAGGCAGACCTGAAGTAGATGTAACAGGACTTGACGAGCAGGCAGCAAGAGAAGCAAAGAAAAAAGATTACAATGAGCGCCGTGAAATAATGGATGCTAATCCTATAAACGTTAGCATTGCAGGCCGTATGATGTTCAAGCGTGTAATGGGCAAGGCTTCATTTTGCAACATCCGTGATTTAAAAGGTGATATCCAGGTATATGCTTCAAAGGATGCTCTTGGAGAAGACGCATATGCGGAATTCAAAAAGTCTGATATAGGAGATATCTACGGTGTAAAGGGTTTTATCTTCAGAACTATGACCGGAGAGATATCCATCCATGCAACAGATATGATACTCCTTACAAAGAGCCTTCAGGTACTTCCCGAGAAGTTCCACGGACTTACCGATACCGACACCAGATATCGTCAGAGATATGTTGATCTTACCATGAATATGGACAGCCGTGAAGTTTTCATCAAGCGTTCAAAGATCATCAGCAAGATAAGAAGTTTCCTGGCAGACCGTAACTTCATGGAAGTAGAAACGCCTACACTTGTATCAAATGCAGGCGGGGCAGCAGCACGTCCTTTTGAGACACACTACAACGCACTTGATGAAGATGTAAAGCTTCGTATATCACTTGAGCTTTACTTAAAGAGACTTATAGTCGGTGGTTTGGAGAGGGTATACGAAATCGGCCGTGTATATCGTAACGAGGGTGTAGACGCACGTCACAACCCTGAGTTCACACTTATGGAGCTTTACCAGGCATATACCGACTACTATGGCATGATGGAGCTTACCGAGAGCATGTTCAGGTTCCTTGCACAGGAAGTTTGCGGAACTACAAAAATCAACTATCAGGGAAATGAAATAGACCTTGGAAAACCTTTCAGACGTCTCACTATGATAGACGCCATCAAGGAATATGCAGGAGTAGACTTTGATCAGGTAGCAACCGATGAAGAAGCAAAGGCACTGGCAAAGGAGAGACATATAGAGTACGAAGAGCGCCATACCAAAGGTGACATCGTAAACCTCTTCTTTGAGGAATTCTGTGAGAAAGAACTTGTACAGCCCACCTTTATTATGGATCATCCGATAGCTATTTCCCCGCTTACCAAGAAAAAGCCTACAGATCCTTCAAAGGTTGAGCGTTTCGAACTTTTTATCAATACATGGGAAATGTGCAATGCATATTCAGAGCTGAACGATCCTATCGATCAGCGTGAGCGTTTCAAGGCTCAGGATGCTTTAGCAGATGCTGGCGACGAGGAAGCAAACCACACAGATGAAGACTTCCTTAATGCTCTTGAGATCGGTATGCCTCCTACAGGCGGTATCGGATATGGTATCGACCGTTTGGTAATGTTGCTTACCGACAGCCCTAGTATCAGGGATGTATTATTATTCCCGACACTCAAAAGTTTGAGCTAAAGGAACCCAGTATTTTCAAGGATTTGAGCTTTTTGGGTACGCAAAAGTCATTCATTTAGTACAACAATTTTTCCAATCGATTTGCAGTGCATTTAAGTGTATTGCAATTTTGATTGATTCCGAGCCAACTAAATAATCAAGACCATAGGACACTTTCTAAGAAAGAAATTTTTTAGAAGGTGTCTTTTTTTATCTGTGTTATGGTGAAAAAATACGAAAGGAGGACTTAGCGATGTTGTATACGGCGGAAGTGCATGATAAGAAACACATAAGCTATGAATATTACAACACAGGAGGATAACGATGAGTTATGTAAAGGAAAAAGGCTGGGAGACAAAATTCCCAAACAATCTTATAAGAGTCCGGGTACAGGCAAATTCATCATACCAGATGGGAAGAATTTTTAGAAAAATCGGTGAAGAGAAGGGACTTGAAGAAGTGGACAGGTCGGAAGTTATGAAAAATGTTGGAGAAGGACCTAAACTTAGACAGTTTGGAACTTTCCGTGACAGAAAAGCCGATAAACCTGCCAGGCAGAAAAAGAAAAAATTCAGATACAAACCAGAATAGATTAAGAGCAACTACTAAACTTGAACATCGGAGGAATAGCTTATGTGTAAAGTGATTGCAGTATGTAATCAGAAAGGCGGGGTGGCAAAGACCACAACGACAGTAAATTTAGGAATAGGACTTGCAAGGCATGGTCAGAGGGTGCTCCTTGTTGATAATGATGCCCAAGGTTCGCTTACTTCAAGCCTTGGTTTCCAGGAGCCTGATTTGATAGAATATACGCTTTCAACGGTTATGGGCAAGATAATAAAAGAAGAAACGATTGATCCGGAGAAAGGTATACTGCATCATCAGGAAGGCGTGGATTTAATGCCGGGAAATATTGAGCTTTCAGGTATGGAGCTTACATTGGTGAGCGTTATGAGTAGGGAATATGTTCTGACAGAATACATAGAAAAGGTAAAAGAAAAATATGACTGGATTCTCATTGACTGCGGACCTTCGTTAGGTATGGTAACCATAAATGCCCTTGCTGCAGCTGATAGTGTTCTGGTACCTGTACAGGTCGGATATCTACCGGCAAAAGGATTGGAACAGCTGATAAAAACCATAAGAAAGGTCATTAAGCAGAAAATAAATCACGACCTTAAGATAGAAGGGATCCTGCTTACGATGGTTGACGGAAGGACAAATTATTCAAAGGAAATAATCGGACTTATCGAAGAAGCCTATGAAAATAATGTAAGGATATTTGATAAACAGATACCTATGTCAGTTCGTGTTGCTGAGTGCTCAGCATTAGGAATGAGTATTTATAAGAATGATCCCAAGGGCAAAGCAGCGTTAGGTTATGAATCACTTACCAAGGAGATAATGGCGAATTCCATGAATGGGGGTGAGCATTGATGGGCGGCGGAAGGTCGATAGCAGGAAAGATAAAGATAAATTCGTATGGGGATCTTTTTGGTGGCGAAGAAAATGAAGTAAGCGAGGTAGATCTTACGGAACTTCATAGTTTTAAAAACCATCCGTTCAAGGTGCTTGAAGATGAGAAAATGCAGGAACTGGTAGACAGCATTAAGGTTCGGGGAGTTGTTGTACCGGGAGTGGTTAGAGCAATCCCTGAAGGGGGTTATGAGATAATTTCAGGGCATAGGCGTAAAAGAGCCTGTGAACTGGCAGGATTAAAAACGATGCCGGTCATAATAAAGCAGTGTTCCAATGATGAAGCAATCTTGGCAATGGTAGATTCAAATCTTCAGAGAGAAGAGATATTACCAAGCGAAAGAGCTTTCTCTTATAAAATGAAATTTGAAGCCCTTTCGCATCAGGGAAAGCAATCAGAAGGAGTAACTTCCACCCAAGTTGGGTGGAAGTTGGAAACCGCTTCATTAGTTGGTGAGGCTATGGGTGACAGTAAAAACCAGGTAAGACGATATATAAGGCTTACGGAACTTCTTACTGACTTTTTGGATATGGTGGACGACAAACGGTTGAAATTTAACCCTGCTGTTGAGATCTCGTATCTTACCAACAACCAACAGGAAATTCTTTTAAAAGTCATGAATGAAGAAAACGTAGTACCGTCACTTGCTCAGGCACAGCAGTTAAAAAAGCTCAGCCAGGAGCAGACATACACAAAGGATGCAGTTTGTGAGATTCTTTCAAGTTCAACAGATAAAGAAAGAAAATTCATAATAAAACATAAAATTATCAGCAGATACTTCCCACCCGACACAACGGATGAAGAAATAGAAAGTATCATATGCACTCTTCTTGATGAATGGCAGAGGAACGGAGGTAAGTCATGAGCGAATTATTACAGATTGATTATTACTACGGAGACGAACCAGACCGGTTATGTTTCTACCGAATACCTAAAGCATTATTTACGAAAGCTTGTTTTTCAGATGTTTCAACCGATGCAAAGGTGCTGTACGGCCTTCTTCTGGATCAGATGTCGCTGTCAATAGAAAATCGCTGGATAGACGGAAATAACAGGGTCTACATCATATATACGGTGCAGAGGGTATGCGCTTACCTGGGATGTAAAAAGGATAAGGCTTTGAAATTACTGGCGGAACTCGATGTGGAAACTGGCATAGGGCTGATAGAGAGAGTTAAGCGTGGACAAGGTAAGTCAGATATTATCTATGTGAAGAACTTTGAGGTTGCAGCTGATGCGGCAGATAAGGATGAAATAAAAAAACTTAAAAAGATAACCGGCAGTGTTAAGGAAAATGAGATTAATCCATCTGAGAATCATGAAGAAGATTATGATATGAAGATAGTCGGAAAAACCTACCAGTCGGAAAAACCCACCACTTTATATTGTGAACAAGAGGTAGAAAATATCGACCGCTCTGAAAAAACTACCACTTTATATGAGAAAACAGTGGTCGGAAAAACCGACCGGTCGGAAATATCGACTTCTTGCGGTCGGAAAAACCGAGTTCTAGAAGTCGGAAATTCCGACCCTAATAATACTGAATATAATGATACTGAAAATATTAATAGCAATCCTATCAATCTATCCTATGGGAGCCGGTCAAGCGTAAGAAAGAAAATCCAGGATTATAATGATCAGAGAAAGTCAGATGGATTGATTGATGAATACAGCACATATGATCCCCAGTATCTCAAAATTCTTGAAAGAAATCTTGAATATGAGAATCACATGAAATATGACAGCTGGGATGATAAGGAAATGTACAAAGAGTTGTTCAAGATTATCGTTCAGACCGTATGTATCAAACGAGACAGCATAAATATAAACGGGACATCTTACCCTTATGAAGTCGTTAAATCACGATTCTTGAAGCTAAACTCGAATCATCTTGAGTACGTTATGGACTGTATGAGGAAAACTACAACAAAGATCACAAATATCAGGGCATATATGTTAACGGCACTGTACAATTCAACTGATACCATGAACCACTATTATCAGCAGGAAGTACAGCATGATATGCGCAGAGACAGGGATTTCGTATCTGATACGGAGTATCTTGAGAAGATGAAGGAGAAATACGGAGGAGCCATATGATAAGCTTGGCAGAAAAACACCCTGAGCTTGAAGCTGAATGGGATGACTCCAATGCCCCTCTTACTCCATGGAATGTTTCATATGGCTCTAACAAAAAGGTCAGATGGAAAGGAATGTGCGGTCATACATGGGTGGCAATCATCAAGAACCGGGCTAATGGTCATGGTTGCCCCGTATGTACAGGAAACACGATTGAGGCCGGCATAAATGATTTTGCTTCACTAAGTCCTGAGATAGCTGCAGAGTGGTCAGAGAAGAACCATGACAAACCATCAAACTTTACTAACCATTCCCCGCATTTTGCCTGGTGGAAGTGCCGGAAATGCGGATATGAATGGCAGGCAAAGATAGCTGACCGTGTTAAGAGAGGCTGTGGCTGTTCAAACTGTCTGGGCAGGGTATTTAAGCCCGGAGTAAATGATTTTGCTACCGAACATCCGGATATAGCGAAAGAATGGTCAAAAAGGAACGGAAAGTTGAAACCCAGTATGGTATGGTCTAAATCGAGGCTGAAAGTTTGGTGGAAGTGTAAAATCTGTGGTTATGAATGGGAGGCTGTCATAGACAGTAGGATAAAAGGACACAATCCCTGCCCTTCGTGCGCAGATTTGGCCGTAAATCCTGGTTTCAATGATCTGGAAACAGTTTGTCCGGAACTTGCATCAGAATGGGATTATGAGCGAAATAAAGGGCTTACACCGGATAAGATACTTGCATCATCCATGAGGCCGGTATTCTGGAAAGACTATTACGGACACAGTTGGTGGACAAAGATATCCAGCAGGATGGCAGGAGAAGGCTGTCCCTATTGCTTACGCGATAATTATTATCTCTTCAAACTGAAAAGCATAGCATACTATGCTAATAAGGCGGGTTTAAGAGTATGGTTTCGTGATCAAAGTGAGATAGGGATACCGCTCGAACTGTATATCCCGAAAAAGAAGGTAGCCATAGAGTTTTATGGTACGAAATTTGAAAACGGAGAAATACGGCAGTTTGAAAATGGGAAGAACTGGGCCTGCCTGAATGCAGGTATAAAACTGATAAGGGTAATCCCGCCGGGACAGAAGGAGTTTGATAACTGTATATGTATTACGTTGATGGAGGACACGATACACAGTTATAAATACGCTCTAAGGCATATCCTGAGGATAATAGGCATAAAAGCAGAAGTTGACATCGAGAGAGATACAGAGGCCATAAACGGCACTGTATTGACGGAAGGAGTACATGATGAAGAATCTTATGACAAAGATATTACTACCGGCACTTGGAATACTACTTTGGCTGGCAATATGCTACCCCATAAGCAAAAGACCCGAAGGATTTAACTACTTCCTGTTCTGGATCCTTGCAGGATTCCCATTCGGAATACGGTTCATGTGTCTAAAGCTTGTACCAAAGAGCTATGGGCTTACAGGTGCAGTCGGAGTATTTGCCCTTAACGTTGTTATTGGAGCACTTGCAGGTGGAGTATTCCTACTTATGAGAGTGGTAAGGATAGTTGTAGATACCGTAAGAATTATATCTGGAAAAGAGGTGATATAGTGAACGGATACGATATTATGGGTGATGCATGCAGAAAGCTGCTTTATGGAACCAGGGAACTGCCTGAAGATGAGAAGATAGAATTGGAAGCTAAGATAAAAGCATATGATTTTCTTAAAGAGGCGGATGAAAGGGTTATATGTGCTACATTTGAAAGTACAGCGTTCAATGACATGATGAAAGGTTATGTATGTGCTGTTATGGCAGAATACAACCTTTCACATGAAATTCAGGCGGATATATTAGAAAAGTTTCAGGATAGTCTTGAAAAGCTGAGACCGAAGGATGCTTTGGCTGAGTGGGATCGGCATAAATCGAGATGGTTATCATAGTGAGATCTGTAAGGCACAGGCTTAAGAATAGATGCTTATCCCTGTGCCTTTTTTATTTGCAGAGAAAGGGGCAGAAAGAATGGAAGAAGAAGTTAACCAGCGAGTAGTATCGCTATCGGTGAATACCAGCAAGATGACAGCCGGAGTCCTTGTAAATACGATGAAAAATTTCCTCGTGAGAGAGCATCAGGCTCTTAACCAACACGCTGTCGAAAGGCAGGCTGAAAAGAAAGCACATGAGCATGGAAAAATGACCTTGAAAGACCTTATGGCACAGAATGCCGGGGCCGAAAGTGTTGTGATAAGTGATGATAACATAAAGTCGTTTGACAGGGTAGCCCGGAAATATAACATAGATTATTCCTTGAAGAGGGATAAGACACAGGATCCTCCGAAATACCTTCTTTTCTTTAAGGCACGTGACCGGGATACCATGATGACTGCGTTCAGGGAATATGTTCAGAAGAACGAGCAATACAAACAGAAACACCCAATGAA
>JAFXXN010000011.1 GCA_017542245.1 Lachnospiraceae bacterium
AATGATAACCTCGGAATAAATAGAAAAAGTTAGAAAAAAGTTAGAACTGAGATAAAAAAATAAGGGTTTGCAAATCTGCAAACCCTTGAAAATACTGAGTCGGAATGACAGGATTCGAACCTGCGGCCTCTGCGTCCCGAATATAGATACGGATTTCCCGTTCTGTATTATTTCGTTCCAAAGTCTGTTATTTCAAGGACTTTTCCAATCCAACGATTATATGATAACACCATATAACACAGAATAAAATGACGAATAAAACATTTTTGGTAGAACAAAAGGTAGAATTGTCAGCTCTCTATAAACTTTCACACAAGGTTTATTGAGAGCTTTTTTGAGCTCTTTTTTAATGCAAGTAAAGGAGCATTTTATGGCAGTATTAAAAAACAAAACCCAGGGAAACTACACATTGGTTTCTCAGAATATTATGAGAGACAAAAACTTATCGCTTACGGAGCGAGGCATGCTTCTGACTCTCCTATCATTACCGGACAGCTGGCAGCTCACAATCAAGGGGCTCTGCCAGATTCTTCCGGATGGAAAAGACAAGGTATCCAAGACCCTGAACAGTCTTATTGATAAAGGGTATATCACAAGAGAACAGAGCAGGGATGGTGGAGGCAAGTTTGACTCTACTATTCTTGAGGTCCATGAGACACCGGTAAAGCCTACTAAGCCAACACAGCCCACCGATCCCACTGATCCAGTTGATCGGTCAAGGAAAGTGATCAAAGAATTCCCGAGAAAACCAGAGACTTTACCGTGTCCTGAAAATCCGGATGCGGTAAATCGGGATGCGGAAAAACCGCATCCGGGGAATCCGCCACAATATATTAATAATATATCTAATAACTATAAATCTATTACTAAAGAAGTGTGTAGTAAGGAGGACACACTCACGGATGACGAATATGAAGATCTGGTTTCGGAGTTTGGCAAGGGAAGTGTTGACTACCAGATACAGCGTATCAAGGATCGCGGCTATAAGGGATGCCTTAACTACGAGACTATAAAGGCCTGGTGTAAGGAAAGGCAGGCCCGCCCGTCTACAATGCCTGGTGCGCCGCCAAGGAAGAATGCATTTTGCAACTTCGAGCAGAGAAATGACTATGACTTTGAGGAGCTGGAAAGACAGCTTCTGTGCAACTAATGATCATTTAATCGAGAGAATGGAGGAGTTTAAGGTATGAAAGATTTGATTTTTGATGGAAAGTTAGTGATCGGAATTGATCACGGATACGGAAACATGAAGACCAGGAACGAGGTCTTCAAGAGCGGAGTTAAGGCATATGACGAAGAGCCTGCTATAGCAACAAACGTGTTGCAGCTTGATGGCATGTATTATGTCATCGGTGAGAGCCATAAGGTGTTCATTGCTAATAAGGATGGAGATAATGACTACTACATCCTTACACTGGCTGCTGTGGCAAAAGAACTTGAGCTTAGAGGTCTAAGATCAGCTGACGTAATCCTTGCTGTAGGACTTCCACTTCACTGGATGACCAAGCAGAAGGATTCCTTCAGAGATTACCTTATGAGAAGAAAGGAAGTCAGCTACAGATTCTGTGGCAAGTATTATCACATCAGGATCTGTGATGTGGCGATATACCCACAGGGATATGCTGCTGTTGCAGCTTCTTTGCAGGACTATAAAGGAGTTCATATGCTGGCAGATATCGGAAACGGCACCATGAACACACTTATGATAACAAATGGCCGCCCGCTTTCTGACAAGAAATTTACTGACAAGATTGGAGTTCATGAGTGTGTTAAAAAAATCATGAATGAAGTTCAGGCTGAATGCGGAAAGATTCCGGATGAAAGCGTCATTGAAGATTTCCTCATATATGGTACTGCTGAAGTATCTGAAAGGATTCAGGCGGTAATGAGGCGCGAGGCAGTCAGATATACCGAGATGATCTTCGATAAGCTCAGCGAATATGAGTATGATTCGGAGCTTGTTAAGCTCCATATCATCGGAGGCGGTGGATGCCTTATAAGAAACTTCGGGAAGTATGATGCTTCAAGCGTGGAGATCATTGAAGACATCTGTGCTACAGCCAAAGGTTATGAAGAACTCTATAATGCACAGCACCAGCTTAGGAAGGGAGCTTAAGCTCTCTTCCCGGAGGTGACTGTATGTCAGAAAAGAGATTGAGTATCAGATTTCGTATGGATAATCCCCAGGATAAAGAAGCCTGGGAATTACTCAAAAGGATTTCTGAAGAAGAAAACACATCCAAGAATGCAGTGGCTCTCAGACTTATATGTAAGGGTGCATTAAGTACTGAGGGCACGGAAGGATCTTCATTGGATACTGTGGCAGAAAGAATCGCAGATTTGGTTGTAAATAAAATAGGTGCAGCTCAAATACAGGATAAAGAAATGTCTGTAAACGAAAGTAATGTGAGCTTCACTTCAATAGCCAAGGATGAACCACAGACAGATGAATATAGGGCTGTCAGCAAAGAAGCCCTCAGTTTTCTTGATGAATTTTAATATGGCATCATTTTGGAGCCACCTGAAAATTCATATGGCATCAAAATGATGCCATGGGAGCGAAAACTGAGATTGCTCGCTATAGCGAGGCGATTTACCAGAAATGAAAACGGCGCAGTTCGCACCGCTTTCATTTCTTCCCGGTTTGTTCGATACCTGACCACTTCGAAGGGGCAAATAGTCCACTGGACTGTTTGCTCCTTCTTCGTTTACCGGAATGAATAACGTTAATATCACTTCCTTCCGGAACTGATATTAGCGCTATCCACTCCGGCATCAGGTATCTTTCTCCTGGGCAAATCGCAAGACCACATATTCTCCCTATCGCCGCCACGCCATCCCGCTACTCGATGCCGTATCGGCGATAGAAAGAATATGGCAAGTTTCGCAAAGTGGCAAGCCACATTTGCACCGGAAGGAGCCTATTGGCTCTTCCTAAACTTGCCAGATGGGCTTTGCCCCCTTGGAACCCCTAGCAAAGGTTTTCCACCTCTGCACACCGGAGCCGACTACCTGACTTCAGAAAAGGAAATCATCCACCGGATAATTTCTTTTCCATCAGTCCGATAGTCTAGAGGCGCTGCCTCTGCACTCCGCCAAAGGTTTTCGCTCCCTTTGGAAACCAGCGAATATAAATGAAAGGAGCGCGATAATTATGTCAAAAGCTAAGCGCAAAAAAAATAAAACAGTCACCATACGAATGAGCGAAGCTGAGTATGATGACCTTCAGAACAAAGTTAAAGAATCTGGATTGACACAGCAGTCCTATGTTATCAACGCAATCAGTGGCTCAAGCATAACCTCTGCTGAGGAACTGTCAGCGATAAAGGAACTCAGCAAGGAATTTGCTGAACATGACAGGCTGCTTCGAGGAATGGCTACTAATGTGAATCAGATGGCACATGTTGCCAATGGGAAGGGACTTTTAGCAACAGCAGAAAAACTGGAAGAAATCTCGGATAAGATTATTGATGTTCGAAAGGAGGATGATAATAGATGGCGATTAATAAGGCAGTCAGTAAGCCCCCTAAAAGTCACGGGGGCATGAGAAATACAATAGAGTATGTCCTCAAGGATGAAAAAGTGAGGGAAGGTTATCTTGATATTATTGGTCCATTTTCTGAGCAGGAAATAACCAGTGATGCAGTGTACAGGACATGGCTTGAAGAAAAGAAAATATGGGATAAGGACTTTGGCAGAATGTGCGCCCATAACGTAATCAGTTTTCACAAGGACGAAGCCGTGACACCTGCTGAAGTTCTTGAAATAGGGAGAATCTTTGCGGAGAGGTTTTTTCCTGATCACCAAAGCGTTGTTGCTGTTCATCAGGACAGGAACCATCTTCACTGCCATATAGTGACAAACACAGTTTCCTATATGGATGGCAGGAAGCTTCATCAGTCGAGTAAAGATCTTGAACAACAGAAAGTGTTTACCAATAATCTTTGCCGTGAGCGAGGTCTTCATGTTGCGGAGAAAGGGCGACATTTTGATGGCTCTTTGATAGAAGCTGGAGAAATCATTTCATGGAATAAGAATACTTACAAGCTTCTTTCCAATGACTCAAAAAGGAGTTTTCTTGCAGACTGCGGAATTGCCCTGATGGAAGTAATACCAAATTCAACCAGCAAAGAGGATTTCATTTCCGGCATGGCAGAAAAAGGATGGTCAGTAAAGTGGGAAGACAAACGTAAGCATATAGTATTTGAAAATGAAAACGGAGACAAAGTCCGTGACAGCAAAATTGAAAAGACCTTTGCGGGTCTTAAGGTAAATAAGGAGGATTTGACAATTGAATTTGAAAGACAGAATGAACTCAGGCTCAGAAATACAGATAATCCAGAGCTCGGAAACAACACAGATGAATCAGAATACTTCGAGCGATACTTCGCAGAAGTTGAATCAGCCATCGCGGGAATCTCTGGTGGATGTGCAGGCGGAAGCAATTCGGAAGCAGGCATTGGAGATAGAGTCTCTGAAGAGTCAGGTACAGACACTCTCATCAGAAAAGTTGAAGCTGACATCAACGCTAGCAGAAACCAGCGAGGAGTTATCGTACACTCAGAAGCAGAATCTAGAGCTCGCGAAAGAGAACGACGACTTGAGGAACAGAGAAGGGCTCGCGAGCAGGAAAGAGCAGCAGAAATTAGTCGCAGATCTCGCAGACGCTCAGAGCCTTCTCGCTGATACCAAAAAACTTGTCAACATGTCAAATGTTGATACTGTTAAAAAAGCTCAGGCAGCCCAGAAAGCTGCCGAGCTTAAGGCCAAGAAGGATATTGCGGATTACAGGGATGCTGCTGATTCCAAAGTAGCTGAGGCAATCAATGAAAAAGGTGCTGCAATTCGAACTGCTGATATCAGAGTTAAGATGGCAAAAAAGAAAGAAAAGATAGCCTGGGGATCCCTTGCTGCTACTCTCTTCTGCTGTCTTATCGCCTATCCGGCATTTCTAAATGACGTGCTGGATGCACTAACTCTACCCTTCGTATGGGCTTGGAATGGAATAAATGACTATGCTTACTGGTTGGAAATTCCATACTATTCCAGGTATATTGAGGGAATCGAACGGCGATATGCCTATTCCACCGGAATGGCTTGGCTACTCAGAATTACGAGCGTTTTCTTCTACACTGCTTTAGCTATTGGTATCTGTTATGGGATTTGGAGCATTATCCAGTACTACAGAGCACGCTGGTGCAGCCTGTCTCTAAAGGTGCTGCTGATATCCACAGGTGCTGTCATAGTTTTTGGAGAAGGCATACACAGTATCATGAGCATCAGCCTTGTGGGATTGCTACTATTCATTCAGGTAGCATATCTTGTCGTATTGACCTATCTGGATGGATACTTTGAAACCAGAAGCAAGGATCGTTACTGGAAGAAGATACAAAACCAGTAAAATATCATTTTGAGAGTGGTTTTTTGGGGTAGTACCACCCCCAAACTACCCCTAAACAATTCTTTTAATAGCTTTAAAACCAGATGCAGTTGCGCTATCTTGTTTTATATTTAGCATATTTACCACCACAAAATCTATATAGTTTATCATCTTTTACAAGTCTTTTAATCTCAGTGTATGCTTGTTCCGGTGTAATTTTTAGCAATTCTGCAACATCTTGCTTAGTGATGATTCCATCTTGTGTCTTTGCAAGCTTCATTATCATTTCCGGATATGCAATTTTATCGATTCCAGTCTGTCTGACATATTGTATGCTTCTGTTATTTTCTTTATATACTTTTTCAGATAAAAGATAAGAGCGAGATTTTCCGTTACCAATCCCTTCTACAAGACCATCTTCTATTAGATTTTCTATGGCTCCTCTAAGCTTTCCTTCGCTAAAATGTGTTAAGGATGCTATTTGATCAATTGATAGTCTCTTTTCATTCTTTAATAATGATAAAATCATGAGAGACGAAATTGATAATGGCCTACCCAGTCTGTTTTGCTCATCTGTAATAAATTTGGTAAACCTGTCATCTGCCTTGGCTCTTTGTATAAAAAGTTTTACATTTGTGCTCGTGGTTTCGGAATAATCTGGCCAAGGTCTGCCATAAATAATGGATCCTTCAAAAATGCGGTCGATACCACGACCAGTTTTTTCTGCAAGACCTATTCTTTTTAAAGCATCAGCTAATGCTGGATTCTTTCCGTGTGGTTCTACGGTCAAAAGGTTATCAAGGTTTACACCATCAATGAATCCCCCAGGATTACTTATAGTTAATCCTTCATCATCAATTAGAACTCTTACTGCTCCAAGCATTGTATAATCCCTGTGACAAAAGGCGTTGATTAGTCCTTCACGAAAGGCTGCTTTATCAAACTCTGGAACAGCAACCCTAAACAGTCCATATTCTATCTCTCGTTCTGGATTCCAAGCTTCAGAAAAAGTTTCAAACTTTTCAAATACCTCAAGGAGGGGAGCTGATGTCTCAGAATTAACTCTGACCTTTGTGCCTTCAAGTACTTGAAATGATGATTTTACAGTAGGCATAAGCTCTTTGATTCTCTGCTCTTTTCCAAGAAGAAGCATTCCTGTTACTGTGGGGTAAAGCTTACCGTCAACTTCTGTTGTAATATGTAATGCCTTATCTAACTCATCATTAGTCAGACTTAACAGATTCTTTTCGCCTCCTGGCATGGTTTGTATTATATTTCTTAATCTAACTATCTGATTTGGGTCAAAATCAGAAATACTTGCGCCAGCAAGTGGACCAGCTGAAAAATCAAGTAATGCCAATTCGGATAGTCTTGTTACAACTTCATAAGAGAACATAGGAATGACTTCTGGTTCTCCGTTTGCCTTCAGACGTCGCTTCAGCATTTTACCGGAACTGGTTGAAACTACCGTTCTGCTCATAGGGATTTCTATCTTAAGCACATCGTAGCCATCTTCAAAAATAATCTCAGCGCGAACAGATATGGAAGGAACGGTATTATTTGCTATAAGAGCTGTAACGCCGATTGAATCTTTATGTATCTTATTGACACCGGTGATTTCACCATTGTCTTCTACACCAAGATACAAAGTGCCTCCTTTTGTATTTGTCATGCCAACAATTTCATCTATCAAATCATTGTCTGGATATCTTTTTATATCGCTTTTAAATTCTATTGTTAAGTTCTCTTTATTGGGTATGGTGCGCATTATCTCCTCCTTAATTCAAGTCTAATTCAATTTTAACTCGATGCAATCCGCTTGTCGAGTTAAAATTGAATTAAAATCGAGTTACCTCGAATTAACCCCATCAATTACTATTTCCTTAGAACGCAAAAACATTAGATACCTTATGTTACTTATCTTATCGAATATTTCGGGCTGTGAGCCCACCAGATTCGCAATTGAGCACCACCTATTTTGATATAGTTGACTACTCTAATATTTCTATGATAAATGCCGATAATAAAGATAGCAATGGTTTGCGTGTCTTTTCAATGGAATGAAATCCAATGAAATGACGCGCATTTTTTTTGAAAGGGATAAATCTTATGAATGTTGCATTTAATCCTGGGATTAACTATGGAACTATGTATCGCCCTAACATTAACAAACCTATAAAAAAAATGGAAACACCTACCACTCTTCCACAAACCAACTATTATAAGAATCCTATCCCAAGTGTATTCCACAGTAAGGAAGATTATGGCGTAGGAGAGACATATCTTAACTGCGCTCTTTCTGGAAGCGAGGGTGATCCTAATAATTTGCCCTGCAATTTTTATAAACCAGCTGATTATAATGAAGATGATCCTGTATATATAGCAAGGCTCTATCCATGGGATGGTTCAGAATCTATAGTAAAAGAGATTCATCTTAAGGACGTGGATTTGACACATGCCAATAAGATTGAGACTTTTGCATACGGAATATATCTAAAAGACAAAGGTGAGATTGCAAATCTTGATGATATTTTAATCGCTTATGACCACGCACATTTTAATACTTCCGATAGTACCAATTCTCACCTTGATAAAATGGATGTTATAAGTGCTATACGAGAATTTATGGAAGCAGGACTTAACCAAGGGTATTTTAATCAGTATGTCGATTATTTATCACTATTTAATGGTATAGAAAGAAACCGCCATTAGTGTATATGTAATTATTTAAAAATCAAATATAACGCTCCATTTAGATTTACATAATCGTCATTATAAACGCAAATCTGAGCATTGCCCTAATTTTTAACAAGCTCAGCTCCGGTTTCAATCAGCTTATTTTCTTTTGCTCCACACCCTGTGGTAAATATTAGTAAAGTCAACGGAAGTATTATGCGTAATCTCAATGTCTTTATTTATCCTTGGAAATTAATATATTTTTGAAAGGCTGTAGTTTTTCAATTGAATCCTAAATTATCAACACGTTTGGAAATACTATTGCACATACATATCGGCAATGTGAATCATTCGCGATTATTTTAGCTTGTTTTATATCGGAGTCCGATATATTATATAGATAACCGATATATGATTAATACAATTTAAGGAGGTTAATATGACGGCAGATAGTAGCACAATGTTGGTGCTAAAACTACTTTCGGAAAAAGATATGTATGGATATGAGATGATAGATACCTTGAGAAAAAGGTCTCATAATGTCTTTGAATTCAAGGCAGGGACTCTTTATCCTCTTCTTCATAGACTTGAGGAAAAAGGGATGCTCAAGTTTTATGAGCAGGAGTACCTTGGTAAGACAAGAAAATATTACAGCATTACAAAGGAAGGCAAGAAGCTTTTAAAGAGTATGACAGCGGAGTGGAATGAATATTCCGGCGCAATTGTAAGCGTACTAGCATATGGGGTGTAACTTATGGAAGAATATATAAAAAAGTTGTTGGAGCAGGTGAGGTTTCAGAAGGCTCACAAGGCTATCGAAGACGAAATCAGAGCACATATAGAGGATCAGATTGAAGATAATATGTCCGAAGGAATGGATAAAGAAACTGCGGAGAAAAGAGCTGTTGAAGATATGGGGAATCCTGTCGATGTCGGAATTGAACTTGATAAAGTTCACAGTCCGAAGATTGCTTGGAGCGTGGTAATCGCTGCATTGACCGTGGCTGTTTTTGGGATGATTCTACATGTATATTTGGCTAAAGAGTTTAATAGCTATCATGGTCTTTTTTTTGATAAGCAGAATTATAAAGAAGTGGAGTGCAGATATATTTTAGGTTCTCTCCTCGGAATTTTTGCGATGTTTCTTATATATTTTATAGATTATGCAACAGTTTCAAAATACGCAAAAGTGTTAGGGACAGGAATGACACTGTTGTTTGTCAGCGGATATTTTCTGATAGAGAAGTTGGGGAACAACCATATTATATTATCTCATGGCTTAGATAATAAAGAACTTATAACACTTGGAGTTGTCTGGAAAAAGTCACTTCCTCTGATGCTTTTGTTTATTCTGTTATATCCTGGAATACTCTATAAGTATAGGGAACAAAAAAGCAAAGCAATCTGCAAAGCTCTTTTGTGGATTCTTGTTCCTTGCGGCATATTATTTTTAGACCATGAATGGGTACAGGCAATCATATTGGAAATGTGTATGCTTGTAGAACTTACGATTTCCTTAAGGAAAGAATGGATAAGAGTACCTAAGATTTCAACGCTTGTGTTGATATGGCCATTTTTTATATCGCTTCCATTATTTGTGATTAGTTTTGTTTATAAGTACAAACCTCTCACATTTTATTTGCAAAGTTTTAGAGGCAATGATATAAAAACTGCAGCGAGGATGTTTGGAAAATCAACTGTGGTTTATGATTTGATTAGTTATGTTGATGATGGTGTTGTAAACATACCAATTGGTTTATTGATACCAGTGTCCGGAATGAAAGGTTCT
This sequence comes from Lachnospiraceae bacterium, assembly GCA_017542245.1. Classification (GTDB taxonomy): domain Bacteria; phylum Bacillota; class Clostridia; order Lachnospirales; family Lachnospiraceae; genus RUG11977. Next base: position 9,846 of record JAFXXN010000011.1, read on the forward strand.
CGTATCCTGTCATATATTTCTTTGTCGTGGGGAATATTTGCGGGATTGGTGGTAGTAGGTATTATCGCCGGTATGATTGCACTTGGAGTTAAGGCAACTTCTAAGATTAAGAATCAGTTGGGAGTTGTTCTGGGAAGCGGCTGCATTACCTTTCTTATAATAAACACGATTATTGGAATGTTTAGCGGATTCGGAATGATAGAAGTTCCTTACTCTTTTCTTCCATTCGTGTCAGGTAATGGAATTGTGGTTTCGTATGTTTTTCTTGGGATAATACTCAGCATTTACAAGTATAAAGACATATATGCAGAGCATGTGGATATAATGATTCGCGATAATGTAAAGGATACATGAAATTATTGCAGTTTAACTAACAGTCACAAGGATATGAGTTCTGTGGGATTACATGTTTGTCTTTTTGATAAGATAAAAATTCTTGATTTTATCGTGTGCGCGCGATAAAATCAATATAGATCACCGTATCAATATGATAACTGGAGGCGGACATGAATCATAATATATTGAAACAGGTCATTTTTGATCAGATTGAGATAATTCAAAGTGCTGAAATCATAGAACGTGACTATGACTTTGACAAGAATATCAATTATATTCTTGTCGGACTTAGACGAGCGGGAAAAACGACACTTTTATATAAAATAGCTAGAGAACTCGTTGAAGCAGGATGCGACTGGTCTCAGATAATTTATGTCAATTTCGAGGATGACAGACTTTTGGGGTTTTCAAAGGATGACTTTAATGACATCGTAGAGACTGCTTATGAGCTCACGGATGCCAATGAGATATACTATTTCTTTGATGAGATTCAGATCATTGATGGCTGGGAACATTTTGCCAGAAGAATGGCTGATCAGAAAAAGCACGTATACATTACGGGAAGCAATGCTAAGATGCTTAGCTCTGAAATGGAAAAGGCTCTTGGAGGCAGATATTTGTCCAAAATGATCATGCCTTTTTCTCTTAGTGAGTCACTGGATTACAAGAAGATAGCTCATGATGAAAAGGCATTTCTGACAACTTCTAAAGCTGCCAAAATTCGCAGAGGATGCCAGGAATATATTTTGAGTGGTGGCTTTCCTGAAGCACAACTTTTATCCAACAAAAGAGAATATATTAAGAGTGCCTATGAGAAGGTTCTCCTTGGAGATATTATAGAGCGTGAAAAAGTGAATAATAAGATGGCCCTCAGGCTTATGATAAAGAAAATAGCTGAAACAGTAATGCATGAAATCTCTTTCAATACACTGGCAGGGAATGTAAAAGCAACAGGAATTAAGACATCAACAGATTCGATGATTGACTACGTTTCGTACGCTGAAAACGCATATCTCCTGTTCAGGAACAGGAATTATGTCTCGAAGTTTGCTGAAAAAGAGAGCACTCCAAGGTTTTATTTTTTTGATAATGGCATTTTGTCATTGTTCCTTGTAGATAAACCATCAGCGCTATTAGAGAATACAGTTGCGGTATATTTAAAGCGTAGGTTTGACGAAGAAGTGTATTACTTCAAATCCACGCAGATGGGAATAGATATTGATTTCTTTATTCCTGAAGAAGACTGCGCAATTCAGGTTGCCTACAGCTTAGAAACGGCAGAAGACAGAGAGACTAAAAGTCTTGTATCTTTTGCAGAGAAAACAAAGGGAATACGTCGCCTTATTATAGTTACTAATGAGGAAGAACGTACGATTACAAAAGATGGACTTACTATAGCAGTGATACCTGTTTATAAGTTTATTATGGGAGCAGCATTCTGATTGAATATTCTCTCAGAATATAATTTCCATCCTCGATGGTTCGCATTATTCACCATAATAATACGAACTAAAATCTTTCGAGTAACAGTGAAAGTTTTCAAATATTACCTTCATCAGAAACCATTCACGAGGTTCTGAGGCGTGAATTGCATTCCTGAAAAACAAAGTAGTGTTATTGCGTGAACAGATGGTGCTCAATTGAGAATTGGGTGGGCTCACTATCCGAAATATTCAAACAGGATTTTAAAACAGAATGTCAAATGTAAGCCGAATAACAAAAGCTTATTTTTGCTCCTTAACTACCAAAAAACAGAGTTAGGGAGCAAAAAAAGTTGAATATTCGCTAAATCCGTTTTACCACACATCCTTTTTCGCTACAATCAATAAACTACACCACACCGCCCTTGTTCATCACTTAGCTCCTGAGCAATTTTGCGCTTCCTATACAAAACATGAGCCTGATAAATAATCAGAACATAAATTGTAATTGGAAGTACTGCACCTTCAACAATAGCTTTTACTGTTATTACAGCACTCTCAAATGTTGCTGTAGAATAATTTATAATAGTAAACTTTTCAACACTCAATTGCTTAAATATGCATATAAATTTATTAATTATTGCCAATACTGAGCCAACTGTAATCATATTAAACCAAAATTTGTGCTCTTTACCACGTATAAAACAATAATATGAAGCAATCACTCCCATTATGCCTATTGCAGCAGGCATGATCAAATTTTCAAGCATCACCTTTATATAGAAAAAAACATCACTTCCTTCCAACACAAATATCCTAAAAAATTCAGAATATCCTTTATTCAAGAAAGCCATCACCGCAACATGAAAAATCAGATACGATGAAAAAAACTCCATTAAAATTATACCGACTTTCTTTGGTGTCAATTTATCTCTTATTGCGTTGTATAAGCCATAAGAAAAGGTAAACAAAAGCACAATCTGTTCCAATAAATATTCTCTGTCGGGGTGAAAAAAAGCATCTACTCCGAATAATCCTACCGAATCTGATGTAAATCTTTTATACGCATGAACGTAATGCATCGCAAACGCCTCCCCTACTTTAAGGAAAAGCGATAATACAATAAAAGCATATAGCGCTGCTATGATACCGTTGATTATTTTATTTTCAATTACAGGCTTCTTTTCCACCACTTTTACCATTTCCTTTCCGGAAAGCAGATTATCAAGGCTCACATCCAGAATACAAGAAATTTTCTTTAATGTAACAAGATCAGGATAGCGTTCACCGCACTCCCAATTCGAAATTGATTGCCTGCTCACATATAATTGCTCTGCAAGAGATTTCTGAGTAAATCCCTTTACCTCTCTCGCCCTTCTGAGTTGTTCGCCAAATTCCATCATAGATAAAATCTGCTCCTTCAATATTTGTATATAAAAATTTATATAAGATAATCACCTGCGCAAGATGTTAGAATCAGTATCTCCCGCACAAATAAGTATTACAAGTTTTTCTATAAAAAATGGGTGCCACATTATGTTGCACCCTCGTAAATACTGCATTTGCTGATTTTTGTTATAGCTATCTCGTTTACAAAAAGTTTTTATAATTCTCATTTTTCCCAAAAAAGATCATCAAGTTTTTTATCTAATGCCTTGCAAATAGCAATGCATAGCTTAATAGTGGGGTTATAATCTCCTTTTTCAATTGCGCTTATGGTCTGTCTTGAAACATCACATAGCTTGGCGAGTTCTTCTTGGGACAAATCTTTAGCCGCTCTGGCAGACTTAAGTCTCAAATTTTTCATAAACTTCAATCCTCGCATTCTTTTTTAGAAAGCATTTTGAATACAAGCGCAATTGCTAATGCAAAGAAGTATAAGGCAACAAATGCGCCTAGGGCAAGTCTTGGCAAGAACAGTCGTTCAAATTGCTCTGATGACATTTTTTTATTAAGTATTTCTACTAACTGACAAATAAAAGATACTAACTGCAGGAAGCTGGCTATTATGCAGGTATACATTTGACTTTTAATGGTCTTTCCAAGTCCCCAAAAAGAGTCATACTTAATACAATAAATCCCCCATATAATAGCGCCTACCGTAAGTACCCCAACCAATAAAACACTTAAAACAAATTTGGGCAGTGTTCCATCTACAGAAAAATCATATAAAATAATTCCTGCAAGCATTATCATCGTTGAAACATAAGCCCTCTTATAACCCTCAGCTCTATATTTTTCCTGCATTTCATCAAAATGAATATCTGATTTTCTGCTTCGGCTTATAAAAAAAATAACCCCCACCAAAACAAAATAAATCACTAATGTAAATATTTTTTCTATCATAACAACCTCCAAGTGCACGTATAATGTATGATTCGCTTATAACATGATAATTCATTACATGATTTTTGTCAATTATATTTTACATATTGACTTGTATATTGTATATTGCACCTCTCTTTATTGGCAAATTGCAACTTACCCCTAAAAAAATACAACTTACTTGCATATTTATTTTTTATTTGCGGCTTATCCAGTATTATCCGATTATCAGATAACGAAGGAAAGGATAGGGAACGCAAATGAATTCAATCGAAATTAAAAATCTTACAAAAAGATACGGTAAATTCTATGCCGTAGATAATCTCGGATTTGAAATTAAACAGGGAGACTTTGTTGGATTTCTCGGTGTTAACGGAGCGGGAAAATCTACCACAGTAAACATGTTATCAACGATACTTACGCCGGATTCAGGTGACGCATATCTTTGCGGCTATAAGCTTGGAAAAGAAGATATGGAGATCAGAAAGACTATCGGTGTGGTATATCAGTCAAATGTTCTTGATGACCTTTTCACAGTAAAAGAAAACATTGTTACAAGATCAAAAATGCTTGGTCTCGATGACAAGACTATAAGAGATCGCTTGGCAGATCTTTCAGACATATTGAAACTCTCAGACATAATGGATAAACGTTACAGAGTCCTGTCAGGCGGGCAGAAAAGACGATGCGAAATTGCATTTGCGCTAATGCATTCTCCGCGAATACTTTTCCTGGATGAACCTACTACAGGGCTGGATCTGGCAACTAGAGTCGATGTCTGGGATGCAGTTGAGATGCTAAGAGCCAACACAGATATGACAGTATGGACTTTCTCGCTGTGCGCCGTCGGGCGCACTAAAAAAGCAACCAAGATTTCTCTCGATTACTTTTATTACTGCCTATATAGTTGTGATAGCGATTATTTCGCCAAAGCGTTTGTTACAAATGGGAACTTAATTATAAGCTCCTTATCCTTTTCAATCATGCTGAGTAGCCTACTTGCAGCTCCTGATGGATGATTGGTTCCTGCTTCCCATGCCTCAACTGTTTTATCGGAAACGCCCATATAGCTCGCAAATATCTTCTGTGACATTCCAGTTGAATTCCTAATCTTTTTTACTTCAGCAGCATCAAATACCTTAACAGGCTCAACAGTTACTTTATTTTTCCTAAGTATTGGCTTTTCGCTCTGGGCATCTTCCAATGCCTCATTAAGGCCTGCCATGATGCTCTCATAAACACTATTTTTACCCATGTTATTCACCTCCAAGGCTCTTCTTAAGAGCTTCAATGGCTTTCTTGATCTCGTTTCTTTCTTCCTTGGAAAGATTGTCCTTTTCCTTCTTAGGATAGACAGTAATCAGATATACTGTCTCAGCAAAAACAAAATCAACAAAGCAGACTCTAGCTCCACCGCTTTTTCCTTTATTCTCCATAGCAATTCTTGCCTTACGGAGTCCACCAGTTCCCTGCATGACAGGATATTTATCTGTGTGTTCCATGATGTCAAGTTCCAAAAGCCTTAAGTCTTCATCATCAAATCCAAGACTATCCCAATTACGAGAGAACTCGTATGTCTATATAAATGTTCTTGTCATACGTCCTCCTGTTAGCTTTAATGTACGCCCTATCTGATAGGGTGTCAATATGGAATTTAAGCAGTGCGCTGTGACAGCGAGCTGTGACCAATCACGACCGATTGCGCACCCACCTACAGCCATTAACTGATTTATACCTTGGCTATTGCTAACGATTTGCTACAATATGCTATATAAATAAGTAAGCGCTTCATGTCCCCTCGTAGTTATGAGGAAATATAAAGCGCTTACGTTGCAGTTAATTTGTAGCCTATGCAGTAGTGGTTGAAGCAAGAAGCCACGTCTCTTTAGGTTCGTAGCACTTCACTGCTTCAAAATTTTATTTGATTTTATCACAATATCATCGCCGGATTTTTCAAAGGTAATAACTCTGTCAGGTTGTTTAGTTTCTTCATCCCAGCTTTCATTGTTCGGCTGGAATGTAAGTTCATAAAGATTGCCATTTTTTGTTCCGGAAACAAATTTTCCATCGTACATAGGTGAATCCTGCCCGCATGGATTATCAGAAATTAAGAAAACATCATATTTTTCGTTATACTCCCACCTGGGTACATCTTTGGCGTCAACTTTGATATCAAGCCCTGTTTTCTTTTTGATGAACTTTGTGAGATTTTCATTTTTTACTACCCAAGGCTCCATTGGGTCTTCCTCAGTAGTACCAAATAATTCCTTTCTCTCTTCATCGCTCAGTTTACGTTCTTGCAATTCGTCTACACAGCCTATAACCTCATCCCACTTGATTTCTTCAGGGCTGCTGTATTCTGGGTTAAGAAAGCCAAAATATCCGCTACCTCCGATGATAAACATATTTGTAAACTCTTTAAGTTCAGCATCTGAAACTGCTTCCCCTTCTCCTGTAGCTTCAGTATTTGTTTCTTCAGAAGCAGTATCATCCTGAGTTTCTACATCCTCAGAATCATTTTCGGTAGTTGCTGAAAATGTTGCAACATCATCCTGTGTCTCTGAATTATCAGAACCCAAATTAATAGAAACCGATGAACAGCCTGTAATAGTCATAGCTGTTGCAAGTAATAACAATGTATTTTTTATTTTCATCTCATTTCCTCCATCATCCTTGTGTCATCCAACTTGGAAATCGCCAAGGTTTTCAAATAGTTCGTTTGAATCTCCATCATATATGATATATCCAAGATATTCGCCATCTTCAGACGTAAAACTCATGGAGCTTCCCTGCATTCCATATGGAATAATCGTCTGTCCGGCTTTTCCGACCTTAGGATCGTTACCGGACTCATCATCAAACTCTACGTCTTTTTTCAAAATTAGGCCTTTACTTAAGCCTTCTACCATAGGATGTATCTTATGCTCTTTTTCAAGTTTCTGCTCCAAACCATCAGGCCCGTATTGCAAGTCTGCTGTAGCAATCCAGTTGCAATCATAAATATCAACAAGATATCCTATAACTATCTTATCCGGATAGATCTCGTACTTTTCACTGTTTGTTTTTTCATCAATACTTGAATCTACTATAACGGGCTCATCATATTTGCCCACTTCTTTAAGAGAATCTTTATCCCACATATATGCAGTTATCGGCCCATAGCCATCAGCGCCTTGTTCATTGATCAGAACATAATCCCCGTCTGATCTGTGTACAAAAAACGCATCAGCTTCTCCATACAAAAAACCGTTTTCTACAACCAGCTCTATATCAACAGTCTGGTCATTTACTTTTATGGAACAGGAATTATCGTTCCCTGAGCCATCCGGATGCTTAAAAAATATAGTATCCATCTGTCCGTCAGATCCAAGATCTATTCTAAGCTCTTCATTATTCTTCAGTTTTGAAAAATAAAACTCGGAATCATCAGAAGATTCACCCTCCGCTTCCTCTGCCTCTTCCGATATAGCTTCACCGGCATCCTCCGTTGATACTTCTTCTGCCAAAGTCTCCGCCTGCTTATTATCGATACCAAACTTTTCAAGATCTATACCACTACATGCAACAGTCGTAGCTGCAATAAGTAGGATTCCAACACAAATTAAAACCCTTTTTTTCATAACGCTCTTCCCTTTTGTTAACTTTTTGTTATATATTACACCAAACAATTGAGAATTTCATTAATATTTTTTATTTTTAATGGCTCAATCACATAAAATTTGTGATTGAGCCATTATTTTTATCAATATCAATTATTTCCTCGATGTTAAATTACATTGCTTTTGGGAATTTCACCTTGGTTCCTGCGGGTAAACTCTTATCTCCCGATTCTGTAATAGTTAATGTGGCGCCATCCCATCCATAAGTGATAATACCCACTATCGGTGCATCCCCGTCGTTTGTATTTATTACTTCTCCATCATCAAACTCACATGTGGTTTTAAAAGAAATTGTAGTATCATTTATCATTGGCTCATAGCACAACATATCAACTTTTTCTTTGCCTTTTGGTGCATATGTAATACTGATTGAACCACCTTCCATTCCTTCCTTTATGTCAAGAACGGCGTCATCGCTTATATAAGAATTTTCTCTAAAAAATCTCTTTGGAAGTTCGATGTTTTCACCTCTTTCATCAGCAAGTTCTCTTGCAAGTATATAGCTTCGACTCTTCATAAATCTGGAATCCAGTTCACTGTTCATCATAGAAGCCCATGATCCTTCCACGTATTTTACCGCTTCGTAGCACCTGTCAAAATCAGCTTTCCATGCGTCCTGTTCAGCTTTAATGCTATCTTTTCTAGAATCATCTGCTTCTTCAAGAATTCTGTTATAAAGACTCTGTACTTCATAATCCCAAATATATGATTCCGCGCAGCTTACATTGTTCATGTCCTGCTGACTCAAATCGGCATTGTGATAATTCGTATAATAATACGCGATCTCCTCTACATTTTTTAGCTCATCTGCGATAGATTTACTATTTTTTATTGCTTCATCGAGCCTTGATTTAACTACTTTTTCTTCATATTGCTCTGCATCAAATTTCTCTGTTGAATAACACTCCTTAGTATCATTTTCAGCAGACCATTTCTTCTCCCATTCAGCTATTGGAAAAAGAGCTGAATCCACAGATAATGCAGTATCCGTCGTTTCTTCGGTATCCTCAGATGCTTCAGTATTACTTTCAACTGACTCGCTTATATTTGCATCTTCAATCTTCACTTGCTCTTTGGCATTTCTTCCGCAAGAAACAAGTAATACTGAAGAAAGTAAAATGCCAAGTATTTAATCTTTTTACGCATTATAAATAAATCCTTCCAATTCTATACTACTATTCCTTAAAAAGATGAAGCTGGAACTTTGGCTTATTATATCTATGCAATAGTTCTTCATAAAACTCACTATACTCATCATCACTTATTTCACGCTCCTGCAAAGAACTATCGTAATAATAGCACTGACACCTACCCTCGCTGAAAACAGGCGTCGCATTCACACCTTCAATAAATTCCATACCTCCTGCTGAATACTTATAACAATTAAGGCTATAAAAACTATTTGGAATGCCCCAATCATCGAGTATTATACCATCTTCATATAATTCAAAGCTCCTTCTGTAATCAGATTCAAATACAACATCAACCTTGCCATCTCTAATGGTAAACATACTTAAAACATTCACATTATGTGAATCATCTTCCGAATCATTAATTCCTAAAAGCAATTCATCTATTCCATCCCCATCAATATCCACTTGCAAATACCCAAAACTATCGTTTTGAAAAGCCCAATCTATCGGCGAGGTAAACCATTCATGATACTGTGCATGGTGATAAAATGTATCCGAATTCGATTCTTTCATTTCAATCATCACTTTTATATCTTCAATAAGTTCATCGTATGAATTGAAGGTGGTTACTTCACTTTCTAATACTTTGGCTGGTTCAGAAGACTCTTCCAAAGCAGCATCCTCAATGTTTGTAACTCTATCCAATATATTCTTTAATATAACCATAGAAAAATCATCATCTATAGATTCTCTTATATCATTACCCACATCGCTCCATCCGGAAAATACATCATAATGATAGTCAGGCATAGATTCATATAGCAAGACCTTGGTTTCAGAACCCGAAGCGCCAATAACTGCAATATCTTTTATTCCGTCATCATTAAAATCAAAACAATCAAGATTGGTAACCTTGTCCAGATAACGATATGTATTTATAGTTTCTTTGACTTCATTGTCTCTGATGATATCAATGTAGGTATAATTACTTTTCTTGCCGTAAGCTTCAAAAACATCGTTATAAATGCGAATCTGAGAAGCACCCTGATCTTGAACAAGCTCAGACTCCGTTTCAATCAAATTTTTATTTTTGGCTCCACAACCTGTAAGCAATATAAGTAAAGTTAGCGGTATTATTATGTGTAGTCTCATTATTTTTCCTTAAAAAGATGAAGCTGTGGTCTATACTTGGGATTATATTTATGAGTAAGCTCTTCGCTCAACTCATCATACTCTTTTTCAGTTAGTTCACGTTTCTTTGAAGTACTATCAGAATAGTAGTATTTATGTTGATGTTCCTCGTCAAAAGGAGTAAATCCATCATAAATACCTTCAATAAGTTCCATATTTCCGGCATTGTACTTATAATATTCAACACTAGCATTTGGAGGAAAGCAATATTCTTCAATTATGCCATCTTTAAATAATTGATACACTACTCTCAGATTATCCTCAAATACAGCATCAACCTTGCCCTCTCTAATGGTAAACATACAACAAAGGCTTTATAAAAAACTCTCACCCATTCACAAAATAATCTCCTACGCTAAAGCTCTCATCAGTGCGCTCCTCTTCTTCAGTTATCCCAGGTGCAAATTCTGTTACATAAGTAGCGCCTGTTGCTCTATCAATATAATACCTGACAAGAGCTGCCGTATATGACCTATAAACTACCACAATCTCTTTTTCATCGCTTGATTCAATATACCAATATATAGTGTATTTATCCGAATCAACCATGTCTTTTAAGTCAGGAAAATTTTCATAGCAGTAATTCTTGATAGCTAAAAGAGCTTGATCATCAGTAATTTCTCCATTTGCCTCTGTTTTTTCTTTAGATAATGCTTTCTCAATATTTTCCGGAGTAAGTTCTATTGCATTTTTAATACCATACTTCTTTTTGAGCTCATCATATTCTGCATCCAATTCTTGTCCTTCTTCAAGCGAAATAGGATCGCAATCGTCAAAATCTTGTCCTTTTCTGTATTGTTCTTTTTCATTCCCAAGCACCATATATTCTAAGGTCAGTTTGCCGTTTTCATTCTTATATACTGAGAAATCCTCATCAAGCACACATTCTGCCCCATATAATTCTTGTTTATCAGAATCATAGAAACTTGCAAAAAAGGGGAAGTCTTTAATATTATTATCTTCTCCAACAGTACATAAAGAAAACCATCCATAATATTGCGTATCAGAAGTTAACCCAAAAGGAGTCACCCATAATTCAGGGACATCATCTCCTGTAACATCTTGAAGTATAAAGAAGGCTTTCTTTTCCGGACCCTCACTATAATAAAAAGCGGTATAGCCATCGCTTAGGGACTCCTTATCTGCTAAAATATCATAAAGATACTTTTTATATACATCTTTCCAACCATCCTTATTGATATCATCTTTTTCTTCACTAATCTCGTCACTATTATTTTCAATACTGTCAGCTACAGTGGCTTCATTTTCAGTAATCTCCTTGCCCGCCTCTACAGGCTCGTTTTTATCAATAATAACCACCTGCTTATTACATGCTGTTAAACACAGTAGTAATCCAATTGCTAACAAAATATTTTTATGTCTCTTCATTTCTGTTCTTTAAATGCCTTTCTTTCATTATCATATCCATGTTGCTTGTGCTAATAACCAAGGCAGGGACGATGGTTAATGTAACAACTCTCCCAGTTCCTTTTATATATGGCTTGTTCCCTACACGTCTTCTCTTATAATCCAAAAGCTCTACAATACATCCAGCTTTATCCATTCAATTGAAGTATTCTCATGTGTGTATTGCTCTACAAGATTATCATATTCCTCTTCATCAATTGTATCGAGTGCATCAATATTTTCTAAATAATCCTGCGGCGGATTATTCTTTTTATAAAACCTCTCTGTACCTGTCTCTGTCCAATCATTCCAGAATTTAAGAAAAACAATATCAATATCTGCATTTCCCTGATCATCAATCTCGGATACAGCATAGATGGCACGACCTTCATGAGCCGTATCACCGCTTACATACTGATTCTTGTCATTTATCATTGAAACCCCGAGAGTTCCAAAATATTCCATATTTGCATACTGTATTTTTTCATCCTTAAACTCCATTATATCGTAAATATGGTTGCCATCATCACGAACCAGTAATTCATTTATGCCATCTCCGTTTATATCATAAATAGCGTATTCCAGTTCCGATTTATCAACAAAACCCGCTGTATCTCCCAAAGCCCAAAATTTTTCTCCGTTTGAATCCGTTTCATTTCCTTTTAAATACTCAAGAAAGTGTTTGTCAGCATCTTGTGCTTCACTGTTATTTTGCTCATAATTATTGGCTTCTTTTCCAGCAATCTCTTCGTTTTGGGTTACCGGCTCGTTTTTATCACTAATAACCTTCTGCTTGTCACATGCTGTCAAACATAGTAGCAATACAATTGCCAATAAAAAATTTTTACATTTTTTCATATCTGTTCTTTAAATGCCTCTCTTCTTAATCATATTTATGCTGCTTAATACATAAGAAGTGTTCAAGGAATAGCCTGCTCAAAAGTATAAGCCAATTCTTCCCATATAAGTGTTTTTCCGTTTTTAATTTCCTCTGTAAGTCCCTCTTTTTTTTCTTTTTGGGCTATCATCTGCTCCAAGTCATTTATAGTTACTAATTTGTCCTCCGGCAAACGGTTATTTTGCCTTAAATATTCGTAGATTTCACCTGATTCTTCGTATAAGGAATCATCATGTAAAAGCTGTGTATAGAAATATCCCTTAAAGCCATTTTCAAACTCAGCTTCATCATTATCATCATACTCATGCGTTTCATCTATCAGAGCCCATACGGTTACAGATGGAGTATTCTTATCATCATTGAAATAAAAATTTAGCCACCCATATGGACTATTCGGAAATTCCGTTGAGTCATAATAAATATAATGATACTTTCCATCGGCATCTAGAAATGCCTTATCAAACCCATGACTGGATGCACCCCCTGATCCGTCGCCATAAATGTATCCATATTCATTTATGCAGATTCTGCTTCTTGACCATCCCACATCTGAATAGATTGTTTCAAGCTTGCCATCCTTTTCCTTTATAATAATGCTTTCAGTCCAGTCATCATTGCTCGGTGTTTTTATACGTATGGCCAATTCTCTGCTTCCATCGTTGCCACAATCAAGAAAAGAGTACTCTATTTTTTCAAGGGTAATCTGTACTCCAGAGTAATCGGTGTACCATTTAATGATGGTATTTACAAGTTCTTCAAGCGTAAACTCCTGTCCTTGACTCGCTCTGAAGTTAAAATACCATTCATTTCCAAGATTTTTTTCTTTTCCTATTTTTACCTTGACTTCATTCCTAAGAAACCGCTCATATAAGCCGTCTCCGACAATCTCCGTAGGATTCTTCGCGCTTGGTGAATCAACCAAAGAAACACTTGCCCAATAATTTTCGAATATATTTTTTAATTCAGTTATTGAAAAATCATCGTTTAATGACTCATTAATAGCAGTTCCTACGTCACTCCACCTGGAAAATACATCATACTGGTAATCGGACGTGGCTTCATACAGTAAAACCTTGGTTTCAGAACCCGAATCACCGATAACTGCAATATCTTTTATTCCGTCATCATTGAAGTCAAAACAATCGATATCCGTAACTTTATCCAGATATCGATATGTATTTATAGTTTCTTTGATTTCATCGTCTTTAATGATATCAATATAGGTATAATCCTTTTTCTTGCCGCAATCTGTAAAAGCGTCATTATAAACGCAAATCTGAGCATTACCCTGATCTTTAACAAGCTCAGATTCCAGCTCGATTAATTTTTTGTCTTTTGCACCACAACCGGTAGCAAACATAAGTAAAATAAGCGTAAGTATTATGCGTAATCTCAACTATCTATCCTTCAATATTCATCAGTTTTCTATTATTTAACTCTGGTCAGTGTAGAGTGTCCGTTTAGTTCTTCGTAGGTGACATCTACTCTATATTCGCCATCGGCATAAGTACCCATTTCATAGACATCGAAACAGTAGGTTATGTGGTCATCATAGTATCTTATACTTGTGGAATCAAAAGATGCCAAACTGTATGCCCCGTCATAACTGTCATCTATTGATCTGTCTCCATAATGTTCAGGACAGTCATTATAATCTTCTTTTATTTTTTCTCCTATCAGAGCTTTAAATTCTGTTTCTGTACCGGGATAAAAGTTTTTGATACCAAGTTCTTCACCTGTTGAAAGGTCAAATATATAAATATCACTGTGATAAAATCCATGCGGTCCACCTGCAAACCACCAATAGTCCATGGTTACGGTAAGAAAGCGGGAATTATAAATAATGGCTTCCGATAAGGATTCTTCTCTATCAGCGTCAAAGTCCTGATGGTATGCACAATCGCTATCATCTTCAATGTAACATTCAATTTCTGAATGGTCGTTTAGAAATTGGTCTTTTTTCTTTTTGAGCATTTCATTGATTTTTGAAGTGTGTTCGGAATATTCGTCGCTTAATTGAAAAAGCTCATAACTACTGTCTTGTACTTTATTGCCGCAGAATGGGCAGTTTGTTTCGCTATTATAGGGTATTACTGTACCGATTTTGTATGCAGGGACGGAGTCGATGTGACACTCTATATCAACTGCTTTGTATGTATCTTCGTATGCGTCTATTCTATACCATCTAAGCTCAGCATTTTCAATGTCACAGACAAATATATTACCGTTTATAATCTGGTATTGGTAGTTGGAATATATAAAAGTTCCAGGTTTTTCTTCGTATTTATATATCAGAGTTTCGGTCTCTTTTTCAAAATCATAAACGTAAAGAGAACCGGCTTTTCCTTTGCCGCGAAGGAAAAGTTTGTTGTCGGAAAATTGTATTATTGATTTATCATCAATATTCAAGATGTGCTTTAGGCTTTTGTTCTTTAGATCATAAGTGTAAATATCTTTTGCATATTCTATGGTATCTAAATCACCGCTTGCCAAAATAATCGTATCTTTATCATAGTATATTATGCCGCATTCCTTGTCGTACAACTCTTTAATCTCTTCATTAGTTCCGTCAGGGAAAATTTTGATAAACTCTTTTTTTCCGTTATTGAATCTTGAACCGATAACAAATCCGAATTCATTAAGTGCCCGAGAAATGGAAAATCCGGTATGTCTGGAATATACGCAATATGGAGCTTGTGCTATTCGGTATTCGACTGTGTAATCCAATATCTTTTGCAAATTGGTTTCTTCCGGCACAAAAGAAAAATCATCCGATACAGAAAAAGCATATTCGGTATCTTTTTCATACATGTTGTCAGAACCTAAATAAAGTTTGCCGTTGTAATAATCGATGTAATCAGTGTATTCATCGCATATGATTTTTGATGTTTTGCAATTGGCTATATCAAATGCATAATAACCGTCTATGGGAGAATCAGCAGAATAAAACCTAAAAAAAAGTATTCCGTTTATAAATTGATAGTCAAACAATGACTCATTGTCGGATCCCATGCCGTTCTGTTCTATATTTTGTATTATTTCGGACAAATCACTTTTTTTCTCGCCGTTTTTATCAATTAAAAACATGGTATCTATAGAAGCTGATTCAGTTTCAGGGTAAAATAATACAGCTTCAGAGGAATCATTATTAGTAATTTGATTTTCAGAGTTTTCCGCCTGTGCTGAGCTATCTTGCTCTTCTCTGGCTTCCTTTCCATGACATGCTGTTAAGCATAAAGATAATAAGATGAGCGTAATGGGTATATATAGTTTTTTCATGTATATCTCCAATTTTTTTGTATAAATCATTTACTATTCTTCCCTAAAAAGATGAAGCTGATACTTTGGTTTATTATATTTATGTTCAAGCTCATCACGCAAATCATCATACTCTTTTTCAGTCATTTCACGTTTTTGTAAAGCACTGTCAGAATAGTAGTAATGAAAACCATACTTGCCATCAGTATCTTGAACTTCTCTATAAATGCCCTCTTTTAATTCCATGCGTCCAGCAGTGTACTTAAAATGTTCAACACAGCAATAGCGCGTTGAATCGCCAAAATGAAAATCAATCATACCGTCTTCATATAATTGATAATAAGCGTAGTACTCACTTTCAAATACAGGAACAACTTTACCATCTTTAAGGGTATACATATTGTCAATATCCGTTTCATCTGGAGCTTCTTCTGAGCCAGTTCTACCTAGGAGCAGCTCATCTACTCCGTCTCCGTCAATATCAATTTGTATATATCCAAATTCATCAGCATGTTGATCAATTGAACAGTCTATTGAATATGGAATCCTTCCATACTGCTCCGATATATCATGAGGATTATAATCAGGATTCTTATATATATCCATTATTTTCTTTATACTTTCAATAAATTCATCGTATGAATTGTACTCTGCTACAATATCATATTCTGATGTATCCGATGTCTCTGAAGATTCTTCCAAAGCAATTTCTTCAGTGGTAGCAGTACTCACTTTTTCTACACTAACATCATCAGCTACCGTTTTGATTTCTTTAGCACACGCACATAGCATGATGGAAGCAATAATTGTTGTAAATAATATCCGTTTTTCCATTATCAGATTGTTCTCCATATCAATATAACTGAATTAGTCATGGTTATAGATTAATAAGGTGCGGAATAGTAAAAACATTTTTCTTTATCATACTGTACACGATATTGGCAATGCGAATAATCATCAGAATCCTCTATAAAAAAACCATCTTTTGTAATCCCTGTTCCGCTGGGATATCCGTAATATGCAAAAATGTCATCTCCCTGCTTACTCATAATTATACAAGCAGGTCTGTAATTATCATTTTCCGAAACATAAAAAACACATTCATACACATTATCCGAATTAAGATCTGCATATGTCATATCATGTATTTCCGATGGAGAATATTCTATGGCTCTTATAAAATCGCTAAAATGAATATCTTTATAAATCGACTCAGTTCCGTCCACAGATACAGCATTTACAATACCATCTTTTTCCATAATTTCTGAATAGAAATCGGGATCATTATCCGGAAAGGTATACTTCTTATTGTCTTGAGATGACACATTAGCTGAAATTTCTTCATACTTTTCTATGGGATATATATAATCAGGCACAAATGATGTAAGAAAATATGCATCTGGAACTACATCTCTTGAAGGCATAAATTTAGTATCATAGTCTCCTGTTTCCGGATTTTCATAACCCGTACATCCTGAATACAATTCTTTCGATGTGAACTTATTATCATTTAAAGATAATAAGAAATATTCTTCCCAACCACTACATGCCCTATGTTGCATTATTCCATTGCCGCTTGGATATGCAAAGAACTCACTGTGATCCGTATCTATTTCAACAATGTTCTTAACTATGTTATCGGTATACGTGTATACAAATACATAAGAATTTGCTTCACAGTCTCGATATAATACTAATAATTCAGGCGTCAAATCTTTGTCGATGTCATATATCCAATATCGCTCTAACGGAACACAATGTTCATCAACTCCGCACTCATCAATAACTTTAAGGAAATCAATATATGCTGATTTATAATCTCTATACGTAGCTTTTTCAGCACTACTTATTGCATTTTTTGCCAACATTCCCGCATAAGAATCAAGTCCCTCTGATAATATAGTCTTTAATTCATTCAATGAAAAATCATCGCCTAATGACTCTAAAATAAAATCTCCGACATACCACCATGGGCTATATGCTTGGCACAGATAGTGGGAATTAACTTCATACAGAAAGACTGTAGTTTCAGAAGCTGATTTACCAATAATTGCAATGTCTTTTATTTCATCATCATTAAAGTCAAAACAATCTATATCCGTAACGCTGTCCAAATAGCAGTAGGTGTTTTTGGTTTCTATGACTTCATTATCTTTGATGATATCAATAAAGGTAAATGGTGTCTTGATGCCATAATCTATATCATAGTCATTATAAACTTGAATCTGTACAGATCCCTGCTGAGGAATAGGCTCAGATTCGATTTCTATCAACTTATTCTTGGAATCAGAATATAATTCGACTACTTTATCATCTGGTTCTGGATTTATTGGAGCTTTTTCAGCGCTTACTCCACATCCTGTAGTAAATATAAGCAAAATCATCGGAAGTATTATGCGTAATCTCATTGTTTATCCTTGGAAATCAATATATTTTTGAAGCCTGCATTTTCAGTTTAAGGAAAAAGTTTTTACTATTCTTCCCTAAAAAGATGAAGCTGATACTTTGGTTTATTATATTTATGTTCAAGCTCATCACACATCTCATCATACTCTTTTTCAGTCAATTCGCGTGTAATGCAATCTTTATTTTCGTAGTAGTAACAGTGTCTATTCACATCAGGGCAATCGGGTTCATTAAAAATATGCTCTATAAATTTCAATTCTCCGTTATTGTATCTGTAAAATGATTGATCCATTGACGAACCGCTAGCAGCCTCATTTTCTATAATTCCATTTTCACAAAGATAGTACCTGTATCTGCAGCCGCCCTTAAAAACATGTAAAAGCTTTCTGTTTCGAATAGTAAATAAATCACATATATAATCATCGCTTCGCCATATATCAGGCTTAAAATCAGGATTACCTGTTCCTAAAAGAAGCTCATCCACTCCGTCGCCATCAATATCATATTGCAGATACCACATGTCTTCTTCCTCAAAAATATAATAAGATAAAGATCCTTCTGAAAGTAGTCCTAAATCCCATTTATCTGCAACGCCACAGAGCAATTCCAACGATTTTCTTTTCATACTTATTTTTAAGCTTTCTATAAGTTCATTATACAAGCCATAATCAAGTTCAGTACCTTCCTGTTTTTCTTCTATTTCTTTATTTTCAAACATTTCTATGAGCTCATCAAAACTGAGTGAATCGCTATAATCACAGGATAAGTTATTTCCTAACAACACAGACTTTAGCTTATCCATGGAAAAATCATTGCCTCGTTCCTTCTCAATAGTATTCAGGATACTCCAATCATCAAAGATATGGTAATGATAATCAGAAGTAGCGTTACACAATAGAAATTTTGGCGCATCACCGGTGATAACGATATCTGTCTTGCCATCGCAATCAAAATCAAAAAAGCTCATATCCGTAACACTCTTCAAATAGATACCGGTATTTAAAGTATCTATAACCGTATCGTTTTTGATGATATCAATATAAGTATAAAGTCCTGTATAATGACCATTATCATCTTTTTCAAGTTCATTATGAACTCGAATCTGGCCATCACCTTTAACAAGTTCAGCCTCGAATGTCTGATCATATAATTTATGTTCTTTTTCTGAATCCTCATAAGGCTGTCTTGCTTCGATGTTATCAGCAGTCTTTACGGTTCCACAACTTGTGGTAAATATAAGTAAAATAAGGGAAAGTATTATGCGTAATCTCATTGTTTATCCTTGGAAATCAATATATTTTTGAAGCCTGCATTTTCAGTTTAAGGAAAAAGTTTTTACTATTCTTCCTTAAAAAGATGAAGTTGGAACTTTGGTTTATTATATTTATGTTCAAGCTCCTCACTTAGCTTATCATACTCTTTTTCAGTTATTTCGCGATTATTCTGTGAAACAGTATAGGGAACGTAGGGTGCATTATCAGAATAGCAGTAATGGTCATGAAACTCATCATCAGCGAATTCGAATTCATAATGTATACCTTCCATAAATTCCAGGTTCCCGGCATTGTACTTATAATATTCAACTCCAAAGGGCATAGGAGGAAAATTAAAATAATATGCAACTACACCATCTTCACATAATTGATAGTACTCTCTGTACTCACTTTCAAATACCGGAACAATTTTACCTTCTTTAATGGTATACATATGCGTAATATCCGAATCCTCTGATTTTTCTTCTGCGCCGGTTGTTCCCAAAAGCAACTCATCTCCCCCGTCTCCGTCAATATCCTCTTGTATATATCCAAATTCGTCAGCTGCATATTCAATTGAAGTAATCATTGAATACGTAAACCAGTCCTTTAGCTCTACCCGATCAGAAAACAAATCATAATCAGGACTTTTTTCATATATATCCATTATTCTCTTTATATCTTCAATAAACTCATCGTATGAAGTGTATTCTGATAGATTCTTTGTTGATGTGATTGATGTTTCTAATCCCTCTTCCGAAGCAACGTCTTCAATATTTGCGGTACTTCCTTCCTCTACGCTCACATCTTCGGCTACCGTATTGTTTTCTTTAGCGCATGCACAGAGCATGAATGTAGCAATAATTATAAATAATACTTGTTTTCTCATTATCGGATTGTTCCATATCAATACATAAATCGATAAACTATGGTTATAGGTTAATAAGGTGCGGAATAGTAAAAACATTTTTCTTTATCATATATCACTCGTTCTCTGTCACGGTAACTATACATATTATTAGGCTCATATATAAAAAAGCCATCTTTCGAAATACTATCTTCTTCTGAGCAGGCAAAGTACGCATAAACTTCATCTCCCTGCTTACTCAAGATTACTCTATAATGCTCAACTGCTTCGTAAGCTTCATCCCTTTTAACCAAATAAAGAACGCATTCGTATACACCATCCGAGTTAAAATCAGCATATGTTATATCCGTTACTTCCCTATCGCATATTATGTTCTTCCTAAAATGAATATTACTGTGAACCTCTCCAGTCTCATATCCCCATCCAAGAATAACTGCATTTACAATACCATCCTCATCCATTATTTCTGAATAGAAATTGGGATTATTATCTGGAAATGTATAACTCTTATTATCTTTTGATGGCATATGAGATGAGATTTCTTCATACTTTTCTATTGGATATACATAATCCGGCTCAAATGATGTAAGAAAATATGTAGTCGGCACTACATCTCTTGCAGATGTAAATCTATAATCTTCTCCCATTTCAGGATCATCATAAATCGTACATCCGGAATACATTACTTTAGATGTGAGATTATTGTTATTTAAAGAAAAAAGACAATATTCTTCTCCTCCACCATGCGACCAATATTTCATTATTCCATTACCACCTGGATATGCATAAAAATCCGAGTTAACTGTATCAAACATATCAATACGTCGAACCTTATTTTCGGCATATGTATATACCCATACATGTTTTTCATTTCCATAAATTCCGTACTCCACTAATAATTCCGGCGTTTTATCCTTGTCAATGTCGTATATATAATAGGAATCTATTTCAGTGCCACAATTATCAAATCCATACTCATCAAGAACCTTAAGAAAATCAATATATGCCGACTTGTAATCACTATATGTAACTTCTTCAGCCGCGAGTATTGCTTTTTTCGCTGTATCCCCAGCTATTCTTCGTAAATAAGCGCCTCCTCCGATCTCCAATATACTCTTTAATGTATCCATAGAAAAATCATCGTTTGACGCTTTTCTTATAGCTTCACCGACATCGCCCCATCCGGAAAATACATTGTAATGATAGTCCGAAGTTGATTCATACAAAAGAACTTTGAGTTCGGCTCCCGAATAGCCGATTAGAGCAATATCTTTTATTCCGTCATCATTAAAGTCAAAGCAATCAATATCCGTAACGCGGTCCAAATAGCGATATGTATTTATAGTTTCTTTGATTTCATTGTCTCTGATGATATCAATGTAGGTATACTTACTTTTCTTGCCATAAGCCTCAAAAACATCGTTATAAACGCAAATCTGAGAAGATCCCTGATCTTTAACCCTAAAGTCCCGTCATTTTATACCAAGGTTTGATCATGTCGGGACATTTACCCCCATGAACTCATAGAGTTCACATTGCTTTGCTGTTATCTCAGATAGATGATGTGCCTTTCCAGGCTGCTGATAATACTCAATGGTATCCAGTTCATCAAGTAATGACTGGATTGTGTACCTGCTAAACAGCCCGTTTTCATCCATCTTCTTTTTGATATAAGACACCATCTGAAGTGCTATAAACTGAATAAACAGTTTGCCTTCAAAGTTTTCTTCTGATGCGACGGACATACGTCGCATGGAAAGCCGTTCCTTAAGGTTGCCAAAGGATTTTTCAATAAGATCCTTGAGGCGGTAGATGCGCAGCGCTTCCACTGGATCTTTGATTCCATTGCTCATTAGAGCGAAGTAACCATAGTTCTTCTCAGCTTTGCGGATAGCATCTTCCTTAAAGCTGTAGGTTTTGCCTCTTACAGGTGTCTCGTGTATTGTAAAGTACTTCTGATAGAGCTTTTCATCAGCTGGATCAGGAGTGCCGTTTACCAGATTGTTTTCAAGACGGTCAAGCATGGCATTGAACCTTGTCTTGTCGTCAGTTGCTTTTTGGTCATTGTAATAGAAGTGGAGATATATGCGCTTTTTGTCGGTGATTATCTCTCCGGTGCGTGACTTTTCTTCTGTATAGTCCCATTCTTCTTTAAATGACATGATATATAGTTTTGACTCTGAATTATAGTTATAGCGGGTAACAAAATCCGCGCGGATCTTATCAAGTATGCTGCTCACCTTGCTAAGTGAGAGTCTGGCACCAATGAGGAACTTATGGTGATGCTTCATAAGATCATTGATATTCTTCTCACTGTAGAAGCCTCTGTCCAGGACAAGCTTTAGCTTATCGAGTTTAAGGAAATCAACATCCTTTATGAGGTTCTCTATGGTTTTAACATCCGTGATGTTGCCTGCAAGCTTTCTGTAATAAACAGGGAGCATTGATTCCTCTCCATACAGAAGTGCAAGGTTTATCTGCGGAAGGGAATCACCTTCTTTGTTCTTTCCATACTTCGCCTGCTTTATAAGGGTCGAGTATGAAGAGATAGATGTTGTATCAAATGCAAGATATTCATTCAGACCATGGCGTTTTGCCTGGTATCGGAAGTAAGCCATTTTTGCTTCCTCAGTGATGAGGCCAAAGAGCTCGCTACTTCTCTGTGAAGGGATATCCTTGCCATATGGATGCCTGTGAGTCAGGCCCCACTTATGGAACCTGTACATGGGCTGGCCTTCTTCAAGCACAAGATAATAAGCAACAGACATTATCTGCGGTGCCAGAGAGCCAAAGCATTTTCCAAGATCTGCAGCAATGCCGGTTTTGTCACATATCTCATTCAGAAGATATGTTGATCCATAAAACTGTCTGAGGCATACCTCTGTAGGAACCGGACCAGTCTTAGGTGCAACAAGACTTTGCTCATACTCAGATTTGAGACGATGATATGTCTTGTTTGGAGTAAAGACTTTGCCATCATACTTACCGATGTATTCTCGCTTATGGTCAGCGCACTGTTTTTCAGCGTTCCAAAAAGGCTTGTCGATATAAGCGTAACCGTTCTGGCATCTGACTTTGCTGGTGATCCAAGGCTCATTGATTTTCAGTTCCATGGTAATTACCTCCTTGGTATAATTATACCAAGGATTAAAAGGAATCGCAAGCAAAATGGGCACTTTTGATACAATATTTTGTAGTTACAAAGCCAGTAAGCACAAGGCTTTGCGATGATTAGTCAGATGAGTTTATACCGAATCCTTGGTATAAATTCACGGGAGCTTAGGTTTAACAAGCTCAGAATCCAGTTCGATTAATTTTTTATTTTTTGCTCCACAACCTGTGGTAAATATAAGTAAAATAAGCGAAAGTATTATGCGTAATCTCATTGTTTTTCCTTAAAAAGATGAAGCTGGAACTTTGGTTTATTATATCTATGCAATAATTCCTCATAAAACTCGCGCCCCTCTTCTTCACTTATTTCACGCTCCTGCAAAGAACTATCAATGTAATAATACTGACATCTATGCTCTTCAAAAACAGGCTCCCATTCCACACCTTCAATAAATTCCGTACCACCTGCTGAATACTTATAACACTTAAGGCTGTATGTAGAGTTTGGCATGCCAAAATCATCGAGTATTATACCATCTTCATATAATTCAAAGTTTTCTCTGTCCCCACATTCAAACACTGATTCAACCTTGCCATCTCTAATGGTAAACATACTGATAATCCCCGCCTCATACGAATTATCTTTCGGAGCATTAACTCCTAAAAGCAATTCATCTATTCCATCTCCATCAATATCCACTTGTTGATATCCAAAATTATCGCTATTATCAGTAATAGCTGGAGCTATCGCCAAGAACCATTCATATTGAAATGCTTTATCATAAAAAAGGGATTTTTCTGTGTTATTATCAGCATTTTCATATATGTCCAATAGGTTTTTTATATCTTCAAGAAGTTCATCGTATGAATCATACTCTGAAATACATTTTTCGTGTTGCAGAGATTCTTCCGTATCATCAGTGTTTGCGACGCTCTCCTCTTCTGATTCGTCAGTTACTTCTATTGAAATTTCAGAATCTGCGCTTTTATCAATTGCGGTGTTTTCTATATCAGTTTTTACTGATCCGCAACCGGTGGTAAATATAAGCAAAACTAGCGGTATTATGCGTGGTCTCATCTTTCTATCCTCAATTGTTTGCATCTATAAGTTCTTTTAGAGAAACGCCTGCATTCCTGTAGCGAACTTCGCTCTGCTCATTTTTTAGATGTATTGCATTTTCAGGACATCCATGCAGGCATCCAAGGCAGCCTTCACAGTGGTGCAGGTATTCTACATGATTGGTTACTTTAATGTTATCTGCAGGGCAGATTTTTGCACAGATTCCACATTTGATGCATGCCTCATTAACAATAAAGCTCTTATCTGTGTCATTTGCAATATACGTCGCTCCTACTGCGTGGTAGAGCCAGTCCATGATTTTATCAGAAACGGATATACAAGGGATGTTTTTTCTCCTTGTTTCAATGTCAGTGCAAATCTCCTTTATCTGTCCCTCAACATCTTTCTGTGGCAATGTGTCAATTTGGTTCTGGATTTCAAAACGTGTAACGTCAGTATCCACCATGATTATTTGAGTTACATAATCTGTATGTCCTGCTGCTTGAAGTCCCTTTTTTCTCATAGTAATGAATTCTTTTTCTTATATCTTCTGTTACTAGTTGAACCAATTATTTCTATTTCGTCAGCCATCTTTGATAGAATCGCTCTTGTTCTTGATTGGCTAAGTCCGATAACTTTGGCAATATCAGCTGATGTGGCATCATTAACTGTTTCCAGGAATGCATTTATCTTATCTTGGGTTTCGCTTGTCTGACTGCGAGTTTGCATGTTCGCTTGTTCGACTGTCCGCTCGTTCGACTGTTCGCTTGCTTTTGATGTATGCAATCTATAGACAGTGACCTTAATTCCATCACCGAATTCCTCAAAAACGGGCTCTTGCAGACCATACTGTTTACATGATTTGATAATTCTGGGAATGCCGGTTCCCCATGCTTCAACTATGTGCATATATTGGAACATATCTGCAATTGCCTGATTCCTGCATTTGGATCGTCCGGTTTTCATGGTCACAATATCCATTCCGCCATAGAGCATTCCTGGTGATACAACCTCGATTCTGTCGTCGAAAATGGAAATCTGTATCTTAGATTCGACTAAATAGCTTCGGTGAATAACTGCATTGGCAACCAGTTCTCTTATTGACTTTATAGGAAGCTCATATACGTCTTTACTATATAGCCCATTAACCTCAGCACCAATGTTAATATGCTTTAAGATAAATTGAAATGCGTCAGATAATTGCTCGTAAATAGGACCTTCAAATTCTTTTTTATCAATAAAAACATCTCTGTCATTTCCTTTAAACAGGGCACACTGTATCTTGGCAAAACGAGAATGATTATCTGTCATCAAAGAAAATGCATGTGTGGGTGCTAAATCTCTTCCACTTCTACAAAGAATACCCATATCTTCGAGTTTACCTATGGTCATATCTTTGACAGCTAATTTCTCATCTTCTGTTTCGCAATTTGATAAAGCAATTTCTTTACCACACGGCATAACTCGAGAGCTTTACTCTCATCATAATCAGTGCCAATTTCCTGCAGGGAATCATATGCAAGGTTTGAACCTTCGAGCTCAAGTTCTTTTAGTGTAACAGAATCTGCCGGTCTGCTGGTTCCGTTAACTCTTACATATGAAGTATCTTCTTTTGTTTTATTAGCCAGATAGTATGGCCTATGTTTTCCCGGAAAAACCTCAACAACAAGAACTGTCTTGCCTTCCACTGATTGAGGGTATATGTCAGTCTCAATAAGTGGTGTACACGAATCTGAAATCATCGAAGAAATCGAATCAGAGAGCTTAAATGGGCTCTGGTCTCCAATGCCCACAACCTCTTTTGTCTCGTCAATAATTCCAATTATGCTTTTTCCACCACTCGTGTTAGCAAACGCAATAATATCCTTTAAAAACTTTTCGTGTTTAGCTGGGATTTTCTGCTTAAACTCTATTTTTTATCTTCTCCAAAGTAATCTTTAGATACCATAGATAAATCTCCCCTATTCTATGTCGCTATCATTCTGATCTAGTTGATCATATCGTTCTTGTAATTCCGCTATCTTTCTTTTGAGGCGGGCTTTTTCAAGGCTCTTCTCCGTCTTATCAACAATTCCTTGTGGATAAGTCCATTCCCAATTATGGTAGGCATTTATGATTTCCGCCTTTTCTTCTTCGGAATTAGCAACCTCGAGATCGGACTTCATCTGGGCGTATACATCATACCAGTCTTTCATGTACTCATAGAGACTATCCTTAAAATCTACCGTAAGACATAATCCGGGTACATGATTTTCATCTGTGGGCTCGATTTTCATATTAAAGTTATGCTCAAGTTCAAACATAGCATACATGGCGCCAATATAACTGGTTGTAACCGGATCTGCCAATGCAAGCGTACTTACACCAAGTGCTTCCGCAATCTTTTTGAGCATATCTGTTTTTGGCTTTCTTGCCCCGTTTTCATACTTCTGCATTCTATCGGCATTTAACCCAACTTTTTCACCAAGTTCAGCAAGCGACAATCCTCTCGAGTTTCTTATGGTGCGTATTCTTGCCCCAACTCTGTCTGCAGCAGTTTCGTCATTGAACTCTACCGGATCCTGTCCAAATGCTTTGTTTATAGTAATCATGCGGATTCCTCCATTACTGATAATTACGATTCATTACTGATATGGTAACACAGATTATATTAGATATGAAGCACAAAAATGGACATGCAGAGAACAAAAACAAAAAGCACAATACAGTGCTTGCAAAGAACTAAATGATATGGTATAGTACAATTAAAGAACAGAAATGTTCTTAATAAGAACCAAGAAAACAAAATAAAACATAATGGTTCATCAACAAGTAACGTTTCCCGGAAATCCGGATGTCGCGAAAGAACCCGGCGTTTCCTGATACAGATGTCGCCGAAGCCCCAAGAGAACGGGAGAAGTGTGTTTCTTAGAGAGGAGGAAAATGAAAAACAGGGACAGACAAAAAGCAAATCGAAAACTAAAGGAAGAACTTCTTGATTTCAGAGATGTGTGTGGAGTTAAAGACCCCACACCATATGAAGCAGTCAAGGAAATCATAGCAGAAATGAAGAAGAATAAAGAAAGGAGCAGACATGGAATACACGAATATGTTAGTTGGGTATAATGACATACTCACACCTACAGATGTTAAGGAAATCCTCAAGATAGGAAGGAACGCAGTCTATGACTATCTGAAGGATGGCACAATCAGATCTATGATGATTGCAGGAAAGTACAGAATTCCAAAGTTATATCTTTTAGAATTCATGTACCCCGATGTAGATTTTGTTAAGGAGGCAAGCTAAATAATGGCAAGACCAAAGAAGAGCGGCAAAAGAGCCACGGGTATCCAGGGAAGGAGCTGCTATCTTTATATTATTAAGAACAACTATATTATTAAGGATGGCAACAAGATCTTAGAAAAGCAGTGGATATCCACCGGGCTAAAAGATACGTCCGAGAATATTAAAAAAGCTTCAGAGATGAGAAGCAGACTTCTAAATATAAAGGAAGCAAAGAGTACAGACAGAAATATATCTTTAAGTGAATATGCAGATGGTTTTCTTAAAAAGAAGAAGAGAGAGGTTTCAGATACAACCCTTTCTTCTTATTTTTATAGAGCAAACAGAATAAAAAATTACTTTGGTGATACCAAAGTAAAAGATTTAAACGAGACCATGGTCGAGAACTTTCTTGATGACATGTTCAAAACCTATAAGGTTCAGCGCAGAACAGTCAAAGATACAAAAGTGCTTCTGAGCAGTATCCTGGAGCAGGCAGTCAAGGAGGGATTGATAGCTACAAATCCCGCTAAGGAAGTTGTGATCAATAAGAACCTGGCAAATAAGTATGCTAAAGAGAAAGACACAGATGAGGAATTTTTTTCTTATGAAGAAGCTCAGCGTTTCTTGTATTCAATAAAAGACCACGAGCTTTATGAACTGTTCTATGTCACTTTGTTCTTTGGCCTTAGGCGAGAGGAACTGCTTGGTCTAAGATGGTCTGCATTGGACTTTAAGAACAAAACTATGAGCATCAACCATACTGTTACAAGAGGGACAGTCATCAATCGAGTCAATTCAACAAAGACAGACTCCAGTACACGCGAGTACCCTCTGACAGATGAACAGATTGAAATGTTCAAGAGGTTAAAGGATAAGGAAAATGAATACAGACAGCTATGCGGTAACAATTACTATGAGAGCGACTACATCTTCAAACATGTTGATGGGTCGCTTTTTTATCCGGATTATCCGTCAAAGCTGTTTTGCAAACTGATTAAGAAGATTCCTGAACTGCCTCAGGATATTACTTTTCATGGTCTTAGAAGTTCATGCG
>JAFXXN010000038.1 GCA_017542245.1 Lachnospiraceae bacterium
CACCGCTGTACCCAGAGCTATAACCAGATAAGAAAGCTCAGTGATGAGATATGTGCAGAACATGGCAAATCCGTCATAAAAGAGACTACCAGAACCGGCAAGACATACGCCGAATGGATGCACGAAAGAAAGGGAGATTCCTGGAAAGCCAAGATAAAGAAAGACATAGATGACTGCATACTTATCTCCCGCTCTTATGAAGAATTCCTTCAGAGAATGAAGGATAAAGGATACGAGATAAACGGCGAGACCTTCGGTGAAGGATCTGCCAAATATATCTCCTTCCGCCCCTACGGAAAAGACCGTTTTGTAAGAGGCAGGGCACAGTCCTTAGGAGCAGATTATACCAAGGAAAAGATACGAGAACGTATTGAAGAAAGAAGCAGCCTCGGAACCGAAAAAGTGCTTCAAAACATATCCGGTCCGTTACTCACTATCGAAGAATATTTAAGGAAACATCAGACCGGCTCACCCACATCACTTATAGATACATCCGGCGAGAAATTTGCCAACAGCATCGGTCTGTCAAAGTGGGCTGATAAGGAAAACTTTAAGCGTTTTGCAGCCATGTATGCTGAACTCGGCGGTCAGGGATTCCAGTCAATCCAGGAACTCAAAGACCGCATAAAAGAACTCCGGCTCCAAGCCCATCAGGAGAAAAAAACCGTTATCAGTTTAGAAAGGGAAATCAAAGAATTTGGAAACATACGAAGCTTTGCAAAACAGTATCTGGAGAACAAAAAATATCACATTAACTATCAGAACTCCAAAGACAAAGAACGCTACTACCGCATGCACTTCGACCAGATCAATATGTTCGATTCAGCATCGGAATGGTTAAAGAGTTCCGGTATAAACACCGCCACCCTAAACCTTAGTAAAATCGAAGAACACTATCAGAAGCTTATAGCTGATAAGAACCGTCTCAGCGATTCTTATATCGCTAAGGAAGCTGAATGCGACAGGCTCAAAAAGATAGATGACAGCTTAAGCAAATTCCTTGACAATCCGAGTCAGGACAGAACTGCTCCAGATAAGAAAAGGGACCGTAACATCTCTCTATGAGTTACTGGGAATCATCAGAAATGCAACTGTGGCTGAAGGACTTTCCGACCCCTCAGCCACTTTTTTATCATGCACAGTTTTTCTTAATCCGGTGGTCTGCCATTTTCCTCGTTCTATCCAGTACAGCGATATCAAACTCCTTCTCCACATATCTTATATGTGACAGCAATTTGCTCATGGTATGCATGACCGAAGTATCAAATTTTGCCTTTGAATAATTTATGGCATCATCAATGGTTGCTCCATTCCTATAATAGTCTGCAACGCCCCTTCTATATGCCTGACGGAACAGATAATACTCTTTATTATCCGCTACAAGATACAGTGTGTGGTAACCAGAAACATCAACTCTGCTTAAAATCATAGACTTCATAGGCATCCTCCTTATTGTTGTGCTATACGCTGCGAGTTCCAATCATTCATAACTTCGCCTAGTTCCTCTCTGTTACCGGTACCTAGCGAACAGTTATTACATCGTACAGAATAGACTAATTTCATTTCGTACTTATTGAATAGGAGCTTGTCCGGTTCTGACTGGATGGAAGGGATATCCACTGTGGTAGTTAGATGTGCCTCAGATCCACAGCGAGGACACTTATCAATACCAGGAATGTTCCGGTAATCCCGGCTAAGCCAGTCCTGTGGAATTACCTTTCTCTCCTTTGCAAACTTCATCTGCTTCTCATAGTTCAGAACCCAGATGCAGCTGCCCATTAAAAGGATAAAGAGAACAATAAATGCTAAAAATCCCATACCTGCACTCATATGCTACACCTTCTTTCATGTCTTTTATCTTCTTGCTGAAATAATAGTAGCATATACTGCATTATCAATATAAAAACAGATTCCTGTTTGAATTAATAATCTTCACTAAAAAGAAAGAAGGATTACATAATATTAAATCCTTCTCTTTTACTTAACATAAAGCATTTACTTTTTATGCCGCCATTCAATGAAAGAATTATTTAGCTCATCAATGTTTTGCACCAAAAGAATTAATTCCTTTTTTAAATCATCAATCTTAATATAAGATTGCTTTTGGGCATCATTTTTACATTGTATATCAAAAAAAACAATACAATCATCAGATAAACTAAGTGTATACGGATAGAAGCGTTGATGATAAAAAATATGTTTTCCTAGTTCAGCATAATTACTTGAATCCAATACATTAAATCCACCTACTCCTCCGTAATTATGTATTGTAACTATATTTCTTTCATCAATATGTTCAACAATATTTCGTGGCATTTTATTAGCAAGAATAGGGAAGTCTGTCTCTTGGAACTTATAATAGATACAATTCTGATTAATCATTTTTATTTTTTGTGCTGCTTCATTAGGTTCAAGTTTACCATATGACTTCTTAGGAATAAATCTTTCATTAATAAATCCTAGATAATTAAGTAAGGAATCTACATAATAGTGATAATACTGCACCTTATTATCTAACATCTCCAACTCATTTTCCATTATGTTTTCAATATGACTGATAGAAAAAAGCGCTGCCTTACAGTAAAATCTTATTTGATATATCCCCTCAGCAATATAGGGTGCTTCTTCATCAGTAAAAGTGATATTAGCGATTCCAGTATTCATTTTTCCCCCCATGCGATTAACCATTCAATAAAATCCTTCATTATTATACTCTCCAAAGCACGAATGACATACAATTTTTTCTTCAGACAGAATCAGAGATTTATTTTCCATTTTTAGCACCTTATTAATAAACGGAAATATCTTGCAATGGGATATAACAATAAATAAGCTCTTAGGATTTTCAATTCTGATTGTATTTAGCAGGTTACTTATATAAACAATCATTGAGATATCTAGATTATTTAGTGGCTCATCTATAATAAAAGCACGTGAATCCTTTCTCAAACACAACGATGTTATTATAGAAATCAAACGCTGCTGACCACCGCTTAATCTATTCAACTTGGTTTTCAGACTTATGTTCAACTCTTTCGGGCAATATTTGTTAAATGTCTCATCTATTATGCCTTCCTCATCTTTTTTTAAATTCCGTTCAAGATAAGCCTCCAAGGAATCTATCATATAATCCTTCACCGTTACTCCTCTGAGAAGTTCGAAATTATCTCTTTGATCAAGATAACCTATTTTTGATCTTAATTTTATCAGTTCATCTTCCGACATTTTCGAAGTATTACTGTCTTCAAACCATATAACATTACCTGAGGTCTTTTTACAATACGATTTTCCTAGTCCTATTAAGGATTTAATGAAAGTTGTTTTTCCCGTTCCATTTCTTCCTTCTAGTATAACAATATCGCCTTCCGACAAAGATACAGATGCGTTTGTTAATATTTCTTTTCCTTTTGCATTAATACTTAAGTTATCAATCTGTAATATCTTTTTACCCACTTCAGTTCTCCTTTCTAACAGCTGCAATACTTCGGTGCGTAAAGAAGCATATCAAAATAGCATCCATAATTATCGGTACTAAAACCCACAGTGGTATGAACCGAAATGACAAAATACTCATACAAGATACGGTCAAGAATATCAGCGAATCTGATATAAGATTGGGTATCTTATATGCAAATTTTATCTTTCTTATCATATTTTTTCGGGTACTACCCATAGTGAACATACGTTTAACTATTTCTATGCCATAATAGTAATACAATCTCCAGAATACATATCCGATTCCAATAATTAGTATAACTCCAGCCAAAATATATCTGATTATCCCTTGTGCAGTATCGTCAATAATTATTTCATTATTATGGGATTCTTTCAATATCATTCCAGTATTACCTGCAGCATAAGAATAATCTGCCATTAATACTGAATCCAGTTGAACTAAAGAGGCAATGTCTTTGTCATAACCCACAATTATAACACCCATTTTTCTGTCAACATTATTCTCATATAACCCATAAGATACCGGAAGAATACCCGTTATTACATAATTATAGTATAAATCAAAAACAGGGTTATGAAACTCTAAGATATCTCCATTATAAACATCAAGTTCACTTGCTAGATTTTGTGTAATTACAATTTCTTTTTCATTCAATATTTTGGTATATCCAAAAGGGGCGTGTTCCGAATACTCCACAGGCTTTTGCATTAATATCTCGCTTTTCAGCCCATTCTTTTTATCAAACGTCAATATATTTGTCAGTATATAAAAACTATCATCTAACACCAAATCATTTTTATACTCGTAAATGATATCATATTTTTGTGCTTCAACAGTATCATGCTGAAGTATCAATGGAGCAATCAGATAATTAAAGAAGCATAATACCCCAAATACTACTATTACTTTAAGTACAAACAGAATGATTACTACTTTCTTATCCATATTTAAGCCTGTGAATTCTTATTCTTTATCTTCTTTTCAAAAAGCAAACTATTAATTATATATGTAAAAATCGAAGTACCAATCATTATTCCCAAATAAATACTTCCTTCAATATAAAAAGCCTTTTCGTAAACATATTTATCATTTATAAATAAATAATAACAGTACAAGACTCCTCCAGAAAGACACACAAGAAATACTTGCCAAATAAAATCGTATTTATAATACTTTGGAATGTCCTTCTTATATTTTTTGGTTATAAAATAAGGATATTCGATTTTTCTATTAAACAAAACTATATCAACTAGTATTGAAACAAAGAACACAACAGCCAAAATAATCCACCAAGGAACAACATATGCCTTGCTGAGATTTTCTGCTTTTACATCAAAACGTGTTATCTCATTATAATAGTTTGCCGATTCCCATGCATTATAATGAAGCAAATACTGTTCTTCTGTATCAAATTCTTCCCTTGTCCTTAGTCTACCATTCGGCTTATAATTTCTAAAATATGTTTCCGCTTGTTGAAAGTCGTTAACATTTATAAATGCTCCTGAGTAACATGTAGATTTCTCTTCAATCAACTTCTTTTGATCTCCAACTAAAGGAGCATATATAGCTGCGTTATAAAAATTGGTTTCATAAATACCCGCAACTTGAAATAAGATTCCGTATATTTCTATGGTGTCATCGAGATTTATATTATTCTTACTCTTATAATCATAGTCTATATATATAGGATTTTCATGTGATTTAGAAGATAATTCTATAACTCGTTTTTCTGAATACATCGTCATATCAAGATTTTGAATATAATCGCTAAAAATAATTTTTGCATTCACATTTCTTGATTTATTGACTACCACTGTTGCTTCAGTATAATAATATCCAAACACGTTATCAACAAAACTCATATTTTCAATTTCATTGAGCTGCTCTTTGGTAGGTGCTGGAATATCATAATCTATTTTGGTATTACTATAAATACTTTCTTTTGAATAATTATCACTCCATTTATCTATATTAGGCAAGACAAAAACAACACCAATAGTCAGACAAAGAAGTAAAGTCCAAAAAAAAGTAATCCAGGCCCTATTTTTTATCCAGTACTTGAACATCCTTATTCACCCTCTTTTGTTGGTTCAACATCATCATTGTTTTCTTTCGGAGTTCCTGTGACTATTTTTATTGTGTTGATATCATCATATTTGTCAGGAACGGGATCATCAAATAATAATTCCATCTGTAATGTTTCCACATTGTTTGGAACAAATTCAAAGAAAAATGTCCAATCTTCATTAGTAGTAATATTAAAAGGATAGATTGTAAAACCACTAATATCATCTTGATTAGGTGTAATCTTCTGTCCCTTTAAATAATGCGCATCTACAGATTTAACATTAGGAATCTTTAATTGTCCAGTAATATCATGTGACTTTTCATCATCTGATTTCACATTAATAACCAACTGCATGTATACTGATTTGCCTACCTCAAACTCAATTCTACGGTTACCATATGAAGAGCCATTATCTGTACTATAAAAAAACTCTTTTTTCGAAACTGAGTATGCCGGTGGCTCCGGATCACATCCCGCACAACTTATTACTACTAATGCCATAACCATAACTACTTTCAAAACTCTTTTCATAATCGCTTTCATAAACTTTTCTCCTTTAAAATATAAATTTTTGAATATTATTATAAACACCTTTTTCCGACAAGCCATAAAATTTATTAAGACCTGTCGGTAAATAAAATTCATCGTACTTATCTATCAAATCTTTAATCATATCATAAATACTCAGCCATGTAACCTGAATTTCGTTCTTATAATACCCCACAACCAACCCTGAGTCCAAATTAAAGTAGAAATTCATGTTTCCGCCCTTAATATGAGGACAATTTCCAATGTAAAGTGCCTTAAAAATTTCTTTAGATATTTTATCACTTGACAAAGGTCGCAATAACGACGAAGGACTGTCCATTTCGTCTCGATCACCCTCAACACCAAACAAGTTAATTGAGCCACCAAATAAAAGTGCTCCATTATACAATTTCAAAAACCCCAGATATTCATCTAGTTTACTACCATTTTTATTAGATAGTATTAGCTTTCTCTTTATATCTTCACATTCTTTGTCATCTATACCATAGAAAAGCACATGAAGAAATTCTTCTTCATCTATTTTACCTAAATAACATGTTCCCTTCTTTGTACGATAATTTCCATTTGTATACTCTTTATCCAAAATTGTTTTATATGGATTGTTCAATTATTGTTTCCTCCTCTCTATCCTACCAATTCTAAGAATTCTTCATTAACCAGGTCAAATAACTCCTTTAAATCAACATAATTAGATGATTTGGCCGTTGTTGAATTTAGATAACTACCACCATGAGCCGCCAAATGGCTTTCTTGGGACATTACTTCTAAGTTTGTAAAATCATGAGCCAAATCCGGATAGTTTGCAACATTTTTACAGTGGTGTATTTGTATCGTTTGAGGAATCTTCTCATAAGTTCTAATATAATCAATTTGCTCAAGCGTCAAATCCGGAAACAGTTTTCGTATTTCAGTGTCTTTGTGATTTTTAACAAATTCCACAAGTTTTTTCCTTATAGTCTTCGTGGCATCACTTCTTGAAGCATCTAACGCTATTTTCCACCCACTATCAAACAATCCCTCTTCTGTTAACTGGCCTACAGTTCTTCCGTTATCTGTGTTGCTAATGGTCTTTAAATACTTAACATTATCTTTTCCGTCATATACTTGTAAAATTTTGTTGTTGTTAGAATCCAAAAAATATGTAATGCCGTCTATCGACTTAGTGGAAAGTTTTTCTCCAGTATTAATATCTACAATATTTCCAAAAACATCTACTGAAATATTTGAAGCAATATTATTAATTCCGTTATAACATTTTAATGTTTTTCCTGTATCAAAATCTACCCGTTCAATTATTCTTCCCAAACCATCCGTAATAAAACCACCCTGATCAACAGTCCCAACTAATTTTTTTGTTTCTTTTTCCGCTGAATCAGTTACAATTTTATAAATATTTCCGGAATCATCAATTTCATAAAGAATTCTTTTACTGTTTCTAATAACATTTGGAAGTTTTTTAACTTCTACTACAAATTCGTCGCCTTTCTTAACTAACGTACATATATATTTTTTGGTAACTATATCATACAAGTCAACATCAGTAGCGTTTTTTAACAGTGCAGGCAAACATTTAGTTGTTGTTTCTCCAGAATCTGTAACAACCTCAAAAGTATCATCAACAATTTTAACTAGGATCTTTTCATTTTCAGAAACAAACTCAGCCGTTTTTTTCAGTTCTTTAAGAAGTTTAATCTGTTTTAGCTCTTTTGCGAGTTTCTTTATGCCAGCAACTAACTGTACTAATGATATCACTGTCATAACTTTATCTAATACTACTGCTGTATAATAGAACGATTTTGAAGCTGCATCTAACGCATCGTACATAACAACTTCATAAGAATTTCCAGCAGCTTCGCTTTTAGCTTTTGCTATGTGATAATCAATAAAAGATTTTAAAGTTGTACCACCAGCCATAATAACTATCTGTCCTAAATCAAGTGCCAGCATCCCCCATTGCGCTGTAACAATATCTAATATGGCCGACCCCAAGTCAATAACTACTTCTGTAATAATTAAGCTGCTACCTTTTGCAAAATTCTCTTTAATCAACGAATAATCTAAATTAGTTTCATAATATGAATCACAAAAGAATGTATCTCCATCCCATTCTTCAATATTTTTTACAACTTCAACATTAACAGACTCTATAAGGACTTTTTCTTTTATGATTAACTCATCTTTAATCAATTCGTTCAATACTTTTTCTCGAAGTTGTTCTTCAAGAAGTACTTCTTCGGTCAAAATATCTTCTTTCAAAATATCCTCATAAAGTTTATCTTCATATAATATCGTTCCATTCGGATCATACTCTTTTTGTTGTTCAAGAGCATTGGTGACCATTGTTTGATAATCGTCAACAAATTTATCTGCTAACTCCTCACCCTTTTTATCAGACCAATCACATCCTAACATATTGAAAGATATTACCAAAATCATAAGAATTGATATTACTCGTTTTGGAACCTTATGATATCGCGTCATTCTTTTTCCTCCTAAACAAACATTTATTCATCCTCGAACTCTATCTCAAACAAATCATTCGGTGTACATTCCAATAACTTACACAACTTTTCCAGATTCTTAAACCTTATTCCCTCAGTCTCTCCGTCCATAATCTTTGAAATATTCTGATAACTAAGGCCCATTCTCTTGAAAAGCCAATATTTTGAGTGTCCTTTTTCAGCTAAAAGTTCTTTTATCCTTACTCTAACCATAATGTACCTCCTGAATTACATAGTCTACCCATATCTTATATATCGGCATTATCGTATTTAAACATTATAGTTATAGAGCATATTTTATAGTTTTTTATATTCTCATGAACTCATGTTCAGCTTTGTTTTATCGGCTGTACACCACTTTCATTTGCTGTGTTTGTAAGTCAATCTAAAACTCTACAGAACCATATTCCTAAACCTCGAGTATCCCAAATCAGGACGAAGTCTTATCTTTCCATAGAACCCATCCCGGTGTTTAGCAAGTATCACCTCTGCCTCTCTGTTCCTGGGCTCTTTGATATCCTCAAATTTATCCATGTACAAGAACAGTATCACATCAGCATACAGCTTTGTATAATCAGAATCGTCAATATCACAGAGTTCCGAGCGTTCGTTCCACTTCTTCTCCCCATCAGAGGATAGTTCCGATATAATAATTACCGGACAATCAATCTCTACAGCAAGGTTCTTCAAGGATTTGGCTATCTTTTTCTTCATTTCCTTACCGGTTTCATCACCATCGCAATCAAGGAACTGTAAACAATCAACAACCACAAGTCCTACCTTATTGTCATTGTTCCGGTTAAGATTTAGGCATTTTTTCCTGATGTTCTCAATGGTAAGGCATGGATTATCATCAATGAACAATGGAGCCTCACTAAGTTCTTCGGCACTTTTTTCAAGAGCTACCCTCTCTTCCGGACTTCGTAGTCCTCTGTGTATTGCTCCACCATACTGGTTTGATTCCATTGAAAGAGACATCTCCATAATGTGTTCTCCGGAATAACGAGGGCTGAATATCGCTGTCATAACATTTTCCTTCATAAATGCATGGTGTGCTATACTTAGAGCAAGCTCTGTCATCCCCATCCATTTTCTACCTGCCAATAGAATCAGGTTCCCCTTTTGAAGTCCTTCAAGCCTATAATCCAGGTCAAAAAATCCGGTTGAAAGTCCCTTAATGCCTGACTTCCGCTCCGAAGCTTCCTTGCTTGCTTCAAGCACTTTACTGACGACATCCTTTGCACTTCTGCAATGATCAGCAATCCCAAGACACTCCGTCTTTTCAATCACCTTTTTAAGATCCCCTATGATTCCAATATCAGTTTCTGCCATAAATCTTTTCCCCCCGCTTAATATGATTTCATATTTTTTTATATAGGTTCAGCCAGACCCTATAGTCTGGCTTGATCCTATATCTCTTTTACTTAGAACTTAACTACATTTTTCAAGATATCTACCTTATTTCATCAATCCTCATAATCAGGTCTCTCATAATAAATCTTAGCCTTTATACTGACCGGCACAGGAATCCGCTGCACTCCACCCTTATCCAAGACAAGTTCGTAAAACTTACCCGTTTTGTCAGATGCCTCGAATGAAATTGAGACCGAAGCCTTTACCACATCTTCAATCGAAAGGTAAACATGATAAGCTCCCTTTTCCTTGTTTGTCATCCTGCATACGAGCACCTGCTTCATTGCGTACTCTTCCCAGTCCTTAGTAGCCAGCCAGATTCTGTTAGAAAGAGTCTCGTTTTCAACCTCGTTGTTACACTCAAACATACATGTTGTCATCGGCAATCTCCTTATGTTTGTACTTTGTTTGTGTTTTACGGCTCCCCACTCTTTAGTGGTGTATCTACTATATCATAGGAGATTTTTATGTTTTAAAAACAGATTCCGACGACTATTTTCAAAATCAAAGCACAGAGCCTTACCATAATTGTAGGTTTGGCTCTGTCTTATTATCTGTTGTTATTTAATCCGATAACTGCTTATAACGTTTATGCTTTGTAATATCGTACTTATCAGACAGGAAAGGACGTACTCCCCTTAACTGGAAGATGCATTTCTTTCCACTCATAACCGCTATCTCATCAGGTGTCATGAGCTCTTTACCAAGCTTCTGATTATTTGTTCCTGTCGAAGGCGACTGACCTCTGGTATCCGATGTTGTCTGGATGTCGATTGTCTCTTTGCCTAAAAGCCCTGACAATTCCTTTATTGTTTCTTCACCACGACCGCCCAGAAACAGCTGAGAATCACAATTATCACATATGGTTCCGGCATGATCCTTGTAGAGAGCCTTCAACTGCGCTTTTGACTGTAAGATGATACAGGCTGATATCTCACGGCTTCTGATGACCGATATGGTCTTCTCAAAGTCCGGGATCTTGCCGATGTTGGCAAACTCGTCCAAGATACTCTGTAAGCTCACGAAGCTCCTTTATATCAAAGGGAGCAAGCCGTGTGGCACACGAAATAAGTATGGATTTCATAGTTTTTCCTGAAACGAAATGTCAAGGACTTTTTAGTACCTCTACCATTCGTTGCATGAAAAAAGCCACTGTAGATTTCTCCACAATGGCTCCAAAGTCATTTTTTATTCACTTTTGATTACCGGCAAACTCGTGCCCAAACTGAAAGTTTCATGTGTTTCCACTTATTCGCCAATAATCTTTGCAATATCCCTCTCTGGAGTAGATATCGGAGCAATATTATAATTCTTTACCAAGAAATCTAATACATTTGGTGAGATAAACGCAGGTAATGATGGACCGAGTAAAATATTTTTAATTCCGAGATGTAATAAAGTTAATAGAATGCATACAGCTTTCTGTTCATACCACGAAAGTACCATAGAAAGAGGCAATTCATTTACTCCACATTCAAAGGCTTCTGCAAGTGCTATAGCAACTTTAATTGCACTATACGCATCATTGCATTGTCCCATATCCATAATACGTGGGAATCCACCAATTTCTCCCAAATCCAAATCATTGAATCTATATTTTCCACAAGCAAGAGTAAGAACAATACTATCCTTTGGAGTCTGCTTTACAAAGTCTGTATAGTAATTTCTTCCCGGCTTTGCACCATCGCAACCCCCCACAAGGAAGAAATGCTTAATTGCCCCCGCCTTTACCCCTTCAATCACTGCTCCTGCGTTTGATAATACTGCATTATGACCAAATCCAGTCATAACTGTAGAACCGCCGTTAATACCTGTGAACAGCATATTTTCTTCATAACCACCAAGCTCCAGTGACTTTTCAATGACTTGTGTAAAGTCTTTATCGTCTCCAATGTGAACTATCTCCGGATAGGAAACAACCTCAGTCGTAAACACACGATCTGAATAACTTTCTTTTGGTGGCATTAAACAGTTTGTTGTAAAAAGAATTGGGGCTGGAATATTTGCAAATTCTTTTTGCTGATTCTGCCATGCCGTACCAAAATTCCCTTTCAGATGTGTGTATTTCTTTAATTCCGGATATGCATGTGCCGGAAGCATTTCTCCATGTGTGTAAACATTAATGCCCTTATCTTTTGTTTGTTCTAATAGTTGCTTCAAATCATAAAGGTCATGTCCTGAAATTACGATGAATGGTCCTTTTTCTACTGTTAAAGATACTTTGGTAGGTTCAGGGTTTCCGTAAGTTTCTGTATTCGCCTTATCCAAAAGAGCCATACATTTTAAATTAATTTCTCCCGTCTGCATTACGATAGGAAGTAATTCATCCATCCCCCAATCCTTCATGCCGATTGCAAATAAGGCCTTATAAAAGAAATCATTTACCTCCTTATCTGTATATCCAAGAACCGCCGCATGATATGCGTATGCAGCAATACCACGGATGCCAAATAGAATTAGCGATTTTAAAGAACGTACATCCTCATCTGCCTCCCACAAAGACTGCATGTCAAAATTATCATTTCTTCCACAACAGCTTGCACAACTAAAGCATTTTGGTACTAATCGTTCTTTCTCTGCTTCCACTTTATTTATTAACACTTTCAATGTCTCATTATTAAAATTCACGTTTGTTATCGTTGAAAAAAGTCCTTCTAATACCAATTTGTCAGTGGCTTCATTTACCAAATTCTCATTTCCCTCTGTTGCTCTTGCTAAACCAATTAAAGCTCCAGTAATTTCATCCTGCAGCTGGGCTGTATCAGCTTTTTTCCCACATACTCCTTGTGCCCCAGTACATGCTTTACATCCTGCAGTCTGCTCACATTGAAAACAAAACATTTTATTATCCATCTCATCATCCTCCACTAATCTAAAATTTTTCCATCTGTAGAAATCGTTACTACGCGCCATGGAATAAACTTTCCACTTATTTGTAATGCCCTTTTTGCTGCATATTCTATTCCGCCACAACATGGAACTTCCATACGCACAACAGTAACACTTTTAATATTATTATTTTTAATA
This sequence comes from Lachnospiraceae bacterium, assembly GCA_017542245.1. Classification (GTDB taxonomy): domain Bacteria; phylum Bacillota; class Clostridia; order Lachnospirales; family Lachnospiraceae; genus RUG11977. Next base: position 13,016 of record JAFXXN010000038.1, read on the forward strand.
ATCTCAGTCAGTTTTTCTGTATACTCACCCTCATCCAGTTTCGGGCAACCGATTAAAGTAATATGATTACGAATAAATTCATTATGGAAATTTCCATATGCATAAGCGGTACAATCAGCAGCAATTAATAGGTTTGCTCCATCAAAATATGGTGCCTTAGTAGGCAATAACTTGATTTGTACCGGCCATTGCGAAAGCTGTGAATTTATGCTATAGTTTGGAACTGAGCAAGCACTGTTTTCTCTTTTTATTTCCTTTGCCTGCGTTCCCGGACACCCACATGGTAAAATTCCGCTCTTTTTCTGTTGCTTCGCTATTAAAACCGCCTCTTCATCATATGTGGGAGCTTCCCTTTCCTCAAATGTTATAGCACCTGTAGGACATGCCGGCAAACAATCCCCCAATCCATCACAATAATCTTCACGGGTCAGTTTCGCCTTTCCATCAATCATCTCAATCGCGCCCTCATGGCACGCTGTTGCACAGGCACCACAACCATTACATCTTTCTTCATCGATTTTAATTATTTTGCGTATCATTTGAATCCTCCTTCTCAATCTTAAATACATTCACTACGTCACTATCCGGACAGCAAAACCTTATTTCTCCATTACTCGCTTTAGGAACTTTACCCCCATATCGCAATATATCAACATAAGGAAACGCTACATGCATTGCCATCGGACAAAGTTTTCCTCTTTCTGTGTCAAAGTCAAAGGTATCACCAACTTTATGCCCCCTGTGGCATCCATACTCTCCTCTTCTTTCTACCAATGTGAGTTTAATTTTTGGTTTCATTCATATTGCCTCCAATCTCAAATATGCTTTGACATTACAAGTGCATTATAATACAATATTTAAAACGAGTCGGTTGTTTTTACAACAAAGGAGTGATTTATGAAAAAATATATTGAAATATTAAAACGCACACAACTTTTTTCCGGTGTTAGCGATACAGAAATATCTGCAATGCTAAGTTGTCTACAGGCAAAATTACTTACATTCCAAAAGGGGGACTATGTATTCAGAGAAGGGGAACGTATTGATAACATCACTGTATTAGTGAAAGGAAAACTTCTTGTACAACATGATGACTTTTGGGGAAATCGAAACATCGTCAATGTAATACGAGTTGGAGAAATGTTTGGAGAAGCATATGTTGCTCCAGAAAGTGGAAATTTGCTAAATGACGTTATTGCAGAAGAAGATAGTGCTGTGATTTTCTTTGACGTCCGCAGAATCCTTACAGTATGCTCTACTGCTTGCCGATTCCATTCTATGGTGATACAGAATCTCTTCTTTGCAATCTCTGAAAAAAATCGAAAACTTGTGCAGAAAATAGGTCATATGTCTAAACGCTCCACACGCGCAAAACTTTTGTCTTATTTATCTGAAGAAGCCAAACGGCAAAATAGTAGCCATTTCACAATTCCTTTCACTAGGCAACAACTGGCAGATTTTCTCTGTGTTGACCGAAGTGCAATGTCAAATGAGTTATGCAAAATGCGAGATGAAGAACTTTTGCAATTTGATAAAAATCAATTTACTTTACGATAAAAAACAGCCAATTCTCTCCCCCAAGAATTGGCTGCTCTCCTTATGCTTTCTTAAACTGTGCGTAAAATTCCGAGTTATAGTGCTATCGTTTAACAACAGGCGTCTTCATTGTTCAGATATTCCTGTCCTATTTCAATTGCCCTTTCAAGACAGTCGGCAGTGTGTTTAATATCCGGAATGTCTGAATAGTATACTTCATCAGGATCCAAATATTCATCGATTACTTTTTTCTGCACCCATACCTCGAAATAATCAGACTCCCTACAGACAATGAATCTGTAGAGTCTATCGTATGAGTATTCTTCATGAACAATCTCTCTTTTCATTTTCTTAATTCATTAGCTCAGTACCTATACCTTGTTTCCTATAGTCTTCTTCTACATACAGATCATTTAATACCCATTGCAGCTTTACCTATAAAGCATCATACCCTCTTATGCCATATAATCTGTTACGGTCCATAGTAATACTCTATGGTATCAAAGTCTTTGCTTATAGAGAGTTCTGCAACATCTACGCTCCCGACACCGTTCAGCTGCTTAACATATACATCAAAGTACCAAGAGCCTGAATATACAAGCTCATCACCCTTGAAGAACAGAAGTTTAAACTCTGCGAAGCTGCCTATCTGCCCTGTCTGCTCAAAGGTAATAAGGACTTTGCTGTTCTTCTTACTATACTTCACCATCTTAACAGGATCCGGATCCCCACCATGCCAACTTGACGAAGCTGTATAAGATATGGAGTGATGATCATAATCATCTGCCTCTATATAATATGTTATGAAGTTGTATTGGCCGTTATTGACTATTACATCCGGAGTACACTTATCCACAACATCGTCGTTCTTATCATATATCAGCATTGTAAGATCAATGTGCTTATTGTTTTGCTTTCCGATTATCTTATCTATGATATAAGTGTACTTGCCGTTCTTGTAGGTATAAGAGTCAACTACATCAAAGTACTGATTAGACTCATAAGTATAGTTCGTAGGCTCTTCAGTCGGTATCGGTGTAGGGTCATCGTATAACCAGCTCCAGTCGTAATCATCATAGTCACTGCTATTATCTGTTTTGCTAGGAGTTGCAAACATATCCATATATATAATCCAACTTGTATAATCATCCCATTCCAAGGAGTCTATGGATTCAACAGTTGCTACAATTATGTCACCTACTTTCACCTTTGACATTTCTTTATTGGATGATATGAAATTCAGATGTTCTCCGCCCCAGATATCATAACCCAAAACTGAATCCGGTCTTACATCAGCAGCTTCAAACATAACCGTCTTTCCCTTCAGGTTCTTTCCGGCATTCAGATCTTTCTCAAAGTTCTCAGCACCAAAGTAATCAACATCATCAAAGATTCCCCAAGTATCAAAAGACCACACTTTTTTATTCTTACCTAACGATGAAATATCCGTTATCACTGTTGTACTTGCAGGTTCCACTTTTGCTGTCGGAACCGGAGTCGGTGTAGATGTAGGCTCTTCTTTCTTATCAGACACTTTCGCCTGTGCTTCGCTTGCCGGATCTGAGAACAAGGACGAATAATCATTCTTATTATCATTTACCGCCGACTTTACATCATCATTGTTTTCAGTATTTACTGTGTCAGGTACCGGCATGTCGTTATCTTTGTTGCTACATCCGCAGAACAGTGCAACTATAAGCACAAGTGCCAGTACTATACTCAATCTTTTCTTCATAAGCACTTATCTCCTTCCATGAATTTAATTTTCTTTTAATTAAGATTACTTCGTGAAATAGTAGCAGTTGGCCAGTCCTGTTGTCGGAGCCTGTACCAGGGTCCATCCACGGCTTGCAACATAATTCAAGACTGCACCGGTCACCCAGTACATACCGTCAGCATCCGCTGCACCGTACGATTCCATCTGCCACTTAAGATCGGTGCTGATATTGTTCGGATCAAGCTTTATCATACCGCCGTTATTAAAGGCATTCTTTATCTGCGTCATATCGGACTGGTCTGTTGATGAATCAGAGTTCATATATACCACCAGCACCCTGTTGGACGAATCAATGTTTTCACCGCTGTTCTTCTCTCTGAACTTTGAAAATACAAGATATCCGACACAGGCTACAAGGATAAAGATCAGGATCCTAACCATGATATCCTTATGCTGAACTATAATTGGTTTCTCACCGCTGTTGCCACCGGAATTCTGATTTCCTGCAGGGCTGTTATTGTTCTCATAAGACTTTGCTCCTATAAGACTGCTCTCCTCATTCTGAGGACTATCATAAGAATTTATTGTCTGTGCTCCATCCTGTACTATCTGCGCTCCACACTCCGGACAGGTATTGGGATTACCCTCTATCATTGCTCCACATTTTGAACAAGTAACCATAAATCCACCATCCCTTCTATTTTATATTCAGCTTTTATCGGCTTTTCTTATTCTTAAGCTTCATTATGAAACCGGAGAGACCGAAAACTATCAGCATTATGCATCCGATAAGCATACAGTAGTATCCAGCCCCCTTTGATGCCATAGCCCCACGGGAATCACTCCTAATATTTTCCCAGTAATCATGCGAGTCTACATACAACATTATCGCATAAAGGATTCCGCCTAATGTATCGAGAAGATACAATCTCAGCACTCCGAAGAGGACACATATAGCCCCGACAGCGACAAATATGACATAATCGCTTTTAGCCAGATCCTGAAATGAATATTCAACATTATAAACCCACGCCGAAGCTTTCACATAAGGCAGGAATACTCCGGCAACGCACATTATGCCGCCTATCAAAGTTAGTATCATGAAAGCAATCGTACTCCCCGATGTCCCGCCGTTAGTATTTGCAGTTGCCGGCACATTCTGAGGTCTGTTATACATATTTTTTGTTGTCTGTGCATCTTCCGGATTCGTCGGCGCTCCACAGTTAGGGCAGAATCTCGGATTACCCTCATACGCCTCACCACAATTTGAACAATTAACCATAAAATCACCGTCCTTCCTAGGTTTTGCTATTCATTAATTATATCAAGTTCTCTCTCAAAAGTGGTGTGCCGCCAGCACAAATTTGGTCTGACCGCTGACCGCTTTTCTTTTGATGGAACAAGTATAGCACATTATTTTTCCGCAATTTAAAAATGGATTCCACCCTTCTTTTATTGACATCTCCTGTTAACTCTTCTATACTAAAACTAATACTCAACGGAGGTATCGGCAATGGACAACAACACGCAGTTCTCGGAGCTTTTCCGGGATGAATATACAGAAAATATCTTTGACGAAGCCTGTTTCGGCGAGCCAGTGGACTATGAAAGTGCCGAAGATATCGTTAACGGAATAAAAATGGCCGTAAGCCTTGAAGAAAGGCCTATCTTCCTGGAAGGACTGGCAGAAAGGCTCACTAATCTCGGTGTTTCATGTACTGTCTCCGATACTGACACCATGCTTTCAGAAGTAAGGAACAGGTTTAAGACCAAACTCGGCAAGACCTGTCCCCGTACCATCCTTGAATGGATCAGGGGCACTGTTCCCGGAACTGTAAACAGGCTCAACAACTATAATCTCTGCTACGCACTTGACATGGACTATAAGGAAACTTCCGTTTTCTTCCAGAAGAATTTCCTTACACTGCCATTTGTACTCAGAAACAGGCTAGATGCAGTATTTTTTTACTGTCTTTATCATAAGAAGCCTTATACAAAAGCTTCCGAAATGCTAAAAGAATCAGAATCCTTTCCGGTACAGAAAACCGTCCATACGGAAACCATGCAGATAAGGGCTAAGATCAGGGAAATTGATGATGACGCAGAGTTCTTAAAGTACCTCTCAGCACACTGCTATGACAGCCATCAGCAGTTCCAGAAGGCTAAGAGTATCATCATGGATGAACTTGAACAGGTTAAGGAAGCTATCATAAATGAATCAGTTAATGATAATATAACCCCCGACAGACTTAACCGCCTTACCATCTCTGCCCTTCTAGGTTATAAGTATCAGGGTAAGGAAAGTAAGATCAGTGGGTTGCCTAAGCATTTCACGGAGTCACTTCCTAATGATGTAACATTGGGAAAGATAGTTAATGACGGAACAGTATCTTATGAGCTGCTCCGAAAAACGCTTATGCTCCTGAAATTCTATAATTTCTATCACGAAGCTGAGAACACCGACAACGACATCATCTGTGCAAACCTTATGGACTTTAAAGATGAGCTTAATATCGCCCTTGACTCTTGCGGTTTCGCCCAGATCTATATGTGCCACCCCTTCGACTGTCTGCTCATGTACTGTGCAAACTCCTATGATCCTATATGTACTCTCTATTCCATGACAGAATACGGACGAAGCTGATAGATGGAATCCATTTTTATAAAACCGGATTTCGATGGTGTATAATCGCAGATGTAAGATGCAGGAGAGATACACCGCAGCTATTATACGGAGGTCGTTTATGTTAGAAACAGGATACAGATTTCAGATAGACAATAGAGAATATAAAATACTGGAGCTTATCGGCAGAGGTGCGAATACTATCGCCTACCTTGCTGAAAGGTCATGCGATGGTATTATGTCAAAATGTATCCTAAAAGAGTATGCTCCGCAGAATCAGGATAACTATGCTGACGGCAAAGATCGTTTCATAACTTCCGGAAAGATGCAGAACAACATCCGGCAGCTTTCTGTACTGAACAACCAGACTCCTCCTGTCAGCTTCATCTTCGAGTATTCCGGTATCCCATTCATTGATGTATCCTGCTATGGTGGTTCAACTTTAAGCAAATTAGATAGCCTTACCTTAAAGCAGTATATAGAGATATGCCTTACTATCGCAAAGACCGTAGGCTATTATCACAAGTCCGGATACCTCTGTCTTGATGTTAAGCCTGAGAACATTTTCATTTTGCAGAACTCTCCGGATGATACCATCACCCAGCTTATAGAATTCATAGACTTTGACAGTATAAGAAAGATAAGTGAAGTTAGCCTCAATACCGTCATATCCTGCACCAAAGGATGGGCTGCTCCTGAACAGCTTAACCCCCAGTCAATATCAAAGATAGGACCATCGGCTGATATTTATACTATCGGAGAACTTGTATTCTACATTGTTTTTGGTAAGCATTCTTCTGACAAGGATCACAGGGGATTTTCTAAGTATCCTTTCGCCGAAGCCAAAAGAGAATACCGCAAGTATATAGATCGTCCCGATATACAGTCCCTGCTTACCCAACTGTTCCGTGGTACTATCCGCTCTTCTGCAAGCAATCGTTTTGCAAATATGACACAGGTATCATCTATCCTAGAAGAGCTTGTATCTGCCATAAGCCTAAAAGAATACATAGTACCCAAGCTTCCTTCTGTCTCTCCCACCTTTATCGGCAGGGATGACGAGATCAGCATGATCAAAGAGACCTTAAAGGATAACCATACCCTCTTTATATACGGCTTAAGTGGAATCGGTAAGAGCACACTGGCTAAGAACTATATCCAACGTCATAAATCTGATTATGATGTTATCGTATTTCTCGAATATACCGGTGATATCGTCCGTACATTAACGGATGACCGGCAGCTCCAGATCAGTACTATAAGGAAAATGTCTGATGAAACATCAGAAGAATATTTCAGCCGTAAGTTAACGGCATTCCAGAACATCTGCACTGATAAGCGGGTTCTTATCGTGTTAGACAATTTTTCCGGACGTATCAGCAAAGATATGAGCCAGATCCTCGAATATGGCTACGATACCATCATCACTTCAAGGAACGAACCGCCCAAAAACAGCTTCTCCTCCCTTGAAGTCAAAGCCATATCGGAAATTCAGAAGCTGTATGATCTTATAACACTGAATCTGTCCCGTCCTATAACGAAAGATGAGAAATCAGCCTTTGAAGAGATAATAAACCTCGTACATGGCCATACACTCACCATAGAGCTTATAGCAAGGCAGATAACCGCTGGGCACATAGATGTGAAGCAGGCTCTTGATCTTATCAGAAAGAACGGTTTTTCAAGATTCAGCAATGACAAGATCAGCAACTATAAAGATGGTGAGGAAGCATACGGAACACTGTCCCACATCATTTCAGACCTGTTCAATGCCGGGAATATGGCTTCACAGGCTAAGATCATCCTCAAATCCCTGTCACTTATGGATGTGAGAGGTCTGGACAGTTTTGTAATCACCGATATACTAAAGCTCGATATAGAAACCATCCACCAATTAGCTAAAGAAGGCTGGCTCTATGAAGAGACCTGGCTTGGTACCGGCAGTTCCGTCAGGCTCCATCCTGTTATCACAGAAACAGTCCGTAACTGGTCCTGGGATGATATCAAGGGCTTAAGCGATCTCACAGTTATGCAATACTACAAGGATATGGCAGATGTATATGTCGGTTCCGATAATATCGAAAGGCTCGATGCTATATCAAGGGAAGCCGAACAGTATTCCAATCTCCATCCAAGACACATCATAAAGGCTATATACCACGATATCCGTTGCAGCTACTATGACATATGCTGTGCAGAATATGTTCCTTACAATGAAGAAGAAGCTAGACCTATCATAAATATGATAAACGAGATGGATGATGCAATATACGAGGCTGAACAGTCTAAAGATGACCAGAGAAACAAGTACCTTATGGGATATTACATAGGACTTGCAAGCATCCTCATCAGAAGCACTCCCGATGGTGGAGCCGAAGCAAGTACTCTCCTGCGCAAAGTTCATTGTATGCTGAAAAAGCTGAACATACCGGAGTATAATGACAACCGCTGTTACTACGATATGGTCTGTGCATGGTATTATACCTTAATAGAGCCTGATATAAAAAAGACTATTGCTCTCACAAACAAAGCTAAGAAAATAGCTTACAAGGTATTCCCTACCGAACTTGAGATCATAGACATCATCTACATTCCGACTGCCAACTGCCTGTACTTCCATAAGGATATGGAGAATGCTACCAGGAAGCTCGAAGAAGCAATCAACATATGTAAAAAGTATCCAAATGCTGTCCGGTATCTTGATAAGCAGATAGATGTGATGAGTTTTCTGTTAAGTGTATATGCGGAGATAAATGACCCGAAGAGTCCGGAACTTCTAAAAGAAATAGATATGATGAACGATACCTACAAAGAGCAGGGTATCTTCAGAGAAATATCACAAGAGCTAAGGGATAAAGTAGCCGAGATTAAGACAAATTAGAGCATCCTATTTTGCAGTTAAAACTCTTTAACTCACCACAGAACGGTATTATAATAACTGCAACAAAAACAAACAAAAGACAATAGCACAGACAAGGAGGTGGCGGCTATGATCATACTTTTTACAATAGCATCAATAATAGTATTCTTCAAACTGATGATATTTGCATTCAAGGCATGTTGGGGAATCACAAAAGTACTGGCATTCCTGATACTCCTTCCGCTTATCCTTATCGGAATGGTATTTGCTGGACTTGTAGTATTCACCTTCCCGATACTTGCAATAATCGGACTGATAACGATACTAAAGAAAGCGACAATTTGAAGAAACTGAAAACGCTAGCAAGACTTTTTTCATAATAATAAAATCTCCCTAATGAATATGAGCTGTACATACCAAAGATATGGCAGCTCATTTTTCATGCCTTGTGCTGTCAGCACAGATACAGAAAATTTATAAATGTTTATAGAATATTTATTGCATCTCCACCATCATGGGTATATAATGATTTCAATATAAGAAGAATGTTTTTCATCCAGCTAATCACCTCCTTTAGAAGTGTCGGATTGTGCACTCCGGCACAAAATGTTTTTCATGAAATTTCCTTTCACAAAATGAACAATGCCAGACCTTATCCCGGGTCTGGCATTATTCGTTATAAACATATGAATTTGTATTACAGATTATTTCTTCTTAGCAGCCTTCTTAGCGGGCTTGGTGTTAACCTTGTCCTTAAGAGCCTTGCCAGCCTTGAATGAAGGTACTGTGCAAGCTGCAATCTTAACTGCCTCACCTGTACGAGGGTTCTTGCCTGTACGAGCCTTACG
>JAFXXN010000039.1 GCA_017542245.1 Lachnospiraceae bacterium
CATGCAGCTGATGGAAGAAGCGGGATGCTGGATCAAACGCCGCGCTCATATCAGCATCAAGCCGCCTGGCGGAGAACGATATATTCGCCTGGACAGCCTTGGCGCGGAATACTCAGAAGAAAAATTGAGACAGGTGCTTGACGGCCATCATGTTCACATTCCGAAAATTCCCAGGAGCGAATACAACTACAGTCAGGTGAAAAGGCTGATTGATGTTGACGCAAAGCTCCGTGAAGGGAAAGGCAAAGGCTATATGATCTGGGCAGAGCGAAACAACATTGACGCAAAAGCTCAGTCGATCATTTTCCTGAAAGAGCATAACATCGGATCCGTCGAAGAGCTGGAAGATCAGATTAACGTGTTACGCTCTGACCGAAACAAGCTTTACGCTGCAATCCGCGAAAAGAAAAACCGCATGAAAGAGATCAACGAACTGCGGCAAGCGATCCGTGATTACCGGCGGACGAAAGATGTTTACGCGCAGTATAAAGCTTCTGGCTGGTCTCCAAAGTTCTACAATGAGCATCGGCAAGATATCGAATCACACAAAAAATCGCAGGCTGTTTATTCCTCTGTAGATGGAAAGATGCCGACGCTGAAGGAGCTTTCTACTGAATATGATACCCTGAAGGCAGAGAAAGAAACCGATGATGCAACCCTGGAAGAACTGAAACCGCAGCTCACAACCTTGAATCATATCAAGTATAATTTCGATGTTCTGGAACGCGACTACCTGCCAGAAGAGAAAGATCTTCGCCGGGAGGAGCATCAAGAACGATAACACGGCCCCTGTGTCAGACACTGTTTTATGCAGCGTACTGGCTCAGGGGCTTTTCTTTTTTGCATTTTGGGCGAAGCCAAGAGGTCGGATGACGCAGGAAAACGACACAACCACAGAGCTTCAGCTCTGGTTTTCAGGGGCTTGGGGGCGGAGCCTACCAACAAGCTTTTGCAGAAGTTATTAACGATGCATTGCTTGCCACTATCATCTTGACTGAAAGCAATCGCCAAAACATTATGCCCCGGAACACTATGTCAGATGAAACAAAACACTGAGCTGACTCGTCTTTATTATTGGGCGGATTGCATCGAATTGCACCTTGGGGGTATAATAGATCCCCTGTTCGGTGAACGATTCCGTTCAGGCGCCCGGGATCATCATTGACAGGAGGATATCTAAACAATGTCTGGTATAATGAGACGGAGCTTGGTATTCATGTTGATGCTCATTCTGGTGTCAACCAGCAACGTACCAGTTACATCGGATATGTTCACGGATGATGCTGTTGAAATCTATTTCTCCGAAGAGGATCATTTATGGTATGCTGCTGTCAACCCGGCCGGAGATTCCTATTGGTATATTTCAATCGATGATGCTACGCTGGAAACAGTGAGTACTTCGACAGCAAACGGATGAGCAAAAGAGGATTTGAAAAACATGCAGAATAAAGAATGGATCTGATAGAACGGCTTCGTGAAACAACCCTGAGTCGTCAATGGCGACATATTGACAAAATCGGCGACACACGCTAAAATTGTGTTGCCATTTATGATAAGATTTGCAGACTTTTAAAAATCTAGTAGCGCTCTTAACATGGTTATGCAAAAGAGAGCAAATTATTCTTTCGGAAAGGAGCTAAAAGTGGAGTTTAACAACAGTAAGAGAATTGAGCTAATCAATACAATGATAATAGAGTTGCCTGTACTTCGCGCAAGGATAGGCGCTTCTCAAGCTGATATCTCTGAAAGGATAGGCGTTTCAAGGCAAACATACAATGCAATAGAAAATAGTAAGAAAAAAATGAGTTGGACCGTATTTCTGGCTCTGTTTGCAGTCTTTAGTAGTGATGAACGGACTTTGAAGATGTTGGATTCTATTGATATTTTTAAAGAAGGTGTTGCAAAAGAACTATAAACTTTTTGCAATATACTTAGTTATAAAACATTTATTAATTGGAGGTCATGGCTCAAATATGGTTAAGAATATTTCGGTTCAACCAAAGGATATATATAAGGATCCATATGGATATACATATTCTGAAATGGTAAGCGTATTGGGAGAAAATGAGGCGGGTAAGATTTACCGTGAATTATACTCTAGATCTAAAAACACTGATAAATATAGAACGATCACAATCAAAGAAATCTTCCGTGGTGTTGATACTCAGAAATATGCTTTCGAGCTGTCAGATGGCTATTGCATTGAAACGGTAAGCATTAGACGGAAAACTGGTACTACTGTATGCGTGAGTACCATGGTAGGTTGTCCTGTTGGGTGTATCTTTTGCGCCTCTGGTGAAAATGGATTTGTAAGAAATCTAACACCGTCTGAAATTGTTCAACAAGTCATATTAGTAAAAGGTAAAGTGAATAGAATTGTATTCATGGGTATGGGAGAACCACTGTTTAATTATGATAATGTGATAAAGTCCATTCATATTTTAAGAGATCGCAAAGGAATTAACTTTCCAACCGATGGAATAACAATCTCAACAACGGGACCACTTCCTCAGATGAAAAAGCTCAGAGAAGAACACTTAAAAATTCAGCTTACGTTATCTCTTCATGCCACAAACCAGCGTACAAGGGATTCTATTATGCCTCATATGAAAGGGTATGATATAGATGAAGTGGTTCAATCAGTTCTTTCATATTCAGAAAGACATAATCGTAGCGTTACTATAGCGTATTTATTAATACCTGGCATAAATGATCGTGAGAATGATGTAAAACAACTGGGAAAGTGGTTTCGAGATAAAAATGTATTGATTAATCTTTTACAATATAACGAAACAGATTGTAAAGCAGTTCGAAGACCAAACAAACAGGAATTAGTTGCATTTCGTGATAAGTTAAATAAATCAGGGCTTACTGTGAAAATCAGAGAGTCTCGAGGCGGAAATATAAAAGCTGCATGCGGTCAATTGGTAAGTAGACTAAACCGGCACAATGAATCTGTTGTGCCAAAAAAAATACATATTGCGGGATTAGAAAAGGAGTCGTCGAACAACGATGGATATTCAAATAGATTGAAGTCAAATAAGAGACCTTACACTAAGTCTAAAATAAGGAATGGGAAAAAGGGGGAATCGAGTAAATAAACATGAGTCAGTTACCTGTCTGATGAATGTGTTTGCTGATTGGAATTATTTCGATGAGAGGAGACCATCTCTTATGAATGCTTTTTTTGATATGCATGTCCATTCAAAATTCTCAATTGATGGAGTGTCTACGATGGAGGATTACTGTCTGATTGCTGAAAAATCGGGTATAAGGGCTATTTGTTTTACTGAACATGTGGATTTTAATTCAGAGGAGAAAAATCTTTCAATCGTCAAGGATAACAGAAAGCAGAACTTTGTTGTTGAAGATTACTTCAGTGAACTAAACCGTCTGCGGGAAAAATACAGTTCGATAATATTGCTAAGTGGAATTGAGTTTTCAGAGCCAAATATGTTTCCGGATGAGTTTGCTTTATATAGTTCGTATCCTTTCGACTGTATAACGGCTGGGATACATCATTGCTATAATTCAGTCTTTCCAGGGGCTGGAAATTTGTCGGTATCAAAAGCAATTCATGAGTATTATCAGATAATGCAAAAAGCAATCGAGTTCGGAGGTTTTCAAGTGATGGCTCACTTGGATTTCCCCAAATTATTCTTTGACAAGTGGATAATTAACAACGATGTTCTGGATACAATTCTTTCAATTTAACTTGGGATGACATCGATGCTGTTGTTATTGGGTATGAACCAACCCTGTGGATGAATCGCCTTAATCTTGAACTCCTCGATATCATTAATCCTTATATAAACTATGAATCTAAATCATTACAGATTCGCGGAAGTGAAGTAGTTGAAAAGATTATTAAGACAAATATTGTTGAAAGATATACTTTTTTTCGCTGTAAAGAGAATGTTCGAAAACTTATCGTAGAAAAGTGTTCTGCTTTTAAGACTACAAAAGTGTTGTTTTGCGAACATCACTTGGCACACATTGCCTCAAGTTATGAAGTTTCTGGATTTAATGAAGCAGTTGGAATTGTAGTAGATGGTATTGGCGAAACGGCGGTAACATCCTTATGGCGGATACAAAATAATCAATACGAAAAGATTATGCAGATGGATTACAGCAGAAGGAAACACGCACACGCAGATACTGCCCGGCGAACGAATTCCATCTCATATTCTGATCGGTATCCATGAAGATCTATGGTTTTTCTGGGATTACATGAGCAACAGTTTTGGGCAGATCCAAGACAGTGATCTATGGGACGGAAACGGTTGAAAATGATAAGAATCATAGTGTAAGGTATGCTGGGGGGTGACCGGCAGTGGAAAGAAGGATAGCTACGATGAAGAAACCCATCCTTTGCCTTGTTGCTCTGATTCTCATGCTGGTCAGTGCTTCG
>JAFXXN010000040.1 GCA_017542245.1 Lachnospiraceae bacterium
AGGATATAGATTTTGAAAAATATGAGATAGATATAAATAAAGCTGCATCAAAGACCAGGTCGGGTGGAATAATCATTAAAAAACCTAAAACAAAGGCTTCAATCAGGAGGATTACTCTTCCTCCGGAATGCTTTGATATGTTAAGAGAATGGAAAAATCAGCAGAGGGAATTATCGCTTTCTGTTGGTTCAAAATGGACGGGATATCGTGGTAAGGAATTCGACAAGAATTATATCTTTATCAGAACCGATGATTCGATTGGATCAATTATGTATATTGATACTCCGTCGAAGAAATTTGTTGATTTCTTAAAACTGTATAATTCTTCCGTTTCTGACCCTGAGGAAAAGCTTCCAATTATTAGGCTTCATGATCTGCGTCACACTCATGCAACAATGCTTATAGGCCGGAATGTAAATATCGAAACTATAGCAGAGCGGCTTGGACATGCAAATCCCAGTGTTACACTCGATATATATGGTCATGCCTTAAAGAGTATGGATAAAGTCGCTGCGGATGTTCTCAGGAATATTTTGTTTTGCAGCTAGTTCCTAATCTGATTCGGATGAAAAAACATATTTGAGTACTATTGACTTTTTGCAGTGTTTTTCCGATAATATTATCGGAAGGTAACTTCCCGAGAAGCACACTCGTAAAAATGCTTTATATGCCGATGAAGTGGAATCCGCGATGGGAAGCGGTGAACATGGAGGTTTACAAAGGTGGCAACTTACCATAGCCCATCTTAGCTTCGGCGAAAGAAAGTTGCTTAGAGTGATGACAAATCCCTGCAGGAATGTAGGGCTTTTTGTCATGATAAGGATATTATAGTATGGATAAAATATATGAAGCGGCTGCAAAATATGTTGCTTTATCAAGATATGAGTACAAATTCATACTGTCGCGGAATAGAAAACTATTGGAGTTAAGAGTAGATTTTCGTGATGAAGACTTTTATCATCTGACAGGATTACAGTATTTAAAGGATATTGATATTCCGCGAAACAGAAAGAAGACATTGGATGATATCATTTATAAGAAAAAGATAACCGATTCAAGACTTGAGAATAGCAGATTTTATGTGAATCCGGTTCCGGATAAAGACATTCAAAGTCGAATAAGCTCACTAAGGTTTCTGGAGGAATATATAGATACTGACAATATTATCAGAGTATTTACTACAAGAAACCAGCCACATATGGCATCACTGATCAATGCCGACTATATTATAGAGAGTCAGTTTAAGGGAGATTCGGATACGGTATATATTTTCCTAAAACATAGGGAAGAGAACCCTGAGTATTGTTGCGTGGTGTCTTTTTTCAAGAAGGACAAAGCGGTTTATGGCGGAGATATTTTATACTGGATGCAGAAGACAAAGGTTTTGGGGGATAACCTGACTGTTTTGTATCAGCATAAAGATTACAATGCCTAACAGTTTTTAGACGTGAGTTCGGCAATTCGTTTTTGGCTAACAATTGGCTAACAAAATTGTAAAAACATATAAAAAAACAATAAACGGGATAAAACAATGAATTGCTGCAGACTTCATAAAACATGAATTTGCGGCAATTTATGAAAAAATGGACAAAGCATTTTTACCCGTTGGTAAGGCGGAGGTCACCAGTTCGATTCTGGTCATCAGCTCTTGCCCGAAACCTGAACAGGTTTCGGGCTTTTTTTTTACTCCGAAATACTTTAGACTGTTTATTGTCATGTGCAAGTGGGCAGCCGCGCAGCATAGCAAACCCTCGACGGACTTTACGCTTCCGGAGGTCAATGGAACCTATACCCCGATGGAACTTCCGGAACCTGTTGAAATGGTCTTTTATACGGAAAATACGGATGTGAAAACCGTATTGGAAGATTATGAACAACTTATCGAAGATTGTGAGGAGTTCTTCGAAAAGTATGATATCGAAGACTGCGATGATCCCGAAGGCAGGGATGAGTATGAGAAGCTCAGCGGGTATCACAGCGCGCTGGAAGAGGTTTGGGAAGATTGGGACCTTGGCACCCCGTAAAGTTGCCATAAAAGCCAAAATATCATAAAATATAACTAACTTTGGTTAAATATTACCTTGTATCGCTAAAGCTGTTTTATGGGGATAGAACGGAAAGGATGGGGACATGCGTAAAAAGGTTAATTATCCTATAGTTGTAAGGCTTGAGGACATCTGTCCCACCATGGATCTGGATAAGTTTATACTGTTCAAGAATTTCTTTGATGAGACCGGTATCAAGCCGCTTCTTTGTGTAGTTCCGGATAATAAGGATCCCAAGCTTGTAAAGGGTACGTTCAACAGGGATTTCTGGGGACTCATGAGAAGGCTTAAGGAAGACGGATGGACCATTGCAATGCACGGAAACCATCATCTTTCTACAGGAAAGAGTATAGGCATATTGTCGGGTGATGTTCCCACCGAGTTTGCTGGAAGATCATACGAATCACAGCTCAAGATGCTCAGGGAAGGAAAGCATCTCCTTTCCCAGAACGGACTTGATACGGAAGTATTTGTGGCTCCTCATCACTCATATGACAGAGAGACGCTGAAGGCCTGCAGGAAGCTCGGACTCAGATATATATCCGACGGAATGAGCAAATCCCCTTATATGCTTGAGGGAGTAAAGTGCATACCCGCCTCACCTTCATGGAAGCATCATAAGAGCGGCGTCCTTACCATGTGTGTAAATTGCAGCACCGAGAATCTTGACGG
>JAFXXN010000041.1 GCA_017542245.1 Lachnospiraceae bacterium
GATCTGCCGTTTTCCATCGCATCGTAGAACTTATCGATCCCGATGTTCACTCCGATGTTGCTGCCCTCAGGCGTGACCGTTACAGCCTCGTAACTCTCGTTGAGCTTGTTTACGGTGTTGACCGAAACCTTTACATCAGCGCCCTGCTCATCAAGCCTGTCCTTTAAGTCCTCTACGAACTTCTCTTTGAATGATTCATAATCCATAGTGTGTTTTATCCTTTCGCTTTTTGTGTCGGCTCCGGATCGTCATCCTCGGCCTTGGGTTGATGGCATGAAAAAAGCGCCAGGCTCACAACCTCTTTCGAAGTCATGATCTGACGCTCATCATTGCCGGTATTCTTTTGCAAAAGAAAATGGACTCGGCGGCTCGGGTGTTTTTGTTTTCCCGTTCGCTTTGTCCATTGTAAATATAACACACCTATTTTGAAAAAAGAATACTCAAAACCTACCACTTTCCTACCAAAAACCTACCGAAAACCTACTTTTTTAATAATTTGCTGCTTTAATCGCACCCAAACTATGGATACGAACAACTCGGTTCTCATCTGACTCCGATATCTTTCGCAACAATTCAATATATGGCAAAACAAACTCGGGTCTGCGTTTACCAAGAACACGAAAAATCTCCGGCGCTTCCATTCTTACCTTGTCATCCGGGTCATATAGGAGTTTCTCAAATACTGACATGTAACTCTTATAGATGTCGGGATTGTTTGTCGCGATATTCTCGGAAGCCCATATAAAACTCAATCTGACCCTGGGTTCTTCGTCTGTAGCGAAACGAAACATATCTGACCAATACGATTCAATCAAAGTATAGTCTCCTCTTCCGATCCTTCCAAGCGCGTTAATGGCACGTTCTCTTAGAAGAGGATTCTGACTGTCACAAAAGGAAACGATATCCGGAATCGCATCTTTAACCAACACAGTATATTCCAGCCCCATCTCAGCAAGCAGCCAAAGGGCTTTAGCCTGTATTTTTACAGATTGATGATCAAGAAGGGATGATACATACGGTATGTTTTCTTTCCATTTGTTCTTTTCCTTCGTTAATACTCCAAGTTCTTTATAGAGTTCTTTCTCTTCCACCACTCTGTCCTCTTATTTCAATAACTGTTCTTTAGTCAAATAGACTGTTTGGAAAAATCATTCAGTGTTTCTTTTTCCATCTGTATTATCTGAAGCATCCTGTCTATTGCGCAGACTTCAATATAAGAAACATCATATTTAAGCATTATCTCCTTGTTCTCTAAAGTGCCTTTCTCATATTCATCAAGGAGCTTAGTACGGATCCCGATCTCACGTTCCAATTCTTTTTTGCTCAGGACACTTGAATACATTACTGCCAGGCAAAACCATACGGAATCAAAATCCACCCTCTCGAACAATGCACAGATAGTGCTCTTCAATTCCTTCCTGCCGGAATCCGTAAGCTTATAAACAGCTTTCTTATCTGATTCGCCCGTATTCTCTATATAGTTTTTCTTTTCAAGTCTTAAACATGTCTCATAGAGAGTGGTCGCTCCGATCGGAAACCAGTATTTCATATTCATTCTGTCGATCATTTTGAGCATGTCATAAGCGTTCATCTCACCCTTCCTGAGCATTCCCAGGATCACTATTGATGTTTTCGATAACATTTAATCTTCTCCTCCACTTTCTAAACAAAAGCCATATAACAGATACAGAAATAATTATAAACGCAATAGCAAACGATATCGGATTCTTTATCTCATTTCCTGCTTCAGATGATACCAAAACATCCCATAAAGCACCTACTCCCCAGAAGAAGGGAAATATTATCAGCATATTCTGTGTAATGTAGAATACTCCACAATACATCAGCCCCACCAGAAACAGATGCAAAAACTCAGGTTGAAATCCCGCATGATGAAGCGAATAGAATCCGGATGTCAGTATGATCGCCGGGACAATTCCAAATGCCTTTTCAAAACTCATCCTGAGAAATCCGTATATGAATGTCATCTCAAATATTCCGGCAACCAGAATATAAGAAGCACCATATAAATTCTTCAAGGAAATAACATTTTCAGGAACCTGGTCTTTCAAAAAAATTGCAAGAAGGCCTGCAGCAAAAAGCAGATTTAATATCAGACTAAGGAACCATTTGTGCTTTGTAAATCCCAGCTCCCTTGCAGCCTCTTTTCCCTTCCTCTCAACATATATGGTTACAAAGACAACACCCAGTCCAAAGATCATCAAAACATCTCTAAGGATGAACGAGATGACAGTATCCATTACTGAATCACTTCCAAATGGGATCATCAGCAGACTAAGAACGATCATTGTGAAACCGGTAATAGCCGCATTCCCTGTATCTTTAGTCACGTTAAATCTAAACAATTTATTCATCAGATCTCTATCTCCTCATCTTACTACGTATGCGTAGTATAGTACGTATACGTAGTAATGTCAAGAACTTTCGAAAAAAAAGATCGGCATCAAATCCATTTCTGAACTCTTTGCCGATTCTCTGCTTTTCCTTCTTTCGATTGTAAGTCTTTCCGCTCGGTACGCTCCTTGTCACGGGATTAAGTTCTCCCCAGGTGCGTCTCTGCTTTGCGTGATACTCGCGCTGAGCTTTCTTACTTCGCTTATCCAGCGAAACATACTTGTTCATGACTGTTACCTCCATAGTATATTTGGTTTCCCACCCATTATATCGGATGGGCAACTGTCTGTCATTACATCTGCGGATCCTCCTTGCATCGGAGTTTTAACTTGCTCAATGGGGAACTCAACCCATCCAACCATTTTACGCAATTCCATATATTCTTCCGGTGTAATAAATTCTCCGTATTTAATCATGTTTTTCTTTATCCCCCTGCAAATTCTATTCCGATTTTCTATACTATCGGGATCATGTCAAATCTAACCGTATATCTATGTCAGCAGCGTTATAACCCCGGAAATTATCGCTGCCAATATCGGAAACCCGATAAGTGTTCCCACCCATTTACCCACAAGGGTTTTACCATATATATAAGGCATGAATTCTTCAGTCCCGGGAATGATCCATGCCTTGGTGTGTCCTACCCACCACCAGTCAATAAACAGGCGGTCAAACAATCCCGCTATCAGATAGATGACAGTTAATTGAATAAAACAATCCCGGAATCCGTTTACTCCATTATAAAAATATACAATTGCAGGAAACACTGTCACCATCGGCAGAAATAATGCCATGGTTGAAATGATACTGATCTTCTTTATCCTCTCTTTTGTAGTCAATCCCAATTCAATAACCCTGTCCTGTACTTCCTGCTCATAGAAAACAACAAGCCCTACCGGTCCGTCTTTCGCTATGCCAACTACACATATAAGTAACAGCCAGAAACTTAAAATCAATCCTTCAAAAACAATAAGCATCTTTAATTCCTCTCCTATCTTGGTAAATTATCCTGAAAGAATATATTCCGGTATTGGCTGTATCAACAAGACGATATCCCATCTTCAGAGCTTCATCATAATTAGTCTCTAATCCTTTCAAATCTCATTTTATATGACTTTTGCAAGCTGTTAAGCTAACTTGTGGAACATATGCCGAACCTTATCTATACGGCTATTCGGGC
>JAFXXN010000042.1 GCA_017542245.1 Lachnospiraceae bacterium
CTGTATTCGCTGTACCCCCAAAATCGATTATTCAGTACTTGATACTATGATATCCATCACTATTGGCTCTGTTTTGAGATATAAAAAAATCGTCAAAGCCTTGAAAAATCTAAAAAAAGGGCTTGACAGAATAGGAAGGTTCAATATGAAGAAGAGTATCACAAAAAGTATTGTATTTATTACAATATTGGTACTTATTATTTCACTTTCTGCTTGTGGCAGTGATAAGAAAGGTGATTCGTCATTGGAAAACAATACTACTGTCGAATCAAGTAAAGACGGTGTCAGAGCCGGTACGTTAAAACCGGGGGATAAAGTGCCTGACGGAGATAAGGCAAAACCCGGCACAGACAACACCTTATATGGCGGGGCCGTAGTTGGTGATACAGAAGAAAACAATACCAAAACCAAAGGTGTGGAGTAATAAGAGATGGGACTTAAATATTTTTATTGTTTACCTTGAAAGTACTTTACAAGGAAATGAACTGCTTTGCTGGTTTTTACGTATTTGAACCAGGTAATGTCCGGATTTATTTCGGCACTGGCTACTATTGTAATGGTATCACCTTCGTTTAGTCTGGTAAAAGCAGGAAGTTGGGTTTTTGATTCGTCGACCATGGCATAGACGAAATGGTAGCCGAGATCACTGTGGATATTAAAGGCGAAATCCAAAACAGTGGCACCCTTATCTATGAGCATAGCAGATCCGTCTCTTCGGAATACTTTAATTTTCTCATTATAGGTGTCGCGGGGTTCAATTTCATTAATATCGGCTAAAGCGAGAGAACTGTCCTCGTCTATTATATTTCCATAAGTATAGCGCTGGTATTCTCTTTCGGTGCGAACGAAGACCCTATACAGATTATCCATTTCGTCAGAAATAAGAAAATATCCGGTGTCTTTATAAGTAGTAAAACAGTATTTGATCAGATAAAAACCCTTATGAGAGAGAGCCTTTTCAAAATACTGGAAAAAGATATCATTGGGATGAATACTGGAATTATCATCGCTCAGTTCATCACTTACGATGAGTGTAAGGTCATAAAGGGCAATGTTCTCCTTAGAGAAAAGTGGACGCCAATCATCTTTAATATTTTCGGCATCATGGCTTATCTGCCTGAAAATACTGATACAGGATCGATGATTATAGATAAAATTTTCGATATAACGATGGTAACGATCAAGCTCATTAATTTCATTATTGTAATGTGGGTCAAATACATTTGAAAGAATATCCAGAGATTCCTGGCATTTTCTACTATTGGCAGTACAGAGAGATCTGTACTGCTTTGTCATATCTTCATACATTTTAGGATGTTCGGTCTGAAAACAGAGTTCTTCAAGAACATCAACAAAATGGTATGCATTTTCCAACTTAACTATAGGAATAATAATTTCGCGGGTATGTTCAGCCTTCGGAATACGTTTTGATTCCTTGACACCTGAAAGGGTATTTAAGTTATCTATTCTGTCCGCAATCTTGACATAAAGAGCCTTATCGTTTATTTTTTCCTGAAGTTTGGCATCAGAAAGAAGATCACGCTGGGCCTTGGTGAGGGTATGATCGGTAAAATCTTTATCACTCAGTGCAGTTACAACATCAACGATGTCTGAAACATTTGTACCGAAAAGGTTTTCGATTTCGGACAGAGGTGTATCGCAATCTTCAACTACATCATGTAACAAAGCAGCAATAATTACATCACTTTCAAATCCCCATTCAGTAACAAGTTTTGCTACTCTTAGGGGATGACAAATATAGGCTTCTCCGGTACCGCGTGTAATACCTTCGTGTTTATCGGACGCATATTCAAACGCTCTCTTAATATCGTGCTTATTACCGACTTTGTGATTCTTACTGTAAAGATTCATGATATCATTTAAATTAATTTTCATCTCATATGCCATAAGATCACCTCGAATTTTCTGCACCGGTGTGCTGTCAAAATTAATTGTTATCGTTTTTAGATGCCACCTTTATAGCGTGGTACCATTCGTCATCGTCTCTTTCGGAAACTTTTCCATATCTAAACATATTTCTTTCAAGACTTTTTTTGATATATCTTTCAAGGGTAGAACGAACTATGATAGATTTTTGATATTCTGAAAAGCCTTGTTTAGCAACTTCAGAATCAAGATAAAGGGCTTTAAAATTGCTTATCATATCTTCGGTTTCGGATTCAGCCTGGAAATTCGGATAATTAAGTAACAAACTATGATGTATTTCCTCTATGGACATTGATAACGGATATCTGGAAATACCGATGAATTGAACTACAGGAGCTCTTTCTCTACCCTTTGATACTGAATTTATTGTACCGATTCCGCCGGTATAATTGGGTTTATTATTATCAACACGATGGAAGATAAGCAGTGCTTTGTCAGTGCTTGCGTGACTCATCGTAACAAATGCGTGCTCATTTGAAAGTTCAAAATCTCCGAAATAAGCTGTGTTTGGATATTTATTTCCTATGTAGTCTATAATTCTTGAAGGATCACTTAGATCTTCCAAAGTCTTTTTTAAAATAGTAACATCTTCTCTTTCTTTAATCCCGAGAACAGCTGCGCAGCTAAATTCAGGGACATCAAGACTTGAAGGATTTTCATATATAAACAGGACTCCGAAATGAACAGAATCTTTTGGAGGCTGGGTATCTCGTCCTTTGTATTTTCCGGTGTCAAAATAGTAGACAAAATAGATTCCACAATATTTATGATATGTTGTCATGACATTGGTAACAAATGAGGACTCTTTTGCCGGGAGAGAACGGGAGGAAGGATTGATACTCTTTGTAAGAAAATCATCAATTGATATATCATAGAGATTTTTAAGCGATACAAAGAATTCAACATTAGGGATGCGTCTTCCTTTACAATAATCAGTCATCGATGCCGGAGCTACTCCTAACTTATCTGCAAGATCTTTCTGTGTGATTCCGTTTTTTGAAATAAGTCTTTTAAGATTAGAAGAAATAATAGAACCAAGATCCTGAATGGAATCTAAAGATGTATTAAAATCTGAAGTGTTTTCTGACATAGAATTCGCCTCCTTTAGCATTATGACAACATTATAAAACCGGTTTAAATTTATTTCAATAAAAATTTTCTGAAAAAGTAAAAGATTTCAAATTGTCAGTTAAAAAAAACTGAATATGTGAAAAAAATATGTTGTAATATTAATATCAATCTGATTAAGATTTACTGAAAATTATAAAATATCGAATGAATAAAAATCTTATTAAAACCATGTTTTTATATAACTTTTCATTATAAAATTGAATGAATAAAAATAAATATATTTGAAATATTCAAAACAATAAATTCGAAAAGAATAAATTATTCGATAATTTGCAATTGCTATGTTAAAATGTTTGTGATATACTCATGATATAAAGGAAATTATTATTTTCCGGAAAAGGAGGAGCAGAGTCTATGAGGAAAAAAGTTTTGAAAATTTTTACAGCATTTTTAGTAATTGCGTCATTGACAGCCGGATTAACAGCAGTTCCTGTCAGTGCAAAATCTGCAGCGCAGACGAATAATAATGTAAAAACAACTGATGAGACTAATAAGGCTAAAACCAAGACCTATGCAAAGGAAAAGAAAAAGGCGCTTAACGCACTTTCTGCTCGGTTAAAGGAATTACGTTCATCGGTCTACGTTTATAAGAATTTTGGAATGACAGAAAACTATTTTACCCAACGGGCAAAAATGTTCTCTTCAGATGAAACCCTTGTAGTGGAAATGAATGAAAACTGGCAGGAGAAACCATACAGCGGTTCGTCCTGTATACGATGCGAACAAAAATTAATCACGTATTCGTGGGGAGGCTGGATGATGCTTAACGGATACCTTCCGGCTGCTAAAAGTGCCCCGGTAATCAATACGGGTGCTATGGATGGACAGGGACTAGACCTTACCGGTGCTGAAGAACTTCATTTTATGGCAAGAGGCGAGCAGGGAGGTGAGGTCGTAGAATTTTTTGTTTCGGGATTCGGATATGATGGATCCACAGATGCAAAACTGGTAAAATATCCTGACAGTACTACTAAAATCAGTCTTGGATGGGTTGAGCTTACCAGAGAATGGAAGGAATATGTCATTCCGCTGAAAGGATATGATTTAAGCTATGTAGTATGCGGGTTTGGTTATGTTTTAAGCGACTTCACGAGTGGATTAGGGAGCAAAGTATTTTATTTGGATGATATATACTATTCAGGAAATATTAAAATGGCTAAAAATGCTCCGGTACTTATGCGGTCCTATGATACAGAAAATAAATATATTAAAAATGCTGCTTTTTCTTATGACAATGCACTTGTAGGCATGGCGTTTATTTCAGAGGGGAAGAAATCAGAAGCAAAGAAAATAGTAGATTCATTTTTATATGCTATCAACAATGACAGAGCATATCTGCATGTCGGACTAAAGGGAAATTCGAAACGTGTAAGAAATGCATATGCTTCAGGAAACATTTCACCATTCCCGGGGTGGGACAGTGGAACGAGACTTCCGGGATGGTATGAAAAGGATGCTTACACCTGGTTCGAGGATGCTTATCAGTGCGGGAGTTCAGGCGGAGTTTCGAGTTTTGTTTGTATGCTTTTTATTTTGTATTACCAGAAATACGGTGGCAAGAAATACCTAAAGGCAGCATGTTCTCTTATGGATTGGATCCTGCAGTATTGTCCTAATGAAGTATCTTATGGATTTACCGGAGGATTTGACGGCTGGGAAGAGGCAGAGCCTGCCCAGATAACGAAGCATACTTACTGCAGTTTAGAGCAGAATCTGGATATATACAGCGTTGCAAATGCATTATGGAAGATAACCGGCAAAAAGAAGTATCGAAAAGCAGCAAAAAATGTCCTGAAATTTATTGATTCAATGTATGATTCTGAAAATGGTCTGTTTTATACCGGAACAACAAGTGATGGAAAGACCCCGGACAAGAGTGCGATAGTACTTGATGCACAGGTGTGGAGTGCTTTAGCTCTGGGAGACCTTTATGAGCCTTATGAAAAGGCGCTTGATATAGTTTCGGATATGAAGACAGAAGAAGGAGGATATCCATTCTGCCAGAGCAATGTGAACGGAGGCTGGTGGAGTGAGGGAACAGCATTCACAGCACTTATGTACCGTTTGCGCGGTGATACGGCAGCTTATGAGAAGGCTATGGATACGCTTATCACCCTGCAGGATAAGGACGGAATGTTCCATGCAGCTTCAGTCAAAAATCTTTCCACAGGAATATATCTGTTTACAGGTGAACCTTGGCTGTATTCAGATGAAAAGCATATAAGTCCTACAGCGTGGTTTATTATGGCTGCAAATGGATTTAATCCATATAAAATGACAGATTAATAGTAAATTTTGCAATAAAAGCCTTCGGATAAAACCGGAGGCTTTTTTTCTTGCAAATAACAGTATTTTGCAATATAATAAAACAGATGTGGAGCATCGTTTTATTACCAAGGAAACGCTGAAGGCGTTTTCGAGGTTATATTGATCAAAACCAGTGTTTATGTTTTCGGATTCGCCGATAATTTATTGAGCAGGGGATAAATACGATGAGTAAAAAGAAATCTTTAGTTAAATCGTCGAAAAAGGAGAGCAGGCAGCTGAATCTTATGACCGTACCTGTTATTGTCTGGTATGCTTTGTTCTGCTATCTTCCATTATTTGGTATAGCATTTGCTTTTAAGGAATTTACTCCGGTTCCCGGAGAATCACTGTTTGAAAACCTTTTTGTAAACAGTCGATGGGTTGGATTCAGAAACTTTTCATATATTTTCAGAAATCCTCAGATACGTTCTATAATTCTTAACACTCTTTTATATAATGTGATATTTCTTATTGCAGGTATAATCATACCTGTTTTCCTTGCAATACTTTTGTCTGAAGTTCATCAGAAATCAATAAAAGGACTGGTTCAGATGACACTGGTTCTGCCATACTTTATCTCTTGGGTAATTGTAGGCTATTGTGTTTATGGATTCCTTTCAACCGATACAGGCTTGTTTAACAGCATACTTCAAAACTTAGGTTTTGATAAAACCCAGTGGTATCAATCTCCGCAATACTGGCGTGTAATACTTATAATACTTGGTATCTGGAAGTCTTCAGGATATATAATGGTAATATATTTATGCTCGATAACGGCGATAGACAGGACACTGTATGAATCGGCTTCTTTGGATGGAGCATCTTTTTTCCAGAGAGTAAGATATATTACACTTCCACATTTAAAAACAACAATTTCCACTCTTTTCATACTTGGTATCGGAAGTATTCTCTCAAGTGATTTTGGACTGTTCTATCAGGTACCTATGGATTCCGGAGCATTACAGGAAGTGACACAGACACTGGATGTATATGTTTATAAATCACTGATGCAGGATGCAAATTTCAGTTATTCATCTGCGGCAGCTTTTCTTCAGAGTGCTGTAGGGTGTGTGTTATTGATTGTTGCTAATGTGATAGTGAGCAAAATGGATAAAGAAAGTGCTTTGGTATAATTGATTTTTATGAGGTCGAAAAATGAAAAAAGAGAATACTCAGACCGGGTATACAATGCCTCAGGTAAGTTCATTTAACAAAAAAGTAAATTTCATAGTTGTAATTTTTTTCCTGATAGTGATAATCATAGCATTTATGCCGGTTTTGCTTGTTATTATGGCATCGGTTTCTTCTGAACAGAGTCTTACGGAATTTGGTTACCGCTTTTGGCCGAAAGAATTTTCTTTTGAATCATATAAATACCTGTTCAAATCAGGCAGTACACTTCCGAGGGCAATTTTGAATTCGGTAATAATCACTGCTTCGGGAACATTTCTTGGGTTGTTATTTATGTGTCCTTGTGCTTATTCGCTTTCGAGAAAAGAATTTAAACATAAAAAAGCCCTTATGGTATATCTTCTTATACCGATGCTGTTTTCCGGGGGACTTGTTTCAACATATATGGTGAATACTCAGATCCTTCATCTTAAGAATTCATATCTTGCGCTGATCCTTCCGGGGATGTGTTCAACCTGGTATCTAATGATTTTGCGTAATTATTTCCGAACAAGCGTACCTGATTCGTTGATAGAAGCCGGAAAGATGGAAGGAGTTTCACCGATTCAAAGTCTTCTGCATATAGTTCTTCCAATATGCAGACCGGTTGTAATGACTGTTGCTATATTCCAGATATTTGCTTACTGGAACAGCTGGTACCCGGCTCTGATCTATATTGATTCGAACCATAAGGAACTGTATCCTCTCCAATATGTTCTTGTAAATATAGAAAGAACAATAAAAGCGATGACAAGGGATGCCGCAAATCTATCGGGAATGAACACAGTCCAACTTCCGAGTACTGCCATGCGAATGGCATTGGTAGTAGTGACTGTTCTGCCGATAATGATCCTTTTCCCGTTTTTTCAGAGATTCCTTGTTACCGGCATGACTATAGGTGCGGTGAAGGAATAGGAGGGATTGAGATATGCTTGGCAGATTAAAAAAGTTTATTTCTTGTTTTATTTCGGTTATTCTTATAATATCTCTTCTTAGCAGCTGTTCAGGCACAGATGATGAAAGTGCGGGCATAACCAGGCTTAGATGGGTGGTTTACGGAACATCTGTACCGGATGATATAGATGAGATTATTGAGGCGGCAAATAATTATTCGAAAGAAAAAATAGGAGTTGTTGTAGATCTTGAGATTCAGCCTTCGGAAATGATAAATCTGATAATGGCTTCAGGTGAATATTATGATATGATATATACCTGTGAATGGCTGAATTCTTATGATACGGCCGCATCAAAAGGATTATTCTATGATATTACGGATCTTGTACAGACAGAAACGCCGGAACTGTACAGCATTATAGGTGACTACTGGGATGCAGCAAAACTGGGCGGAAGGATATACGGTGTTCCCACTCTTAAAGATATGGGATCTGAAATGATGTACCGGTTGAATGCAGATTATTTTGAAGGACAGAAAGGAATGACTATCCCGGAGTTTATGAACTTTGAAGATATTGAACCATATCTTGAAGCATATAAGAAGGATTATCCTCATAAGTATCCGCTTGCTGTAACAAAGGGCGGAATCCCGGGATTTGTAAATTTTCTTGATCGTATAGTTGGGACAGTAGCTTCCATCCCATATAAGAGTGATACTCCGAAGGTAATACCTATATGGGAATGTGAAGAGCTTATGGAGCGGTTCAGGCTTTTACATAAATGGTATACATTGGGATATATCCATCCGGATGCTTCTGCACTAGAAAGCTCCGGAGTGGATCAGGATACTCCTGTAAGGTTTGGTGTAGCATGGCGCGGGTACAGCGGTTATTCGAATCCTGCTGACTGGGGATTCCGTGTAAAAACTTCGATTTATGATGGACCGTATATTTCAAGGGCGACAGAACAGGGAGCCATGATCGGAATATGTGCGGGGTGTAATGAAAAGAAAGCAAAAGCTTCACTAAAATACATAGAGCTGCTCAATACCGACAGAAAATTCCGTGATATATTTGCCTATGGTATAGAAGGAAAACACTTTAATTATCTTGAAAACGGGACCGTGCTCCGTACTCAGGAAGGAGTTGACAGATATCAGGTAGCGCTTTATCCTTTCGGCTCTGTAGTAAATGCTTCTGTTGAATCGGTAAGCCGTGAGTTTATGTCGGATCCGGATCAGTGGAGTAAGGTATACGAAGGGTATAAAGAGTACGGTATATGGAGTAAAACCAAAGGTTTTGTTTATGATAAGACCCGGAAGGAAGATATCATAGCTACTGTTAATGCGATATATTCCAATTATTCTACGGATCTTATGACGGGAACATCAGATCCGGATGTGGTAATTCCGAAGATGAGAAAAGAACTAGAAGAAGCCGGTATTTATGAACTGATAAACGATATCCAAAGTCAGTTGGATGAATACCTTTCAAAGGCTTAAAAATTTTGGGCAGACCTGATTTTTATCAAAAATATTGAATAAATATAGACTTAGTGATATAATAGTTCTGTTATTTTGCACATAGTAAGGACATGCTTTCAAACAATAGAAGAGATTTTGTTTATGAATGAATTTTTAATTAAAATGTTATGTGTTCAAAAGGAAATAGATAAGTACTCAAAAAAACAGACTTTGATAAAGTGTATTGCTGCGATGTGTGTATTTGCGGTTTTCTTTTGCAGCTTTAATCCGGAAAAACTGATGAATATCGCTTTATTTGCATCGATTCCTATTATCATAGCGCTATATGTTTTAGATTCAAATTTAGCAAAAAAGAATCATTCATTGGAAGTCGATATCTATCTGTTAGAACTTGAAAACCTGAAGAATAAGAAAAAGAAGGACGAAAAGGAAGAAGAGGATGAAGTTGTTCAATCAAACGATTGGATCAACAGCATTGCAAAGCCTGAAGAAACAGCACGGCTTCCGCTGAAATATTACTTGGTTTTGATCGCGTTGGTGATTCTGCTTTGGATCATCATGTGAAATCAAAGAAACCAAAAGGAATAGGATATGAAAAGAAAAGTATTGATAGCAAGCATTGTTTTTAGTTTTTGTATGTTAACAGCTTGCAACTTAAGTCAAGGTATTTTTGATGAAAATCCAATTCCGACAAAAATATCGGATAAGGATAAGGATATTAAAGAATCTGATGATTCAGATTTAGTGGTAACATCTATGCCAACTGAGCCGATCGAGCCTACAGAGATGTCGGAAATTACAAATATTCTGGAGCCGACAGGTATAATTGAACCTACAGAAACCCCGGAAGTTACGGAAATTCCGAAAATCACAGAAATAATTGAGCCCACTGTAATGCATGAAGTAACAGAAATACCTGGGCCTACCGAAATTCCCGGAATCACAGAAATACTTAATCCTACTGAAATGGTTGAACCTACAGAAATACCTGAAACCACAGATATGCCTAAAGTAACAGAAATACCTACACCTGAGCCTACGGAAACTACAGAAGTTACCGGGACACCTGAGCCTACGGTGTCGCCTGAACCTACATTTACTGAATATATTACAAAAGAAAAACTAATCTGGGGTGATGATTGGAAATATGCAGATTATTCAAAAATCCATACTGATACTCCGATTTTATATTATTCAAATTCAAAGAACAGAAAAAATATTGTTGTTGCTGTAAATGCAGGCCATGGTACATCGGGAGGAGGAAAAGTGAAAACTTTATGTCATCCTGATGGGAGTTCTAAGGTGACCGGTGGAAGTACTGCTAAGGGTTCAACCTATGCAACAGCTGTAAGTTCCGGAACAAGCTTTTTTGATGGTACCAGCGAAGCAGCAGCAAACCTGTCAATTGCAATAATTTTAAAAGATATGCTTCTTGAGGATGGCTACGATGTTTTGATGATCCGTGAGAGTGCTGACGTACAGCTTGACAATATAGCCAGAACAGTATATTCAAATCAGTATGCCGATTGTCATATTGCCTTGCACTATGATTCTACTGAAACAGACAAAGGATTTTTTTACATAGGGGTTCCAAATGTATCCTCGTATCGTGCGATGGAACCGGTTGCAAGTCATTGGAAACAGCATAATGCACTTGGAGAAGCTCTTTTGGCAGGTGTTAGAGAAGCAGGAATAAAGATATGCGGCAACGGGAATATTCCATTAGACCTTACACAGACATCATATTCTACTATTCCTTCGATAGATGTTGAAATTGGAGATCGCAAGTCTGACCATTCTGAAGCTAAACAAAGAAAGGTTGCAGAAGGTCTTTTAGCGGGAATTAATTTATTCTTTTTTGGTGAGAGTGAAGAATAATTTCTAAAATTAATAATTGTGTGATTATTATTGATAGCTGTATTTAACCAGATATAAATAATGATTGTCATATGGGAGATATTTACATGGCAGAATTAATCAGGACAAATGATAACTGCATTGGCTGTAACCGATGTATAGGTGCCTGCAGCTGTGTTGGAGCAAACGTTTCTGTATATGAAAACGGCATAAACAGAATTGTTGTTGACGCAACAAAATGTATAGCCTGCGGTGCATGCATAGATGCCTGCGAACATCATGCAAGGGAACACTTTGATGATGTTGACAGGTTCTTTAATGACCTAAAAAGAGGAGAAAAGATATCTCTTATTATTGCTCCTGCGTTTAAGGCAAATTATCCGAATGAATATGAGAAATTCTTAGGTCAGTTAAAAGGCATGGGTGTCAGAAGGCTGATCAGTGTATCTTATGGTGCGGATATTTGTACTTGGGGATATATTAAGTATATCACTGAAAACAATTTCCTTGGAGGTATTTCGCAGCCTTGCCCTGCTGTTGTAGGATATATAGAAAAATATGCTCCCGAGCTTATAAAAAAACTAATGCCGGTACATTCACCCATGATGTGCACCGCTGTCTATTTAAGAAAATACAAGAATCTGACTGATAAACTGGCATTTGTAAGTCCTTGTATAGCTAAGAAAAATGAAATAGATGAGCCAGGAAACGCAGGACTCGTCCAGTATAATCTTACTTTCAGTCATCTGGTAAAGTATTTACGTGAGCATCCTTTGGCAAATGCGAAGCCTATTACCGATGAAATAGAATATGGTCTGGGATCTATATATCCGATGCCCGGCGGACTAAAAGAGAACGTATATTGGCTTCTTGGAGAAGATGTGCTTGTAAGACAGATGGAAGGAGAAAAAATATTATATAATTATATCTCTGAAAATAAAAAGAAGATAATGAGCGGAAATTATCCGTATCTTTTCCTTGATGCGCTTAATTGCAGCGGTGGCTGTCTTTATGGTACCGGCATAGAGGAAAAGAATGATCACAACGACAATATTTTCTATGAACTACAGAAAATAAAGAAAAACAGCAAGAACGATTCTAAAAAATCTGCATGGGGACGTAAGCTTACTCCTCAAAAGAGGCTCGAAGCACTTAATAAGCAGTTCAAAGATTTAAAGCTTGAAGATTTTCTTACAAAATATGTAGATAAGAGTGACAGAACACGAACAAAGAAAATATCTCAAAGAGAACAGAATGTTATCTTTGAGGATATGCTTAAAACAACAGAAGAAAAGCGTAATATAAATTGCGGCTGCTGCGGGTATTCAAATTGTAAATCAATGACTGAGGCTATATATAACGGTTTCAGCTGCAAGGAAAACTGTGTTCATTATATCAGAGATCTTGCTATTATTGAAAAAGAAGAAAACATGAAACTTGCTGAGGATCTTAAGGAAACTCATGAGGAGTCGCAGACGAGAGTTAATGCCCTTTTGAATAAAATCAATGACAGTTTTGCCAATATGGATAATTCTATAGAATCCATAAAGAAAGTAAATCTTGATAATGCAAACCAGAGCGGGAATATTTCAGAAGCTATGGATGAACTTGACAGATATGCTAATACGCTTAAGGATTCACTTAACAAGATCAGTGCATGCATAGACAGATTGGACGTTAATAACGGTCAGGTTATCGCTATTTCAAGCCAGACAAATCTGTTAGCCATTAACGCATCTATTGAAGCAGCCAGAGCGGGAGAAACCGGAAGGGGATTTTCAGTTGTGGCTGAAGAGATTAAAACATTGGCAGAAGATTCAAGCCGTACAGCAAATGACAGTAACAAAAATAATAAGGACATACGGGAACTTGTCGATGAACTTTTATTAGAGGCCGACAGATTGCGTAATATAGTATCATACGTTAATTCTGAGACAACATCTCTTGCAGATTCAACCGGTGAAGCGGCTCAATCTGTAGATATAGTTAAGGATGTAACAGATCAGGTTAGAGATGATCTTAAAGAAATGCTAAAATAATTTTATTCGGTTTCTGTAACCGATAATGAGGAGTTTATTATGGCATGGTATGATGAGGCAGTGTTTTACCATATATACCCATTGGGGTTGACCGGAGCACCTAAAAAAAATGAATATAATGTTCCGGAACATAGACTGAATACACTGATACCATGGATTGATCATTTAAAGAAGATCGGCATAACTGCACTTTATATAGGACCTTTATTTGAATCGGTAGGTCACGGTTACGAAACCACCGATTACAAAAAGCTTGACAGCAGATTAGGAACCAATGAAGATTTGACAGATTTTGTTAAAAAGTGCCACGAGGCCGGTATTAAAGTTATTCTGGATGGAGTATTCAATCATACAGGCCGTGATTTCTTTGCTTTTAAGGATATCAAGGAGAAAAGGGATGCTTCTCAATACAGGGACTGGTACTGTAATGTAAACTTTTACGGAAATAATGAATACAATGACGGTTTCTCATATGATAACTGGGGAGGCTATAATCTTCTGGTGAAGCTGAACCAAAAGAACCCTTCTGTAAAAGACTATATCTGTGATGTGATACGTTTCTGGGTAAAGGAGTTTGATATAGACGGGCTGCGCCTTGATGCAGCAGATGTACTTGATTTTGATTTCATGAAAGAACTGCGCCGTACCGCAGATGCGGTAAAGCCTGATTTTTGGCTTATGGGAGAAGTTATACACGGAGATTATTCGAGGTGGGCAAATGCAAATACACTTCACAGCGTGACAAATTATTCTCTCCATAAAGGCCTTTACAGTGGAATGAATGATCATAATTTCTTTGAAATAGCCCATACTATCCGCTATACCAAAGGAATGATACCTGCGCATATAAAACTGTATAATTTTGTAGATAATCATGATGTTGAAAGAATCAGTACAAAGTTGATAAACAGAGCTCATTATACACCGGTACATATCATGCTGTATACTTTACCGGGAATTCCTTCGGTTTATTACGGAAGCGAGTTTGGTATTGAAGGGAAAAAAGAGAGATTCTCTGATGATTCCCTTCGGCCCTATATAGATATAAAAGAGCATTCCGAAGACTATGAGAAAAATCCCTGTACAAAGCTGATTGCTTCACTGGGAAAGATTCATAAAAAGTTTTGCAGTGATTTGACAGGTGAAGATTACAGAGAACTTTGTCTTACCAACCGCCAGTTTGCATATGGTCGGGGGAGATTGATCATAGCACTTAATAATGATGATAATGCCACAGAAATAAATGTCCCGGCTGTTGATGGTGAATATAGAGGACTCTTATTTGGGGACAAAATTACTGCGGTTAATGGAAGGCTTCAGATAAAGATACAGCCAAACAGTGGTGAGATTTTTGCACCTGTTGATATAGCAGACAATAATACCGGTTATATCTCCGACATTGAAGAAGAGAAAAAGAAACCTGCTAAAGAAACTAAGGCTAAAGCAGAAGAACAAAGTGCTGTTGAATCCGGGAACCGGAAACTAAAAAAAATTCAGAACGATAAAACCACAGAGGCCAAGGAACCGGAGAACATTAAAATAAAAGAAAAAAAATCTACCGAGATAAATGAACGTAAAACAGTCCAAATACCGGATATTCCATATGAAGAGATGACCGTGGAACAGCTTCAGGCAGTTATCATTTCAAAAATGGAAAAGAACGGACCGGTAACGGATAGGATGAGGAAGGATGTTCAAGAAAACATATGGAAAAATTCACTCGTAAACTGGGCCAAAAGTTTTAGATGATGTCCAATTTACGAGTGATAGGAAAAATTAATTTCTAGATGGCTGAGAGGTTTTTTTGACAACGTAATCATTCTTTTCTTTACATACGGTTATCACGAAAGAATCACCCAAAGAACCTTTTAAACTATATGAATCAACGAAATCATCACCTAATGTAAGCTTCATGCTTTTAAAGAAACTGCTGTTTGAACCCAGAATAATTCCGTTCTGTGTAATCATTACTCCTTTATCGGATAAAGTGATTATTATATCACCTTTCTGTACTTCCTTAAGGACATCTTCAGATGTAAGAGCAAGGTTCGCAGCAGAGACGAGGGAATTATAGTTGAGCATATCATTTGAATTTCGGCTGTTATCTATATATTTAGATACCTGAGGAGCAAGAGCGACTGTAGAGATGACAACTATAAAACCTATTAAAGTACCAATGGCAGAGGTAACTATTCCTCCGACACCACACCCTCGTTTATAGTTCTTAGCAACTGCAATAATAGACAATACAAGACCTACTATTCCGATGATAAGACCTACAATCGGTACCCAGCAAAGCACGATAGATACAATTCCAAGAACCAGACCGGCAATACCCATAAAAAGCCTCCTAAATATTTTTCTTTGATTATATCATTACTTTAAGGAGAATACAATATAAAAATGAGAGCATATGAACGTTTATTGAAATATGTAAAAATTCATACAACAAGTGACGATAATTCGCAGACTGTACCGTCTACAAAAAGACAGTTTGATCTGGCATATAAGCTTGCAGATGAGATGAAGACTCTAGGTATTTCAGATGCGACAGTTGATGAGCATGCATATGTTATCGGACATATTCCGGCGACTCCGGGGTTTGAGGATGTACCTAAAATCGGTTTTATTGCACATTTGGATACGGCACCTGACAGCTCAGGTGAAAATGTTAACCCTTGTGTTCATGAAAACTACGACGGTAAAGATGTGGATTTGGGAAATGGCCGGATACTTTCGACAAATCTTTTCCCTCATTTAAAAAATCTGACAGGAAGAACTTTAATAACTACTGATGGATCAACTTTGCTCGGGGCTGATGACAAGGCAGGTATAGCTGAAATAATGACAATGGCGGAAAATGTTTTAAAGGAACAGATTCCTCACGGGACAATTTCAATTGCATTTACTCCGGACGAAGAAATAGGACACGGGGCAGAACTTTTGGATATTGATTCATTTGGGGCTGATTTCGCATTTACCGTTGACGGCGGAGCTGAAAATGAGATAGAATATGAAAACTTTAACGCAGCAAAGGCTGTATTCAAGATAAAAGGAATCAGTGTCCATCCGGGAGATGCAAAAAATCGCATGGTAAATGCAGCTTTACTTGCTTGCGAGATTGCAGAAATGCTTCCGAAAGCAGAGACTCCCGCTCATACCGAAAAAAGAGAAGGGTTCTATCATCTGACCGATATACATGGAGATGTTGAAAATGCAGAGCTCTCATATATTATTCGTGATCATGATCGGAGTTTGTATGATGCTAAAATAAAAACCTTACGTTTAATTGAAAAAACAATTAATGAACGATATTTTCCGGATACGGTTGTTCTCACTGTTACGGAACAGTATAAAAATATGATAGAAAAGATACGTCCTCATATGCATATAGTTGAAACAGCTAAGAGATGCATTGCTGAAGAAGGGCTTACTCCTTTAGAAATCCCTGTTCGCGGAGGAACTGACGGCGCACAGCTTTCTTTCAGAGGTTTGCCCTGTCCAAATCTTGGTTTGGGCGGTTATGCATATCACGGTCCGTTCGAGCATATTACAGCTGAAGGAATGGACTTTGTTGTAAGGATTCTTTTAAGAATAATAAAATCATATGCCAAAAAGACATCGGACATTGTATAACAAAATTGACAAATAGTAGATTGCTGAGGTGAGCAGATGAAACTGATTGATACATTCCCTACTGACAGGATAGGAGATCTTGAATACTGTATAGGAAGAGTATTCCCATTTGGGGCATCAATTATAGAAGATGGCGTTAACTTCAGTGTTTTTTCAAAAGAAGCTTTGGGGTGTACCTTGGTTCTTTATCATCATGGACAGGATGAACCCTATATCGAGATTCCTTTTCCTGAAAAGTTTAGGATTGGGAATGTTTATACTATGATGGTTTTCGGAATTGCCATAGAAACTACAGAATACGGATATCGATTTGATGGTGAATATGCTCCTGAAAAAGGCCTAAGGTTTGATAAAAATAAAGTTTTATTAGATCCATATGCAAAGTCGGTATCCGGAAGGACTGTATGGGGACGAAAACCGGATTTGTCTGTTCAGTTTCAGCATCGCGGTCAGATATTACATGAAGATTATGACTGGGAGGGAGACAAGCCTCTTGAGTTAAAGCATAATGAACTGATCATATACGAAATGCATGTAAGATCATTTACTGCTCATCCCGACAGCGAAATAAAGTTTAAGGGTACATATATGGGAATCACGGAGAAGATTCCCTATTTAAAAAAACTTGGCGTAAACTGTATAGAATTAATGCCGATATTTGAATTTGATGAGTTTGAGAACAAAAGAGAAGTAAATGGTATACAACTGAAAAATTACTGGGGATATTCGACAGTTGATTTTTTTGCTCCAAAAGCAGGATATGCTGCTTCAGCTCAATTCGGTATGGAAGCAGATGAGCTGAAGAATATGATACATAAGCTTCATAAAAACGGTATAGAGGTAATACTCGATGTAGTTTTCAACCATACTGCAGAGGGAAATGAAAAAGGTCCTTCCATTTCATATAAGGGTATTGATAATAGGACGTATTATCTGTTGACTCCAGACGGGCATTATTATAATTTCAGTGGATGCGGAAATACCATGAACTGTAATAACCCGGTGGTCAGAAATGTTGTTCTTGACTGCTTAAGATATTGGGTTTCAGCTTATCACATTGACGGATTCAGATTCGATCTTGCATCAATCCTCACTCGGAATGAAAATGGTATGCCCATGTTGGATCCTCCATTACTTGACAGTATTGCACACGACGCCGTTCTTGGTAAATGTAAGCTTATAGCCGAGGCATGGGATGCGGGCGGTCTGTATCAGGTAGGAACATTTCCGTCTTTTGGACGATGGTCTGAGTGGAACGGGAGATATCGTGATTGCATAAGAAGGTTTATTAAAGGCGGAGCAGAGTATGCGCCGGAATTATATTGCAGGATACGTGGATCAAACGATATGTATGGCAACAGAAGTACTATGGCATCCATAAACTTTGTTACATGCCATGATGGTTTTACGCTGTATGATCTGGTCTCATATAATAGTAAACATAATGAGGCAAATGGTGAAAATAACTCTGACGGATGTAATGAAAATGACAGCTGGAACTGTGGGGCTGAAGGCGAAACAGATAATGCAGAGATCAAAACACTTCGTTTTCGACAGATGAAAAACCTGCTTACAATATTGCTTACAAGCAGGGGAATACCGATGCTTTTGTCAGGAGATGAGTTTGCCAATACGCAATGGGGTAACAATAACGCATATTGCCAGGATAATGAGATATCATGGCTTGATTGGTCATATCTTGACAAAAATAAAAATCTGTTTAATTATGTTAGAAGACTGATCGAGTTCAGAAAAACTCATCCGGTTATAAGATCTTCTAAATATGACTGTGACAGAAACGGAACAGGATATCCTGAACTTTCATTTCACAGTACAAAACCATGGCAGCTAAATGAACACAAACCTGAGCTTTGCTTTGCGTATATGTATGCTGAGGATCATGTAAAATATAAAACAGCCAAAGATTGCTTTATTTATATAGCAGTTAATGCTCACTGGGAGGAACATTGTTTCGAACTTCCTATAATCCCTTTAGGCTTTGAATGGAAGCTGGCATTTGAAGCATATGGAGTTTCTACTGATCCTGGTCGTGAGAAGAAGTATAATGATCAGTCAGGAATAACTATAGGTCCGCGTTCAACGGCCATACTTATAGCGAAGTAAACAAAATAGCAGTCAGATGCACTTTCGAGGGGACATTGACGAATAAAATATGGATGGAAAGAGTATATCATGAAAAGAACGATTGTATTTATTCTATTATTATCTTTAATAATGTGTATTTCCGGGTGTTCAGGAAAAGATAAGAAAAAATCATTATTTGATGTTCAACAGATTGAAGATGATGATTTAGTCTCAGTTGAAGATTTTAAAGAATTCTATGGAGTGGATGTTTCAGTAATTCCGAACAGTTATATAGATATATACATAAATCATTTTAATATAACTATGAGTAAGATGGAACGATATTCCAATTGGAATTATTATGAACATATGAAAATAGACTATGAAGCCGGTACCGTATATGAGTATTCTCCTGACACAAGACTGAAAATTAAAACATTTTTGAGCAATGTTGACCCACAGGAGTTTATGGATCATTATCAGTATGTTTTTATTGACTTTGAACATCTTCTGCCCATATCAAAAACATCGGTTTTGGAAATCATGTGTATAGATTTCGATCATATGAAGATTTATTTTGCCGGTGATTACCTTGATATCAATGACGAAGAAAATATCATGGCCGCCCAACTGACTGATGAAGATAAAGCAACAATACGAGAAGGAATCTTAGAGCATGTAAACTTTGATGCTCCAAATACCAGAAGGTTAGACACTGACTCATACACGTTTACTATTTGGATTGTTTCTGATGAGCGAGAGTGTGTTAAACTTTCCGGAACAGATTTGGATGAAATCGGATTCCCCGGTTTTACAAAGTATTGGAAAGACCTTTACAAACAATATTTTGGAACAGATTATGTCTTTAATTATGTAGATACTGCAGAAGAGGAGTAGTTTTCAATTAAGGAAACACCCATTTTTTGTTCACTGAATAAAAATAGTCTGCTTTTCTTTGGACGTCAAAATCTTTCCTAAGAGGAGGCTTTTATCATGAATAAAGAACAACTACACAGGTACATTTCTGAGAGCACCGGGAATGAGAGCAATATATGCCAGATCTATGCCATCAAGGACAGTAAGGTGGCACTTGATGATTGCTGGCATGGATTCAAGACTCTGGATGCGATGAATGTCAATTCAGTGACGAAAGGCGTTGTGGCATTACTTGCAGGGATTGCTTTTGACAAGGGTCTTATCAAAAGCCTGGATCAAAAGGTAATGGATTTCTTTCCGGATTACGCTGTAAAGCGCGGAGAGAAAACTATCTATGACGTTACGATCAGGCATCTGCTTACAATGACAGCTCCTTATAAAGGGAAGTCAGAGCCCTGGAAAAAGGTGTGTACTTCCAAAGACTTTACACTTGCGATCCTCGATTATCTTGGAGGCCGGAACGGGGTTACCGGCGAATTCAGATATGCAACCCTTGGTATACAGATTTTGGCGGGAATAATTGAGAGAGCAACGGACGAAAAGTTAATTGATTTTTCCAACAAGAATCTGTTTGAACCGCTTGGGCTTCCGGAGCGTATACCCCACGGTGACAGTTCTAAAGAGGATCAGTTTGATTTCTTTATGAATAAGAATCCCAGAAAATACGAGTGGTACACTGATCCCCAGGGTAGTGTTACCGCCGGCTGGGGATTATGCATGTCGGCAAGAGACATGGCTGTGATCGGTGCGATGGTGCTAGGCGATGGCCTGTTTATTGGAAAAAGAATTATCTCAGAGGAATATCTAAAAGACATGCTGGCACCGCATCTTAAGCTGGGAGCGCGTTTTGGGTTCA
>JAFXXN010000043.1 GCA_017542245.1 Lachnospiraceae bacterium
GCCCTGCAAGAAGTTTGATGATCTCATGCTGTATCTTTGAGGTATCCTGTGCTTCATCGACACAGATATATCGGTAACATGCCCTATACTCTTCAAGCAGATCCTTATCTGCCACCAGGAGCCTGTATGCATATGTCAGCTGATCATCATAATCCATTATCTTCCTGTCACGGAGAACTTTCTGATAATCCGTAAAAATCTTAAGTAGGGGGATGTTCTCACGTTTCCCGACAGCTTCTATCCTGTCATCCGGCAGCATCATATTTTTGCAATATGTTATAAGAGTCTTGACCGCCTTTATATCACTTTCTGTAGGATACTCATCAAGAGCATCTACAAGTATCCCCGTCAGGATCTTCGTCAGTTCCTTTTCATCACTCTGGAGACTGAACGGCGGTTTCCCTATCTTCTTTCCATATCTTGTGATAACTTTTGAACAGATACCGTTTATAGTCCTAAACTCAACCCTTGAAGCCAGCTCCTCACCAAAAATCGAAGCAAATCTTTCTTTCATATCCCTGGTAGCAGAGACAGTATAAGTCAGCACCAGCAGATTGTCAGGACTGATATTCTTGCAAATGAGCATATATCCGACCCTGTGAACAAGAACCGTAGTCTTTCCGCTCCCAGGTACAGCAAGAAGAAGAACCGGACCACTGACCGTCCGAACCGCTTCACACTGCTGCGTATTCAGTTTTTTACAATATTGATTAAAAAATATTTCTTCTCTCATCTTTTTCTAATGAGCCAAACTAATAAACATCTTATCGGCAAGATTCTCAGTCTTTATCCACTTAAGTACTTCATCTGTCAAATCAAGAATTGTTGCATTTCCATCTCTCACAAGTTTCAAGAACGACAACACTTCTGAATCCTCGTCTAATCCCAAATCGTTGAGAATTTGATCTGCTTCTTCTAACCCCTGCTTTAAATAGTTATAATTTTCGATAGTAGTATTCCAATTAGCAGCCTTCCTTATCTTATTTGATGCGTAGATTACTTTTTTATCATCTGTTAGAATACTTTTAATCACATCAAGTAAGCCAATAATATGCATAGCAATATTAGAATAATAGTCAGACCATTCCTGATCTAATCCTGTATTGATTTTTTTTAATTCAGTAGAAATATATTGAGTGGTAGACTCATTAGCTGCACCTAATTGAATTACTTTATTACATGAACTTAAAAAGCTTCTTAGTCCGCTTATAATACTATCCGAAGGGCGAAAATTTGAATTCTTGACTGCAAGATCAACTTCCGAAACGATTTTACCTAATCCTAAAACCAGCTGTTTAAAGTTATAATCTGCCGTTGCCTGTTTCTTTGTATCTGCTGAGGCCGTCTCCATCTCCCGGACAGTTTTCATATCAACTATGCATTCATTTAACATATCTATCAGCATACTGCCCCCTCCAATCTATTTAAAATGGCCTCACATTCTCTTATAGTTTCTTTTTCATTATCAAATACATTTTTAGAACCTGTAGGATTTTCACCCCCACCAAGCTTAGATCGTTTTATATCAAGTTCGGCTTTTATCTTTATAATATCAGATGTCACTTTCTGTATTAGTTGCTCAAGTTTTTCTACTTTCCTTATTGGATCTTGCGAAAAAGCAATGATACAGTCTAATGCAGTCCCTGTCTTTTGTGCATAGACAATCTCTTTTATTGCCTTGCTTGTAGAAGTAGAATACTTTTTTACTTCATCAAATAGTTCCTGATCATATTTACCGGGAAGCTTTCCGTCTTCTGCCGCTCTATAAAACTCTACAATCTTATCGACCATATCCTCAATATCTTCATCGTCTATATTTGATGTGCCAAATGCGTCTGTTAAGGTTTTCATGATTTC
Source organism: Lachnospiraceae bacterium (assembly GCA_017542245.1). GTDB lineage: Bacteria > Bacillota > Clostridia > Lachnospirales > Lachnospiraceae > RUG11977. Next base: position 1,858 of record JAFXXN010000043.1, read on the forward strand.
ATCAGCCTTAGCAAGCTCATCTTCTCGAACCTTATCAATTCGTTCGAGAATTGACCTTAGATATTCTCTAGCATCTCTACGAGGTTTTACCGGATCAACAAGATCAAGGATAGCACTATCAATAGTAAGACGTTCATTTTTAACAGTTCTTACCATAGCATCAAATTTCTCTCGATCAAGAAAGACCTGTGCATGGCTTTCGCCCTGTATTACATTGCAATATTGAATTACTGTATCCCTATTTATCTTATCATTTTCACCTCTGGTAATAATGCCGAGAAGCGACTTCCACGAATCAGAATGAGAACTTACACCAACATTACGTATTCCATTCTCCAAAATATGCTCTGGCTTTAACCCATCAACAGTCGTCGCTTTAGATGCTCCAAACAGAATGATTCTGTAAAACTCAGACATCATAGCACATTTAAAATAATCAATATCCCGATTCTCAAATGTGGTAACAGCCTTTATTAACGGTTGTTTTATTCTTTCTGTCCATAATTGAACTCTGTATACTCTTTTATCCGCTCCCTCAAAATTCCAACTTCTCTTTCCGAGGACATTCCATTCAAGAAAAGCCTCTATTACAGCCTGCGTATCACGATCTGCCGGAAGTTTATAAAACATCAAGTCTTCGCCACGTTTCTGACGCTCAAATCCAACTAGTCTGTCCTTTACTTTTTTTATCTTATCAATGTTATCCATTGATACCCCCTCCGCCTGCCAATCAATAGCAGAATAGAGGTAACTACACATATCTTATATCTTTCATAATTATTTCAAGTCCGCTTAACGAATGTTCAAAAATATTCAATCCTTTATCCCAGAATTGATTCAAAAATAATTCAATCGAGATACCTTATACGAGAAGCTGTTTATGAATTTGGATTAGACAAAGTTTATATATCTTATTCAGGCGGAAAAGACTCAACAGTTCTCTCACATATTGCCAAAAGTATGTATCCAAATATACTACATCTCTTCGCAAACACGACTAATGAATATCCTGAAACTCTTCAGCATATCAAATGGGAAAAAGAAATAAATCATACAAACATTATCACCGTGCTTCCGAAGGATGTTAATGGAGAAATGTGGACTTTCAAGAAAGTTGTCGATTACTATGGCTATCCCATGTACTCTAAACGGATTTCTAATGCTATACGTACATATCAACATGCGTTAACTCCTACTACTAAACAGCATTCTATCGACTATATAAACAGAAATTTTAAAAAGTATTCAAAATATAAGGATTTACCTATATCTGATAAATGCTGTGAAAGGTTAAAAAAAGAACCGTTAAGAAGAAAAGCCAAAGAATTAGGACTTGAATGTGCAATCTTAGGAATTTTAGCTTCTGAAAGTTATCAGCGTGAAAAAGAATGGTTGGAGTATGGATGCAATGTATTCTATGAACGTAAAGACAATCAAAGTAGGCCCTTATCCTTTTGGACAGATGATGATATAGCTGAATATATTCAACGTTTTAACATCAAAATCCCTAAATTATATGAAATGGGCTATAACCGAAATGGATGTATGTATTGCGGTTTCGGGGTACAATTAGAACCCGTGGGTCAAAATCGTTATCAAAAGCTAAAAAAAACTCATCCCGTTCAATATAACTATTTTTTAAAAAATTTCAAGAATCTCATGATTGATTTTGAAATCAACATATAATTATACTTACAAAGCAAAAAAATTAGGGCAGTCTGTCTGACTGCCCCTAAAGTTATTATCTTACTATCTTTCCTTCTCCTTTCCCATTGTTTTTGCATGCTTCGGGACTATGACCGCTTTCTTCTCCGCTATCTGTTTCTTTACGGATACTCGTTTCTTAGGCTTTTCTTCTGCCACAAACCTTGGCGATTGCTCTGCTACAAAACTGAACAGTTCCGGGTTTGTGCTGCGAATACTGGTATGCAACCCGGTTCCGCCGGCTACTATGATGTGGTCTGTGACCGGGATCCCTATGAGCCTGCCGGCTTCTACCATACGTTTTGTAACCGACAGATCTGCCTGACTCGGTGTCAAAGAGCCTGACGGGTGATTATGAAAGACCATGATATTAGTTGAATTGCTCAGAAGTGCGGCCTTGAACAGGTTCTGTACAGGTATCTGCGTCTGCGATGTATCCCCGATACTGACTACATTGAAGTTAATAGGACGCTTCTGAGCATCTAGATTCACCACACAGCAGTACTCCCTGTCCATTTCTGCCAGGGTGCGAGCCATTACATCTACTGCCTTTTGAGAGTCTGTCAGCTTCTGTTCGCTGTACAAAGGGGTATCTTCACACAGTTTCAGACGGACTGTCACCTGCTTTAATTCATATTCATCTGCCATCCGCACCTCCTACAAACTCTATCCTCACACTCACTATCTTCCCATCGTTTTCCTTTAAGAAAGCTGCCAGTTCCGATGTGCTGTTAAGGGTAGCTACTGCATCCGTTTCTTCGGTGTTTTCTATGGTTTCTGTATGTTCTGTATCGTTCATATCGCTCCTTTCTCGGTATTCCGCTTCTGGAAATCGTGTGCTTTTACCGGTATGTCCTTGTTTGCCTTACTTTCCTGTACCTGACGAAGTTTATCCTGTAGTTTCTGATGAAAAGGACCGGCATTCCTTCTGTCCTTAGTTTCATTAGGTTCTTTCCGGGATGCCTGTTGTCTCTGAGGTGTCGGAGTATAAGCTATTTCCGGTTCCGATGCCATATATACCGCTTTCTTCTCGCTTGCCATGGCAAGATTACCGTCACCTACTGATTCCTCGTCAACATCAAGGGTGTTATCTCCCAGTTCGTCCATGTTCAGGAGAGCGTTAAGTTCCGTAAGCCTTGCAATTTTGTCATTCAGTTCCTGCTCTTTTTCAAATGGCTTTGTGACTTCTGCCTTGGCGGTTTCAAGCTGATGCTCGGCATTTGATAACCTCAGCTCCGCTTCCTGCAGCTGCTTTTCCATACCTTCAAGCATATTTCCGATACGGACTATATTGCCGCCCGCATCTCCACCGATTTCTACTTCATGGCTTATCTGACCTTTAAGAGTCAGCTTGAATTTTGATGTAAAA
>JAFXXN010000004.1 GCA_017542245.1 Lachnospiraceae bacterium
GTTTTGGCCTGGGATTTTGTTCTTTGCATTTATTACATGGACACCACAGATGCTTACAATGGGTTAATTCAAAATATGTATATTTGTCTATTCTCTTTTTTACAGTTTGCTCAAAACCACAATATTCGCATTTTAAAGTAAGCATAAATATCCCTTTCTTATATACATAGATTATATATATACTCTATGTATATGTCAAGTAAAATTAAAAGCATACTGAAATATCAATATGCTTTCTATATTATTTCCATGTGTTTAGGCGGCTTTCATCCCACAGGCAAGCCTGTGGGTTTTTCGCCGCAAATTTATAACATATTATCATTTTTATCTTTTCTTCATATCTTCCACAGTTTAAAATACTGTATCTGATGTTTTAATTTTCAGATATATTTTGTTCTTTATTCTTTACATTCGTAATATGAATTCCGATCACTACCAAAAGTACCGACAGCATATACTGCCATTTCAGCGGTTCCTTCAGGAAGAGAGCCGCAAAAAGGACTCCGAGCACAGGTATCAGTGCATTATAGATTGCGATCTCACTGATCGGGTGGAATGTAAGCAATGCATTATAAATCGCGAAGCAGACTGCCGAGATGAGTATAAGCGCTATAAGCACTATGATCCCTCCAAGCTTAAGGTTCCACGCGCCCTTCGGTCCGGCTATGATCCCTGTAAGTATGAGCAGCGCACCGCCTGCAGTCATGCTCAACCCTGTCGCCGCTATGATATTCATTTTTCTTGATACGATCCTTGTAATGATCCCGCCAAAACCCGCACAAAGTGCATTCAGAAGTATCATTCCGTCTCCAAGAAATGTCATATTGTCGAAGAAGCCGCCGTTCGGATCAACATTTATAAGTACGATTCCTGCAACGCCGAAGACACAGCCCAGCGCTTTTCTTACTGTCATCTTATCATCTGCAAAGAAAAGTGTTGAGAGTAATATCAAGAAGAAACCGCCCATTGAGTCCAGGATCGTTGATCTTCCGCTCAGATTATTACTTAGTCCGATGTAGGCAAACATATAATGAAGCGTTGTATTTACAAGTGCCAGAAGCAGCAGCCAGGAATAGTCTTTTTTCTTCTTGATCTGAAGCGGTATCTTTCTGGCTGCACATAGTAAAGAAACCAGTACGCCTGCAAAGAAGAATCTTACGCCGGCGAAGAGAAGCTTACCGCCTATATCATCAGATGCTATTCCAAATACGCGGTAGCCTACCTTGATGAGCGGATAAGCCATCGACCACCCTGTTGCACATAAAACCGCAAAAAACACTTTATAACGTTTATCTTTAAGAATTCTGCTCACTTAATTCTGTCCCCTTAATCTTCTAGTCTATCCTGCAATATGTTCAGAATCATAATTAATATCACGCTTTATAATACACCTTAATCCGACATTTGCAACCACAGAATTACTTATTCGACGTCATGTTCTCTTGCGTAACTGCCTCCAAATCCAAGTTTTAATACCCCTGTATCTTCATCGTTTTTTCGGCCCAATCGATCAGCTGCTCGATGTATGATGAACAATGGTTTAAAAGTGGCTTGTGCTATATATGGTGGTATTGATTATCTCTATTATACGCTATATAGCATGTTTATTTCTTTTATTTTGTTTTATTGAACTTTTCGGAAGCGTTTTGGAAGCGCTTGTTTTTACATTATGTCCGAAAATCAAAATATCCTCTAAAGAAAGAAGACCGCCAGCTACATACACAACTGGCGGTAAGGAAATTTTAAGATATATGCTGTATTCGATGTGCAGTCAAAATGAATTGCTAGGTAATAATACCGCCAACTTCAAATGAATAAAGAATAGTTTCCAACCATTGTTTATCTATAGGCCGATATTTTAAGCAATAATTAATATGTTGTAAATACTTAATAAACTCTCGCTCGCTTTTTTCTCCAAGTGGAGCACTTTCATTTGGTTGTAGTAACTCATGTGCAATAAAAGTTGTCAAAAAACCTTCATTTACAAAAACCAACATAGATTGATCCATTGATATATTTTTTTGAATTGGCTTTCTTCGAAGCAACCAATATACCTCGTATGATACTATCTTTGATTTATTAACACGTTCTATACCATGAAATTTCTTTAGCCGATAAATATCCGCAAAATAATCCATAATAGCTTGAGACAAGACATCCTGATCAATGGAAACTTTATTATTCAATTTCCTTTCATCAATATACCCCATCATTTTGTCATACAAAAATTTAAACCTTGCTTCAATTTTATCTATACCAAAATGACTTATGATTTCATCATAAGTTACAGTGTAACATCCTATATCATCAACAAATTCTTTGGCCATCTAATTCCTCCAACATTGTTATGACTTTCTTCCCGTTCCTTGACTTCAGAAACGAACAATATGAAACATAATCCTGTTCTTCCTTCTCTCCATAAAACTCATCATATGAATTTGGAAGAACATCCATCATCAATTTTCCCGTAATTAACGCCTTACGAAAACGCACTGCACCTTGTTTAGCTTCCGTTGAATTCAATATTTGCTTCTTTCGATATGTGTTTAGCATCCTAAACCTCCTAACAGTCCTATATAACTTTAAAATAACTTAATTAATTTCTGCTCTAGTGAAACGTTCTTATCTTCTTGTTTGGTCTCATTAATTTTATTATCAATAATACTTTCTTGTTCTTCTATGATTGCATACTTTTCAAAATCAGACTTATCATAGAATGAAATTAATTTATCTGCTGCCTGCGCAAGAGAATTCAATACCTCAACATATTGCTTCTTCTTAGGATTGTCTTTATCGTATGGATATTTGATTCTATGATCAAACTCTAACCATCCTTCTTCAAAAAGAGTTCTTACCTGAATTTCAAAGAACACTTTTTTATAACGAATAATATAATGAACCGAACGATATCCTGTCTTCGAACGATCAACTTGAAGCCTTGAATCCGAATATAACATTATATCATCATCTGTTGTAATATATGCTTTTGGCATTTCGGCGTGATATGAGTTTTTTAGTTCATTCCCAATCTCATTTGCTGATTTAAAGTACCTATTATAATTCTTAATATACCCATTTGCACCAAGTGATTCTGATATAAAACGCCTTTTGTCATTTTTAAAAAGTTTCAATAAACACTTATGAACTTCTTTCCAGTCTCTTTTATCCAACAAAATTATCCTAATACCAATTAAATCTGTTAGGATCTTATTATAGTTATCAAGCGCTATATTTTTATACTTATCTGGATTTTCCGATGCATTTCTTATTATTTTTTCGATCAGGTGATACGGATCCTTCACTCTCCCTCGTACCGAATGAACAGTTGAAGGTAAATTAGGTGTAATAATACTTAATAATTCATCTTTTATATCTTTTAATTCATTCTTACTCTCTGCATTATAATCGTCAAAAATATCTTCTAGTGTTTTATTCGATATAGGACAATTATCAATATATTTTTGATTTTTCACCATCTGTCTGACTACAGAAATATCAAATTGTTCTTTCTTTTTAAAAGCCATAGACACCCCCATGTTTCAAATCATATCTCTATATACAATCTCTTACATCTGAAGCGACTTTTTCTCATTCTACTACACGCATTATGAAAAGTAAACCCTATATAACCAACACGCCCAAAGCCAATTTTTATGTAACATTATCATTCTTTTATGAAATAACTACTTCCTTTCGGAGGTCCTATTCTCTCTATATATCCTTTTTCTACCAATAATGCAATATATCTACGTATAGTAGCATTAAACATAACAGTATATTCACTACATGAATTTCATTCCTTCACAAAATATACATTTCCATGTGCTCTTGTAATAGCAACATAAAGCTTATTTCTTGTGCTTGGAGCTAAATATTGTAATTTACCTGAATCATAGGCCTTAGCTGTTGTTTTATTTAAAAAAACGCATACATCATTATATTTATCCTCACCTTTCATTTCTCCCCAGTTATAATGTCCCAAGCCATATAGCGTTCCTTTACTATAATGCAACTTAACAATATCCGAATCCAAAAGAATCATATCTCTTTCCCTAGAGTCATTAATATACTTTATCTCCGTATCATCATCCTTTGAACGATTTGAATAAATCTCAATCCCAAGATTATCTACTATGAACTGACATATAGTTTTACTGCACCTCCAACTATTTACGAGAGAAGTCGAATCACATAAAAAACCTTTATTAATAAAACGTTGTTCATATTCCAATCGATTATTAAAAAGAGTTTTATTCACATTTCCATCCCTACTTGTATCATATGTGTGTTGATAAAAATCCCCAACAAATAACTGATTAACATCAGTATCCATAAGCTTTTCAAGAAAAGTGAAATCTCTTCCTGCTATATCCTGCACTTCATCAATTATAAATTCATCAAAATACTTTGTAATACGATTCTTAATCTCATCCATCACACTGTTTTTCTGAAGAATCATAGACAGCCTATTGCTGTAAAAATAGCCACCATCTGACATATAATAACGTATATTATCTTTCTTAGCATATCTATCAGGATTCTTATCAAAAACCACGCCTCGGGCAGGTATTAAATCAGCCATAAAGGGCTTATAACAAAATCTAAATAAAAATGAGAAATATGTCATCAGGGTAATATTATCGGGCCACACACCATTATATTTTTTCTCTATTTTTTTGCGTAAGTTTTCTTTATTCACTACTGTATATGTGACTATCAGAGATCTCTTTTCTTTTGAAAGAGAATCAACAATATGTGTTGTTTTTCCAGAACCTGCTACAGCAAATATTACTCTCTTATCCAATTTATCGCCCTCTTAATATAATCTGGAACCACTATTTCTCTATCCTGTGTAAGTAAAGTATATACGGCTTCTGTCTTATTACTTGGTGTCACCATCCAATTAGCAGCATTATTTCCAAACAATTCATCACAAAGTTCGGAATTCTCAGCGTAAAGTTGCAACTCAAATGTATGTTTTGCATTATCCGTATCATAGAAAACGCCAATACTATCATCGTTGCAATATTCATTATATTTTTCAATACAATGCTTATGATAATCATTATCATTATCCGTAATAACTGCCACCTTACCTTCCTATTCTGTCAAGCCAAAATTATAGAGATTTTAAGGCTTTGACGATATTTTTATACCTCTCAAACAGAGCCAATAGCGTTGGATATCATGGCATTTAATGCTGAATAGTTGATTTAGGAGTATAGCAAACAAAGGCATCCTTTGCGTTTGTTTTATAAAGGCTATTTTCCCTCTGATCAACTATGGTGATGAACCTTCCGTGCCTAAAGGGATCGTGTCCCAACTTCCTTCGTCCCACCTATCCATACACTGAGTGCTGACTAAGCTCCAGTACAGGGTCATGCCCCAGGGTATAAATCACTGTCAGCTACAGCTCTTGTTTGTCATTTGATTGTTACTAACCAGCTTTGACATAGAGATAGGACAACTAAGTGGACGCGATACCTATCAATGATCTCTGTTGGTTTTTTAGTTAGATGTAGTCATATAAACTCCATCGCCTACGGGTTTCTTTCTTCCAGAACCCTGCTCAATTCCTGATTGTATCAGAAACCCAGCAAGGCTCTGGAATATTTTTCATATACAGAATCGTTTACGCTGCTGCCACTACTGATACCGGACGTTTGATGTCCTTCAGGAGTTTCTCCGGATCATACTTTTGTCCGGTTTTCAATAGCGTATATATGACTCTCAGAATCTTACACGCTATTACAATTAATGACTGCATCTTCTTTAATGGATTATCCTGTCTTGTCGTATAATACAAGTGTAGTTCTGCAAATTCATCTGCATGTGCCACAGCTGATTTTGCCGCCTGGAACAACCAGTACCTCAGTCTTTTGCGTCCTCTATGACTGATCTTAGTTTCCCCTTTATGCTTCCCGGAACTACAGGCAACCAGATTCAATCCACTTAGCTTCTGTATTTCTTTTACATCATCAAACCTCTCGATATCTCCCATTTCCGCAAGTATTCCCGCAAGAGTATTGTCTCCTATTCCTTTGATGTCTAATACATTTTCAGCATTAGGTATCTCTCGAAACTTTTGACATAGTTGGTCTTCGATATCGCTCAGTTTGTTTTCTAATTCAACAGCTTGTGATGCAAACCATTTAACCGCGTCCTTTGATGCCGATGTGCCTTCTTTAATTCCAACACTCATTTCTGCATACCTAAGTATTTCATCAGCCCTGCTATAACCTCTGCCTCTCAGCTTTTCCTGATGCCAGATATCTCGAATTCCATCATTACCAAGCTTTAAGATATCCTCAGGAAACGGAGCTTCTTTTATTAATGTAAGAGCAAATGTACTATCCAGTTTTCCGAATGCGTCCATATATTCTGGAAAATAGATTTTCATTTCTCTATGCAGCCTGTTTATACACCGGATTCTATCTTCCATAAGCTGATCTCTGAACATTGTAAGTCTTCTCATATCAGCATATATACCTTCAGGAAGATATGGTATTCCATAGTTACCATTTTTTACCAGGTTAGCTATAACCTTAGGATCCTTACGATCATCCTTAAGCTGACTGTTATCTTCTATCTCTTTAGTCTGCTTTACTGCATAAGGATTAACCTGTACCACACTTATCCCTTTGGATATCATCCATGTTGCTAAGCAGAACCAGTAGTGACCTGTTGGTTCAAGACCAAGCACTATCTTTTTCTTATCATTCTTAGCAGCAAGATTTAGTGACCAATCAAATGCTTCTGAAAAGCCTTGCTCATTATTAGCAAATCCAAATGCTTTCTTGCTGAGTTCTCTTCCTTTTGAATCGATTCCCCTGATATAGTGAGTCTCACTGCCTATATCGCATCCAAGTATAAGCATATCGTCTGATATAAAAGAGAGCTTCTCGTTCTTAGAGAACTTGCCCTGTGTTTCAAGTTCGCGCCAGGTCGACGCTTTCAGATCCTTCCTAATCTGCTCAGCTCTCTCAATAAGCTGATGGCGTTCAATTACATTTGTTTCAAAATCAGAAATATTAACTTGCTTTTTTGTGTTTTTACCTTTAACATTCATTTTAGATACCTCTTGTTCATTTAGATTTTACCAACGGTCAGGTCAGTAATAATCTGAATGTTACTCGAGGTATTTTTTATAGTCAAGCACCTGATCTATTTATAGTATACAGGAAGCTCCAGGTAAAAATGTGCATACTCACGAAGCAGATTCTGACTTATCTCATCAAAGTCCTTATAATCATTCGTTACAAGGATTTCTTTTTTCTCACTGTCATAGAAACATTTAAGCTTATTCTCAAGTTTCTTATCCGTGAACGTAATCTTACACGGAGCCACATCTACAACAGTTTCCGCAAAGGATCCGCTATCCTGGAATGTCAACTGTCTTCTCCTCGCAGCATTTGTATATTTGATATCAAATACTTCCATGAATGAATGATCAGTTTCATTTCCTGACAAAATATATATCGGCTTATCCATTTGAAGAACAGTGATCCCGGCCATGTTCCACGCCATCATCGTTCTGACATCCATTGCCTCTTTGTCATATCCATAAATGATAATCTTGTTCGAAATACCAAGCCTGCTGTCCATCCTGCTGAGATAATCCAGAAAAGCCTTATACCGATCCGGATCATCCATCAACTCTTCTGTTGTATTATCAACATATTTGAGCAAACGCTTCACAAACTCATTTTCCAATTTGCGCCTCCCTCCTCAATCACTGCACAACACTCTCTTTACTCTTGTCTCTTTCATCCTCATCATCCGGTTGTATC
>JAFXXN010000044.1 GCA_017542245.1 Lachnospiraceae bacterium
AAAAAAGCAGGGTAAGAACCCTGCAGAAAATCATTAACGGAAAATTTACCAGGCGTGTTTTCCGGTTGCTACAAGACTGTTAATGTCCTCGTATGCATTCTCCAGTCTTTCCTGATGATATTGGAAATAACCATCGAAAATCTTCTGGGTCAATCCTTTTTCATCCCATTCTTTTAGTACATCGCCGGTAAAACGGTTATAGTTGTTAGCGTATCTTTCAATTAGAAACAGAAAGAATTTCATTTCTTCAGTCATATCAGATTTCACTCCTCAAAAATACAGAATTACGCGGATCACCGGTGATCTGCTCGGCTTCCCACATATCGAATATGGCTCTTTCAGAAAATTCCCACATAGCCATCTCGGCATCCTCCAGCATCCTGTGTGTCTCGGAAGTGAGAAAGGCGCGGGCAGCATCCATCTCGTTCATGCCGTATTTATCTATGATGCGTTTGATAACGCTGCTGTTGTAATAATCAAGTGAATGATTTGGCATTCTTGTCATACTTCGATCACCTCTTTGAACTGCAACAGAGAGATGCTCTTCTCTGTTTTGAAAGTATACTGATCTTTAAGTTTCTGTGGCAACAGACGTTTGATGGTTTCATCCAAGTCATACATACCACTGAGATAAAGATCAATTACCGGTGCTGTCTGATCATTGGCAACCGGACCGATTATCATATCCCACTCGTTATCCATTATCTGACCTTTTCTGTTTCTGACGACGAAATCAAGCCATTGAGCATCCGGGTTTTCAAATACCAACGAGGTAAGAGCAGATAATTTAATATCATCAACTTCATAAACAGTTACATAACCTTTATCCTGATTAAAACGTCTGGCTGTTCTTTTGGCCCATTTAGACGCCTGATCCAGATCACTTGTCGTGTAAAATCCCTTCCCAAAATTCAGTTCTCGTTGAACTTTCAGCAAACGGGGCTCTTCAACTACTACGTTACTGCCGTGGTATAACAACATTCATATCGCCTCCTTGCATTATAATTATACCATTTCTGAGAAATAATAGAAGCAAGGCTGAATTGCTCCAGCCTTACACATCCCGATAAATGTATTTATCTATTTCACCTTGATCAAAATAATACAAGGGGTAGGTCGACACATATCCTGAGCTTCCGGATCCTATACAGAACCCAAGGGAATACTCATTGATAATGTCCTCAAGCTCAGGGAAATCATTCGTATTGATGTACTGAATGGTTCCTCTGGCATAAGATTCCGGTAAGTTTACCGTAATGTCACAGAACGGTTCATCGTTGGCGATGTCATACAATCCCAGATACATGGTGCCGTTATTGGAATACTTTCCCTTAACGATGCCAAGATCGTACTGCTTATCGTAAAGAGTGATGCTGATGGTTTCCATGATCAAACTCCTAAGCCAGGAAGATGGCTTCATTGCTGAAGATCTTCATGTACTTACTGATCTTATCCTCCGACAGGGAGATGGTCTCTCCTTCATCATTAGCATCCACGATCAGGATGTTTCCAAAAAGGATGTCTATCAGCTGTCCCTTGTAGTACAGCAGTCTGTTTGGATCGCTTCCGTTGAACTTTCCTTCTTCGTTTACAACGATATCTACATCATCGAACAGATAGGGCATTTCGAAGTTTCCCTCTACCAGCCTCTGCAGTTCCTTGTAGCCTTCAGGAAATTCGATAACTTCGGGTGTCTTACCCGGTCTTACGATAATTCCCTTAATCATTGTCTGCCTCCATTGGAGTCATGAATGATACTCTGGTTGCGACTACATATAATCTGTCATTGACGGTCTTGAGGTATCCTTTGATTCCTGCGACTGTCTCTTCACGGTATTTATCATTGATGGTCTGTGCTAATTCTTCCCATATGCAGATATTTACCAGCGCCTGGCTGCTGTCCTTGGTCTCATCGATTCTGATGGGGACCTTATAAGCGGCATCAGCTGCGGGCATATCATCTATTTTCATGGGTCTTCCGGCAATCCTGCCGAGTATTGCGACACTGTTTAACATTTGTTTTTCCTAACCTTTCACTTTTCTTTAATTCTTAATAGGCAAAATCCCCATTCTCTCCAATATATTCTCTGTCGTCGAGCAGGGAGAGATAGTCGTTAAGCCTGTGTTTGGAGTCTTCATCCATTTCTGAGTCATAATCGTCCGGATCGCCAAAGAGATTGGATGAATAATATCCTATCCTTGGCTTATAAGAGTATTTCGGATACTCTCTGGGTTTATATGATGAATTGGAATAGACATAGTCACCATCCTCGATGAAATTACCGAGAAGGGTGATGCACCCGGTACTGTCGATAAAAGCCAGTTTGCTGGTACCGATGAGTTCCTCTATCAGCATCAGCTTGTCAGTATCTCTTATGAAAGAGGGGTCAAGTTTGCTGAGTACTTTCTGGGTGAAGTTGAGCGAGTCATTGATGGCGCTGTTTGCTCCCGGGAAATAATTGTTCAGAACACCGTTATGGCAGACTGCCAGATCGGTTGTTCCAAATACTTTATTCTTGTCATAAACGGGGAAGGGGTGAGTACACAGCTTGGTCTTGTGACCGCTGGTACCGATCCTGAAATGCAGAACGACAGGAATATTCTTCCAGTCTCTGTCCTTAATAAAATCAAGCAGCTGTTCCACTTTCATGAATCCCTTATGGTAAATGACTTTCTGAAGCAGGTAATCATAATACATGATGCCGGCTCCATCCGGATTGTTGGTGAACATGGTCCTGATCGTTGTTTCCGGGAACATCTCTGCTCCGGTTTTCTTTATGGCGATTATACACATGCTGCTTCACCTGTGCTTTCCATCGATGCTGCAGCAGCTTCTGCCAGCAGTTCATCGATTTCATCGTTTTCAGCTTGCGTCATTTCCCCATCATAGTGAGAAAAATCAGCCTGGGCTTTTGTATCGATAGTCTGGTGATACTTCAGTACTCTCTGAGATACATAATCAGGCAGATACTGCCCATTCAGTAACTCTCCGAATACTACGACATCTCTGTCATCATTGGCTGCTTCGACCAGGTTCTTTACCAGTTCGATTGTGGCCATGTAAGTCTTCGGATTCAGTGTTCCTCTGAAGATTCTGATCTCCACGGTGGTTCTGTTAGCAAGATTGACTGATACGCCATGACCCATTGATGCTTTTTCCTTGATCTTCTGTCTGGTGATGACACCGTCGATAACTCCATAGCGGTAATAATGACCGTCTTTTCTTCTGGCAAGTACTTCCATATTCTTCTTGAAGACTGTAACCATGGCATTGAATCTGTCGATGGCTTTCTCGTCTTTGAAGGCTTCTCTTGAGATATGAACATGCAGACCGCACACGGTAGTATCATGTGACTTCATACCTTTCTGAGCCAATGTCGTCAGCATTGCTGAAATACGGCTGTAGTTGTTGCGCATGAATTTATAGGTCATCGGCTGAGAAATGATCTCAAAGCCTTCACCGATGGAGCCATCACGTTCGCAGTGGAACAGATCCCCAAAGTTTTTCTGAACATACAGTGCATTTACGCTGTCTCCCTGGCACTCGATCTCCGTACCGAAGTACAGATTGGTGTTCTCGTATGGAGCAGCGAGCTTGTAGCTGTAGTTGCTGCGGTTGTAACTGTGGTATCCTCCAACTGCATCTCTGATAGCCTTGCGGCTGTACTTCTTACCCTCTACAGTGATAAGGTCACTTGAAGATAAAAAGTATTCTCCTGAGTAATCACATCTTACGGCGGAAGAGTAATGTTCCTTCAGATAATCTAAGGACATGACCTTACTGTCACCGCTGTACTGATGCAATACTGCCGAGTTTTCCCTTCTGATGTATGAACCGTTGATCTCGTCCTTAACGTATTTGGCGTTAAAGCATCTGGAACACATGACCTTGCCTTCGATCATCTTCATGTCTTCCTTAGTGTGGTTTTCACCGCACTCACAGCAGCTCATAAGTTCCTGCTTACGCCAGCAGTTATTGCAGTAACGATGAACTTCACCGTTTACGACAACTTCCTGGGCATTGGTTTTCAGATGTCTTTCCCCACACATGGAGCATCTGAATGTTTCCTTGACTGCACTTGGTGCCAGCAAGAGTCCATCTACCTCAAGTCCATATTCACGCTGGAAATAGACATTGGTGATTGGACACAGGTTCAAGGTTTCAAGTGCTTCAGTTGAGACATTCACCTTACTTATGAAGCTACTGCGCTCACTGTACATGACACCTATGATCTGATTTGCCGGATAGTATCTGTTTTTGATAAGACACCACATGTATTTGTTGAGGTGTGTATCATAACCGACACTTTGATTTCCAAACGGCCCAAATATGGCTGTCTGGACAACAATGCGTGCATTGTCAACTGCTGTCTCATCGCATGGCTGCAATGATCTCATCGAGATGTGTTCTTTTTCAACCCATTCATCGATCTGGGAAAGTCTGATACCTTCCATTAAATCTCTTACTTCGCTGCGTTTCATTTTTACCTAACCTCCTTGTACATAGCGAAAAAGACAGATTCTTTCCATCTGCCTGGATAACTAAATTCCTAATGATCTTTTTACGTGGATCAGACGATAACCTTTAAGAGTGATACGGTTTGCTCTGGTGAGTTATGGAACCAATAGCCGTTTAAATGTATCTTATTATAGTCGAAAAGAAAAAGCCCTATACTCAGCCGGAATAGGTAATATTGGAGGTTATCTGGCTGGATATAGGGCTTTAATTGACAAATACTTTGTCGTAAAATATAATAACAAATGTTATAATATTGTATGACAGGAGGTAATCATGCCAAAGAAACCAACAACGACCCGAGAGGAAATGATAGATGGAGCCTTTGAACTGGTTAGAACAGAAGGGCATCAGGCTCTGACAGTCAGAAGCCTGGCCGCAAAACTCGGCTGTTCTACTCAGCCCATCATGTATCAGTTTCCCAACATAGATGAGTTAAAAGATCTGGTATATGAGAAAGCCGATCTGTTTCATACGCAGTATCTCACGCAGACGGAAGATTTCCTTGAAATCGGATTAAGATATGTCCGGTTTGCTCATGAGGAGAGAAATCTGTTCCGTTTCCTTTTTCAGTCAGGAAGATTTGATGGGAAAAATATGAGAGAACTGATCCGTGATGAAAATGTTCAGCAATTAATAGCTTCTGCAGCTTCTGAACTGGAAATGAACCGGGAACAGGCAGCAGATGCTTTTGAAGCTCTTTTTGCCATGGTACACGGCTATGGCGCTCTGGTGGCAGATAACGCACTGGAATATGATCAGGAAGCTATCAGAAGGGCATTAATAAAAGTTGCCCAGGGCATGATGAAGGGGTAGTTAATTATGAAGAAGTTTTATGAGAAAAATGAGCTGGCATTTGCGATATTGTGCATCGTGGCATATGTAGTGATATTCGGAAATCTACGTACACTTGGTGATGACAGTCCATACTGCGCCATCGCCATGGCGGTAATGGCCTTGGCATTATTTCTGTTTGTTAAAAGTAACGGTCTGATGGGAAAGTATGGTATGGACAGATGGATAAGCGATTCCCGAAGAATGCTTTACCTGATTCCGATGTGGATATTAGCAACAGGCAATCTCTGGGGCGGTATAAGCCCGCGTTATCGGGGAACTGGTTTGGTTTCAGCCCTGGTAATGTTTGCTTTGGTAGGATTCGTTGAGGAAATGCTGTTCAGAGGCTTCCTCTTCAAAGCGATGCTGAAGGATGGAAAAGTACTTCAGGCTATCATCATTTCCTCGCTGACATTTGGCATGGGACACATTGTAAACATCATAGTTGGCAAGGGAACACTGGAAACTTTTGTTCAGATGTTCTTTGCGGTAATGATAGGTTTTCTGTTTACCATGGTCTACTACAAGGGCAAAAGCTTATGGCCGGTGATCATTGCGCACAGCCTGATCGACATGTTATCAGTATTTGCCGTTGATAATCCACTGGCTGATAAGATCTACATAGTGACCACATGCATTGTGTCTGCAGCTTACGGTATCTATCTTTACAGAGCAGAACATTAGTCATTTGATTATGATATCAGGCCGTTTTCCAGGTCTTTATGGTTGTAGTAATCGTCCCAGAACACGAAGTTTCTTGCGTCTTCCTCAAGCATTCTTGTAACAAGAGCAATGGCATCGTATTCTTCCATCCCCGATTCAATAAGTCTGTCGATTATTTCATTGAAAGAATCGTGCATTTTTAACACCTCCCACTATTTCTATAATGGCCAATTCTGAAAAATCCTCCGTTTTTGGCACAAAAAAATAAAAAAGTGTATTTCCGTGTCAGAAATACACTTCTCATACTAGAAACAGATATATTATTGTCGAAACTGCCACGGCAGGAGCAAGAGGAAGGAACTGCCTTCCGGTATACTTCAAAGCGGTCAGCTGAAGCAGGGAAGCAATGAAAAGAATCACCAAAACAGGCATCGGATCAAGGTAGAATCCCATCAGGCCGAGTAATTTGATGTCACCCCCTCCGCATTGCGGCTTTCCGGTCTTCTTCTCCATGTACACTGTCAGCAGCAAAAAGGGGACCATTATTAACAGTGCTTTTCCCAGGCTGTACAAAATATTTATATAGCTATTCAAAAAAATCAGATACAGGATTCTGAAGATGACCGCAGATAGTAATAGACTGTCCGGAATGATGTGATGTCTGTAATCGATGAAGGCAATTACTGCCAGGAAAACAAGTAATACGATAATATCAATTCTCATGAAAAATGACCCATCCTTTGACGGGTCATTATAGCGGTAAACCGGAATCTGTGGAGAAAGCTACAGATGATATTAAAACAGAAAGATAATCAAATGAATAATCCAGAAACAAATCATAACCACTAATAAAAACTGGTGGTTATGACTTGGAAATGAGTTTTATTCTTATATTAAAGATTGTGGAATATCGGTTCCATCTGGTCAAAGGTGCAGAACTGCTCAAAACCTATTTCATCCCTCAGTATCTTTCTGGCCTCTTCAATATGATCACCCAAATAAGATGTATTATGGGCATCAGAACCAATTGTGATGATCTTTCCACCCAGATCCTTATACAGTTTCAGAATATCCCTGGAAGGCTGTGTGTCTTTCAAACCATAATGCCAGGATGATGTATTGATTTCTATACCTTTTCCATCAGCGATGGCTGTTCTGAGGATTTCCGCAATCAGATCCTTAACTTTATCAAAAGGATAGACACCCTGCTTATCATAACGGACGATAAGATCAAGATGAGCAAGAACACTGTAGTGTTTATACTGTCTTATAACCTTCAGTATTTCTTCATAGTATTCCTCGTTATACTGTTTCTGGGTTTTACCTTGCTGAAACTCCTGAGTCCAGAACTCCTGATTGTTTACCTGATGCATGGAAAGCAGAGCAAAATCGAGCACATTGTTCCATCTGGCCCAGAGTTCTTCATACTGTGGAATCGTAATACTCTGAACGCCAAATTCCAGACCGCTTTTAATCTGTATTTTGCCTTTGTAAGTTTCTTTCATTCTCAGAATCTTTCCGAAGTACTCCATATAATTGACATTTGATAAAGGATCAAGCTTATCAGCGGAGGAACTTATTCCATCTCCGCCTCTCCACTCTATATTTCCTTCGGCCCAGTCCTTTTTGATGCCGTAATCGACATGATCGGTAAAACATATCTCATCAAATCCAAGCTCAATTGCCTTTTCAATCTGCTTTTCCATTGATTCTCTTGAATCGTCTGAGAATTCACTGTGTACATGATAATCAACTAACATTTTTATATTCCTCTCCGTATTCTATAACTATCTGCTTTTCCTTTTATCAGTCATCTTTACCAGTTTTTTGTGAGAAATGAACATAACCACAAATATCAGTACAAGATAAAATGGGAAAACAGATATATCCATAATTTTAAGTACTACTCCGAAAAACGGAGCCATCAGACTTGTGCCAATATATGCTGAAGCCATCTGAACACCAATGATTGCCTGTGATCCTTCTTCACCGAAGCGATCAGGAGTTGAATGAATAAGTGAAGGATAGATGGGAGCACATCCAAGACCGATCATAACAAGGCCAAGCAGGGAGATCCTGTCTGAGAAGTTCTGCAACAGACAGACCATACCAAGAAAAATGATACCCAGACCTAAATGAACCATCTGACGATCGTTGAGTTTAAAGGTGATAAACCCGCTGATTGCCCTTCCGACAGTTATGCCGGTAAAGAATAATGAGGCAAACCTGGCCGCAACATCGGCATCGATACCCTTGCTGGTTACCAGCCATGAAGAAGCCCAAAGTCCCGTACTCTGTTCAAGGGCACAGTAACAGAAGAATGTCACCATCATCGGAACGACACCTTCTATTCTCAGGATTTCAAATAATGGCATAGTTTTACCCATTTCCGTAACTTCCTGTTTCTTTTCCTGCCATATAGGCAGGCTTATAAGCAGAATGATCATAAGTGCCAACTGAATCAATCCTACATAGCGATAACCCAGATGCCAGTCATGATGCTGTGAAAGGGCAAAAGACATGATCAGAGGTCCGGTGGTTGCACCAACTCCCCACATGCAATGTAGCCAGCTCATATGTCGGGATGCATAATGTAAAGCGACATAATTGTTTAATGCCGCATCAATGCTTCCGGCTCCCAGTCCATAAGGGATTGCCCAAAGGCACAAAGAAAGCAGACTGTAAGAAAAGGAAAAACCCATCAGCGCAATGACTGTCAGCATAGTTGAAAACGCAGTAACTTTTCCTGTTCCAATCTTTTTTACTAACCTGTCAGAGTTCAGGCTGGAAACAACCGTTCCAAATGAAATAATCATAAATATGATGCCCGAATAAGAAAGCGGAACATCTATTTCTGAATGGATGACAGGCCAGGCAGATCCCAAAAGTGAATCAGGCAGACCCAAGCTGATAAAAGCCATATAGATAATCAGTATCAGAATCACTGTCATAACATAGCCTCCCCCCTGACAATAAGATTTTATCACCTGCGTTACATTTACAAATAGTATTTTAGCGTCTATAATTAGAGTAAATATAAGACAATATCGTCATCTTGAGTTTTATGGCTATTTCAATTTCCACTGACAGAACTGATGAAACAGGAAGAGAGATTCTGGATTATGGCACGGCTGATTTCCCAATCGCTTTTTTTGATGATGATCTGACAAAAGTCAGAGTTCCCTGGCACTGGCATGATGAAGCAGAAATAATAATCATTCTGCAGGGAAGTGTAACTGTCTCTTTCCATGGCAAGGAATACATACTACGGGAAAACGAGGGTTATTTCGCTAACAGTGCTGTGCTTCACAGCGCCAGACGGAACTCAGAAACCGGCTGGCAGCATTCTTTGGTTTTTGATCCGGAGCTTATATCATCAAAAGACAGCCTGGTTTATCAGGAACATCTATCCAGAATCATAGGTAATGAAAATCTCCCATTTGTCTGCTTAAGAAATAAAATCGACTGGCAGAGAGAGATCATTGAACTTGCCGAAAGAGCATGGCAGGCAGGTGCATACGAAACCCCTGATTATTCTCTGGAAGTAACTTATGCTCTGGGAAAAGTATTCAGTCTGCTGACAAATCATCTGGATGAGGCTCTGGAAGACGTCTCGGAAATCAGAAAACTCACGACAGACGAAATAAAAATAAAGAGGATGCTGAATTATATCTTCAAGCATTACTCCGAAAACGTCCGAATCGAAGATGTGGCTGATTACTGTGGCATCAGTGTCAGTTCACTGTTAAGGCTTTCCAAAAAGAATCTTCACACCAGCCCGATGCAGTACCTGCTCAGTTATCGACTTGAAGAAAGCGCAAAAAAACTGCTGAAGAATCCCGAAATGACAATATCTGAGATTGCCTATTCCTGTGGCTTCAACGATGCAAGCTATTTCAACAGATGCTTCCTGAAAAAAAGTCGAATGACCCCATCAAGGTACCGATTGGAAAACCAGAATCGTGATTTCGACTAATACTCATTATTTGTACTCAGTTGTTTTTTGAACCAGGACAGTTTTTTAGAAAACGGGGGGGGCGGGAAATTATTAATAGACCACATGATCATTCAGATAAGAAAACCCTTCAGCATCTGTGATACTTCAGCAGGTGTCTCCTTACAGCCGTTAATAAACCAGTAATAGAAAAGATTGAAATATGCACCTGATGCCACATAGCACCTGTAAGGATCGTCATAGATGCCTACACTTCTGGTAAAGGCAGAATCGAATTCTTCTTTCAGCAGGTAGGACAGGTCATTATCGATGAGAAGACTGACAAGGTCCTTGATATTGTACATGTGTTCGAAAAGAAGAGTGATGAACTGGTCTCTCGGGGTGGTACGGTAGTTGGCAGAAGTGGAATTCAGAAACCCGTCAGTAATAATGGAAAGATGCTGGCGGATGATATCTTCAAAAGAGGAATAGTTTCTGTAGAAGGAAAGACGGCTCAGCTGTGCCTTATCGCACAGTTCGCTGACTGTGATTTCATTTAGCTTCTTATTCTTTAACAGTTCCAACAGAGCATCTGTAAGCTGTGTTTTAGCGTATGATAGCTTTTCTGCCATATGTAACAACCTCCCTGATTCTGTAACATTTTCCAAAAACGATTGAATAAGAAAAATAATTAATGTAACATATGTTACGTAACAAGTGTAACACTGTTGAACGGAAGAATCAAGGGGGAGACGGAGACATGAAAAAGATCTTAAAAACTGTTGGAATCATATTACTGGTTATTATTGCGCTGATAGCTGTGGGATTATTCCTGCTGTCAAAGGTTCCATCTGCTCCGAAGGACTATACAAAAACTGTAGAGACCGGAGGAGAGATCGAAACCCGGTATATGAATAAAGGATCATATAAGGTAAAGCATTTTACAGCTGAAGCAGATGAGGTTCTAGTAAAACACCTGGTATATTATCCGGCTGATCTTGAGAGTTCTGATCAGAAATATCCTGTCATCTTTTCGCTTAATGGGACCGGCATTGCAGGGTCAAAATATACAGCAGTATTTGAACATTTTGCTTCATGGGGATTTATTGTTCTGGGAAACGAAGATCCTTCAACAGGGTTCGGCATTACGGCAGATAAAATGTATGATTTCATTGTCCAGCAGAACGCTGATAAAAACAGCCCGTTGTATGATAAAATCGATTTTAACAACATCGGACTTATCGGTCATTCGCAGGGTGGCGCAGGCGTTTTCTCAGCGTTATCGATAGTGGAAACATCAGACAAGTACAAAACTGGAATTGCGTTTTCACCGACGCATGAAGAGATGGCTCATGCATTGACCTGGATGTACGATCTTGAAAAGGTCACTGTACCGGTATTAATGATGGCGGGGACGGAAACTGATTTCGAAACACAGTCTGTCATACCTATCGATAAGATGAACGCAATGTTTGATAAGCTTGCTTCAGGTGTAAAAGTCATGGCCAGAAGAACAGGTGCTGACCATGGTAAGATGCTGTATTCAGCGAACGGATATGCTGCGGCATGGTTCATGTGGCAGCTGCAGGGAGACAGTGATGCAGCAAAGGCATTTACTGGGAACAATCCTGAATTACTGAGCAACCCATTATATCAGGATCAGAGGATCGATCTATCAGAATAAACAAAACAAGTGCTTGGTGTGATAACTGAGCGCTTTTCTTATTTGTTAAAACACAACTTATGTTATACGTAGGAATTTGCATTACAAACATATTGATTTGTAATGCTTTTTCGTTATGTACGTAAAGGTGTGCTTAAATAACTAGGTAAGAATATTGTATTAATATCGGTTTATCAATTCCTATTTCAAGGAATTAGCGAACTGATTTACGCCTGTTTTGGTATGTGCGTCAAGGTATGCTTTGGCTGAATCGTAACTGGGATTGTTGAAATAAGGGCAAGAATTATTAGCACCCCTGTCTTTTTCTGTATAATGTACTTATAGAATCTGGGACACCATCATATCATAGGATAATGAATTTTACGTTCTGAAGATAGACTTTTGTCTAAAAATGATGGAATAATGATTCGCCCGATACAGGAGAACTCACATATGAAAAAAGCAATTATTATACTACTGGTATTGCTGATGGTGACCGGATGCGGACAATCTCCGGCTCCGGAGCCTTCGCCCGGTAAGGATTACGACATTAGCAAGCTCAGCTTTGAAGAATTCGATGAACTATATGGTCAGATGATGTACGAAGGTCTTCCGGAAGACAGGACCAATCTTGCAGTGATCAATGCCAGCGGCACATGGAGATATAACATCAAGATTCGCAATAACTCTTTCGGAGGCGGAATGTTTGATGAGCTTGGATATGCCGAAATGGCCGTCAGCACCAAGTCTGATCCAAGGGTACAGATAATTCTTCATCCTAGGCTTGTCGCTGAAGGAGACAGCACCCGCGAAAGAACAGATGAAGAAGCAGGATACCAGCCTTTTGGCGGAGACTTTGATGAAAACAGGAAACTGAAGCTGACCGGCAATGACTGCGTCCTTGAAATCAAACGTTTTTATTCATGGAACGGAAAAGAATATCTGATCGGAACCATGTGGTTTTCGGAAGAAGAATCCGGAGATTTCATGATGATCAGGGAACAGACTTCTGATGACATAAACAATAATGATACTGATCCGCTGGACCAGATAATCCCATACAGTGAAGTAATAGGCAATAGCAAGCCGTTCAGCAATACGCCATGTGAAGGCATAACGGTTTCGGCTGAAGCTAATGCATTTTATAAGGATACGGAAGTAAAGTTTACTCCTGTTGATGACAGCATGGAGAGTTTTCCTGCGTTTGAAGATAATCTGTTTGAACAGGGCTACATGACCGTAGGCGGCTGGGAAGTAGATGCCGGACTGAAAGACGATGAAACAATTCCGGGACAATATGACGTTACGATCGATTTGGCAACACTGGATATCGATCCATCCATGTATGACAGCGTAAGAGTACTCAGAATCAATGATGAGGGAGAGTATTATGTGTATTCATCATCTCTTGACGGCTCAAGGCTTTCCTTCAGCTCCAATCAGAACAGTGTTATTGTTACGACGATTTGCCTGAGTATTGTTGCCGGATTACTTGTAGGTGCAGGAATAGAGTATGGCATCAGTAACAAGTATTACATCTGGGACAGAAAATTCGACCCGCTGAAACTTGGTGTTGAAACTCTTCACGGCAAGACTGAATACGGTTCTTACTGCATCGAATGGGTCATGAATGATGTCGACCCCAACATGGCTGAAAAGACGGCAAGAATGGCTGAGATCGAGCAGAAGTACAAAAAGGAAGCTGAAGAATACCGCAAGGTTCTGAATGTCTTTGAGCGTTTCCGCACCAATTATCACGTAGCCGAGTACTACAAGAAGTCTCTGCAGGCTGATCAGGAATATCAGAGCCTGGCCAAGCAGCTCAAGGTACCTGAGATGATAGAATATACCGCAAAATGCATCGAGACAGCATTTGAATACCTTGGCGGCAGACAGCGTCTTTTCATGCCCAGAAGCGAAATCCCGTTTAAGATCGTTTATGACGGTGAGGCAGCGCTTGGAGAAGCAATGAACAGAACCTATTCCTCCGCCTATGTTAAGGTTCGCCCGGGAAATATGAAACCGGGGGATCAGACCGACAGAGATAACTATCTTCTGACGATCACCCACGAGCTGCTGCATATATGTCAGAACAGATACAGGGTGCCGATCGATTCTCTGACCAATTCGACACGCTTTGATGAAATGGTAGCCGCTTTTATGGAAAGAGAAGCACTTGCCTACTATCAGTATAAAGGCATAATAACGACTGAGCCTCCGCTGACAGATTCCAATTACTGGGGCGCTCTCAGAATTCCAATCGAAACCGAACCTGCAGGAATAAAAGGTAAGAAACTGAACGATCTGATGATACATGAAGGATACAACCTGGGCCGCCTAGCCATGTATCTGGCAGACAGATATCCGGACAAAAAAGTCACAACCCGTAATCTCCTGATTGCCCGTACATACCTGGGAATTCCGGACTCTGACATTGCCAAAGCCGATATACCAAGCATCCTGTGTTCTGCGTTTGGCCTTACACCAAAACAGTTTGAAGAATGCTTCGTTGAATGGCTGATCAGCGAGCGGAAAACGGTACAGGAAAAAATGTATGATGCATTCAGTTCAAAAGAGTATAAGATGCCTAATCAGATCATAGCTGAACCGGGGCAGAAGCATTATGTCAAAGTCGATAATGATGCTGATTATTTTCTGAAAATTCAGGCATTCATTCAGAGAACGACTAATATGGCTCAGCCTTGTATCCTGGTTCCGGACAGCGATCTGGCAAGCAAATATCCTGAAGTTACATTCCTGCCTGCGGCAGATTACTATCCTACATCTCAGGGATATTTCATACCTTCTTTCGTCAATTACAACCTGAAACATGATTACCTCGGCATCATGGAGATCCATGGTATGCGCAAAGGCAATACACCTACAGGGGAATCGGGAGCTACTCTCTATGTACTTGACAAAACCGCAAAGCCTGTTGTTGTTGATGATGTGGAAAACAGAAAGGTTATTATCTCATTCCCTGAGCCATCACTGGCAGCCAAAGAAAAGGTGATAGAAGGCTACTGTGTTTATGTCCTGACAACAAGCGGAGTTAACGTAAAGAAATTCTTTGAATTCAAGGATGGGACATTTGACAGAACGATATACTTAGACTATGACGACATCGCTGATAAAAACGATCCTTCAAATACTGTAGAGATAACAATAACGCTGTGTGAATATGCGACCAATACCGATAATGAAAAGAAACTCTTAGGAATCGAATCAGATCCGGTAAACATTACAGTGGTTCCAAACGCCAAGCAGAAGGCCTCCTTAAAGCCATACCGCGGACCAATTGAAACCGGTGCTCCATATAACAACCCTCTGATGGCTGTACTGGGAAAATTCGTCGAAACCGATGAGGAACACGATTATGACTATTATCTCAACAGAGTCTATAACTATATTCCCGAAAAGCCGGTCCTTGATCTTAAGCCCAATGGAGACTTTACGATCACGTATGGCGGAACTGAATTTACATTTGACAAATTTGCGCGTGCGTATAATGGCGGAAATATAAGTGTTGACGGATATACGATCAGCGGGCATGTCACAATGGGAAAGAGCTTCAGGGATATGGGAATTAACTCAGACAAGGTCAATACTCCTTTTGAGTGGATAGCAGACAACCTGAAGATGGAACCTTCCAGTGTCTCTGTAACAGCAGCCTGGACCGTTCAGTACTGGGAATATACCAGACCACAGTGGTGTCCTTCCGAGTTATATGAGACCTATGGAATACATGAAGTAGAGATTCCGAAAGAAGGCGGGGGAACCAGGAAAGCGTGGTGGTATTTTAGCAATAAGAGCTGGTACGAAAACATGCAGTATACCCAGAACGGTATGCTCCACGTTACCTGGAACGAAGCGGAAAACCGTTATGACTTTGTGCTGAGCGAGTATCTTGACATGTCTACCAGATACTACAGTGATGAAGAGCTCGTTACAAATACAGGTGAGTGTAAGGACTGGAGTCTTGACAACTTCAAAACATATGGTTATTTCAATGGAGAAAAACCGGATTAATCAACAGAAAAAAACGGGACTCCACCATCTAGTGTGTCCCGATAAAAAGTGACCACCATCTGATGTGTTTACTCTACATCATCTAGTGTGTCTAAGAATGATGAACCAGGTTCGTGAGAACCTGGTTTTCATTTGAGAAGAAAGCCTGATTTATTAATGGCATACATTATGCGTTTTCTCCTTCTGTCAGAGTTTCTGATGATAAGGAGATAAGTTTATCATCATCTACCTTGATCTCTCTTCTTCCTAGCTTTTTGCCCTTAGCCTTGGCAATGGCAATGCCTTCAGCTGCACGTTCTCTGATGATGGATCTTTCAAATTCAGATAATGCCGCAAATATGGTGAGGACTAATTAACCGGAAGAAGTAGTGGTATCAACATTTTCCTTTAAGGATCTGAAATCTACTTTCTTAGACTGTAACTTCTCTACCAGATCAAGAAGATCCTTGGTAGAACGGGAGAATCTGGAGAATTCAGTGACCAATACGGTATCTCCTTCACGGATGAAGGTGAACATTTCCTTTAACTGAGGGCGGTTGGTATCCTTACCGCTCATCTTATCGAGATATATCTTCTCACAACCGGCATTGGTCAGATGCTTTGGTCACGTGGTCTTTATTCTGTGTGATGGTACTATGTTGTTCAGATATTACCTTCAGTCAAAAGATTATGTGATTTCGTTAAATATAGTGCTAATATAAAATACAAAAACGTTAAAAATATGATAAAAACATTTGACAAATTCGTTAAACAACAGTAACTTATAAGCAGATGACATTAGGAGGAGAACATGTATTTCAAGAGAAAAGTCTACGATCAGCTCCTTGATTGGAAAAAATCATCTTGCGGTAAGAGTGCTGTGTTAATTGAAGGCGCCAGAAGAATCGGGAAAAGTACTGTAGCGGAAGAATTCGCCAAAAACGAATATGATGATTATATCATTCTTGATTTTGCTCTGGAGGGAAAAGATATACAAAAGAATTTTGAAGATAATATTGGAGATCTGAATGCCTTTTTCAGAAATCTGTTTGTTATTAAAGGAAAGGACCTGCCTGAAAGAAAGGCTGTTATTATTTTTGATGAGGTCCAGTTATTTCCTTTAGCCCGTCAGGCGATAAAGTATCTTGTGGCTGATGGAAGATACGACTACATAGAGACTGGGTCTTTGATCAGCATAAAAAAGAATGTCAAGAATATACTCATACCATCAGAAGAAGAAAAACTGAAAATGTATCCAATGGACTTTGAAGAGTTTTTATGGGCAAAAGGAAACACAACTGTTATGCCGACAATTAAAGCATCCTATGAAAACAGAAAGCCATTAGGTGACGCAATACACCGAAAGATAATGCAGCTGTTCAGGGAATATATTGCAGTAGGAGGAATGCCCCAGGCGGTAGCTGCATACGTTAGCGGAAACAGCTACGCTGCAATAGACAGAGTTAAGCAGGGGATTCTGACATTATATGAAGATGACTTGAAAAAATACGATGTCGAAGAAAAGGAGAAAGCTTCTTTGGTCTTTAAAACGATCCCTAAGCAGTTGTCTGATCATGAAATGCATTTTACTTTTTCCGAAATCAATGTAAATGCCAGATATATCAATTATGTGGATTCAGTTGAATTCGTAGCAGAATCCATGATGGGGAATCTCTGTGTTAATGTTACTGCACCGGATGTATTGCTTGATCTGTATGCTGATCGAAGCAATTTCAAACTGTATATGGGTGATACAGGATTGTTGGTATCTCAGATGATCAGGCAAAAAGAGGAAACAGAAGGTATATATAAATCACTCATTTATGATAAACTAAGTTCTAATCTGGGAATGATATTCGA
Organism: Lachnospiraceae bacterium; assembly: GCA_017542245.1. GTDB lineage: Bacteria > Bacillota > Clostridia > Lachnospirales > Lachnospiraceae > RUG11977. The sequence goes on from JAFXXN010000044.1 coordinate 17,479, forward strand.
AAATGTTGTTGCCCAGATGCTGAAAGCAACTGGGAGAGACTTGTATTTTCACGAGTATAAGTACACTCCAGAAACAACAGACAGAGAAAAAAAGTACGAAATAGATTTCCTTTTGGTGAAGAACAAAAAAATTTGTCCAATTGAGGTTAAATCATCAGGTTACTCATCACATAAGTCATTTGATTATTTCATTAAGAAATATCCTGTTAAGGTGCAGGATCGCTACATTATTTATACAAAAGATTTTAAATATGATGAGGGCATTACGTATATACCTGTCTATATGACAATGTGCCTGTAACTGCTTTTGCATACATAAATATAAATCCTTCAAGAAAAAGCCAGTTATCAAAACACTTTTTCAACACTGACCAATTTGTGGCTCAATAATGGTACAGTTCTGGTTTCGACATCAACAAGTGAGATGAGAAAAAGATATGGACTGGTTTATGTTGACCTGGACGATGAAGGAAAGGGAAAATTAGATCGTTACAGGAAGGATTCCCTTTACTGGTATAAGAAAGTCATTTCTTCAAACGGAGAAGACTTACAGTAATTAATTAGCAGAAAGACACTTGATGATCAAAGTATCAGGTGTCTTTTTCTTAATAGGGAATTATCATGAGGTAAAGCAAAGATCATGAAAGAAACTGCATATATAAAAGCACAGAATTTGTGCTTTAATCTTTTACAGCAGAAGAGTTCTGCAAAAGAACTATTTCGTTTCCCCCCTTAACTGATTGATACTCCCCTTAAAAAATGGTATATTTTAAGGGGAAGAAGGAGAAATTAAGGGTATGAGAGAATTCAATTATAGTAAAATTGCAGAAATTAAATGGGATTCAGAGGTCCTTGGCCTTGTGGCAGGAATCTACAAAGAAGTAGGAAAACAGGAATTGTTTTTAAAGCAAAAGCCGGAAGAGTTAGATAAATTAATTGAAATAGCAAAGATACAGAGTACAGAAGCATCTAATGCTATAGAAGGTATTGTTACAACAAACTTCAGAATAAAACAGCTTGTTAAGGAAAAAACAACTCCAAGAAACAGGGAAGAGCAGGTAATAGCTGGATACAGAGATGTATTAAACACCATTCATGAGAGTTTTGATGTTATTCCAATAACTCAGAGTTACATTCTTCAGCTGCATAAGATAATGTACAGTCATATGAATAATCCGTTAGCAGGAAGAACAAAAGTATCACAGAACTATATCAGTGCAACATATCCTGACGGGCATACAGATATCGTGTTTACTCCACTTGACCCTTTTGAAACACCGCAGGCACTTGACCGTATATGTGATGAGTATAACCGTATAATAGGAAACAATGAATTAGAGCCACTTATTGCCATACTGGTGTTCATTCACGATTTTTTGTGCATACATCCATTTAATGATGGTAACGGACGTATCAGCAGATTACTGACAACGCTCTTGTTATACAGAAACGGATTCTATGTCGGTAAATACATTTCCCTGGAAGCAAAGATCAATAAGAACAAAGATCTGTATTATGATGCTTTATCATTGTCGCAGGAAGGATGGCATGAAGGAAAAGATAATCCGCTCCCATTTATCAAATACCTGCTGGGAACGATTCTTTCAGCTTATAAAGACTTTGAAGAACGTATTGAACTGGTAGAAGTAAAACGTTCTGCCTTAGAAACAGTGCAGATCGCCAGTAAAAACAAAGTAGGAAGATTTACAAAACAGGATATCATAGAATTATGTCCGTCACTAAGTTTAAGTTCAATAGAAGGAGCGTTAAGAAAAATGGTGGCATCAGGAGAACTTGTCAGAGAAGGAACAGGAAATAAAATTGAGTATTATCGAACAGAATAAAGGAATTCTCGCAGAAGCCGACATCAGAACATAATAGTAAGTTTCAAATTACCCCCGCCGAGCTGGAACTTGCCAGTTTTCTTTTCCATCCACACTGTCAGAAATAACAATGGTACTGTAATCAGAAGAGCATATCCAATGTTGGTAATCATAGCAACAAAACTTTGATTGATGATCAGATCATAGCCAAGTTTGAATACGACCAGACTCATGATCAGCTGATCTGGAATGATGTGCTCTTTTATAGTCGTATACTGCAATAAATAGCAAGAATATCAGTAAAATGATCAGATCAATTCTCATAAAAATAACCCGCCTTTCGACGGGTCATTATAGCGTGGGACTTATCAGGCTGAGAAAAAGTCGTCTGCAAGGCGACCATTTTCATGCTACGAGAATGCATATTTTTATTGTAGAAACAAATATTTTACGCTATTTTCAAGCAAATAGTTGATAACCATAGAAATGCTAAGAAAAGATAAATCAATCTGATTGACCACTTCCGAATTGGATTGTATCTTGAAAGTGTAAGCCGTTTATACTAACTCATATAAAAATAATGAAAAGTAGTTTATCTAAGTTTGTAAAGAAAAAACAATATCTGTATGGATTAATTAATTATTGAAACAGTCTATGGTTAATCCTGTATGGTGGCATGGAATTAAAAGGGCGTGGTGAATTAGCATGTTTATGATTAAGTTAAAGAATTTTTTAATTGTACTATTTTTCGGATTATTTGGGGTTCATAAGTTTATTGCAGGAGATTTGAAAACAGGCTTTTTGTATTTATTTACAGGGGGCTTATTTACTTTGGGTTGGTTTGTGGATATGCTAATGTGTTGGGTTTATGATGGGGATTACATTTACAAAGATAAAGATAATAATAAAACTAGTAGCATCGCTAATGCTTCTACGCCTTCTGCTGATTCATTAGTGCTGGCCGCTTCACTAAATGGCTCTGTTAGTTCAGATAGCAGGTATGTTTCATATTTTAAGGATAAGTATCATATTGATGACTATTATCTTTTGACAACTTATAGGATTAAAGTTAATAACAATCCAAATATAAACTATAGAACATTAGAACCCCAGGTAGATTCATATGACACCTATATAGATGATACTTGTGATGAGAATACAAAAAAGGAATTAGAGTATTATGGGCATAATTCTGATTATTTGGTGAAAAGTAGGTTTATTTTTATAAATAGAGTTGAGTCATTGGCAACTTTACACATTGCTGTATATAAAAAAGAAGCTTTATCTTCAAAGAACCTTATTTTGAATAAAACGTGCAGATTAGTATATGTCAATAAGAGCGAACGCCAAGAAGCTATTTTATTTACAGAAAAACAAGAAGAAGTAGAAATTGAACCAAATGGTGTTGGAAGGATTATTATCACTGCTCATAACTGGCATGGTGGAGAAATGGGGGAAATCAGTGTTGCTGATTCTAAAGAAATATTACCTTATTTAACCAATGAATTTGTTCATATAGTAACTGTAGAAAAAACACTGTGTAGTGCAAAACCATACGGAGCACTTATCAATTTCAAAATATATGCGAGATCAAAGGATATTCACATTTCTAATGAAATCAGCGAAAAAGAGATTTGCGATAGATTTGTTTCATACATAGCCGAAAATGACAATATTGATGCCGGATTAATTGATATTGTTAATAAGAGCTCAAACTACTCAACTATCACATATAAACATTGTGATATCCTTAGAATAAAGTGGACAGATCAGGAGAAATGGATACGTTTCTTTATGTCTCCTTCAATGAAAGAAAAATATCTTGATAGAGATGTCTTTGAAGACCAGCATAATAAAAATGAATCTTTCTGGATAAAGCATTTTTCCGCATATACAGAGCCAGAAACTTTTAGTGATATTGTTTTGGATGCAATAAAAACCATTGATGATTCTAAATCTCCTGAAGTGACAGGAGAAAATCGTATAATTGCTGAAGCTGCAAAGAAAGCAATAGCAAAACATACTAAAGATGACGAGAATTATTATGTTAATGTGGCTAATAAAACAGTGCTTATGTATTATGGGAAGTGCGTAATGATGTTAGAATGGAAATTAATGAAAAACAAGCCTAATAGGTTATATATTGATTTAACAGAATTACAATTTAATAATCTAAAAAATCAAAATCTTATAAACGGAGATTATAAAGATTATCCAGGATATATAGAGTTTATAGACACAAGTATATTTGAAAAAATAGATCCTGTTATCAGTGTTAATTATCGTGATGCTATGAATCATAAAGAAATTTATTTGAATTCATATCGTAGAGTGAAGGAACTCAGTAGAGAACTATAAGCCCAAAGCAGAAGTGTAAATCATCTCTCTGAAACAGTAATTAATAATTCAAAGCTATCAGCAGTAAAAGCCACCGTTCTGGTATAACTATCCTAAACGAGAGCTCTGATTTTTTCTCGTTTTTCAGTTCGAGATTTCCTTAATATCTTTAAGAACCTAGAAGCTTCTGAAGAAATCAGAAATAGCAATACATAACTAAAACATCCTTAAAACTATCAAATCAAATCTCATATAAACGGATAACCTTTTATGACAGCAAATTATTACGTGAAACAAGCACATTAAGGTGTTTTCAAACAGAATACAAAGCACCATCATAATGATTATTGATGTTTTTCTATTGAAAAGAGGAATAACAAATCGCTAGGCAAAGCTCATTTTGATATAATCATTATGTAAAAGAGTTAATGGTGAAGATAATAGATGAGTAGAAACAAAGGACCTCAAATCAATAATACAAGTAGAACTTTTACTACAAGAGACAGTGTTGGAATAGAAGGTATAGCCAACACTATTTCCGCTGATTTATGTCCAGTTGTTAATACAGTTACGCCAAGACCATACTATTGGGCATTTATTACGTGGTGTTATTGGAAGTATTATCAGGCATTTGGCATTATTAAAGATGATGAAGTCAAAGAGTTTATAAGAAAACAAAACTACTTTATTTCGTTGGGGAACCTCATTGCTGGTAATAATGTTGTTGGTGGATTTACTGGAATCACTAATATTGAATCACGCAACGATTTACAACAGGAATCATTTGCTTATATCAATGACTATATTGCTGGAATAGGTGCGATGGGCTATTACATTCCAGGTTTAGAAACAATGGATCTTGTCACCAGACAAGATGTTAGAAATGGAATAGTGGTTGAAACATTCAAAGAACCGCATCTCAAGGCTCCTAGAGCTACAGATTTAGCTGAAGCATTTGATTCTGTGATTTCTTCAACAGAGTATTATAAACAGTATTTATTTGAAAACAGTGTTCCAAGAGATGTGTTAAAAAAACTAGGGAATACTGTTCAAATAGATATGAAAGGGTTTGATGAATGTAAGAGGCTTTTGATTCAATATCTCTTTGAGCGTGACAGACTAGAAAAATGCAAGAACTACATTCTGTGGATAAAGGATAAATGTGGAATTGAAGCGTCATCTCTTGATATATGCAGGAAAGTCTTTTTCGACACCTTCTCTCCTCGAGCAGACAATAACGAACTTGATTTATCATTAAAAGATACTTCAAGGGGATGGGAAGTACTAGTTGCCAGACAATATTTTACATTGGCTTTAGAAGTAATCTGGACGTATATGATGAACCAATTGATGGAACCAATGACAAAAACAGAATGGATTTCCTGTTGCATTAACAGGCAAGTATTCTCGTATGATATTAATTCTCCACTAAACACAATTGTTGCTGATAGCAGAAAAAACGCTGCTGAAATTGAACAGTTATTTGCTGAAGAAAGAAGCGCAAAGGATAAACGTTCTTTTGAGCGAGGACTCACAATTCTGCTTTCGGTTTACAACAGACTTAATCAGAGAAAAGACTTCAACGAGCATCAACTCAAGTATTTTGATTATGGTACCGGTGGTTCAGTATCGTTTAATGAAGTGTTTAAAGTTATCGAAGATTACAAGAACAGACCAATAAAGGACTTTTTGGCATATATTATGTTGCACTTCCTGATCAATCAGCATTTACAGACAGCTTTTGGGAAAATGTTGGACAACAGAGATGGATACTATATACAAGAAATGGATGGTAAGTATATCGCTGTTAGAGAATATGGATGGTTCTTCCAGGGCAATCGAATGGTGCAGCTTTACAGTGTAATGAAAGATTTGGATGTTATATAAATGAAAACAGCAGATAATTCGATTTTAAGTGAAATTGAAAAGAGCAAGGGGTATGAAGTTGCATTGCTAACTACATACAATTTTGAAGTGCCATTCTTTGAGAAGTATGTTTATGCACTTCTTGCTCAAAATAATATCAGACTGATCAATGTGTTTGTTGATTCTAAAGAATTGAATATAGCCATTGAAGATGCATCGTCAGATATCTTAGGCAAAAAGTATTATGTAACACCAATAATGATAAATTCATCCTTCCATCCGAAAGTGATCCTGTTATTGGGGGAAGATAAAGCAAAGCTCATTATATCCAGTGCTAATATCAAACAGTCCGGATACATACATAATAACGAAGTCTTCAATTCGTTCGAGTATTCTAAAAAGGATACGCAGTATGCAAGTATTATTATGTCTGCAATACAGTTTTTTAAAGACTTGTTTGATCTCAGCAAAAACTGTGATGAGGATACAAGGAAAAAATTGAATGAGTATCAATTGGAAGAGATAGCGAACGATACCTGCAGTCTATTGTTTAATACAAGACAGCCTATATTGTCTCAGGTAGCAAATCTAATCGATGAGAAAGTTATCAAGACGAATATTGCTGTTCCATTCTATGATGATTCTTTAGAAGCATTGAGTAAGATCAAAGAACAGTTTGGTTGTGATAATATCAATCTATATATTCAGAATAAAGCTAATACTTTTCCTATTGAATTTAATGAGCAGAATCATGTTCTTCCAAATGAAGCAATAAAAGTATTTGGCGAAGTAGCATATAACAAGTCAAAAAGCTTTTATCATGGGAAGGTCATTGAGTTTATTACTGACAATCATTCGTATATTTTATACGGCAGCACGAATTGTTCTTCGAGTGCATTGACAAGAACATATCGCCAAAACGGTAATATTGAATGTGATGTTTTGATTTGTGATGAACCTGGAGCAAATATATACTTCTTTGATGAATTTGTATTGGATACAGAAAACAAATTGGAGAATGGTTTTCAAACAGAAGTCTCTGAATCTAAGAGTAAACTTGCGTTCCTATATGGAGAGACTTCGGATAGCGGTGTTATCCTCTATTTTTCAGGTAAGCCAATTAATCCAACCAGAGCTTTTTTGCATGAACAGGAATTAGAAGTGGAATCTTTAGACAATATGCTAAAGATAGTGGTACCGTTTAGATTACTCGCCAATGAAGGAAGCATCTTTGATATTGATTTGCAGATATTTGATCTCCGAGGGAGTATTAAATGCTGGTATAACGATAAATATGAATTAAACAGAAACAGATATGATTTGAGTGAAATAGGATTGGCGGATTTTGATACAAGTTCCGATTTTGGCCAGTATCAGGAATACATAAGGGTATTATTTGATAAACTCTACAATAATGAGAACTGGTATAAGATAGCAAAAGGGTATACAGCAGCTGTTGCTCCAGTGAAGAATCCGGACGATGTAGACGAAGAAGATGTTGATGAGACCTATATTATCTATACGGATGGCAGCAATTCGTATATAGATAAGGAAATCAGTTATTCAATATACAAGAATGCCACTGCGTTCGCTGGGAGATACTTTAACAGCATTACAAAACAGCCTGTAAGCACACAGAAGAAACGCGATTTACCATTACAGTTTGATTATCCTAAACGAACAGTCCAACATAGAGAACCAACACCTACCGAAAAGAGATTTGAAAGAGTTTTTAAGCGACATATAAGCAAACAATTGCCTCTATTGGAAAATCCGGACATTAGTTATGATGAATGTATGATTCATTCCGGTATAATTCTTGACCTGATCAAAATGGTAAAAGATATTGAAGGTCTTGATGAGTGTTTTGATTCAGGTTATACCACAGACATAAAATCCAAAATAGCACAGATCCTGCTTAAGAAAGCTATTGATGAGAATTCAGAAATTGATTTTGAAACGCTTGCTAGTTTTATACTGCTTGTGTTGTTTGAAAGAGATTATAACGGATTAAATGAAAATGAAACATGGGCATCAGAGAACATGTTATATCAGTTAAACCAGATCAAGGATATAAGAGATGGATTAGAAAAATATATTAAAAACATAGACTATGGTGCTGTAGATTCTTCAGAGGGTCAAACGGTTTTACAGGCAAAAGCAATAGCTCATATAGAACGGTTGTATGGTTATAAAACAAAACAACAATTGGAGGAGTATCTTAGGGGAGCGTTTGGAAACGGAATGAAGTTATCCATATTGGATAAAGAGATTATTATTGAACAAACAGTAGCAAGAGATAATCTACCATTCAATGGGATATCAGATAAACACATTCAAGAGATAAATAGTTATATAACAGGATATAAACTGCACATTTCAAGAATTACTATTACTTATTACGTTGCTGGATCAAGAGATCGTATGGAATATCAAATGAAAACAGATGGTCGAAATGCATCACAAGTGTATAGAAAGCAATATCTTGCTGGTAATAATCTCTCTTTCAGGTGTTTTTTGAAAAACAAGATTTGGAAGTATGAACCCAACACAAGAAAAAAGATCTAATAAATCATCATAAGTATCATGGACAAATCGGTGTTGATGGACACCGGTTTTTTCTTAAATAATTGAATTGCAATTCTCAAATAATATCCCATTTGATATAATTAGAATAATAGAAGAATACGGTAATAAAGGAGTACATCTATGCAAGAAGTTAGCTATGAAAAGCTCTGGCGAAAACTCGAAGAGAACAACATGAAAAAGACTGATTTGTATTGGAAAGTGCATATCAGTACAAATGCAATTGCTAAAATGGGTAAAAACGAAGATATCAGGGTAAACATATTGGTTAAAATCTGTAAGTACTTTGATTGCAAATTTGATGATATTGTAGAAATTGTTAAAGAATAAAGCACGGCCCTATTTTTTGGACAGAGTAGACTTCTGCGAGTGGTACTATTAATTTGGGTTAATAGTTTATGAGGAATTGCTATGGGAAACAAGAAAAACCAGCCTAATAAAAGCGAGAAGATAGTAGCGCCGGTAGAGATTGATTATAAAAAACTTGCTGACGCTATTGTTGAAGCTCAAGATAGGGCAATAGAAAAAAGAAATACTAGAGAAGAAGAGCGAAAGGTTAATGAGAATAAAGAGTGGAGAGCTTTATTTGGCTATGAAGAAAACAAACCATTAACGAATATAAAAGCCTTTATAAAGCTCTTGTTCGTAAAGAGAAAAGATGTTAAAGGGGATCGAGCGACTTTTGCTCTATTACAAATGAGCGCTGAACTTATTTTGAAAATAGCAAAATGGGCGTTATATTTGTTTTCAGCAGGATGCGTATTATATCTTATAAACATTATTTATACAAAACAGAACATTAATGTGTGGATAATAGTTCTTAACATTATCATTGGTGTTCTTGCGTTTGTTTATGCCCAAATGTTAAGGATAGCCGAAATAGAGATTGGCAATTTAACTGACAGAGAGTATTTGAATACCATAGTAGCATCGATAACTGCTTTGGTTGCAATGGTGCTGTCGGTTATCAGCTTATTTAAAGAAACTTAACACTTGCTTTGGCAAAAACATTGGAAAATAAAGACGATAAATAAGCAATATATATGGGAAGGAGAACTATCATGGTCGGGTATTTCAACGAAGATAACACTACTGAACAAATGATAATTAACACATTGGAAGCAAAAGGATGGACATATATTCCTGCTGATGGATTACCAAGACATTATTCTGATGTCATTGTTGAACCATTAGTTAAAAGTGCTCTTATTAGACTTAATCCAGAAATATCAGCTGATCCTAGCAAGGCTGATGAAGTTATATATAAGCTAAGAACTCTTATTCTTTCAACGCATGCGCATAATCTAGTTACTCAAAATGAAATTTTTAAAAAAATGATTTTTGAAGAAAACTCTTACCCATTTGGTGAGAATGGAAAGATGGTTCCAATCAAGTTTTTTGGTACATCGGCGCTGAATAATCTGTCTCTCAATGAATACATTGTTACCAATCAATGGATTTTCCCTAAAGTTGATGAGGGGAAAAGACTAGACATCGTATTGTTAATTAATGGATTCCCAATCGCTATAGGAGAATTAAAGACACCCGTTAGAGAGTCTGTTACATGGTTTGATGGAGCGGGAGATATCGCAGATTATGAAATATCTATTCCTCAGATGTTTACAACAAACGTCTTCAATTTTGCTACGGAAGGAAAGTGTTATAGATATGGTTCAGTAAAGATGCCTATTCATAAATGGGGACCGTGGCATATAAACGGCCATCATTCTGAAGGAACACTGAGAGATGTTAAAACGAGCGTTGAAGATATGATTACGCCGGAGAATGTAATGGACATCTTCCAGTTTTATACATTGTTTGCTACTGACAAGAAGCATAGAAAATATAAAATAATATGCAGGTATCAACAGTTTGAAGGCGCAAACATGATAGTTGAAAGAGTAAAGGCAGGATATCCAAAAAAAGGTTTGATTTGGCATTTCCAAGGATCAGGAAAATCATTGCTAATGGTTTTTGCTGCTCAAAAGTTGAGAATGACCCCGGAATTGAGAAATCCTACTGTTGTTATTGTTGATGATCGTATAGACTTAGAAACACAGATAACAGCTACTTTTAATGCATCTGATATACCTAATCTTGCAATTGCCAGTTCTAAAGAAGAATTAATGACTTTCTTTGAAAATGACACAAGGAAAATTCTGATAACTACGATTTTTAAGTTTGGTGAAGTTAATGGAATATTAAACGAAAGAAGCAATATCATTGTAATGGTTGATGAAGCACACAGAACTCAAGAGGGAGATCTTGGCATGAAAATGCGTCAAGCATTACCTAACGCCTTCTTCTTTGGATTAACCGGAACCCCAATTAATAAACTGGATAGAAACACATTTGCTACTTTTGGAGCAGAAGAAGACCGTTCTGGATACATGAGCAAGTATTCTTTCTCTGATTCAATTAGAGATGGAGCAACATTACCTCTGCGTTTTGAACCTGTACCACTTGAATTACATGTTGATAAGGACAAACTAAACATGGAGTTTGATGCCATGTCTGAAAGGGCAGGATTAAGTGCAGAAGAACAAAATGAATTAGCAAAACGAGTTAATATGCGTGCAATAATGTATGAACCGAAACGAATCAGAAAAGTATGTGAGCATATTGTTAAACATTATAAAGAAAAAATAGAACCGAATGGTTATAAAGGACAGGTAGTAGTTTATGATAGGGAATGCTGTTTAAAATACAAGGCAGTTCTTGATGAGCTGATGGGCGAGGAAGCTTCAACTATCGTGATGGATACAAATAACGATAAAGAAGATAGATATAAAAAATATCGTAGAGACAGAGATCAAGAAGCTAAAGTTCTGGATTATTTTAGAGATCCAAGTAGTCCATTAAAACTTGTTATAGTTACATCCAAATTGTTGACGGGTTTTGATGCGGACATTCTTCAGGTTATGTATCTTGATAAACCAATGAAAGATCACACTCTTTTGCAAGCTATTTGTAGGACAAATAGAACATATGATACTGGTAAGACCTATGGACTAATTGTAGATTATATTGGGATATTTGATGATGTTGCAAAAGCGCTTGATTTTGATGAAGAAAGTATGCGCAAGATCATTACTAATATAGAAGAAGTAAAGCAGAAGTTCCCGGAATTAATGGCAAAATGTTTAAGCTATTTTAAGGATGTTGATAGGACGGTTGATGGATGGGAAGGACTTATGGCAGCTCAAGAATGCCTCCCAACTAACTTGATTAAAGATAAATTTGGTGCTGATTATCGTGTTTTAAACAGAGCGTGGGATGCGCTGGCACCAAGTTTATTCTTGAATTCATACAAACAAGATTATCTTTGGTTATCTAGAGTATATGAATCAGTAAAACCTACGGACGGTAGAGGTGGCTTAATCTGGGCTTCTCTCGGTGCAAAGACGATAGAACTTGTCCATCAAAATGTTACTGTAGGCGAATTTGAAGAAGATGTTGATATCCTTTCAATGGATGCAGATCTTATTGATGATTTCCTGGAAAAACAGAAAGATATAAGAAAGACCACCAAAAAAGTGGAAATTAATCTGGTGGCCAAAATTTTAAGCCACTCAGATGATTATAAATTCATAAAACTTGGAGAAAAACTTGAAGCTTTAAGAGAAAAACATGAACAAGGATTACTAACCAGTATCGAGTTCTTAAAACTGTTGTTGGAACTTGCAAGAGAAGCTGCACAGGCGGAAAAAGAAGTTGTTCCTGAGGAAGAAATTGATAAGGGCAAAGCAGCGTTAACCGAATTGTTCAACGGCGTGAAAAACAAGAATACTCCGGTCATTGTAGAAAGAATAGTTGCTGATATTGACAATATTGTTAAGATCGTAAGATTTGATGGATGGCAGGATACTACCACAGGTAAACAAGAAGTTAAGAAAGCATTGAGAAGCATCGTTTGGATTAAGTATAAGATTAAGGATAAAGATGTATTTGACAAAGCATATGGGTACATCGAACAGTATTATTAAGAGGTTCTATTATGCCAAATAAAAACGATAATGTAGAAGAAACAACCAGTCAAAAGCTGTTTTCTCATCTATTTGAAGCATGTAATATTTTAAGAGGACCAATAAATCAAGATGAGTATAAAAGTTATGTAACACCTATACTGTTCTTTAAAAGGCTGTCAGATGTATATGATGAAGAAACCCAGATAGCTTTACGTGAATCTGATGGTGATGAAGAGTATGCGGCTTTTGAAGAAAACCATAGATTTCAAATACCAGATGGATGTCATTGGAACGATGTAAGAGAAGTAAGCGAAAATGTAGGAACAGCCATAGTCAACGCAATGTATGGTATAGAAAGAGCAAATCCCGATACACTGAATGGAGTTTTCAGTAGTTTTGATGATGCTAACTGGACAGATAAATCAAAGCTTTCTGATGAAAGGCTTAAGGATTTGATAGAACACATGTCCAAAATTAAAGTAGGGAACAACAATTATCCTGCAGATGTAATGGGTGATAGTTACGAGTTTTTAATCAAGAAGTTTGCTGATTTATCTAAAAAGAATGCCGGCGAATTCTACACCCCAAGATCAATAGTAAAATTGTTGATTATGTTAATGAAACCTCAACCAGGTGATACAGTATACGACCCAGCCTGTGGAACTGGGGGTATGCTTATCGAAGCTATTCGTTATATGAATAACGATAAACTGACATATGGCAAGATATATGGACAAGAGAATAATCTGGCCACCTCAGCTATTGCAAGAATGAATTTGTTCCTACATGGTGCGAGAGACTTTAAAATTGCCCAGGGCGATACTTTAAGAAACCCGTACTTTTTAGAAAAAGGAAAATTAAAAACTTTTGATTGTGTCGTAGCGAACCCTCCATTCTCTTTAAAGAATTGGGGCGCATCACAATTCAGCACAGATATTTATGGTAGAAACATATGGGGATGCCCAACTGATTCAAATGCTGATTTCGCTTGGCTGCAACATATGGTTAAGTCGATGGATGATAAAAATGGTCGTTGTGCTGTCGTGCTTCCTCAAGGAGTGTTATTTAGAACAACCGGAAAAGAAGGAGAGATTAGAAAACAGCTTATTGAATCTGATAAATTAGAAGCGGTGATAACGCTAACCAGTGGTGTTTTCTATTCTACTGGTGTTTCAGCCTGCATTTTGTTCTTGAATAATCATAAAGAGCATAGCCATAAAGGCAGAATATGTTTAATTGATGCTACTAACATATACACGCCGCAAAGAGCACAAAACATTATGACTGAAGAGGATATTCAGGAAGTATACAAACATTATATTGATTACACTAACAAGATTAATGTATCCAAAGTTGTTACTTTGGAAGATGTGAGGAATAAAGATTATACTCTTGCAGTAAACGTGTATATTGAGAAAGAACAAAAAGAAACTGCTTCTCCTGCTGAGGTTAGAAAGCAGTTCTATCAGGCTTATGAAGAAATGAGAAAAGCGGAAAACAAGATGAAAGAGTTGCTTGTCAAAGGAGGATATGTAAGTGAGTAATAGGATTTCTATCGAAGAATTACAGTCATATCTTTGGAACTCTGCAGTACTACTGAGAACAAATATTGATGCCGGATCGTATAAACAATACATTTTCCCCCTTTTGTTTTTCAAAAGAATCTGTGATGTGTATGATGAAGAAACTCAAAATGCGATAAAAGAATATGGTGAAGATGCTAAAGAATTTGAAGAAAACGAAATCCATTCTTTCATAGTACCTAAGGGATATCATTGGAACGATGTAAGAAATGTATCTGAAGATGTTGGTGTTGCGATCGTCAATGCATTCAGAGCAATAGAAAAAACAAATTCTGACAAATTACAGGGTATCTTTGGCGATGGAACATGGACAAACAAAAACAGATTGCCTGATAGGTTACTTAAAGATTTGCTTGAGCATTTTAGTAGTAAAACCCTCTCAATAGAGAATTGCCCAGAGGATGAGCTTGGACAAGGTTACGAGTATTTGATCAAGAAATTTGCTGATGATAGCGGTCACACTGCACAAGAGTTTTATACTAACAGAACAGTAGTTCATTTAATGACAGAGATCTTAAAACCTAAATCAGGTGAATCAATTTATGATCCAACTTGTGGTAGTGCTGGTATGTTAATCTCATCAATTGCCTATATAAAAGATAGAGAAGAAGAATGGCGAAATGTTGCTGTATATGGTCAGGAGATAAACGCTCTTACTTCTGCGATAGGAAGAATGAATTTATTCCTACATGGAGTAAAAGATTTTAGTATTGTTAATGGAGATACTCTGAAAAATCCTGCATTTATTGAAAACAATAAGTTAAAACAATTTGATTTAGTGCTGGCTAATCCACCATACTCCATTAGTCAATGGGATAGAGCAGCATTTGAAACTGACAAGTATGGAAGGAACTTTTTAGGAGTTCCCCCTCAGGGAAGAGCGGATTATGCATTTATACAACATATACTCAAAAGCCTGAAGAAAGATACTGGTAGATGTGCCATACTTCTTCCACATGGTGTGCTATTCAGAAATGAGGAAGTTACTATGAGAGAAAGACTTGTGAAAAGTGATTTATTAGATTGCATAATAGGCCTTGCTCCAAACCTCTTTTATAATTCCCCAATGGAAGCTTGTATCATTATTTGTAGAACAAGTAAAGCTGTTGAAAAGAGGGGACAAGTGTTATTCATTAATGCTATTAATGAAGTCGAGAGAAAAAATGCACAAAGTATGCTAAGAGATGACCACATTCGCCACATAGCCGATGCATATAATAATTACAAAGATGAAACTGGTTTTGCTAAAGTAGCTACTATTGATGATATTGCTGCTAACAACTACTCATTGAGTATTCCATTATATGTAAAACAGGATCTTTCGGTTGAAGAAAAAGATGAAAGAACACTCCAGGAAATGTTCGACTCGTGGTATTCATCTTCTGATATGGTGAAGTTAAACTATGAAAAACTCTTTTCAATGATTGAAGGTGGTGAAAAAGATGGGTAAGGTAAAACTTGGCGATGTAGCAACAGAGTATAAAAATACCTATAAAGATGACAAAACCGGAATACCGATTATTGGATTAGAACATCTTCAGCCAGAAGAAATTACGATTACCTCATACGATGTTAATACAGACAACACATTTACAAAATCATTTAAAAAAGGGCATGTGCTTTTTGGTAGACGTAGAGCCTATCTAAAAAAAGCTGCTATAGCTGATTTTGACGGTATCTGTTCTGGTGATATTACCGTAATCGAAGCAAAAAAAGACAAAATATTACCAGCTCTTTTACCTTTTGTTATTCAAAATAATAACTTGTTTGATTACGCGGTTGAAAAATCTGCGGGTTCCTTATCGCCTAGAGTAAAATGGGAGCATCTAAAAGACTATGAGTTTTCCCTCCCTGATTATGAAAAGCATCAGGAATTAGCTAATGTTTTGTGGTCTATTGTCAATACCAAAAAAGCGTATAGAAGAATGATTAACGCTACAGAGGAATTAGTAAAATCTCAATTTATCGAGATGTTTGGATTTGTTGAGAAGGT
>JAFXXN010000045.1 GCA_017542245.1 Lachnospiraceae bacterium
CCATATGTGATAAGAAGTTCAAGGAATATGAAGCGGAAGGGTGTGAGACATATTTTAACAAAAAGGATCACCTATGGACGCTCTATGAATATGAGACGGGAGAATTTAAGATTCCGGAGAATGCAGAAAATGGGATGATTTATGGCGGATGCAACTGTGGAAACTGCCATATTACGATTCTTCCTAATGGGGATATCTATGCCTGCAGAAGAGTGGCAGAGAGCAAAGTAGGAAACGTATTCGAAGACAGACTTGCGGATGTATGGGTTTGCCGGATGGAGCAATATAGAGATTATGAGAAGTTCAGTAAATGCTCCAAATGTGAATTAAAGCCATGGTGCAGAGGCTGCCCTGCAGTTTCAAAAGGTACAAACGGAGATTTCTATGCGGCAGACCCGCAGTGTTGGAAAACGAAGAACGATATTACAGGAGAGGTGCTTATATGTTAATTGATATTATTAAGAGCAGACATTCTATCAGAAAATATACGGATGAACAGATCAGCAGAGTGGATCTGGAAAAGATTTTGGAAGCAGGAAACTTTGCTCCTAATGCGGGAGGAGGACAGCGTAGTATGATGGTGGCTCTTCATAACAAAGAATTAACGAAAAAGCTGGGGATAATGAACCTTGCAAGATTCAACAGGGGTAATCTGACCGGTTCCTACGTTTCAAAAGAGCAGCCCAGTGTGATCGATGACCCTACAATGAAGGATGGGTTTTACGGAGCTCCGACTGTGGTGGCAGTATTCTCACAAGGAAATTTCCTCTTTAAAACAGCGGATGCTTTTTGTATAATGGAAAATATGGTATTGCAGGCAACAGAACTTGGAATTGCATCGTGCATCATTTCAAGAGGAGAAGAAACCTTTGACAGTGAAGAAGGAAGAAGGCTCATGAAGGAATGGGAGGTCTCCGATAATTATATATGTCAGGGATTTGTGATCCTGGGATACATTGATGGAGCACAGCCGCCTATAAAGCCCAGAAAACCGGGCAGGGTAAAGATCATAGAATAGAAGGTGAGTGTATGGATCAGACAGAACGCAGGAATTATCTGATAAAAAACCTGATAAATGAACAACCGCGATTTCGGGGAATAAAGCCCGAAATTCAAGAGGATTCGGCAAGGAGACAGCTGCGTTCTTTGATGAATATAAGAATGCCCGCTCCTATTACGAAAGAATTTGAAGAAATACAGGATGCATATCTAAAGGAAGAAAATGGCAAAAGAGGTATCATAACGGTTTCGGATATGGAAGAGGTTGAGCCGGGCATATATCTCTGGAAGGGAGATATCACAAGACTTGCGGTTGACGGAATTGTAAATGCAGCAAACAGCGGGATGACCGGCTGCTATCAGCCCTGTCACAACTGTATCGATAACTGCATACATACTTATGCCGGGATCCAGCTTAGAAATGCATGTGCAAAGATCATGGAAAAGCAGGGGCATGAGGAACCGACAGGACAGGCAAAGATCACACCGGGGTTTAATCTTCCCTGTAAATATGTTTTACATACGGTCGGACCTGTTGTGGACGGACCACTCACTAATGAGCATGAAAAACTGCTTGCATCATGTTACAGATCATGCCTGGAACTGGCAGATAACTATAAATTAAAGAGTTTAGCGTTTTGCTGTATTTCAACAGGGGTGTTTATGTTCCCTAATGAACGTGCTGCACTGATCGCAGTACAGACTGTGCGGGATTACCGCACGCAGACAGGAAGCGGGATCGAGGTGATATTCAATGTTTGGAAGGATAAAGATTACGAACTCTACAGAAAACTACTTGGAAGAGATTAAGAGGTTAAAGAAAGCCATAGAAGAAGCTGATGCCATCGTGATAGGTGCAGGCGCGGGACTATCCACTTCAGCAGGATTTACCTACAGTGGTGAAAGATTTGAAAAATATTTCAGGGATTTTGGTGAAAAATATTGCTTTAAAGACATGTATTCCGGGGGATTCTATCCATATGAAACACCGGAGGAGATGTGGGCGTATTGGTCGAGGTATATATTTATAAACAGATATCTGGACCCGCCCAAACCGGTATATAAAAATATTCTTGAACTTGTAAAGGATAAGGATTATTTTGTCTTAACGACGAATGTGGACCATTGCTTCCAGAAGGCCGGGATTGATAAGAACCGTCTGTTCTATACACAGGGTGATTATGGGCTGTTCCAGTGTAGTGCGCCCTGTCATCAGAAAACATATGATAATGCTGAAACGATCAGGAAGATGTTTGAACAGCAGAAAAACATGAGGATACCGTCTGAGCTCATACCCAGATGTCCTGTGTGCGGGAAGCCGTTTACCATGAATCTGAGGTCTGATGAAAAGTTCGTTGAAGACGAGGGATGGCATGAGGCATCTAAGCGCTATGAGGCATTCGTGAACACAAGGAAAGGCAAGGTATTGTATCTTGAACTGGGAGTCGGTTACAATACTCCTGCAATAATCAAATATCCTTTCTGGCAGATGACGGGGAATAATACGGAGGCAACATATGCCTGTGTTAATTTTGGCGAAGCTGTATGTCCTGAGAATATCAGGGAACAGTCCATTTGTATAAATGGAGATATCGGGCAGATGATAGAAGAGATAAATATAATATAAATATCAAGAGCGGTGGTTTAAGTGCAAAATCTTATCCCACCGCCTTTTGTTTTAAGAAAATCAACATCCGAATAGTACAACTGTAAGGCATAGGAATCTCTAATCTGGCTCATTTTAAAAGCCTGAAAAAGTTTGACTGGAGGGTATATTTTTGGTATACTCATAAACAAGTCTGAAATGTTGCTTTTCTTTGAGCAAAAAGGCAAAGATAAAGGCTACCCGGAATTTGTTGTCTGGGTCTTGGAGGAAAACTCGCAGGCAAGGGATTTTTACGAAAAGAACAATTACTGTTCGGACGGAAGAGAAAAGATATTTAAACGATGGAACAAGCGGGAGATTAGATATATAAACAGAGATGTAGTCTAAAAAAAGGAAGAAGAGAAGGAAGTGGAAAAATGATTACAAGGAACGATGCCTACGAATTACTTAAAAAATATAATAAGGACCCTTTCCATATTCAGCATGCACTTACTGTAGAAGCGGTTATGAAGTGGTATGCCAAAGAGCTTGGATACGCTGACGAAGAAGAGTATTGGGGAATAGTCGGACTACTCCATGACATAGATTTCGAACTCTATCCTGAGGAACATTGTCTAAAGGCTCCTGAATTGTTGAAGGATGGTGGGGTAAGCGATGATATAATCCATGCGGTATGTTCCCATGGGTATGGTATTACGGTCGGATGTGGAGTGACCATAGATGTAGAGCCGGTGCATGAGATGGAGAAAGTGCTTTTTGCAGCCGATGAACTTACAGGGCTTATCTGGGCAGCAGCTCTTATGAGGCCGTCAAAGAGCACAAAAGATATGGAACTTAAATCCTTAAAGAAAAAATATAAGAGCAAAGGTTTCGCAGCGGGATGTTCAAGAGAAGTTATAGAGCGAGGTGCTGAACAGCTTGGATGGGAACTAGACAAGCTGTTAGAACTTACATTACAGGCTATGTCCGCCAGTGAAGATATGATTAACGAAGAGATGGGTGAATAAAAATCACCAAAGTTCAAACGATGAATGTTGAACTTTGGTGAAGGATTTAGCAGAGGTAGATTTGCGTCACCTTTGCGTCACTTGAGGATGAGACGCCTCTAAACCTCCTTCTTTCCTAGCTTCGCGGGGACAAAGAACTTTTCGACCCCGGTCGCCGGCATTAGCATGAAAATCCGAAAATCTTTGAATATCAAGGGCTTTCGGGTTTTTTGTTTTTCTATTTGCTTACTAAATACTGATTTGATATAATAACAGTAGAAACTATTAGGCGGAGATTCCGCAAAGGAATCCTGCGAGATGTACAAGGATGAGCTGATGAACGGAGCACTGGAACGAGGCGCGTTCGTGTTCTATAACTGCCTGTGTCCGAGCGAAAACGGTCCCGTCAATTGGGGGCACTGCGGCATAAGCCTCGGGGACGGCCATATTATCCACGCGTGGGACAAGGTCCGAATCGATGACTATCTGGGAATCGAAAAGCTGACAGCACTGACTGGAGATCATCCGAATTATTTGGGCTGGGTGCCGCTCGAACGAGTATTAAATCAAAAACCGCAAGAGCGTTAAGAAATAATATCATGGAACGTGTATGCTTATGAATAAATTGATAATACTAAGAGGCAATTCCGGCAGTGGGAAAACGACTATAGCTAAAGAATTGCAGAGAAAAATGGGAAGCAATACGCTGCTTATATCCCAGGATGTCATCCGACGTGAGATGCTCATGGTAAAAGACGGTCCCGATACCATGGCGCTACCTATGTTGAAGGAACTTCTGATTTACGGAAGAAATCACTGTGAAACAGTTATACTGGAAGGAATCCTGGTTGGAGAATGGTATTGTTCACTTTTTGAACAGGCAAAAGAGCTTTATGGCAATAACATATATGCCTACTATTTTGATATTTCTTTTGAAGAGACTATAAAGCGTCATAAGACACGACCCCAGAGTAAAGAATTTGGCGAAGAGGCCATGAGAGAATGGTGGGTAGATAAAGATTATTCCGAAGTTCTAAATGAAACAGCTATTACGGCAGATAAAGATAAAGAAAGTATAATTCAAGAAATATATAGTAAAATAACAGAAAAATAACTTATAGTTTGCACTGGAGTTTTTGAAAAAGGATGTCTGAAACGCAAACACGGAAAGGCAGGGTATAGAATGATCATTAACAGACTAAACCAGCTGTACAAGCCCAAAAGGATTCTCTATTACATGGACGCTTCGAATGAGGATATACTGTCCTTCTATAAAGGCGTGGTTCCGCCAGTGATAGAAAAATATGCCGATGCCTTTGGGGCTTATGACTATCCCGGTGTCTTTTATGTTCGTCACTTGCATAAAGAGGTAATAGGCATCGAATTCAGAAACAACGATCCGCGCATCAAATATCCGACGGAAATGAAATCACTTGAGCTTGATGCGTCATTTTATTATTCGGTCGAAATTGACGATGATGCAGAGATCAATCTTTCGTTTGTCAGGAATTTATTTGAGGAGATTGCCGGGGATAATGATGCCCACAGACCCTATAGCGACTTATGTTTAGAAAAGGCACCTGAAGTTATCGCTGTTTTTCACGGTTGTAGGAAAATCAGGATCCTTCACGAATGGAAGATTTATAATGACAGGGCGATTCATGTTATGAATGATGATCATGATCAGTTCCAAAAAGAAGAATTATACAGGCTTGCATTCACGGATCACATAACAGGCAATTACAACTGGATCCATCTTGAGGCTTTTCTGGAGGTCCCCGGCGACAGAGAGATCAACGACTATGCCTTCGCACATTTTGATATTAAACAGTTCCGCGTAATAAATGAGGCTTATGGACACATAGCTGCCAACAAAGTTTTGAGCAATATCGTAAAAGCAATGAACGAAGCTGATTTCGTCTATGCAAGCGCACGGTGTCATAATGACAATTTTGCGATGATACTTAAGGATATGCCGGAGGCGGAACTAAAGCAAAAGCTTCAGGATCTGTTTGAAAAGAATTCCGTGTTAGAAGAAGATCCATACTATAAAGTTTATTACAAGTGCGGGGTTGTTCCCATGCGTCGTGCCATGCTTTCCGGGAACAGAGTTGCGGATGCCGCTAAGATGGCACAGGCGCTTTGTACAAATAAAAAAGGTACGGAGATCATTTTTTACACAGAGAAAATGCATGACGACCTTTCGTGGGGCAATTACATAAAAGCCTATGTGGAAACAGCTATCGAACAGGATGAATTCGTCGTGTATCTCCAGCCCAAGTTTGATATCAAAACGGAAAAGATAAAGGGCGCTGAAGCGCTCATCCGATGGAATTACAAGAACAGGGAGTTGTTGTCACCATACAGATTCATACCTTTTTTTGAAAAAGACGGCACTATTGATAAGATTGATGATCTTGTCTTGAAAAAAATCTGCAAGACCATGAACCGCTGGAAGAAGGAAGGGAAAACCCTTTACCCGGTTTCCGTGAATCTTTCCCGCACCCGCATGTATGATGAAAACCTTATCGAAAAACTTACTGGCATTATTGATGCATATGGAGTGGACCATCATCTTATAGACTTTGAGCTTACAGAAAGCGCAACCTACGATAATATGGAACGCATGCTGTACGTTTTGCGGGAGCTTCGTGAACGCGGGTTTAAAATATCTATGGACGATTTTGGGACCGGCTATTCTTCACTGTCGCTTTTGACTCAGATGCCGATCGACACTTTAAAAATAGATAAGAGCTTTGTCGACACGATTGCCGGTGAGGCTGAACGTAATGAAGACATTGTCCTTTTGCGGCACATAATCACCCTTGCAAAAGAACTGGGGTTTGTCTGCCTTGCCGAAGGAGCAGAGAACCGCATACAGATCGACAGGCTACGTGAGCTTGGCTGCGAGATTATTCAGGGTTATTACTACAGTAAACCGATTCCCCTTGGAGAATATGAGGAAAAGTATCTGTAAAAACTCATTTTTATTTCAAGTCAGTGTTGAAATAAAAATATTCGATAATAAAAGGAACAGAAGGAGCAATATATCATGGATCATTTTTATTTTATCAGGCACGGGGAAACCATTTGGAATGTAGAAAACAAGATCTGCGGAGCAACAGATATTGAGCTTACTCAAAGAGGTCATGAGCAGGCAATAGAGACAGGGAAAAAGATATTAGAACAGGGCATTACTGCAGATGTTATCTTGACATCACCACTTGTAAGGGCAAAGGAAACCGCAAGGCATATCTCGGAGATAACGGGGATCCCTATGGAAGTAGAGCCAAGACTTATAGAGCAGAATTTTGGCAGATATGAATCTACTCCAAGAAATGGGGCCGAATTCCATGAAGCGAAAAAGGATATGGCAAGCAGATTTGGAACAGGTGAATCTATGCTGCATCTGGCTCAGAGAATATATAATCTTCTAGATGACATAAAAGCCGGAGACAGAGAAGTTATCTTGGTGGCACACAATGGGATCACGAGGATGGTGGAATCCTATTTCAGGGAAATGGATAACGAAGAGTTTTCATCTTGCGGGATCAAGAATTGTGAAATCAAGAGATATAATTATTAATGGATCATATATCCTAGCATAACTTGATTAATTATATTTGGAGTTTTAAAAAAAATGGAACAAAAAATTGAAATTTAAAACTAAATTTGTTCTAAGGAGATATTGATTTGAACGAATCTGAACTATATAAAGAACTTGGAATACTAACCAAGGACAAGAGCAAATGGAAGGAGAATATACCTTACGTTTCATCTATTCTCAATCATGATTCTGTTAAGATAAAAGCAAAAGTACTATGGCTGCTTGGTGAGATGGGTCTTGAATATCCTGATTCTATTCAAGATGCAGTATCAAAGGTTGTGCCATTATGTGACAGTGAAAATGTTCTTTTAAGGGAACGTGCTGTAAATGCCCTTGGCAGAATCGGAAGGGGCAATTACAGTTTGATTGAACCATTTTGGTCTGATATGTTTCGGTTTGCTTCTGACAATGAACCTAAAGTGCGTTTGAGTTTTATCTGGGCTTCTGAAAATATTGCCACGAACACGCCGGAAATTTATAAGGATTATTTGGAGGTGTTTGAGACGCTCTTGCACGATACTGATGACAAGGTCAGAATGGAATCTCCTGAAATCTTTCGAGTGCTTGGAAAACGTAAACCGGAGTTTGTTATTCCTTATATAGAGCAATTACAAAAGATGGCGGATTCAGATAGCAATCGTGTGGTTAGAATACATAGCCTTGGAGCAATAAAGGCAACAACATCAAAATAGGTATTGAAAAAGCCTTGTATAATTACTGCAAAGTAATGCGTGTGCCTAAGCTGGGAGCCGCCCCCATTGTGATCACTGTTCTTACGGGTTTGATATTAATCCTTCTCATTGCAGCTCTCGGGGAGAGTCTGTTGCTTGCTGTGGCCACAGGCGCCATAGTAAGTGCTGTATTTGCTTTTCTTTTCTGGCTTGCCTACAGATATCGAGTAGGAGCCTCCAAAAGGTTCAACTCCTACCTTGCTACAGACAACGGACAGATAATGTTCAGTGACTTTGCCTCGGCGCAGCCCGTTATGAGCGACCAATTTAGGCTTGGCAGACATTATCTTTTTATCAAAAACGGAGCTGTACTCAGGCTTGACAGCATTACCGATATAGTAAGGGTAGCAACCCGTTCGGGTGTGGGTGTGAGCGTTATTGTTAATGATGAAAACGGCAGTATGTCATTACCGCTTTGCAGGGTGCATAGGTTCAATGACAGGGCAGAGATTGATGAGATACGTAAAGCAGTGATGCAAAGAAATTTGTCGGTATGAATGCGATTATGGCGTAAGACCAGGCGGCTGTTAGAAGATGGATGTGTCTGAAAACTATATGCATTATAAGGAGTTATTATGCGGATCGGATTAGCTCAAATGTCGATGAAATCTGATATAGAAGCAAATTTCCAAAAGAGTATAGATTTCATACATAAAGCATCAAAACATGGTGTAGATTTAATATGTTTTCCGGAGGTTCAGCTTTCTACGTTTTTTGCCCAATTTGAAAAAATGGATGTATCAAAATTTGTTATTGAGGAAAATAGTCGATATATATCGGATATAAAATCAACATGTAAGGAAACAGGGATTTTTGCCTGTCCCAATTTTTATATGGAAGAGGGTGGCAAACGATATGATATGAGTCTCCTGATTGACAACAAAGGCTGTATTATTGGAAAGCAGAAGATGGTTCATGTTGCTCAGTGTGAATTCTTTTATGAACAGGATTACTATGAGCCATCAGAAGAAGGCTTTCAGGTATTTGATACCGAATTCGGGAAAATTGGCATTGTAGTTTGTTTTGACCGCCACTATCCGGAAAGCATCCGAACTGAAACCCTTCGTGGAGCTGAACTTATCATCATTCCTACTGCTAACACTATCGCAGAACCTTCTGAGTTATTTCAGTGGGAAGTACGGGTACAGGCATTCCAGAATAGCGTAAATATAGCTATGTGCAACAGAGTTGGAAAGGAAGATAGGATGGTATTTTCCGGAGAATCCATTGTTTGTGACAGTAATGGAAACATATTATCTGTTGCCGGCAGCGATGAAACTCTTTTGATTGCAGAAGTTGATCTTTCAAAAGCTTCTGAAACAAGAAAAATGAAACCATACACAAGCCTTAGACGACCGGAGCTCTATAAATAAATATATTTCGGAATAACTGGCTAAGACAAATCGGAGATTGAAGAGTGATTATATATTGCAGAATAATTTCATAACGGAGAATATGGCATGGAGATTAAGTCTATTTTGATAAAAGATACTACAAAGGAAGAACGTGAAGCTATCATCCGTGAGTCCATGGACTGCGGCGGTGGGTGTGAAAACTGTTCATCCTGTTGGATCGGTGGTGGATCACCATGGGATATCTATCAGGATTATATTGATGGGAAGCGTGAGATAAAAGAGATCAATATGGCATATATGGAACAGTACCGCCAGGACAGGGTCATAAAGTGAGGATATTGCTATGGATGAAGCACCTGATATTGAAAATTCAACAATTGAGGAACGCAGGTCATACGTTAAGGAATGTTTCCCGTGTATAGCCGATTGTGATATGTGTGGTCTGTGCAAGGTATTCCATGGTAAGGATCCGGAGGTCGCATATGATGATTATATAAAAGGGATACGACCATTTAAAGAAGTATCGGAAGATTATAGGTAATCTGTTTTTTTTAAACATAATACCTATTGACATAGTAGGTTACTGGTGATATTATTTTGGTTTATATACAGCAAATAAATGACATAGGATATTAGAAAAAATGGAAAAACTGGAGCGTAATCTTATTGACAATATCCTCGAGAGCGAGGTTAAACTTGGACGTGCAAGAACACCGGTTACATTTTACTATCCGGAATCATCTCTTAACGAGTTATTGGATTGTGATTCTGATGGACTAAGTATGGCAATTGCCGAGTTCCGAAGGAATGCAAATAACCATCTTGGGAATGTAGTTATTGAGGAACTTAGCAAGGAAAAAGGACGCTATATGATCAAAATTCCTATAGAGGGATTAGACTGGGTTCATCAGAATTTTAAGCCGTCTGATTTTATGAAGGATTTTATATGCAATATCCGGAAGACTGACAATACATTGGAAAATATTTCAGAACTTTTTTACAGATATTCTCTTGATGTTGAGATCAAAAAAATAAATGAGGATGAATGGGCTTTTTCTTTTCGTGATGAAGAAATTGATCCATATGTTTATCATATAGAGCAAGGCATTTTCGGCCTGGAATATCACAGATTTACCAAAGAGTCATATAAGGAAATGAGTACTGAGAGAAAAGGAAGTGAAGAAGATGATTACAAGAAATGAAGCTTATGATTTACTTAAAAGATATAATAAGGATCCTTTCCATATTCAGCATGCACTTACTGTAGAGGCGGTCATGAAATGGTATGCAAAAGAGCTTGGATACGCTGACGAAGAAGAGTACTGGGGAATAGTCGGACTACTCCATGATATAGATTTTGAAATCTATCCTGAAGAACATTGTCTTAAGGCCCCTGACTTGCTGAAAGATGGCGGAGTAAGCGACGATATTATCCATGCGGTATGTTCCCATGGATATGGTATTACGGTCGGATGCGGAGTGACCATAGATGTAGAGCCAGTGAATGAGATGGAGAAAGTTCTTTTCGCGGCCGACGAACTTACAGGTCTTATATGGGCTGCGGCTCTTATGAGGCCGTCAAAAAGTACAAAAGATATGGAACTTAAATCTTTGAAGAAAAAATATAAGAGCAAAGGCTTTGCAGCGGGATGTTCAAGAGAAGTTATAGAGCGAGGGGCTGAACAGCTTGGTTGGGAACTTGATAAGCTGTTGGATCTGACACTGCAGGCCATGGCTGCAAGCGAAGATACGATTAACGAAGAGATGGGTGAGTAACCGTATGCTGAATCAATTTTCAAGGACTCAGCTGTTGCTGGGTCAGGATGCTATGGAGTCGCTTTACAAAAAGAAAGTGGCTGTGTTTGGGATAGGCGGTGTAGGAGGTTATGTATGCGAGGCACTTGTCAGGAGCGGTATAGGTGCGTTTGAACTGATTGATGATGATAAAGTTTGTCTTACTAATTTGAACCGTCAGATAATCGCAACAAGAAAAACCGTTGGAAAGTATAAAGCAGAAGTTATGCGTGACAGGATGCTTGAAATAAATCCGGATGTAAAAATAGAGATTCATAAGTGTTTCTTTTTGCCGGAGAATGCTGACGAATTTGCTTTTAATGAGTATGATTATATAGTCGATGCCGTAGATACTGTAACAGCAAAAATAGAACTGATACTCCGAGCGCAAAAAGAAGGCATCCCTATAATAAGTGCCATGGGAGCCGGAAACAAATTGGATGCAGGAAGGCTGAAAATTGCAGATATCTATGATACAAAGATATGTCCGTTGGCTAGGGTAATGCGCCGTGAGCTAAAAAAACGAAATGTTAAGAGCCTT
Source organism: Lachnospiraceae bacterium (assembly GCA_017542245.1). Taxonomy (GTDB): domain Bacteria; phylum Bacillota; class Clostridia; order Lachnospirales; family Lachnospiraceae; genus RUG11977. Next base: position 11,620 of record JAFXXN010000045.1, read on the forward strand.
AAGGTTGTGTATTCCGATGAACAGCCTATACGTCCAATAGATGATATGTCCATCAGTTGCCGTACTCATTGCATATGCCCTCCCGGAGCCCAGCATAAATGCACCGAACGGAGGGACATCCCGGGAAGTACTGCATTTGTACCTGCAGTTGCCGGACTGCTGATAGCAGGGGAAGTGATAAGGGATTTGGCAGCAAACACTATCTTTTTCTGATTGATTACGATAAAAAATTTGCGTCACCTATGCGTCACATGAGGATGAGACGCCCATAAACCTCCTTCTTTCCTAGCTTCGCGGGGACAAAGAACTATTCGACCCCGGTCGCCGGCATTGCTATGATGAGCCCGAAACCTCTTGATTTTCAAGGGTTTCGGGCTTTTTCATTTTTGCTTTTTACTGAGTCATACTGAGTCAACACCTTTAAGAAATACCTGGCATATATCAAGAAGAGCAAGGAGGCTACCGGTGAAGGAAAGAACTCTTAAGGTACGCACCATCTACAGAGCAGAAGCAGAGAGCAGGCGTGAGCATATAACCGGATTCCGCACGATACCAGAGATAATCCTGATGGGAGATTGGCTGAAGAAAGCTGGATTTAACGAAGAGGATAAGGTTACTGTAAGATACGGAAATGGAAGACTCACGATAAAAAAGCGTGATTTAATAGATTGATAACGTGGAAATAAAGTATTTTGTTTTGTCTGATAACGGCATAACTGGTCACGATGTTTATCGTAAAGGATTTATTAAAAAAGTTTATGACTACAGAAACGAAAAATATCTCATAATTAACAACGAAAGGAGGATCTGTCTCACAGGACCGCACTTGAGGTGTACTATCTGACCGGAAAGAAATGACTCAAAAAGCATAATAAATAGGGAATTGTCTGTTGCAAAATAAGCAATTTTGTGATATACTTTTTATCAGTATTTCTATAGGAGGAGGGTAACTTATGAAGAAAAGATTTTCTTTAGTTGTGGGTGTATTGGTGTTTATATTGGCAATGGTTATTCCGTTCAATGCTTACGCAGCAAAGGCAGCAGATAAGCTTATGGAAAAGTATTTTCCGAACGGGATTGAGAAGATCAAGCCTTATAAGCCGCTGATCGATATCGACGAGAATGATACATGCTGGATCGGAGCCATCGTAAAGCAGAACGACGATATCCTGAAGATGGTCAGGGACTTTGAAGCTTGCGAAGAATACGTTGATTATACAGATGATTTTTATTGGGATAGTAGTATACCAAAGTTCTATGTGGATAACGGAATAGATGCTTTGGAGACCACTGTTCAGTTTGATATCTCAATTGACGGCGGAGACTGGCAGTATAATAAGAGCTGGGATAAAAAGGAACAGGACATGTATAAGGACGGGTTCACTTTTTATGCTGCTTTTGGCGGAGCCGTCGATGACAACTCTGTATATTTTTCGATAATGGATGCAGGTGTTGCAGTCGACGGGAAGCTGTTGAAGAAGACTGTTGGTGCAGAGAAAGATGGACGGGATCAATTCGACCTTAAAAACCATACGTTCAAAGTCAGATATCGTTACTGCGTTCAGTACGGATTGCTAAATAATCATGAAGCGGGGATTCAGTATTATTTAACTGACTGGTCGGATACAACCACATTTGGAAAGACTACGGACCAGAATCTCGAGATTCCGGATGAGATGCCGGCTCCCGATATTTCAAATCCTAAGAGAGAACTGAATGAAGACGGAATATGGGATTATGTTTCAGTCATGACTCATTTCTCTCATGAAGTTACCGATGCTCTTAATGCCATCTATTTAAAAACAGGTGAGCGTGAACCATTCGTTATCATCACCGAAGCGGCTGTGGACGATCTGACTGAGAAAAAATTCTATAATGGCTATATGGCAAACGCTACATGGCTGTCTGACGGTCAGCGAGGCGTTTCATTTGACTATGATGGATCATTCACCGATAAGTCAAGGCTGCTTATCCGTGCAAAGGTTCAATGTGATTCGTTAGGCAAGGATTCAAAATACGATTACGCAGTAGACAAGGTGAAGGGCCTCAAGGTTAAGAAGGCTAAGACCACTTCGCTTACACTTGCCTGGAGTAAGGTCGACGGTGCAGAATTTTATGAGATATATGATAAGAACAATAAGCTTGTAACTACATCCAAGACTAACAGCGTAACTATTAAGAAGCTTAAGGCTGCTACGGGATATGACTACAAGGTACGTGCAGTAACAGATAAGGTATTTGTCGGACTGTTCAGTGACACTTTACAGTGCGCTACAATGCCTAAGAAGAGCAAGGTTACAAAGGCAGCTCTTTCAGGCGAAGCTTTAACATTAACATATAAGAAGGTTGCGGGCAGCGGATATCAGATTCAGGTAGCTACCGATAAGAAGTTTAAGAATATCGTAGCAGAGAAGACTGTAAAGGACAGCAAGACTGTTAAGTTGAGTGAGACCATTGAAGGCGCATCCGAGTACAAGGGTAAGACTTTGTATGTAAGAGTAAGAGCATACTTCAACTACGGTTCCGTTACAACAAATGCTTCCTGGAGCAAAGTAAAGAGTTTTACCGCGAAATAACATAAAACATAATACGTAATGACAGGGGCTGTGAAAAAATGGGATTAAAAATTGTCCCATTCTTCACAGCTCCTATTTTTTTCGGGTGTATGCTGGATGCTAAACAAAAAATTCCAGGGCAAGGGATATGCTTATGAAGCTGCGTATGCCTTCTTTGACTATTTGTTCAGGGACAAAGGTGCAAGAAGAATATATGCCTATACGGAGGATTATAACCTGCCCAGCCAGCATCTTTGTGAGAAGCTTGGAATGTGGCGTGAGGGATTGTTTATGGAGTTCGTATCGTTTGTGAATAACCCGGACGGAACTCCACTTTACGAGAATACGATGCAGTATGCAATCTTAAAGAAGGAATGGTTGAAAGGAACCTCAGGAGATTTGATATTACAAAACAGTAGCGATAAGAGTGAAAAGAGTAAGGCTGAACTCTTGGGGATACTGCACGAAGCAGAAGAGAATGCCAAATCAGGGAAAGTGGTACCTATAAAAAGAAACATTCGATGGTATAAGAAATAGATTGGAAGATGGAAGATAGGCGGAAAAACCATCAAAACTTAGAGAATGCCTTGATGGTTGAATGACGCAACAATAGCGACACGAGCATTATCATTTTCTGATTATTTACGTTCGAAAAATTGCGTCACCTTTGCGTCACTTGAGGATGAGACGCCTCTAAACCTCCTATTTTCCTAGCTTCGCGGGGCCACTAACCGCTTCGACTCCGGTCGCCGGCATTAACAGGTAAATCCGAAAATCTTTGTGTATCAAAGGTTTTCGGATTTTTTCTTTTGTAAAAATGTTGAGCCACCTTGAGCCACCGATTTACATGGTAGGCAAAGCAATAAAATTATTTTGAAAAATGCAAAAATAGTACTTGACTCTGACGTTACGTAATAGTTTAATATATAATCACACGTGAAGGAGATGATAACTATGATGACAGTGAATGAAGTAAGTAAACTGACGGGAGTGAGTATACGCACTCTTCAGTACTACGATAATATAGGACTCTTGAAACCGGCGGAGTATACCGAGTCCGGGTACAGGCTGTATGACGATGCAGCCTTGGAGAGACTGCAACAGATTTTACTGTTCAGGGAGTTGGAGTTTCCACTTAAAGATATCAAGGATATCATAACCAGATCTGATTTCGATAAGAATAAGGCACTGGAACAGCAGATAGACCTTCTGGAGTTAAGGAAGGAGCATATAGAAAACCTGATCACCATGTGCCATGATTTGAAAAAGAGAGGAGTGAAACAAATGGATTTTTCAGTATTTGATTCAAGCAAGCTTGATGAGTACGCAAAACATGCTAAAGAACAGTGGGGAACCACACAGGAATATAAGGAATACGCCGAAAAGAGCAAAGGCCGCTCGAAGCAGGATGAAGAGAGCGTTATGAAGGATTTCATGAAGGTTTTCGAAGAGTTCGGAACCATGAAGGAAAAGGATCCTGCATCTGCAGATGTCCAGGGACAGGTTAAGAAGCTCCAGGGATTTATCAGTGATCATTTCTATAAGTGCTCTGGTGATGTCCTTTTCGGACTTGGCAAGATGTATGCTGCCGGTGGGGAATTTACCGAAAACATCGACAAGATGGGTGGAGAAGGAACCGCTGAATTTACGTATCAGGCTATCAAAGTATACTGTGGGAAATGAATAAAATAATAACGAACAAGCTTAATACAGTGAAATAAAAAAGAATACAGCCAATATGGTATGTGAGAAGCATCCCTTTGCTGGGATGCTTTTAGTAAAATAGGTTATTGGCCAGAAAAAACAATTAAAAAAATTGAAAACAAAATTATGATTTGGTATAATAAATCTATGAATGGAACACCATAAAGAGAGGCTGTCAATGGAGTTAGTGAGCTATAAGGCGATAGTATTTGACCTGGGTGGAAACATGAAGGGGTATGAAGGAATGGAGATGTCAGAGAAGGATTTTGAGAAGAAGAAGGAACTGTTCTTGGAGCAGAAGAAAATCGTGGATACATTCTTAAAGACCGGAGCCATCAGCCAGATGCAGTATGAAAAGTCCTATGGAGATCTGGTTAAGAAGATGGGTATGGAGAGCATAGCGGAAGAACTGAAAAGTAAAAAATAGAGATGGAATGGAGGATTGACTATGGAAATAGATGAATCAGTTTTTATTGCAGATGGAGCAAAAGGAACTCATAAATCATCAGAAAAGGTTTCTTGAAAACGAAAGGTTAGATGATGACATTAAGGGACAGTGTTTTCAAATACATCAAAGACAAATATATGGCCGATCCTGAATATCTATGGAGAAGGTATCCGGGCTATGCGGTATTCCGTCATAAGGATAACAATAAGTGGTTTGCGGTCGTGATGGATGTTGCGCGAGACAAAGTAGGTCTTAATGGTGAGGAGAGGATAGATATCCTGGATATAAAGGTCAGCGATCCTTTATTTGCGGATGCATTGGTCAGCCAGAAGGGTTTCTGCAGGGGGTATCATCTGAACAAGGCAAATTGGGTGACGGTATTCCTGGATGGAATTGTTTCAATGAAAACGATATGTAGCCTTATTGATGACAGTTTTATGGCTACTGCATCAGCACGGAAGAAAGAAAAGATACGTCCGCCTAAGGAATGGGTCATACCTGCTAATCCAAAGTATTATGACATTGTGCATGCTTTTGATGAGGCTGATGAGATAAACTGGAAGCAAGGGAGCGGGATCAAGACTGGAGATACTGTTTTTATGTATGTGGGCTCGCCTGTATCGGCAATTCTATATAAGTGTAAGGTGACTGAGACGGATATACCCTACAGTTATCAGGATGATAATCTTACAATCAAGGCCCTGATGAAGATAAAACTGATAAAGCGGTATAAGCCGGATAAGTTTACTTTTGAAGTGCTGAATGATGAATATGGGATTTATGCTGTAAGGGGTCCGAGAGGCATACCGAACAGCTTGAGTGAGGCACTGAAATAGGTTTATTTGTGGAGATTGGAGATCAAAAATATGATTATGAAGAAATTGCAAAGATTTATGCTTCTGGCTTGTGCGATGGTGCTTGTAGTCTGTTCCATGGTGTTAGGCTATACAGATGCCTATGCTGCAACAAAGAAAACTCCGGCCAAGCCGAAGATCACAGTGAAGGTTTCTGATAACGAAGTCACTGTTACCATAAATAAGACAAAGAATGCGGAAGGTTATGAGATATTTGTAAAAAATCCGGATTCATCATCATATGAAAAAGTCGCAACGATAAAGAAGAACGGCAAGGATAAGAGGACATATAAGTTAGGGGATCTTCAGAAAGGTACATATAAAGTCAAAGTAAGGGCTTACAATGGAAATAAGTTCTCGAAATTCAGTGCGATAAAAACTGTAGAGATCAAAGCTGGAAAGACTGAAGAATTTACCTATCGTTTTAGGAATAAAAACCTTTTGGAACAGCACTTTGAAAAGCATGGCAAGGAGATGGGATTCGAAAACATGGAGGCTAATGAGAAGGCCGCTTCAGATGTGATAAACAATCCCAAGGCTCTTTTTAAGACTGAGGCCGAAGATGGGGACTATGTTTATTATGTCGAGGAAACAAATGAATTTGTTATTCTTTCGCTAGATGGTTATATCCGGACATATTTCCTGCCTTCTTCCGGAAAGAAATACTTTGACAGGCAGTAGTGATGAAGGTTTGTAGCGAGTTTTCCGTCTTTATGATTTTGTAAGGTAAAAGGCTCGGGGGGAGTTGTTATGTATCAAACTGTATTACAAGAGATCAGAAACTGGTTTTATAGTGTTTCATCTCAATATGATAAATTATTGCAGATAAGTATAGAAAAAGATGACTCATCGTGTTTTATTGGGAATATCGATTCAAATCGTTATATATCTCAAATAATAGTCTCTGAATCAGATTTTAAGCCGTATAGATATGTAGAATTTACGGTTTATGACTTGAATAAAGATGCAAATCAATCACCGACTTTTTGGTATGGAGATCAAGATAATTCTTTAGTAGAAGAAATTATTGATAATTTGAACAAAGGACTTAGATTAGTCTTACTGAATTAAACCTGAGGATAAATACTTAAATGGGGGCGCGGATAATAATGGATATAACATATAAAGACATTCGTGATTTTTCAGAAAAGGATTTGGAAGAATTATTTCTTTCGGTAGATTGGTCTTCTGGTTATTTCCCGGAAAAACTTGTTGTAGCTATGAAGAATTTCAAAACTGTGTTTTCGGCGTGGGATGAAGAAAAGCTTGTAGGGATGATATGCGTAATGGATGATGGGATAATGAATGCGTATGTTCATTACCTCCTTGTTAATCCAGTCTATCATGGTAAAACCATCGGAAGAACTCTTGTTGAAATGGTGAAAGAAAAATATAAGGATTATCTGCGCGTGGCAGTAATAGCTTATGATAATGAGGCTCGTTTTTATGAAAACTGTGGTTTTGAAAAAAGCAAAGATGCTTCACCGATGTTTATAACATCATTATGGACATAGAGAATAAAACGGTTTTAAACAAAGGAAAAACTGTAGACATGGAAATAAGAGCATTTGATTCTGACAAAGATTTTAAAAGTATAAAAAATTGGGCTACCGACGAAAGAATCCATTCAATGTGGTGTGCTAACAGGTTTAAGTATCCTCTGGAAAAAGAAGATTTTACAGAGGCATTGAAAGGAGTCTATGAAAGATGTGGGGACTTGGCATATGTGGCTGTGATAGACGATACTCCGGTTGGATTTTTTTGCTATTCGTTTAATTGTGATACTCGAGAGGGAATGCTAAAGTTTGTTATAGTGGATCCTTTTTATCGGGGAAAAGGTGTTGCCAGAGAAATGTTTGATCTTATACTTCAACATGCATTTAACGAAACGGATGCTGAAGCAGTGCAGTTAATGGTCTTTCCTCAGAACCCTAGAGCAAAAAGTTTTTATGAAAAAATAGGGTTTAAAGAAAGAAGAACAGTAACAGGTGCTTTTTCATTTAAAGATGAATCATGGGATAGATGCAATATGGTCGTTAAGAAAAAACACGTTGTTGTACATTCATATGAAAAAACATGGGCTGATGATTTCGCAGCGATCAGAGACGAATTGAATACTGTGCTTAAAGATATTGTGATACGGATAGAACATGTTGGAAGCACATCTGTGGAGGGTCTCTCAGCTAAACCTATTATTGATATTGATGTTGTAATTCAGGATAGGGCAGATCTGCCAGAAGTAATATCAGCTCTCCAAAAGATTGGTTATTCACATGAAGGAGATCAGGGGATTCCAGAGCGAGAAGTTTTTAAGTATGAGGGAAAAGAGCATCTTAGGAAACACCATCTTTATGTATGTACACTGGATGCTGAAGAACTGAGAAGACACATAGCTTTTCGAGACTATTTACGTAATAATCCTGAAGCTGTTGCTGAGTATAGCAGAATTAAAGAGGAGGGGGCATTGCTATATCCCTGGGATATTGATAAATATATAGAGCATAAATCTCCGTTTATTGAAAGTATATATAAACGTATCGGGTTAATATAATTACATGAATGTGGATTGATAAGTTATATGAGACGCCTCTAAACCTCCTTTTTTTCTAGCTTCGCGGGGAGGGATAATTGTTCGACCCTGGTCGCCGGCAGCTAATGAAAAGTCCCGAAAACTTTATTTTATAAGGTTTTCGGAATTTTTTTGGTAGAAAAGCTTACTACTGCTACATCTACTTTTCTTGACTAGTACACTTAATTTCGGCAAAACTGTAATTTGCGGTATGTCGGGGCAAAAACAAATCGAAATTTAGTGCAAAATTTGAAAAAAACAAATCGAAATTTCGGTTGACAAGGATTTGAAATAGTGATAAAATCAGGTGTATAGGAGGGAAAGCTATGTTTAAGAGGAAAGTTTACGACTATCTTAAAGCATGGAAAGAAGAATCAGACGGTATGTCCGCAGTAATGATTGAAGGAGCCAGACGTGTTGGCAAGAGCACGGTTGCCCTAGAATTTGCAAGGAAAGAATATGACGATTACATACTCATAGATTTTTCAACTGCTGAACAAGCTGTCAAGGATAATTTTGATAATATTTCAAATATGGATACATTTTTTCGCAATCTTTTCGTGTTAACAGGAAAGACGCTTAAAAATAGAAGGGGTGTGATCATCTTTGATGAGGTTCAGTTCTTTCCCAAAGCCAGGCAGTCGATAAAGCAGCTTGTAAAGGACGGCAGATTTGATTATATAGAGACCGGATCGTTGATTTCCATTCAAAAGAACGTAAAGGATATTCTTATCCCTTCGGAAGAAGAGAATATAAAGATGTATCCGATGGACTTTGAAGAGTTCCTTTGGGCTGTAGGTAATAACGTGATAGTTGATACTTGCCGGGAGGCTTTTGAAAAGAGAAAACCTCTGGGAAATGATATTCACAGAAAAATTTTGAAAGAGTTCCGTGTGTATATGGCGGTTGGAGGAATGCCACAGGCTGCCCAAGCATATGTCGACGGAAAGACTTATAAGGAGATAGACAGGGTAAAAAAAGGCATCCTAAGACTATATACAAATGATTTGAAAAAACATGATTCTGAGGACGGTGATAGGGCAGAAGTTGTGTTTAAGTCCATACCGGAACAACTGTCGAATCATAACTCGGTATTCAGATTATCAGTGGTAGATGAAAATGCCCGTACGAGAAACTGCGGCAATGCGATTGAATTTTTGAATGAGGCAATGATCGTAAACAACTGTATCAATGTTACGAAGCCTGAAGTCACACTGGAAATGTACGCTGACAGGACAAAATTCAAGATGTTCATGGGCGATACGGGTCTTCTCATAACACATATTTTAAATAATGGGGGAGATACGGATAAGATGTATCGTTCTCTGATCATTGATGATCTTGGTATCAATCAGGGAATGATATTTGAAAACATGGTTGCTCAAATGCTTCGAGCAAATGGGCATGAATTGTATTTTCATGAATTTGAACATTGCCCAGAGGGAAACAGCGTTAGCAAGACATACGAGGTTGATTTTCTCACGGTAAGAGGAAAGAGACTGTCTCCGATAGAAGTAAAATCGTCTGGATATAAAAGCCATAAATCCTTTGATTATTTCAAGGACAAGTATCAAGTTAAAATGAATGACAGATATATTATTTATACGAAGGATTTGGCGTTTGAAGATGGCGTGTTATATATACCAATCTATATGACCATGTTTTTGTAGTATAACAAAATAAAAGATATCCCCCACCTTATAGCGAAGCATCATTTTGTTACCGAGGAAACGCCGAAGGCGTTTTCGAAGTGACATTGACGGAAAGGTTGAGATGTGTATTATTATAAAGAACGGGATGATATATACTGAAATGGGGCATATTTCAGGTTAGGAGCGGCTATATTTTAAGTGTGATGAGATATGGAGAAAATATGCTGAAGGCAACTTATTCTATAAACGAAGTTTCAAAAATGACCGGACTTACGACCAGGACCATACGGAATTATCTGTCTGACGGAATTGCCACTGCATCGAAAATAGATGGGAAGTGGGTATTTTCTGAAGATAATTTCCTGGCGATGCTGGAAAACCCTTATATCGCACCAGCGATTAAGGCAAAGAACTATGCACCGGTGTTTGACTTCTTAAAGGCGGACAAGAAACCAGGCAACGAATTGTGCCTGGTCATTGATAGGTGTGTAGTTGAAAGTGACTTCGCCCCCTTGGTCAGCAAAGTTTGTGACCTTATGAAGGATGTTGAAAACGTAGAGTTCAGGTGCGAGAAGAAAGATAAGAATATCAGGTTTATATTTACGGGCGATGAGGAGCAGGTTAAGAAGATTTACATGCAGATATGAAAAACCCATCACTTTTCAAATTGAATCCTAATGTCTCATTTTGGTATTATGTATACAGAAACTGAGAACAATCATTATACGGAGGTACCAAAATGAGACATTTTTATGAACAGGTAAACCAAAAACTTAACACTATTGATTTTGATGCTATTTATCCCGGATTCCATAAATACAGATTTGCACTGTACAACGATGATACCATTTGGCTCGAGGACAGGGAAATCCCACAGCAGGGCTTCTTTGGCAACACAGCTAAGGAGTATGAAGGGGAGTATATAGCGATATGGTATGTTGACCAGCCGCTAGATTCATATGACATCGATGTATTTACTGCAGGTATCGTGCACGAGATGTTTCATGCGTTTCAATATGATACATTGAAGGATGTGGAGTTCCCAAACGATCTGAAACTGCTGCAGTATCCGGACGATGAGGAGAATTATCTTATTAAGCAGAATGAGGACGAGTTATTGGCTGAATCAGCTGATGCGGATCCGAAGCGCAAGGCCGAAATCCTGAGAAAGATTCTTGCTAGCAGAGCCTTGCGTAAATTGAAAATCGGAGAGTGTGTTCATCAGGAGGATCTGATCGAGAAGTTCGAAGGTCAGGCCGAGTGTTCGGGAATGCTGGCCCTTAAGCAGCTTTCAGAGGAGAAGTTTAACCAAAAAATCCATGATTATGCCGGGATTTTGAAGGAAGGGACATATCTGTTTGACGTGCGAAAGAATGGCTATTTTTCAGGAACGTTGATCAGATTATTAGAGCGAGAAATTAAAGACTTGCAGAGTGAGATTGAGAATAAACTTGAAACCGAGAGAGCCTTAAAACAGCAGAAATTTGACGCTTTTTTCTCAACTGACAAAGAGTACCATGAAGCCGTCGGCTTTATCTGCGGCTATGATCCCATGAACCAGATACGACTTGGCGACAGGCTCTGGGCAAAACATTTTATGGCAATAAATGTGAATGGCGAAGTCATTCAGATGCATGAACAGTGTGTTGTTGAAATGCAGGAAGGTTCAACGAATCTAACAAAGGGCTACTGGAAAGGGAAATGATAGCAAATACGATAACAGGCTTGGCGGCTATTCAAGAAGGACATTTCATAAGGACAGGAACGGGGATTAAACAAAAGATTATCCCTACGGAATCTGAGATGTCGGGCGAGGAAATGGCAGTTCAGCGGAAGTAATGGAGGAACAAATGAGCAAATATGATTCCTTGAGGAAATGGATACAGAAAAATGGTGATGATAAATTCAGCCTGACTTATGCTGAGATTGAAAAGATTGCAGATGGTGGATAGGGGTATGATGAAAAAATGTTTTTCGGTTTTTATATTCGATGATCCCGGCATGCGTGAAAATGATATGAAAGGGATTATGAGACGGGTAAACATAGTTTTTCGCGACAAGGCGTATATAGAAAACCTGAAAAAGAAGGAAAATAACTGGCTTGACGAGAAAGTGGATGTGGTTACAAAGGGAATAATTGACTTCTTGAAAGAATATGAATGATGAAGGTAAACGGAATAAAAAAATTGCGTCACCTATGCGTCACTTGAGGACGAGACGCCTCTAAACCTCCTATTTTTCTAGCTTCGCGGGGGCGGTGAACGCTTCGGCCTCGGTCGCCGGCATTGGAAAGAAAATCCGAAAATCTTTGTTTATCAAGGGTTTTCGTTTTTTTTTTCTGTTTGCGTACTAAATATTGATTTGCTATAATAACAGTAATCGAATAGATAATGTTATCATATTAAATTTCAGGAGTGCGCCCAGCCAAGGGTGTTTAATCAAGCAGGTGAAAATCCTGCTTTGCCAAGGTCTAACCAACCAGCAAATAGCGAGTCTTGCGTAGCAGTCGGTAACGACTGATGCGAAGCGTAGACAGCGAGTTAGCAGGGATGAAAGCTATTGAGCCTCGAAAAGTTAACTAAATCCGTATGGTCGACGGTTTTCCTGTTCCGGAAGACAACACCGGGTATCACGGCATGGTGAGCGATACACGGCGCGGCGGGGTCAAAGGGCCATTCATGTTAAACATTATGACTAAGCATCAACTGGGGAGAGCCTGCAGTCTCTCGTAAAAGAGTATGATACACCAACGTAACCTTGAAGGATATCAAATGGATTGCAGGCAGTCGGATAGCCTCATAGTACCGTTGAAATCGGGTAATGCCGATGGAGGAAAGGGGGCTACGCAGTAACACTCTCTCTGAGGACACATCATCCGTACTCAGGGACGGAGGAAATGATGGGAACGAAATTGGAGAGAATAGCCGAAATATCGGCGCAAAGTAAAAGACCGAACTTTACAAGTCTGTATCACCTTATCAATGCAGAACTTTTGAAACAGTGCCATAGGGAACTGAATGGAAAGAAGGCAGTAGGAATAGATGAGGTGACAAAGGAGAAGTACAGCGAGGCACTTAACAGTAACATTGAAGACCTTGTTTTAAGACTGAAGAACAAAGCATACAAGCCGTTACCCACACGGAGGGTTTTCATACCCAAGCAGAACGGGAAACTGCGACCGCTCGGAATCGTATCATACGAAGACAAGATAGTCCAGTTGGCGCTAAAGAAGGTGTTGGAAGCAGTATACGAACCGCGCTTTCTCAACTGTATGTATGGATTCAGACCTAAGAGAGGGTGTCACGAGGCTGTTAAGGACGTATATCAGCATCTATCACATGGAAAGATAAATTACATTGTAGATGCGGATGTCAAGGGTTTCTTCGACCATATAGACCATGAATGGATGATGAAATTCATCGAATGGCACATCAAAGACCCGAACATCCTTTGGCTTATACGCAAGTATCTGAAAGCAGGAGTGATGGTTGATGGTGTATATGAGGACACAGAAGAAGGAACGATACAGGGCGGAAATATTAGTCCAACCTTGGCAAACATATACATGCATAATGTACTGACTCTGTGGTTCAAGCTGGTTATCCAGAAAGAGGTTAAGGGAGAGTGCTTCCTGGTTAACTACGCGGACGATTTTGTAGCAG
>JAFXXN010000001.1 GCA_017542245.1 Lachnospiraceae bacterium
CTGCCATACAGGATGTATGCATTCTCCATGTGGTCCGGCAGGTACCTTACATCGACCTTCATGCCTATGAACTGAGGAGGGGCGTCATACCAGATGCCATCGATGGTTATGCAGGAATCATTATTGACCTTTCTCGTGATACGGTTGGTAAAGCATTCGTCAAGCCATTCCTTTGATTTTGGGATACGTACATGATCCTTGGTGCGCATGAACCTGTCTATCGGTGTTTCGCCGGTACCGGAATGTACCGTGGTGTTATGACGCCTTATGTAATCAGCGAGAAGCCTGTTGAATTCCTCAAGGGAATGTATCTTTGAAGCGTCGAGTGTTGAGAGCCAGCGGCTCCGTACTGTCCTGAAGTTGCGTTCCACTTTCCCTTTGGCAGCACCGTCTCGAACAGGAGCATGGGATTCGACTGTGCCCAGGGAGTCAAGGATCAGGGTAAGCTGTCCATTTTCAAAAGAGCTGCCATGATCCATGTAGATCTTATCGGGAATGCCGTAGGTAAGTATTGCCTGCTTGAGCACGGTCTGATAGTTGTAGGCATTGTCATTGTAAAATATCCTGCCGCCAACGATCATCCTTGAATGGTCATCGATTATCATTATCAGGAACGTGCGGCGTGAGCGTCCGTTCTCGGTAATGTATGGGAGATAGGCGGTATCTGCCTGCCACATGCATCCGAACTCAGGCATTTCATAAGCCTTGCGGTCCTTTACCAGGGGATTTCTTGCGGATTTGAGATCGTTTTCCTTAAGGAAGCGCTGCACAGCCCGTACGGAAACTTTTGAATCAAGGAAACCGCTCTGTATCAGGATCTGGTGTATCATGACACCGTTGATGCGCGGGTACTTTTCGCGTAGCCTGAATATCTCATTGATGGCGTCGGCGGAAAGGGAACGGGATATCCCCTTGTCTTTCCTGTGACCGGGGATAAGGGCATCCATGCCGAGCTTGCGGTATAATCCCGTCCATCTTTCGAGGGTATCGGGACTGTATTTGAAGGATGTACCGTCGGGACGGATGATAGGGTCTTTTGTGACCCTGCGGTAATAAGCAGCCTCGCTGGCATCAGGATAAAGCCCCTGGATCACAGGTGCAATGAGGGCAAACCGGAAATGGGCTACTTTTAAGGGTTCGGTTTTTGAAGACATGATTTTCCTCCGTTCTTATCTTGTTTTTAGCTGTCATTGCTGACATGAAAGAGCATAAACCATCGGAGGGAGGATGTACATTCCGAAATCATGTGGGATGTGGTCGCAGCCGCCGGTCCGGCAGGCGTATGCTGCCGGAAGGTGTCGCAGACCTGCCCCTGAGGAATGAGAAACCAAAGCGCAGTAAGAACTCTGATGGAAAAGCAGGGAAGTCACAGATGGAGCTGACAGCACTGCTACAGACCCAGAGTATCCTGTCGAGGACGCTGCACCACGAGTTGTATTGAATGATAAAAAGATGGATCCAGTCATAGAGAGTTGAGACTGCTATGCCCCAATACCGGCAGAGATTGGTAACAGTGGACGAACGCTTAAGATAACAGAGAAGAACAGTGAGTATGAATCTCAGGGAATAAGAACCATAAGGTATAAGGACATCCGGAAGGAGAGCATGGGTATGACCGCATGATCCACACTGAAAGCGGCGTATCGACAGCCGGGTATCAACCCTGACCGAGCCATTTGTTGAGATCATGTCGCGCTGATAAGAATGTATTTCACTGAAACGTCCGACAGCCCCACATATACGGCAGGTATGCCTTGAGGGGTTAAATCCGGATACTGCAGCATCAAAAAGCTGTTGGTCTGAAAATTTTAAATTTTTTAACTTGATAAATATCGCTTTTTCGAGTATCATAGTGATGTACCGCCTTGGGAGATGCCGTAGATGCTTATGAGCTTGGCACCCCATAGGCCGTGTATGGGATGAGAAAGAGCGGAACTTTGGACGGTGGCGCTCTTTCTTTTTTTGAGCAACATTAAGATGATACATTATAGAAAAAGATAAAGCAATAAAAAAAGTCGCTTAAAGCGACAGGCTATAATAGTTAATTGGAATTATCAGGGAAAGAAAAGGGACGCTAAACTGTCGTCGGCAGTGATGTTTATACGTCTCTTAACACCCGGGAATAAAAGAAAATACAGAAGACGCAGGAAAATATAACAAAATTGAAGATGCGGAGCATCGTTTTGTTACCGAGGAAACACCGAAGGCGTTTTCGAGGTGGCATTGACAAAAGCGCTTCCGGAAGGAAAAAATATGGCAGGAACTTTATATATATGTGCTACACCCATAGGAAATCTTGAAGATATAACCATGCGGGTGCTGAGAATACTAAAAGAAGTAGACTTAATCGCGGCTGAAGATACAAGAAACAGCATAAAACTGCTTAACCACTTTGAAATAAATACTCCGATGACCAGTTATCATGAATATAACAAAATAGATAAAGGTCATACCCTTATAGCTAAGCTTTTAGAGGGACAGAATATAGCCCTGATAACTGACGCGGGAACCCCTGCTATATCAGACCCCGGTGAAGAACTGGTCCGCATGGCACATGAAGCAGGGATAACGGTAACATCTCTGCCGGGAGCATGTGCATGTATAACAGCACTGACTGTTTCCGGACTTCCTACAAGAAGATTTGCTTTTGAAGCATTTCTTCCTCAGGATAAAAAAGAGAGAAAACAGATACTTGAGGAGCTAAGCGGAGAAATCAGGACCATCATTTTATATGAAGCACCTCATCATCTTATAAAAACGCTGGGAGATCTTAGAGAGACACTTGGAAACAGAAGACTGACTGTCTGTCGGGAACTTACTAAAAAACATGAGACGATCTTTAGGACAACAGTAGAGGATGCAATTGCTTATTACACAGAAAATGAACCCAAGGGTGAATGCGTGCTTGTCATAGAAGGACGCAGTATTGAAGAAATAAAGGAAGAAAACCGAACTGAATGGCAAAAACTTTCGATAGAAGAACATGTACATATGTATATATCCTGCGGCATGGATAAAAAAGAGGCCATGAAAGCAGCAGCCAAAGACAGGGGAGTATCTAAACAGGAGATATACAAAGCCTTATTATCGGGGAAGTAAGGAATGATGATTTATCATTTTGTTACCGAGGAAACGCAGAAGGCATTTTCGAGGTGACATTGACTTTCAGAATTGTTTTATATGGAGAATTAAAAAAATATTATAAGATTTTACAAATTTTATGGAACCTATGGGATAAGAATATCGTCTAATGTTCATAAAAGAAACCGGTAATAAAGGAAATGGAAACAAAAACTAATTTTATCAAGGGGGTAAATATGAAAAAAAGGTTTTTAGCAGTATTAATGATCCTGGTACTTTCACTTTCAACATTAAACGGATATTCTCCGGTTGAGGCTGAAAATGCACTTACGGAAGATCAGATGACAGAAGTACTCATAGCAGTAAAAGGAAAACTTCAGATATCGGATGACTATACTGAGTTCGATTATAGCTATAACGAGTACTCCGGAGAAGGAACATATCAGTTTACATGGAGAACTGAGGACGGAAGAGCATATATCGGAGTAACTGCCGATACAACAGGAAGAATCTACAATCTTTACAGTTATGACAATAATAAAAATTCAGAACGTGAAGGCCTTTTACCTAACTATATCGGAGAAGAACTGATTCCGAAGGCAGAAGAATGGATAGCCAGGGTTGAACCTGATATAAAGGGAAAACTGAACTTAAAGAACTGCAGATATTCTAATTACAATAAGACTTACAGCCTTTCATTTGTTCGAAATGAAAATGGCATAGACTTGAACGACAATGGTGTATCTATCGTCATGGACGCATTTGATGCGACTGTAACAAACTATAGGCTTAACTGGGATTTTACAGTAAAAATCCCTAAGGTAGAAAGCCCTATCAGTAAAGAAGCTGCAGCAGAAAAAGTTGCGAAAAAAGTAAATATGCATCTTGAATACAGGCTGACATATGGGTCTGACGGAAACCAAAAAGTATTTCTGGCATATAACCCTGACAGGACTTATGTTGCAGTTGATGCGAAAAACGGAAAAATTTATACCGAAAAAGTATACTGGGGAAGCGGAACTGATTTTGACGGCGGATTCAATGATGAAGCTGAAGAAGCTACTGCCGAGGAATCAGGATCATATGATGATTCCGTAAAACTTTCCGATGCCGAAATCCAGAAGATCGGAGAAATTAAAGACATCATTTCCAGTGAGGAAGCAGTAAAACTGATCAAGAACAATAAGAAGCTTTATATCGACCAGAATCTTACGAGTGCTGATTGCAGGCTTTATTCCTCAAACGGAGAATATTACTGGAGAATTTACCTTTCAGATAATCGTCCTGTAAACTACGATGATTATGATGAGTATACTGATTATTACAGAGCAAGTTTAAATGCATCAATTAATGCAAAGACCGGAAAACTTATTTCGTTCTCGGCATATACAAAAGATTATTATGTTACCGAAGACGGAAAAGCACCGTTTGAGATTGCTTATACAAAGAAACAATGTCAGAAGATTTTTGAAGAATTTGTAAAGGAAACCGATCCGGATAAATTTGAATATTTGGAATTAAACAATGTATATGAACAAAAAGTATACATATATAACTTGTATAACAAAGATACCGACTATGATAAAGTAGGCGGGTACTCATATTCATATGACAGATATTATAAGGATATTCCTTTTACTGCAAACGGTGTTTACGGAGCAGTTGAAGCAATTACAGGAAAGATTACCAACTATAATGTAAACTGGACAGATGCTGAGCTTCCGGAGCCTGAAAATCTTATCGGAAATGAGAAGGCATTTGAGTCATACATATCAAGTGACGGATTTGATCTCATATATGAACTTGTATCCAAATATGAAGATAAACAAAGTTATTACGGATATGATAAAGAAGTAAAGGCTCGTCTTGTATACAGAACTGCAATCTATCCCAATTATATAGATGCTTTTACGGGAAAACGTCTTTCATGGAACGGAGAAGAATATAAACCCGTTGGAGTTTCATATAAGTACACCGATATAAACGGGACAAAATATGAACGTTCGATAAAGCTTTTGGCAGATATGGGATATGGCTTTGACGGAGAAGAGTTTAATCCTGATGCAAAGATAACAAATGCCGAGTTCGAAAAGATCCTCGGTGCAAGCGGATACAGTGTATATTATTATAATTATCCCACATACTATGCAGATGTTGAAGAAGGAGAGGAAGAAGTAGCTGTAGATAATGAAAACACTGTTACACGTCAGGAAGCAGCATGTCTTATAATTTCACGTATGGGCGGTGATAAGCTTGCAAAGATGGATATATACAAAACAGGATATTCGGATGAAAATAAAATAGATAAAGAAAACATTGGTTACGTAGCACTTTGCAAAGGACTTGGAATCATGGGCGCCAAGTCCGGCAATAAGTTTAAGCCTAAGTCAGCAGTGACAAGAGGCGAGGCAGCAGATCTTATCATAAGAATGCTGTCGACCAATTTCTAAGACAAAAAAGAAAAACGTGAGGGCAAAAGTCCTCGCGTTTTTCTTCATAAATAATTATCTTTCATTTCGGTTTTCCTCTTTTAAATGTTCTACAAGATCGAATAACGACCATGAGAGGTTATAAGGAGTTATCATACATTTTAGAGGAATTTTCTCTATTCCTTTTTGCTTATACTCCGTAAGAAAAGACCTGACATCAGCCTCTTCAAAACCGGAAAAAACAAGGAGCTCCGGCAGATCATACATGATGGGAATATTTACAGGAAGTGTATCCGGCATTCCGGGAATACTTCCTCTTGTGATGCATAATAAAGTTTTATTAAGATCGGAAGAACGGATAGGAATCGTTTCAATTCCCAGTTGTTCACACAGTTCCAAAGTGCCGATTTTTTTATTATCATTTTTAATATTATAATACAGGGTTTTCGTATCAGTATTCCTCCGTAAAAGTAGTTTTTGTATCCATATTGTAAAGCAAAGGTTATTATCTGTCAATAAATATGTAACATTAAATAATACTTGACACGGAATATTGAAGATGATAAAATAAATCTTCCTACACTTCTAATAAAATTGGAGGGGGTGGTTTATTTGAGCTATATTGAAGTAGAAGGGTTAAGAAAGACATTTACAGTCAGGAAAAAACGGGAAAAAGGGAAATTGTTCAGAGAAAAGGAGATCGTCGAAGCATTGAAGGGGATCTCCTTTACT
The DNA here is from genome assembly GCA_017542245.1 of Lachnospiraceae bacterium. Classification (GTDB taxonomy): domain Bacteria; phylum Bacillota; class Clostridia; order Lachnospirales; family Lachnospiraceae; genus RUG11977. Next base: position 6,243 of record JAFXXN010000001.1, read on the forward strand.
GTTGAGAAAGGAGAGCTGGTGGGCTATATCGGACCGAACGGTGCCGGAAAATCCACTACTGTAAAAATCCTGTCGGGAATCCTGACTCCGGAAAGCGGAAAGGCGGAAGTAGGCGGAAGAATCCCATGGAAGGATCGAAAGGAATACGTTAAGCACATCGGAGTGGTTTTTGGGCAAAGGAGCCAGTTGTGGTGGGATGTACCGATTGTGGACAGCTTTTCTTTGCTAAAGGATATTTACAAAATTCCGGAAAAAGATTATAAAAGCAGATTAGAAGAATTATCAGAAAGCCTGCAACTGGGTAAACTCATGCGGACGCCATTAAGACTTTTAAGTCTTGGACAGAAAATGCGTGCGGAATTGTGCGGATCTCTTCTCCACAGACCGGAGCTGCTTTTTCTGGATGAACCTACTATAGGACTGGATGCGGTTAGTAAACTTGCTTTAAGGGATTTTCTTAAATGGGAGAATAAGGAGTACGGAACCACGATAATCCTTACCACTCATGATATGGAAGACATTGCTGCTCTGTGTTCAAGGGTAATGGTGCTCGGCCATGGACAGAAACTGTTTGACGGTAATTTAAAGGAACTGCTTGAAAGATTTGATACAAAACGTACTATTACAGTAAAATATGATACTGCCGATCCAAAGCTTAACATACCGGAGAGGGCTGAGATAAAGAAGCAGGATGATGAGATAAGGATTACATATTTGCCATCAGATATCCCAACTGCAGATATGCTGGCTAGACTTCAAGGAGCAGGAAATATAAGAGAGATGACGCTTCAATCCGATAATATTGATCATTTGATAGCTGCTATGTATAAGGAGATGGATCTATGAGAGCATACCTTTCCGTATTTAGAATGAGACTGAAAATGGAATTGCAGTATCGTGGTGCGATGATCGGCGGAATTGTCTGCCAAATGTTTTTTGGGATTGTTCTGGTTGCTCTTTATCATGCCCTGTATGACAGTAAAGGCCAGGCAATGCCCATAGATCAGGTTGCTACTTATGTTTGGCTTCAGCAGGCGTTTTTCAGGATGATGGTTGCTACCGATCAGGATTTATATGATAAAGTCAAGACCGGCAATATTTCATATGACCTATGTCGGCCGGTAAATATGTATTGGTTCTACTATACCAGGATTTCTGCACAAAAGATTATGGGAAGCCTTATGCGAGGCATCCCCATGATGATCGTCGCTTTTCTTTTGCCTAAAGGCTGGGGGATGACATTGCCTTCTTCTTTTTCGGGACTACTTTCAGGTATTTTGGCTCTTTTCTTTGGACTTATATGTATGTCGGCTTTGGAAAATATAACTATGGCTTTTTCAATGCGAACGCTTGATCCAAAAGGAATGGCAAGTTTATTGGGACTTCTTATGATTACTTTTTCGGGAAATCTTCTTCCACTGACATTATTTCCCGACAGCTGGCAAAAGGTAATAACTATGCTGCCGTATGCTCAGCTTTTGGATGCTCCTATCAGATTGTATTCGGGAGAATATCCTGTTTCGGATCTTCCGGTCATCATTTTAAGACAAGGCGTCTGGGCAGCAGTTTTGATCCTTCTTGGTGTCTGGTTATGGGAAATGAACCGGAAAAAGATGATCATACAGGGGGGTTAAAATGAATACGATACATTTATACATGAGATCCATGGGAATGCTGATAAGAAGCCAGGTTCAATATACATCTTCATTTATTATGCAGACGATGGCCCAGCTTGTCATGGAAGGCGGAGAAATGTTGGCGGTCATTTTGGTTATTGACCGTTTTGAAAGCTTAAAGCACTGGACCGGAGGAAATCTGTTTTTCTTTTTCGGACTAATGTCGGTGTCATTTTATATAACTGAGTTTTTTGGAAGAGGTGTAACCGGTAATTTCCCGTCCATGGTAAGATCCGGGCAGCTGGACACCATACTTCTGCGTCCGAGAGGAGTATTGACACAGATATTATGCAGCGGAACAGACCCGAGGAGGATTACATGCATAGCCGTAGGAGTAACGGCTCTTATTATGGGGAGCAGTATGTCGGATATATCCTGGAATGTAATAAAAGTTCTGGCACTTGCAGAATCCATTATCATGAGCTGCATGCTGATACTGGGACTGTTTCTCATAGAAGGTATTTTCTGCATACATAGTGTAAAATCAGTGGAGCTTGTAAATGCCCTGACTTATGGTGGACGAAGCGCATGCCAGTATCCGATAGATATATACCCCGATCCGTTAAAAATATTGTTTACGGTAGTAGCACCTTTTGCACTTACTATGCATGTACCTGCGGCATATATTATAGGTAAACCTTTATACGGATGGCCTGTTTGGACGGTATTTGTAACTCCTCTGTCCGGAGCTGTAGTATTTGGAATAATGGTAATACTTTTTAATCGAGGAATAAAATTTTACAGATCAACAGGAAGCTAAAAAACAGATCAATGAAAAGATTTATGAAACAAAATGAGATTTATATACGAAATAAAAATGCAGGTTTTCAAAAAATGCGCGTAAGCAGTATTATCATCATATTGGTGTTATGTATAGGTATATTTTCCGGATGCAATAAAAATGATGATATTACTGAGGAAATCCCTGCCATAACAGAAGTTGAGGCGGCTAAAGCAGCTCCTACTGCTACTGAAATTCCTACAGCTACCCCTACGCCAACTCCGACTCCCTTTGTACTTAATCGGGCATACGAAGAATATGTGCGAGATGATGTCTATCGTATACCGATGCAGGAATTATCCGCAAATTGGGGGATTATGGAAACAGATTTCGCAGGGGACTATGCACTGTTCTGGCTTATGCCACCCTGGAAAGAAAATGAGGAAGAAAGAAAAGAGCGGGATGTTTTTGTGCTTATCATGCCGGAAATTAATAAAGAACAGTACCGGACAGTCCCTGATTTTTCAGTTGGGAAATATGCAGTAATGCCTGACGGACAGGTCATTCTTGAGGATTTGGATTCCGGGAATATTCATGTATATGATAACACACTGTCGGAGACGGGAACATTTGCACCGGGAGCTAAAGAAAATTTTAAGACTGTCGGAATATCCGACCGGGGAATAATCTGGACCGTTGATGAGAAAAATACAAAATTAATTGCAATTAATCTTAAGGGAGATGTGGCAGGTGAGTATCCTTTTGATTCAAATCTTTCAGTTTGTGAATATCAGGGCTTAATTGATGAATGTGAGTGTTTTCATGCAATTTTAAATGATGAGGAAAATAATGGCAGTTATTTGTATCTGTCCGTATCAAGCGGCGAGATTACTTACCGAAGCGCTAATGATCCTGAACTTGGAGAAGAATGGGATAATAACTGGGTAGCTCCGGATTCTGTATGGGAGATATCTTATTCGGAATCGACATGGTTCATACATGAGCCGGGATATGGGAGGAAAGGCTATGCTTTCCCTAAAAGCAAAACACAGGAAGGAATCACATTCTCTCAGAACAATATGTTTTGTTTCAGTACGTTAGAGTGGAATGACGACAGCACCTATAATCAGGAGTATCGCTTGCTTGATATTGAAAAAGGAACTGTTTCCGACACTTTACGTGAAAAAGAGTTTACAGATTATAATTATATGAGTGCAAGGGGAGCGGTAGGAGCTGGCAATGTACTTTTGACCGGTAGTTATGAAAATGGCTGTCAGGATCTGATTTTGTGGACTGCCGGTAAAAAAACAGCACCTGTCGAGAAATTTTATGACTTCACGATTGATAACCCTGAAAAATGCTTAGAATATCAGATCAAGGAATTAAAAGAAAAGTATAATATAGTTATAACTCCGGATAAGGAAGAAGAAGGAAAATCCAAACCATTTAGTGATATTATGATCGAATTGGAGTTTGTCAATACATTTCTGCTTAGTGCGAAAAATGATCCTAATGTAGTTAAGCCTGAATCAGGAACAGAAATTCATCCTGAAAATATGCGTAACAATGAGGGTGCACATTATGCTTTTAATCCTCATGTTATTTCCGGGTTTTATCTGAAAGAACACGGAGAGAAAAGAAGGGATGTTTTCTATAATTATGTGGATGCGCTTCGTGCTGGAGAGGACAGGTTCAAATGTCCGGACATAGGATCTGCTAATTGGGCATGCGGAAGACTTGCACAGTTTTTCTTTCCTTTGGGATATGCTTATGCAGATGCACAATATTCCGGAAACGGATGGGCAGAGATAGAATATAAAATCCCTAAAGAAGAGTTTCTGGAGAAAGAACGGGATTTTGAAGACAGGATATGTGAAATACTAAATGATGTTATTGAAGAAGATTACACTGATCTTGAGAAAGCGCTTGCGTTATACGAGTTTATGACGGAATACTGTACCTATGATTATGAAATGCTGGCTCATAATCGTGATTTGGATTCTGAATGGATAGACAGACAGTCACTTTACCGATGCCTTATGGAAAAACAGGGAATCTGTTGGGAGATTGCATGTCTGTACCAATACCTGCTTTTACAATGTGATGTAGATATTGAAGAATCCGCCGGAGAACCGGTGGTTTATGGTGAAGATCTACATGCATGGAATTATATAACACTTGACGGTCAGGGCTATCTGATCGATGCTACATGGGGACTGACTTCCGACCGTTCCCCTGATCTCGCCTACTTCCTGTTCACGGATGAGAGAAGGGAGACCAGGGACGGATATAAATCCGAGTCATTTGATATCGGTGGATATGGATTATACGGAGCCCGAAAGAAATATTCCTTTGATGCAGATGACGAGCGGTACAGTGAACTCTGGTTTGGACGGTATGTCGCATTTGACCGGAATGAGAAGTGCATCTTTTATCGGGATATAAACGGTGATTTAAAACGGTTTGATTACGGAAAGTAAAGCGTTTATGCTTTACCGAATTTTGATAAATGATTTTTTAATGCTACAAAGGTTTCTCTGCTTATGTCGTGCTCTATCTTACAAGCATCTTTGGCAGCTATTTCCTCAGAAACACCAAGGGAAATAAGGCATTCAGTCAGAACATTGTGGCGGTCATATATTTCTTCAGCTACCTCACGGCCCTTATCGGTAAATGTTATATACCCATAAGGGTCGACATTTATATAACCGTTAGTTCTTAAAAGTTTAACAGCACGGCTTACGCTGGGCTTTGAAAACTGCATCTCCTCGCTTATATCGATAGATCTGACTTTAGCATTTTTCTGCTGAAGTATAAGAATGGTTTCGAGATACATTTCTCCTGATTCTAATAATATCATAGTATTTACCATTTGACAGGCGGTGCACTTTGTTCCTAGGGGATGTTTTGGCAGAAAATCCCTGGGACATACAGTTTGAGTGCCTGCGAAACAAACTGTGTGAATGATCGGTAACAACATAAGTATATTAAAAATTGTAAAAAAGGTCAAGAACTAAGGAAAATAATATAAAAAAACACTTGACAAGTTGCTTGCGACTAACTATAATACAAAACGAAGTTAGCGGATGACAACTTGCATCGTTTTTTGCAGGTTATTGGAAAGGAGTGAAGATGATGCCTATAAATTTGGCAGATCCCGGAAAAGAAACGGTCATTAAACGTATAGGCGGTTCACCGGAAGTTAAACAACATCTGGAGAATCTTGGATTTGTGGTAGGGGGAAGTGCTACGGTAGTTTCTTCGATAGGTGGAAACATCATAGTTAACGTAAAAGAGTCAAGAGTTGCCATAAGTAAAGAGATGGCGGCAAAGATAATGGTTTAACCCCTTACTTATAGTGAAAGTGATGAATAAGGAAAGGAAGAGAAATGAAGACATTAAGAGATATTAAAATAGGAGAAACTGCCAAGGTGGTGAAGCTTCACGGTGAAGGGGCAATAAAGAAAAGAATCATGGATATGGGTATCACTAAGGGAGTTGAAATATATGTAAGGAAGGTGGCACCTTTAGGAGATCCGGTGGAGATTACCGTACGTGGATATGAGCTTAGCATAAGAAAGGCCGATGCAGAGCTTATAGAGTGTGTATGATCTGATTTTTATTTTTTTTGAATTAGAGTTACTGCAAGGTAACCAAAGTCAATCACAGGGACGGTTCTATGATTGACTTAAAAATGAGAGTCAATCATAGAACCGTCCCTGTGATTGACAGAAGAGGAGACAAAAATGGATATAAGAATAGCCCTTGCGGGTAATCCGAACAGCGGTAAGACTACCCTGTTCAATGCACTTACAGGCTCCAACCAGTTTGTAGGAAACTGGCCGGGAGTAACAGTAGAGAAAAAGGAAGGAAAGCTGAAAAAACATGATGGCATAACCATCACCGACCTTCCCGGTATTTATTCTTTATCACCATACACACTTGAGGAAGTAGTAGCCAGAAACTATCTGATCAACGAACGTCCTGATGCGATCCTTAATATCATTGACGGTACAAACCTTGAGCGCAATCTCTATCTTACGACACAGCTTGTGGAGCTTGGTATTCCGGTAGTGCTTGCCATCAATATGATGGATGTAGTAAAGAAAAACGGCGACAAGATAGACACGAAACAGCTTTCTAAACAGTTAGGCTGTAAGATTGTAGAAATCTCGGCACTTAAGGGTGACGGTATCATGGAAGCCGCAGAAGCAGCAATCGATGTGGCAAAGAATGGAAAAACCATACCTCAGCACACATTCTCAGGTCCGGTAGAGCATGCTATAGCACATATTGAAGAAGCTGTGCTTCATTCAATGCCCGAGGAACAGCAGAGATGGTATGCTATTAAGATTTTTGAAAGAGATGAGAAAATCTTAGAGCAGATGAATATCTCTGAGGCGACACTGAAGCATATTGAAGCAGATATCACTGCTGCAGAAAAAGAACTTGATGATGATGCAGAATCCATAATTACAAATGAAAGATATGTATATATCGGAGAAATCTTAAAGTCATCATATAAGAAAAAGAATAAAGGCGGACTTTCCGCATCAGATAAGATTGATAAGATAGTTACAAACAGATGGCTCGGACTCCCGATATTTGGCGTAGTTATGTTTGCAATTTATTATCTGGCGATGGTCACGGTCGGAGCAAGTGCTACCGACTGGGCAAATGACGGACTGTTCGGTGATGGCTGGCATCTGTTCGGCATAGGCAGTTCAGCAACAGAGGAAGCGGAAGAAGAGTATGGCGATACCGATGCCATTCTTGCCGGTTTCCTTGCAAAAGCAGATGAGGATGGATTTGATATATCCGCAGCTGAAGAAGCTATGGATACTGAAGCAGAAGAGTTTGATGCGGCTGCAGCTGTAGATGAATTAAATGCTTTGATGGCTAATTATTCAGATAAATCCATGGAAATAACATATGAGCTGGAGGATGAAGAAACCCTGGAGGTGACCGAAGAAACAGCCACATTGGAAGATGTTGATACCGCCATAGAGATGTTTGGCAAGTATGAGGGCGGCGTGGATCCCGCGAACTATGGTGTATGGGTTCCCGGTGTTCCGGTACTTTTAGAAGAACTCCTAGACAAAATCGGATGTGCAGATTGGCTTAAGAGCCTTATCCTTGACGGTATTGTTGCCGGCGTAGGCGCAGTACTCGGATTTGTACCTCAGATGCTCGTATTGTTCTTCTTGCTTGCATTTGTTGAGGCATGCGGATATATGGCACGTATCGCATTCGTCCTTGACAGGGTATTCAGAAAATTTGGCCTTTCAGGAAAATCATTTATCCCGATTCTTATCGGTACCGGCTGCGGTATTCCCGGAATCATGGCTTCGCGTACGATTGAAAATGAGCGTGACCGCAGAATGACCATCATAACCACCACATTTATCCCCTGTGGTGCAAAATTACCGTTTATATCAATGGTAGCAGGTGCAATATTCGGCGGTTCTGCATTGATATCAACAGGTGCTTACTTTATCGGGCTTGCAGCAATCATCATCTCCGGTATCATGTTAAAGAAGACAAAGATGTTCTCAGGTGAGCCTGCACCTTTCGTTATGGAGCTTCCCGCATACCATATGCCTACTCTCGGTAATGTTTTAAGAAGCATGTGGGAGCGTGGATGGAGTTTCATCAAGAAAGCAGGAACAGTTATCCTTGTTTCACAGATAGTTATCTGGTTCTTAAAAGGATTTGGCTGGGCCGAGGATGGTTTCAGAATGCTTGAAGAGAATGAGATTGATGTCAGTATATTGGCAAAGATCGGTAACGGTATTGCATGGATCTTCTCACCTCTTGGATGGGGCAACTGGCAGGCAGTTGTTGCTTCTGTCACAGGTCTTATTGCGAAGGAAAACATCGTCGGTACCATGGGAGTACTTTATGGTGGTTCCGGAAATACATATACAGCAATCGGAGCAGCATTTACATCTATCAGTGGTATGTCATTCCTCGTATTTAACCTTCTCTGTGCACCCTGCTTCGCAGCAATCGGAGCTATCAAGCGTGAGATGAACAGCCATAAGTGGACATGGTTTGCTATTGGCTATCAATGTGGATTTGCATATCTTGTAGCACTTTGCATCATGCATATCGGTGGATTGTTTACCGGTGAGGCAAATGTGATAGGAGTTATCGTAGCTGTAGCAGCTATAGCATTTGCGGGATACATGCTGTTTAGGCCTTATAAAGAGGCTAACATCAGAACCGCAAAATATAAGGGCGAAACGAAGAAAGCGGCGTAAATAAGGTGAAACGAAGAAAGCTGCATAAATAAGGTGAAACAAAGAAAGCAGCATAAATAATAAAGCCTTCCCCTTCTAGGGGAAGGTGGCACGAAGTGCCGGATGAGGTGTCATTCTGAGCGTAGCGAAGAATCTTTAATGTAACCTTGAAAAACGCCTTAAGCATTTCCTTGGTAACAAAAGATCCTTCACTTCGTTCGGGATGACATTAGTTTATGTTGAAATATATATTGATAAATGTTAATATTGTAACTAAATTAGAGATGTGAAAGCATCGTTTTGTTACACCAAAAAGATTATTTATGAAGAAAAGGTCAATCGGAAATCAATCAGAGAACCGTCCCTCTGATTGAAAAAACCAGAAAGGAGGCCAATTGGTATGAATCCCGGAACATTAGCTGTATCGGCGATACTGGTTATAATAGTAGGACTTGTAATCTATAAAATGATCAAAGATAAAAAATCCGGAAAATCTTCCTGCTCATGTGGAGGAAGCTGCTCGGGCTGCGGTATGGCCGGGAACTGTCATAATACAGAAAAATCCGAAGTTACAGGTTCTGCCACAGTTTCCAAACAAATAGAAGACCGTGATGTAATTAAAAAGATAACCGTTAGGATTGACGGGATGATGTGCGGAATGTGTGAAAGCCATATAAATGATGCAATAAGGTCAAACCTGAATGTAAAGAAACTAAAAACATCTCATGTAACAGGTAAGTCAGAGTTTATGACCAATGATGTGATATCAGATGAGAGATTAAGTAATATTATAACAAAAACAGGATACAAAGTACTTGATATAAAAAGGGAATATATCAGTTAAGGTTAGGCTGATATATTCCCTTTTTTATTTTGCATTATTATTTTTTATTATCTTTTTTTGTTTTTTTGATTATTATAAATACAACGACTGCAATAATTATAATGATAAGTATCCAGATAAATATACACAAGCCCAAAGGACATGGACAGAATCCGCAGAGCCAGCATTTATCGGTTTTGGATTCGGGTTTATTCACCGTATCGGTACTCGGAGCTTCAGTAGGTGTAGGTTCGTTCTTTACTTCCATTTTCTCAGAACCGAAGGTAAGTATTTCTGAATAATCAGACCAAAATTCTTCCTGATCATATTGTGTGCAATCATAACGTGCCCTAAGTTCTATCGGGGTATCCTTATCTACTTTTCCTACTGCTTCAACAAGGTTTTGCAGAGCATATTTTAATTCACCGGAAGAAAGCTCCCAATCGCCTTGAAGCTGTACCCAGTCGGATTTTCCGGGGATTCTTGTTTCGACTTCGATGGTTATATTACCATAATGATTATAATCGGCATGAAACTTTGTATTGGCAGCCACAAGTTCATCGGGAACCACTATGTTGAAGGCGATAACCGGAAATCCGTTAAAATCTTCAGTGGTCATATGAAAGTTATTTATCTTTGGTGCAGCAATATCGCCGGGCTTGAGAACAATACTCTTTTCCCCTTCCTTTCCAACAGCAGCAATGTTTGACCAATCGGATGAAACCTTAATATCCTCTTCATCTGTTCTGATAGTTACGAGGAAGCGCATCCTAACATATATGGTATGATTCTCAAAGTCAAACTTAGCATAACTCCCATCATCATCCTTAACTATTGTATAACAGCCTTCAGGGAGAACATCCTTCCATCCGTCATAATTGGCATTCTCATGATCGCCATACCATGTAACGTCTTCCGGATCGCTGATATTTCCCATCCAACGGAATACCCATGCATCATTAGTTCTCTGAGCATAGTTTAGAAAGCTTGTATAGGCCCAGTCGCCAAGGCGAGGGATATAATTTTCGTCGTAACCTTCGGTATCCCAGTATTTGTTATAGTGCCAATCAGTCTGATTATCGACTGACCAGTCCATCTGAGGAGTAACCCAAAGGTCGGAATATCCATGACTTTCAAGCTCTGCAACAGCTGCATCATGTTTTTCCGGATCTCCCATCCTGTCCAGCCATGCACTTATACTTTCGCTTTGGCTCCAGGCTAACTGACAGGTATTAGCACTGTCGTTCCCATCAAGATATGTTATTGCAACGTGTTCCGGAGCTGTCAATTTAAATGGCATCCAGTATGTGGCTGCTTTGGCAGATGAACTATTGAGAAATATTCCGAACATGAAAACAAAAGACATCAGGAAAATTATTGCTTTTTTCATAGTTCTTAAAAACCTCCTCAAAAAAATTTTATTATAGATGATTATACTAAAAATGAATATGGCTGTCAATGAACAGAGAGAAAATCTGTCAATTCGGTGGTGTAGTTTTCGCGGCACTGTTTAAAAGAAGAAAATAAATAAAAGTATCCTTAAGAAAAAGTTATTGACAAAATTGTCTAAAAGATGTAGAATAAGAATGTCTAAATTAAGTAGACATTCTTATTTTCTTGGAGGTATATTATGGTCGGTTACAATATGGGTACGGTAGAATCAAGCTTTGCTGACTTGGTATGGGAGAATGAACCGCTTTCCACTTCAGATCTGGTAGCATTATGCAAGGACAGGTTTAACTGGAAGAGGACTACCACATATACAGTACTTAAAAGATTATGTGAGGGCGGAGTTTTTAAGCTTGAGAACTCGACAGTAACTTCGCAGATATCAAGAGAAAACTTTTACAGTGCCAAGAGCGAAAGTTTTGTGGAAGAGTCTTTTAACGGATCCCTTCCTGCATTCTTTGCTGCGTTTACCAAGCGCAAGAAGCTGTCTAAAAAGGAGATAGATGAGATCCGCAAGATGATTGATAGTTACAATCCTGAGGAGAATTGACAGGTGGGAGGTTGCCTATGACTTCTATATTCATAAAACTTCTAAACTTAAGCATTTCGGCAGGAATGCTGGTACTTCTGGTGTTTGCTTTCAGGTTGTTCCTGAAGAGGTACTCCAGAAGAGCTGTATGTCTGCTGTGGATAGTTGTCGCCCTGCGTCTGATAATACCGTTTTCATTTGAGAGCAGTTTCTCCATCATGCCTTCAGGGGATTTTGTGAGTACTGTTGTTTCTGGTGAGGAAAGCAGAACTGAAACAAACGATGATATGGTCAACACTTCCAATATTGAAAATATTTCTGAGAACGTTGGTACGTTAAATAGTGCTCCAACTATGGTTGAACAGGGTACTTCAGATTCAGGTGTTGTAGCAGGAGTTGATAATAATGCACTGCTTATTCAGGCAACATCTGAATATGAAAGCAGAAATAGTGATCCGGATAACAGCACTATGGTAAATACATTACTTTCTATTGTATGGCTTCTTGGTGTTACGGCAATATTACTTTACATCATTATCGGATATGTAAGAATAAAGAATCTGACAGGCGAATCTGTACCGTATGGTGAGCTGGGGATAGATAACGTCTTTATCTGTAACAGGATAGATACTGCCTTTATATTTGGCATCATAAATCCGAGGATATATCTTCCGGAGAGACTTGACAGGACTCAGAGCGAAAATATTGTGGCTCATGAATTAGTGCATATTAAAAGAAGGGATTATCTGTGGAAACTGATAGGTTTTATCCTTTTAATGGTATATTGGTTTAATCCGTTGATGTGGCTTGCGTATGTGCTGTTTTGCAGGGATATTGAATTTGCCTGTGATGAGCAGGTTATCTCGAAAATGAATATCTACCAGATAAAGGACTATTCCGATACACTCCTGTTATGCAGTACTGACCGGAGTGTTTCATACGGATGCCCTCTGGCATTCGGAGAGGTGGCTGTAAAAGACAGGATCAAGGCTGCATTAAGCTATAAAAAGCCGTTGCTCTGGGTAATCATTGTGGCATTTGTACTGGTATTAGGTGTTTGTATCTTTTTCTTTACAAAACCTTCAGGTGAGGATGGTAAGGACGTAGATCAAATTGATAATACTGAGTCTGGAAGTGAAAGACTCGATATTATAAGGAACAAGGAACTTGTATCAGAAGGGTACACAGATAAAACTATATTGAATAAATTATCATTTGAGTATGTATCGATTGATGGCGATGAAGCGATAGGTGTTTTGTCAAGTGATCCTGCACAAACCATGATAAAACTTGAAGAATTTGACGGAGTATCAGGTGAAAATATAGATGACTCTAAAACAGGAAACAGAAATCTGACAGAAAAAGTTGTCAGTGGTGGGTTTAAAGATATACTGGTTTATAATTATCCTGAATATTTTAATACCCTTGAAGAAGCAGAGTATTTTACCGGATATAAAGAATTAAAAATCCCAAGACTAGAAACTGCAGAGATCAGTAATATTAAAAATCCTGTTCAATTGTTTGTTGGTGGGCATGGCATCGATAAAACAACCGGCGTCAGTATAATGGTTTATTGGCGTTTTCAGGGAAATGATTATGGTGTTAACACCAGAGAAATACTGTACACTGAAGATATGATCGTATCGGAACGAGGGTTTATTGAAGAAAAATATAAATACCCGATTTATGAATACAAAACCACTGATGAGGATTTCGGAATTGAAAAGATGGTTATTAATAATCGTGAGTTTATATTAGTATATGAGGGTGTATCACAGATAGGAAATAATATTGCCAGAGAAGCTTTTTGGCAGGAAGGCAAAGTGATACATTCGATAAGGGTTGTATATAAAAAGGATGATGAGAAATCCAGAAAGAATGCTGAACAGGTTATTCTCGATTGGATGTATTCATTTTAAAACTAAGTCGTAAATTGTATATCGTGGACGATAAAAGATAGCAACAGAATGGATTTGGAGGCGACAGTATGACTTCTATATTCATAAAACTTCTAAACTTAAGCATTTCGGCAGGAATGCTGGTACTTTTGGTGTTTGCTTTCAGGCTGTTCCTGAAAAGATACTCCAGAAGAGCTGCATGTCTGTTGTGGATAGTTGTCGCCCTGCGTCTGATAATACCGTTTTCATTTGAGAGCAGTTTCTCTATCATGCCTTCAGGGGATTTTGTTAAGGTAGATGAGGCAACAGTGGGTAAAGCCGTAGTTGAAGATAACGCAATAGCCGATACGAGTGTAAATGCATCAGATGCTTCTGAAGGAGAGAAGAAAATTAATGATACTGTTGAAAACAGGACTGTCAATAATAGTATAGGAGCAGATCTGGATTCCCATACCACTTTTAATCCTGAAAATTCTATTCAAAGTGAATATATAGAAGAGAAAACGGAAGAATCTCTCATAGAAAACACCAGCCATTCTGTATTGAATGAAACAGATGTTAATATAATAGAAAATACATATGCTATAAATCAGACTGCGAGTGACAATGCGATAAAAAATCACTCTAAGGCAGCAGAAGAAGATGCAGTTTCAAACAGCAAATCTGTATTTACATGGCTTGATTCTTTAAGCCTACATACATGGGAAATTCTTGCATATATCTGGCTCCTTGGAGCAGTACTTGTATTTGTATACATGGTTATCGCTTATGCAAGGATGAGAAGTCTTACGGCAGAATCGATACCATTTAATGATACAGCACTTAAAAATGTATATATCTGCGACATGATAGATTCGGCTTTTATCCTGGGAGTTGTAAAGCCGCGCATTTATCTGCCCGGTCATCTTACCGGACAACAGGTGGAGAATATCCTGGCTCATGAGCAGGTACATTTAAAGAGAAAAGACTATATCTGGAAGTTCATCGGTTTTGTACTTCTTATGGTATATTGGTTCAATCCTTTGATGTGGGTTGCTTATGCATTTCTTTGCAAGGATATCGAGTTTGCATGCGATGAAAAGGTTATATCGGATATGAATCCTGCACAGATAAGAGAGTATTCCGACACTTTGCTTGTATGCAGTGCTGACCGGCATTTTGTATACGGCTGCCCGCTCGCATTTGGAGAGGTGGCTGTCAAAGACAGGATAAAGGCAGCATTGAGTTATAAGAAGCCTTTACTCTGGGTGATCATGGTGGTGTTCGTACTTCTCGTCGGAGCGGCTGTGTTCTTCTTTGCAAAGCCATCAGAGAATATAGATAATAATAAAAATGACAACGGCGACGACACTATATTTACCGAAAATCCTACCGGCACTGAAGCCGATCCTGAAGAATATGCAGAAGAATATAAGGGCATGGGCGGAGGAAAGTATTATAAGCTTAAAGACGGAACCTATAAATATGGGGATTATTCATATAAATACAGACTTGAGATAACCGGTCGGATGCCTAATGCAACAAATGACAGTACTTTTGTGTATCTGAGTAATATTGAAGATATATCTTTTGAAAGAGCATGGAAATCAGAATTCAGTAGTAATTACGGAATGCATTTCAATCCTGATGAAGCCGTGTTGGTTGAAATGGATGTGGTAGAAGACGAATTCATTAAGATTACCAGAGAAGAATTTAATAAATGGCAGAGAGAAATTGAATATAATAGGCTGGAGGATGGTACATATGAATTTGCTCAACAAAAATATAAATATAGATTTGTGATTTCAGGAAGACTTCCAGGTGCTCTTTGTAATACAACTTATGAAATATTAAGCAATATTGAAGATATATCTTTTAGAAGAGCCTGGCTTGCAGATGGTTTCAGCAGCAATATGGATGACTATTTCTCTATAGATGAGGCTGTTATCGTTAGAAGACTGTTTTTAACTGAAGAGGAAGAAGGTATAATTAAAACGGATCTGTATCAACTTCAGATGCCTGAAAAATGGGTCAGAAGAGTCAATTATACTATAAAAGATGATAATACTGTTGTAGTTAACGGTTATGTTGATGAAACAAAAAAGACGGAAGAATTGCTGAAAATTGTGCCGGTGATGGATGTTGACACTGCGTGGGAAATGTTAGATGAGATGCCGGGACGGTGTATCTTCTCTAAAGATTACGTATATGTATTCATCATCCCTGACAGCGATCCGCAGCAAAAATACAAATATTTTGACTTGCGTATAGGCACAGATGAATTATTGGAAGTAGTTGATTCTTTTAAAGTTTTAAAAGACGGAGAAACCCGAAATGCGTTCAACTCTATCCGTACTGAACATCTGGATAGAATAGATAATCCGGAAATGAATAAGAATACCGGTGCCGGATATGAAAAGCATTATCTTGGAATATATGATACTTTTTCTAATACAAGATATGGGTTGAAAATGTATGATTTTTCAACAGAATTTTCAGATTACAGATTAGATGAAACTATAATCAAGGATGGCGAAGAAGTATTGTTTGCAGAGTATCCTGATGATATGGTACGACGTTCTGATGTTGCTTTTTTTCCTTTTAAGAACGAAATAAACGGGAACAGAAATTATGCTGTAATTGCATATGGTAAAAATGAAAAAAGACATGAACATCAACTTATTATTGAAGAAAGACCGGATAACTCATCTAATAACCTGCGTGGTTACAAATTGGATTATGATATCATTAAAGACTATGTATTATCCGAATTAACAGAAAAAATAGATACGGATGCGAATAAAGCGTACTTTAATCTTAATGACGGACAAAATATAGTGGTTGAAAGTGAGTATGATCTTGTTGATAAAAATTATGATTTATTAATCTGTGGGATAGATTATTGGAATGATATTGACTATGTTTCATATGAATTGGATAACAAGAATTTAAGAACTTTTTCAGTTAAAATGAGAGCGGGACTTGCTTGCAGTTTTACTGATGGAACAGAAGGATATGAGTATGATTTTGCTCCGCTTGTAAGTGTTAATGTGGAATATGTCGGTGAAGGTAAATTTGATATAAGAGATATTAGCATCAGAAGATATGGACTAGATGTAAGAGATCTGGATTTTTCTCAAAAAGAAGTTGTTTCAGACAGTGATTATGTATTAAAGAAAGATCCTGAAACCGGTACGCAGCTTGCATATTTAAATCCTTATGTTCTTGATAGCAGTTATAAAACTCAGAATTTTAGGGTAATGAAAGTAAATTCGGACGGAACTATTGTATTAAGGGCCACAGGAAGGTATCTCCCTGATGAATATTCAATAGATCAAGCAGATGATTACGAGAATCCTGAAGGGTTATATCCTATGGGAACAGAAGTAACCATGAAGCTTTCTAAGGATTGTATAATTTACTATTTCCCTAAGTTTATAAGTGATTGGGAACTTAGAAAAATCACGGTTGAGGATTTAAAATATCTATCGGATAACTATTATTACATGGATCGAGGTACAGGAGGACTGCACGAATATCTTTATGATTTTGAGTGTAGCTATAGGGATGGGGTAGTATATTATATTGCGGAACACTTCTACCCGTAAATCCTATTTGATTTAACCGGAGACTAAACGGAGGGATGGTTCTGTGATTGAAAACCAGTCACAGAACCGTCCTTCCGTTTGATATTTAATTGAAAATAGTAGTTGAATAATAGGGAAACATGTGTTAGAATAATAAAAGTTGGCTGAATATAATGTATGAAAATGCATATAAGTCGCCAAAATGCATGAAAAAATAAAGAAGTTGGCGACTTATATGCAAAAAACGCTAAATAATGAGGAAGATAACTATGAATATTATAGGAAGAAAAAAAGAACAGGATTTATTGCAACGTTGTTTGGAATCTAAAAGACCTGAATTTTTAGCGGTTTATGGACGGAGAAGAACAGGAAAAACATACTTGATAAAAGAATACTTTAGAAATCAATTTGCTTTTTATTCTACCGGTGTAGCCAACACTAAAACAAAAGCACAGTTGTCTGTTTTTAATGATACACTGATTAGGTTCGGAGGCAAAGATAAAACTATCCCAAAGAATTGGATTGAAGCTTTTTCAAGGATGAGGGATGTATTGGAGTCGGATAATATAAGAAGAGATGCGGTTACAGGGAAACGTGTCGTATTTTTAGATGAATTACCATGGATGGATACTGCCAGATCCGATTTGAAAACAGGTTTAGAGTATTTTTGGAACAGTTGGGGTTCTACACAATCCGATTTATTGCTTATTATTTGCGGGTCAGCTTCATCGTGGATAATCGATAACGTGATAGGTGATTATGGCGGATTATATAACAGAGTAACAAGACGAATGCAGATAAATCCGTTTACATTGCGTGAGTGTGAGGAGCTATGTATATTAAATGACCTTAAAATGAACCGCAAGCAGCTGATAGAGAGTTACATGATATTTGGTGGCATTCCCTATTATCTGAACATGCTTGATAATCGATTAAGTCTGGCTCAAAATGTAGATGAATTGATAATGAATGAAAGTGGCGAGTTGCACAATGAATTTGATAAATTATTCAAGTCGTTATTCAGAAGATTTGAATTGCATTGTCGGGTCATAGAAAAGCTTTCGAAACGAAGATATGGTTATACGAGAGCAGAAATAATAAATGAATCGGGTATAAGTAGTGGAGAAGCACTTACTAAAGCATTATCTGAATTAGAACAATGTGGGTTTATTAGGAAATATGAAAATTCTACGTCGTCTAAACAAGGATATATATATCAGCTTATAGATCCATTTACATTGTTTTATTACTATTTTATAAATGAAAGAAAAATCAGTTCTTGGATAAAATATATTAATACACCGGGATATAATACGTGGTGCGGTAATTCTTTCGAAATTTTATGCCTAAATCATATACCACAGATAAAAGAGGCACTTGGAATATCAGGAGTTGAAACGAGGGAATATACGTGGAGAAGTAAAAAAACAAAACCTGGGGCACAATTGGATTTACTTGTGGATAGAAGCGACGGTGTGATAAATCTTTGTGAAATGAAATATAGTTCAGGGGAATACACTGTTGATTCAGATTGTGCGGATGATCTTATTCATAAAATGGAGACATTTCAGAAAGAAACAGATAGCGATAAAGCAATACATATTACTTTGGTTACTGTAAACGGAATAAAGAAAAATGAGTATTCTGGGATTGTTCAGAATGTCATAACTGCTGAAAATCTGTTTAAATAATTGTTAGTAACCAATACAATATCTTTAAGAGTTTAGCAGAGGAACGATTTTTATGGATGAAAAGAAAGCTAAGATAAAAAAAGAAATAATCAGCTGGATTAAAATAGTTGCAATAGCCTTTGTAATGGCTATCATTATTACAAAGGTCATCATAATAAAAACTGAGGTGGTTTCCGGCTCGATGATCCCTGAACTGGAGATAGAAGATCATGTGATCGGTAATCGTTTGGCATATTTATTTTCAGATCCCGAGCGTGGGGATGTCATATTTTTTGAGTATCCTAAAAGCTACAAAGAGCTGGATGCCATAGATCCCGAACTGACTTTTTGCCTGGACAGAAAGCTGGGAGATACTGAGCCGAGATATCATGATGAAAGCGATATTTTTGTAAAGAGAGTGATAGGGCTTCCGGGTGAAAAGGTAGAGATAAAAAAAGGCAAGATCTATATTAATGATTCTGAGACACCTTTGGACGAACCTTATCTGAACAGTAAACCAAAGGGAAACTATGGTCCGTATTACGTGCCGGAGGATTGCTACTTTTGCTTGGGAGATAACAGGGATATTTCGGTTGATGCCAGAGAATGGGACAATAACATTGATGACCCGTCCTCACCTGATTATGACCCTGACAGGTTCAGGTTTGTGCATAAAGACAAGATATACGCGAAAGCTTTGATAAAGACCATTCCTGAGTTACAATGGATTAATCATTACGATTATGAGGAATAAAAGTTTGGACGGTTCTGTTACAATGGGACCGTCCTATTTTATATCTCACAAAAGGGCAAATAAGGATAAAACACACTTAAAAAGGTTGACAAGTGCGGACAGATGTGTTAAACTATTATTACAATAGTTCGGAGGTACAAGCCTATGACCAGAGAAGAAATAATAGAATTAAAAGAAAAGCGCGGTTACAGCGTAGCTCAGTTATCACAGTATTCAGGTGTGCCTGAAGGTACCATAAGAAAGATTATCACCGGGGAGTCAAAGAACCCGAGGGTTGCTACTCTAAACGCCCTTGAAAAGGTCTTGATCGGGGACGAAACTGTATTTACAGGTAAAAGCTATAAGTACGATTCACAGGCCTCGGTAAGCTTCGTATGTGAAGGCGAGGCGGAGTACAATGCAGGAAGTTCGGCTTTAAATCACATGCAGGGGCAACAATCAACAGTAAGCAAAGTAAAGAAGCAGGGAGAATATACAGTAGAAGATTATATGGCTCTTCCTGACGGCGACAGAAAAGAATTGATCGATGGCGTATTTTACGATATGGCCACACCGACTAATATTCATCAGGAAATAGTTGGATATATGTTCTTTGAAATAAAGTCGTTTATAAATGCCAATAAAGGTAAATGCCGCGCCGTCTTAGCCCCTTCCGCAGTTCAGCTTGACTGTGATAATAAAACCATGGTGGAACCGGATATATATATCGTGTGTAATCCTGATAAAATCAAGAAGTTTGGAAATTACGGCGCCCCTGACTTTGTCCTTGAGGTATTATCGGATTCAACAAGAAATAAGGACCTAAAGATCAAATCATTTAAGTATATGAATGCCGGAGTCAGGGAGATTTGGTATATAGATCTTAAAACCAGAACGCTCATAACTTATTATGAGGGAGATGATTATCTTCCCGCTGTCCACCCTTTAGAAGGGACTTTGGGGCTTACAATATATGATGGCAGGCTCGTGATCAATTTGGCTGAACTGGGGGATATCATAGAGGAGTATTCGAGATTGACTGACCCGGAGTGAATAAAGGAGACAGGGGACTGTCTCCTTTATATTTTTTTGTTAGGTTTTAAAAAATGTGTTAGACTTTGTTAGGTTTTGTTAGTATTTGTTAGGCTTTTTTTGAGTATATAAAAAGATAGCTTTGTCAAGTATTTTAAATAATAAAGTAGAAAGTTTTTTAAACTACTGTACCCCTGCCCCCAGTAAAATCCTCGGCCAGACGACAATTTTTATATTGTAATAAGACTTAAAGTATGTTAAGATAATGCTTATAAAACAATCATTTTTTATACACATTAAAAATTTAGACTCTAAGGTGAACAAGCGTTTTGCCTGCACTACCGGGATTCGCGTATCCCCTAATGCTACGAGGGAATTCGCTCGGATGCGTCCGGGCGTTTTTCCCTGAGTACAACTAATAATATCATAGATATTTTTTGAATTTCTTGAAAAAATAAGCCATGCCATCTTCAGGCCAGAGTAAATCCGGATCCATTGAATAGAAGAGCTCCCCATCATTTCTACACTCAATTATAGTAGGAATAAAGAAATCCCTACCGTCCAGAAGTGCTGTATAATAAGCCCCATTTGTGAAGTATACTATTCGTATTTCGTTGCTTTTGTTTTGCAAGATAACTTCATAACTATAGTAATCCCATTCGTCCGTATGCTTGACTTTCACAACCTTTAGATCCTGTTTTATTTTAAAGCCATAGTTCTCGGCAACAGGTGCAATTTCAAGCGTATAAGATCTATCTGCTAACCACTTACTTAATTGCTCCTCACTTGTAAAAGGCTCAGGAAGATTATCCTTGGTGTAGTAATCCCAAGGTAGATTCTGTCCTTGGCCTTCTTTAATAGGACCAAATGTTGGTAAAGGATCCTGCTTGCTCGGAGTCTTTGTAGGCTTCGGCGTTACTGTGGGATCCGGAATTTTTGTAGATTCCGGTGCTTTTGTCGGCTTTGATGTAGCCGTAGGCTCTGGAGTAGGCGTCGCTGTGGGTTTTTGTGTAGCTGTTGGTTCCGGAGTAGGTGTCGCTGTAGGTTTTGATGTAGCTGTTGGTTCCGGAGTAGGTATCGTCGTAGGTTTTGGTGCCTTTGTAGGCTTCGGTGTAGAAGTAGGCTCAATAGTTGCGATAGGTTGTACCATTGCCGTAGGATCCGGAACCTTAGTGGGCTCTTTTGTGGGTTTCGGTGTAACAGTAGGTGCAACAGTTGCGGTAGGTATTAACATTGGTTCATTAGTAGCAGTTTTTGACGTCATAAAAGAAATAAACCAATAAGCTAAACCTATTACTATTGCTGTTGCAATACATATCGCAACGATCAAAGTACTTTTTCGCATCCTCTATTACCCCTTCCAACTGATGCTCTAGTTGCTGTACCACGGAATTCCTTTGGAATATACGTCCATGGGAGTGAACCGATTCTATAGCATACGCAGGTATACCCTCTTCATCATAATAAATCATGATTTCATACAACTATTATCTTAACATACTATAAGTCTTATTACAATATAGAAATATATCATCTGGCTGGGGATCTGGTTGGGGATTTGCCTTCTAAATTTTTTCATTTTTATATGAATAACTATCTGCATCCACAAAGCCATAGCTTAGAATTTTATGGAAAAAGCACAAAAATCAAAATGACTTTTGGGCTTTTAATAATATTTTATTTATAATTCTTTTGTGGCGTATCGGGGATACGCGAATCCCTTCAATGCTCCGGCGGAACGCCGTATATCTATGTATAATCCTCGCGGATAAGCTGGGAAAAAATAACCCTGTCTATTACATACTTAAATCTGTAATAAACAGGGTTAAATGTTTTAATCGGATACTACGGCGGATATTTACCGATCCGTAGCAATTACTCCTTTATCCTTCGATCATTATGGTCTTCTTCTCCGGAAT
>JAFXXN010000046.1 GCA_017542245.1 Lachnospiraceae bacterium
AGATTTCTTTGGCCGCTTCGGTGCCGAGGGAGCTGAAAGCATTGATATAGATGATAAAGACGATGAGAAACTGTTTCTTGTTACCCCGGGATATCTGATGCCATATCTGAATTTTGTAGAAGAGAACAGGAAACTCTTTTACCTGATGTATGAAAAGAATGAGATGATGGGCGCCGAAAAAACCTATGAGACATGGTTTAAGAACATATTTGGGCCCATACTTACAAGGTTCGGAGTTCCGGAAAATGAGCAGCCGCTTATAATGGTCTTTTATCTTAAGGGTATCATCGGAGTTGTCACTGAATGGGTAAGAGGCGGATGCTCAGAGTCTAAAGAAGAGATCATAAGCGTCATACAGAAGTGCATCATCAAGCCATAACGTTTAAAAAGTACATCGGATTTACAAATCAACACTTTTTGCAAAACATGTCGGGACCTTAAGCCCCGAAATCAACATATTTTGCGAAAAGTGTTGTTCTGTTTATGCGCTCATTTTCCTATAATGACTTCAGGATCCAAACAAAAATAAAAATAAGTCAGAAAGAGAGGTAATGATAAATGAGCAAGACAAACAGGATGTATCTGGTAACAGGAGCAGCAGGATTTCTTGGAAGCACGGTGTGCAGAAAGCTTGTAGAGAAAAATGAGAGAGTAAGGGCATTTGTCCTTGAGGGTGACAAATCGGCAAAGTATTTGCCGGGAGAGGTTGAAATATCTTACGGCGATCTTTGCAATAAAGAAGATCTGGAAAGATTTTTTGAGACGCCGGAAGGCACGGAAGTGATCGTGCTCCACATAGCAAGCATCGTAACAGTTAATCCCGACTACAGCCAGAAAGTCATGGACGTAAATGTCGGCGGGACAGAAAATATCATAGAGATGTGCAAAGAGCATAATGTTTCAAAGCTTGTTTATTGCTCATCAACAGGAGCAATACCTGAGGAAGAGAAGGGAAGCATAAGAGAATGTGAGGGTTCGATCCCGCTTGATCCTGAGAGGATCAAAGGCTGCTATTCATTGTCAAAGGCTATGGCAACAAATGTGGTGCTCAAGGCTGCAAAGGAAGGGCTTAATGCATGTGTGGTTCACCCTTCAGGAATCCTCGGACCTGAGGACTTTGCAATGGGTGAGACCACAAAGACTCTGGTTGATATCATCAATGGTGAGATGCCCGCCGGAATTGACGGAAGCTTTAATCTGTGTGATGTAAGGGATCTGGCTGACGGACTCATTGGAGCAGCGGATAAGGGAAAAAGCGGAGAGTGCTACATTCTTGGGAATGAGCCTGTCAGCTTTAAGGATTTTACAAAGCTTGTTTCAGAGGAGAGTGGATGTAAACAGATAAAGTTTTTTTTACCTATATCAGCAGCAAACTTCATTGCAAAGATACTTGAGAAAAGAGCCAAAAAGACAGGAGAAAAGCCGCTTATGACAACTTTCTCCGTTTATAATCTTGCAAGGAACAACCGCTTTGATTCAAGTAAAGCAAGTAAGGAACTTGGTTATACTACAAGATCATACAGAGAGACCATACGTGACGAGATCAGATGGCTCAAAGAAACAGGAAAAATAGCATAATCATTTATAGAAAGAAAAGACAGGAGAACAATGAGATGAACGATTTAGATAAGGTTTATGCGGAGAGTGTAGCAAAGGAATATATGCCCGGGGAGACAAACAAGGTCAGGCAGCTAAAAAAGCTTGATGAGAGAGCAAAGCTCCCGGCTTTCATTTCGGCAATGACACTGGGGATCATAGGAACTCTGATTTTTGGCACAGGAATGTGCTTTGGGCTGGGCGTCTTTGGAACAGGAGCAGTTTTCATGATCGTCGGAGTACTGTCGGGACTGGCAGGTGCTGCAATCTGCATCACTAACTATCCTTTATACAAGAAGCTTCTGAAAAAGGGCAAGGAAAAATATGCCTTTGAAATTCTGGAACTTGCTAAAGAGATAACAGGAGAAGCATATAATCATCAGTTTTATTGACTAAAGATAATGGAAAATAGTGAAAAAATAGTGAAAATATAATGGAATTTTCAAGGGCATTCTGCTTGATGAATTAGTCGAGTATGTAAATACCACTGATGATCACCCATTAATAGTTGCAGCGGTCGTACATTATCAGTTGGTTACGATAGCCCCCCCAAAAAGTTATGCGCAAGAAAGACACGGTTTTTGAACTGTGTCTTTTTATGTGCATAAAAATGTACATAGTGCTGTTGTATCCTTGATTTAACAAGGAACAGGAAAAAAGATGACTCAAAAAGGAGGAAAAAAAGGTGGCTAATTTTGAACAGATTATCGGATATGAAAACATTAAGGAAGAACTGAGATGGTACAGCGATATTTTAAAACACCCAAAGAAGTATCAGGCACTTGGAGTAACCGGGCCGAGCGGACTGTTATTATACGGAGATCCGGGCGTGGGAAAGAGTTTGATGGCCAAGGCATTAATCTCTGAATCCGGCTGCAGGGCATATACGCTTCGCAAAAACCTTCCGGATGGAGATTTTGTAAAAGAGATTAAACGTGTTTTTGATGAGGCTGCGCAGAACGCTCCTTCAATTGTTCTGCTGGATGACGTGGATAAATTTGCAAATTGCGATTATTCCAATAAGGACGCGGAGGAGTATGTCACAATCCAGGCCTGCATAGATGGAAACAAAGGGAAAAACATATTTGTTGTCGGTACCGCAAATGATCGGGGTTATTTGCCAGATTCATTACTTCGCCCGGGCCGTTTCGATAAGCTGATCGAAGTCGGATTGCCTAATCGCGAGGAAGCGGAGCAGATTATTAAATATTATCTTAAAGACAAAGTTATCGATAAGGATGTAGACAGTAAAGAAGTATCAAGGCTGATTGCAGGTGATTCCTGTGCTGTTTTGGAAAGTGTGATTAACGAGGCGGGGATTATGGCTGCATACAAAAAGAAGAAGTTAATCCAAAGAGAAGATATTATAAATGCGTGCATCAGATATTTATGTGAGGCTCCGCTTGTTTCCGAAATTAAGAACACCGAGAATGCAGAGTTGATCGCTCTTCATGAGGCCGGTCATGTTGTGGCTGCAGAGGTTTTGCAACCGGGGAGTGTAGGAGTGACTTATCTTGGAAATGAAGACGGAAAAATAAGGGGATTTGCTATAATCCAAAACATGGAAAGCGATTCATATAGCCTGGATAGAGAAGAGTTTGATATTTTACATGCTTTAGGTGGAAAAGCAGCCGTAGAGGTGATTAGGGGAAAGCAGGATGTTGGATGTTCGTCTGATATGAGAACGGTTTTCCGTAAGGTCCAGAATTTAGTTGAAAGAGAATGCGTATTTGGTATGGAAGGGTTTATCTTCAGTTTTGAACCGTCAGATAACAGTTTATCCAGAATGGAGGATATCGTCCTGCGTGAAGTGAAACGCTACTATGATCAGACCAAGAGAATTATAGCAGAGAACAGATTATTTGTAGGTGCTGTGATGGCTGCTTTGTTGGAGAAAAGAATTGTGACCGGAAAGGAAATTGCACAGATCCGGAAAGCAATTGAAGATAGTCCGAATGTGTAAAATTGTAAAAAAAGAAGGGCGGTGAAATTATGAATCCGGAAGAATACGATATAGAGAAATTACGGGAAGATATCATAAAGGAATTTGGTAGCCAGAGAGGAGTACTTGCATTTTATTGGAAGCTGGATGGCTCAATGATGTATTTAGAACCAAGTGATCAGGATTATTTGCTGATAGCTTTGCAGATGGGGCTGGATTTGGAGAAATATCGGAGAGAATAATTTTCAGGGAATATTAATGAATGTGCAATATTTTGTACATATATTGAGTATAGTATTGGGGTATAGATTTATTAAAAGCTTTCATTATTTGAGGGTTCATTATTAATACAACAATGCAGATACCATAGAGCGGAGAGGGAATAACTATGTACGATATATTTCAAATATTACATGTAGACACAAAAGAGGATATTTATACTTTTTGCTTGGTTGAGATGTTAAAAGAAAGTCATGAATATAGAAGAAAAGCATCTTCTGAATGGGGCTTTGACGAAGGTAATGATTATTATGTCATGCGATCAGCAATTTGTATTAAAAGTAGTTCTGATCGAACAAAGATTATTCCGGATATCATATTATATAACGATAAACATATTGCTGTAATTGAATCCAAAATGTATTCTTCAGAGGGCTATATGCAGGCATGGGATTATAAAAATGCAGAAATTGAGATAAAAGATTATATCAAGGATGAGAAAAAGGTGGATGTTTCTAATGCTAGCGTATCATACTATTATTTCACTCTTGCTGGAGTAAATGCGGTGGGATTTATATCAAAAAAATGGGCAGATTATTATACAAAAACTCTTAGAGAATTTGATTTTAAAAATGAAAACCTTGAGATTTTGAAAAACATCATTTTAAGACGAGCAGAGGGTTATAACGAAATAGTAAATAATTATAGAAATGAGGAGTATAAATCAATAGCCCAAAATGATAATAGCTGGATTAGTCCATTTTCTTTGTTTAGTAAAGATTTACTTGATAAAACATGGGGTGAACTGTTGGACGGATGTAGATTCAGGAATGGAATGGTGCAAGGGAAAGGACATTCTGAATACAGAGTAGATATTTATAAAGAAGATTGGATTAAGAAAAACAAGTCAAGCAATTTTGATAATATCTGGGTATTTATTAGAATAGAATGGTATGAAGATACTATAGAAATGTTTCTAAACTGGGAATACTGGAATATTGAAAAAACCAAAACAGAAGAAAAATGGATCAATTATATTCCTAATAAAAAGATGCATAATTTAGACGGTAGATTAGCAGGAATTGTGTGGGATAACAGACAAAAGTGGATTAACGATATAGAGTCAAGTTTAGGGGATGATTTTAATATTCCTCCTAGAAAAGAGAGTATGCTACATATGATTAAAACGTCTGTAGATGCAAAAGGTAAGTGTTTTGAAGAGATTATTCCGGAACTGAAAGAGAAAATCAATAAATTTGAAGAATACGCAACGAATCTGATAAAAAAACTTGAACTTAAAGATGGATATTATAGATATGTGAAATCAGGAGAATAAAGCATGTACGCAACCGGAAACAAGAAAATGTTAAATATGCTCATCCTCGAAATCCTTCGGGAGTATTCGGATGAGAGTCACTCCCTGACGCAGCAGGAAATTATAAAACTGCTGAAGCAGAACTATGATATGGAATGCGACAGACGTTCTGTTAAGAGTAACATCGAGTCCTTAAAGGAACTCGGGTATGACATTTCCACAGAACATGGAAACCGTCTGCTTTCACGGGAATTTGACGATGCTGAATTACGGATTCTGATTGACAGCGTTCTGTTTTCCAAATCCATTTCCACAAGACAGGCCAAAGGACTTATCGATAAGATCCGGAAGATATCCAGCAGATACTTTAATGCTAAAGTATCGCATGTTAGCAATCTGCCGGAACTGCACCGTACCATCAATAAACAGGCGATGTATTCCTTGGATACAATAAATGACGCGATATCGGAAAAGAAGAAGATTAGCTTTATTTATAACGATGTCGGAACGGATTTTAAATTGCATCCCAGAAGAGAGAGGGAATATGTTGTAAATCCGTATCAGATTGTGGCCAATAACGGAAGGTTTTATCTGATTGGAAATTATGACAAGTATGATAACATTGCTCATTTTCGGATTGACCAAATGACGGATGTAAGGATACTTTCCGAGAAAATGAAGCCGATGAAACAGGTTCCGGAAGTGGCGCATGGGTTAAACCTGCCAAAGCACATGGCTGAGCATATTTATATGTTTAGCGGAGAAGCAGTTGATGTTGTGATGTTGGCTGAGCGGCATCTGATGACCGAACTTGTGGATTGGTTTGGTACAGATTTCAGGATTTTGGAAGAAACGGAAGATATGTTAAAAATCCGCTTGCGCGTTAATCCCGGGGCTATGAAATACTGGGCTTTGCAATATGGCCCATATGTTGAGATTTTGCAGCCTGAAAAGTTAAGAGAAGAAATCAAGGATTGCATTGATAAAATGCATTCCAAATACTCGGATAAATAGTCCCCATCATACTCTAAGGAAAGAGAAAATCTATATGGCAGAAGATAAAAATGTGTTTGATGCATATTGCGGATGTTTAATGCTTGAACTGAAAGAAATAGGATATTTGCAGCATGACTATAATTTGCTATCTCCTTCATTGAAGAGTTAAAGGAGAAGGAATCATGAAAATATACCTGCTCGACAGAAAACTCGAAATCATAAATGCCTGGAAGCAGCATTTCGCCGAAATAGAGGATGTAATCATAGTTCAGGATGATTTCGGACACTTCATGGACACCATGGATGTGGAATGCATTGTATCGCCGGCGAATTCCTACGGTTTAATGGATGGTGGGTATGATCTTGCTATTACCAAGTGGTTTGGCGAAGGATTGATGCAAAAAGCGCAGGATTACATCCTGAAAAACTACCGGGGAGAACAGCCTTTAGCTTCAAGTTTTATTATTGATACCGGAGTAAAGGGTATTAAACTGATTCACACACCTTCTATGCGGATTCCTTCGTTAATTAAGGATCCTACTATTGTTTATCACTGTACTAGATCTGCGTTGCTTACTGCCATGGATAATGATGTAAAAAGCATTGTTCTTCCGGCTTTCGGTGGATGTTGTGGATGCGTTCCGCCGGAGATACTCGCTAAAATGATGTATGAAGCATATTATCAGGTTATGAACCCTCCAAAAGAATTAGACTGGGAATATGCTACAAGATGGAAACCGGAACGATGGTAAATACACAAAATGGAGATTAAATGCTACACGATTACGACATTCGGGATAATTTATGTTTATATCTTGAAGAAAAGTACGGTGAAGTCCGGTTTTTCGAAGAACTTTCCATGGGCAGATCACGTGCGGACATTGTCATGGTAACAAGAGATGCCATCTACGGAGTAGAGATTAAGAGCGATGCCGATACTTATGCCAGATTAAAACGACAGATCCGAGACTACAACAAGTATTTCGATTATAATATCTTGGTTGTCGGATCCACGCATGCAATGCATGCATCAGAGCATGTCCCGAAGCATTGGGGGATTGTATCGGTTGAAGAGATTAAAGAAAGGCTGGATTTCTACGAAATAAGAGAACCTGAGAAATCAAAGAGCACTAAACTTAAAACACAGATGAATCTTTTATGGAGAAGAGAACTGGCGCACATTCAGGAAGTAAAACATCTTCACAAATATGCCGGTAAAAGCAGGGCTTTTGTAGAGGAATATGTAATGAGTTCACTCGGGGTAGAAGAACTGAAGAAGTTACTGATAAACGAGTTGTTCGAACGTGATTACTCAATTTTCAATTAAGTAAGAATTAAAGGAATTATAGATAAAAGACACGGTTTCGGCTGTGTCTTTTTATGTGCATAAAAATGTACATCCGCTTTGGTACGATGATATAAGAAAGGACGATTGCTGGAGGTAAACATATGAACGAACTGAAGATGGAAACGATTCCCTGTATGCCGGTAGGATGAACCTAGGGGACGGGGTTAGTGGTCCATTTTGAAAGTGTCTCCCGCCGGGAGACCATAAAGACTTCGAGACATACTACAATAATTATAGATTCAGGAAGGGTGGTGGTCAGATGAGAAAAAGGAAAAACGGCGGTTTTAAGAAAGCAATAGAGTTTGACAACCTGCGTGAGCAGTATGAGGACCTCCTGGTGAAGCGGGATCAGCTTCAGAAAGAAGCCAATTCCATCCAAATTTCTTACAACAAGGAGTTTGGCAATTTGATGCTGCAGACTTTTGAGATAAAAATCGCCTGCATTCGTGAAAAGAAGAGAATCGGCTATGCACAGGCCATGGTAAACCGTGGGGAAAGTGTCGATACGGATGCCGTCAATGCTTTATCGGATGGTGAAATGACACATTACTACATGGAACTTAAGGAAATGGCTTCCGAGATGCAGAGAGCAAAGAAATGCAAAACGGCCAGCGATTATGAATTTGAACAATCTAAAGCAATCTATCGCCGCCTGGCAAAAATGATGCACCCGGATGTTCATCCGGAGGCGATGGAAATGCCGGAACTGGCAGAGCTTTGGGAACAGATTCGCGGGGCATATCTTGCAAATGATCCGGTGAAACTGGAGGAATTGGAAGTGCTTGCAGCACACCTCCTTTTCAAACACGGCATCGCTGAATACAATGTGGAAATTACGGACATTGAGGATAAAATTGCCGGCCTGGAGAAGCAGATTAATTCAATTATTGAATCGGAGCCTTATATCTTCAGCGACTTGCTTTGCGATGAGGAAAGGGTGCAGGCGAAAAAGAACCAACTGACTGCCGAGATTCGTGAATATGCCTCCTACTATCAGGAGTTGCAGGAAATCTTCGCAGGACTTCTTTCGAAAGGAGGTTTTACATTAAGATGGCAAATGAATTGAGAATTAATGATGAAACTGCAATATCCCTTTATTCGGAGAAGAAAATAGAGGAACTGATTAAGCCGCTTAAGAAGGAGATTTTTCTGACGAATTCCTATGTTGCGGGTTTTACGGCATTACCTGAATCCGACCGGGAAGAGTTATTTAAAGAGGCCGGCCTTTCCGGGGAATTGGTTTTAAAACGTGAACCGAATGATTTTTCCGAGGATACCATCCGGGTATACGGTTTATCAGGCAAACCGTTGGGATATGTTGCGGATAAGGATAATGAAATATTAGCCAGGTTAATGGATGCGGGAAAAAGTATTAAGGCGGTTTGCAACACGTGTCTGACAACGAAGGATGAGGAAGAAGGAGGATATCTTCCTTATGTGGGGATTGCCGTATATCTGGTTGATTTTTAGGAGGCAAATATGGAGCTGGAGTTATTGAAAAGTAAAGCACAGAATCTTTTGGATGAGTGGAGGAACGATGAGGCGTACAGATATCTTTTGGAAGCGGCGTTAGTGTATAACGATCCTGATACTCTTCATTTACTGGCTTGTCTGAATTATTATCCGTCCCTGAAAAAGGATGTTGATTATAAAAAAGCATTCCGGTTCTTTCTGCTGGCTTGTAAAGCAGGAGAATCGGATTATGGTGTTTTAGGATCAATAATGGAAGATTATCAGAATAGCGTAAAAAGGAATGTTGATGCACAGGAAGGATATCGAACTCTTCTGAAATATCTGATGGGGCAGAATAGTTCGGCTGCTTATATTTATGCCGGCGATGAGTACATGGATACAAATTTTGTCTTTGAACCGGATTGGAGAAAGGGATTGGACTGTTACGAAAAAGCCGTAGAGCTTGGAGATGCGTTCGGCTATGAGTGTATTGCCAGAGCATATTATACGGGAACAGCCGGCGGAGTAGATTATCAAAAAGCATTCGAATACTATACCATATCGGATGAGTTCCATAGTTCTGAGAAATATTATTATCTTGGGGAAATGTATTTTCACGGGTATTATGTTCCAAAGGACCGGGAAAAGGCAAAAGAGTACTATGAGCAACTCGTAAATGATGAGGTGTATTCAAACACTGACGATCAATATGTTTCGTTGGCCAGGAGAAGATTACTGGAGATGGAAGAATAGACGAAGAAACGAAGAAAGGATAATTGTTTAGCCATAATAATTCCTTTTTTATTGTGAAGGCAAATTATGGCATGATATAATACAAGTGTTCCGGCGAACGAGGTATTTGAATGGCAAAGACCTATTTTATTGACAGTGAAAATGTCGGAGACAGCTGGATTGAACTTTTAGAACTGGAAGAAGATGAAACCAGCACGTTTCTGGTGTTTTACACATCAAAGTCGCCTCGCGTTGACTATGAACATGTCATAGCACTAATGCGAACTAATAAAAAACCGACCTTTATTCCCTGTTTTGAAGGCAATAATGGCTTGGATTTTCAACTGGTTTCCTATCTTGGCTATCTGCTTCATGAAGAAACACCGGATGAAATGATTATCGTATCGAAGGATACAGGCTTTGATGCGGCAGTTAAATTTTGGAAAGAGCGTGGACAGAAGGTAATTCGAAAGAATCCGGATGATCTGCTCAAGATAGTAAAGAAGGAAGAAACCTCTAATATTGAAGATGTACCTGTATCGTCTGCAGAAGATGATATTCCGCAGGCGAAAAAAATGAATAGTGTGGGAGAAGATCAAAAAGAACTCTATACCATCATTAATTGCGTAGGTAAAGACAGTACTGTTGAGATTCACAATGCATGTATTCATTTTTATGGAAGCAAGAAGGGCGAGGATATATACAAGGAGCTGAAGAAAGAGAAGTTTGCCGTCCCTTCGGTTTCGTGGAAAGTTTCAACGAAGAACAAGAGGTTTTCTGATCTGATATTCAAGTATTGTAATCCGTCTAATGTTACTGTTCCGAAGGATTTTCAGAGCTTTTTGAATACACAGATTCTTGCAACGGATACGCAAAAGACTGTAAAAAACAAGTTCTTGAAAAAATACCCGAATGCACAGTCATTAAACAAAATCCTAATGCCTTTTTATTCATCGTTCATTAAGATTAAAAAGTAACAGAAAGAAGCCGGAACAAAACCCCGTAGTGCAATTGATATGCTACCCCCAAGTAGGACATTGAAATATAAAACCTACTTGGGGGTATTTCTATGTCCAGAAAAAATAAGATTGATCCTGCCGAAAAGGTAAAGATCATTGAGCGGGTACTGGCAGATGAGATCAGCGCTACTG
>JAFXXN010000047.1 GCA_017542245.1 Lachnospiraceae bacterium
CGTGTGCCAAATGGGGCGCTGCCCCCTTTGGAAACCCCCGCAACAAACAGGTGCTATGCACCCAGCCGGGAGCATAGCGCCGTTTGTTGTCAGCAGCCCGTTTCACGGTCTGCGTGTAGTTCCTTGTAAACTGACCTAAGAGAGGATGTAAGACTCCTTATGGCGAAGGTTTAAAAGAAGCTGTAGCTTATTTAGATGATATCGAAGTTATTGGTTCAGGTGCATTTTCATATTGGAGAGGCTTGACGCATTGGGATTATATGTATCATTTAGGACCAGAAGAATGTGGGATTTTTCTATGCTTATTGCGTAGGCTTAAGGAATTAACGTGTAAAAAATAAATGGAGGTGGGAGAAGTTTGTTGGAATCGTTAGCAGAGGCATTAAAGATTTTTTTAGAAAAACATCTTATTCCAACCGTGATCAGCTTGTTTGGAGCAGGAATTGTATTATTATTTATACCAAATGATTCTTGGATGATAAAAAA
Source organism: Lachnospiraceae bacterium (assembly GCA_017542245.1). Lineage (GTDB taxonomy): Bacteria > Bacillota > Clostridia > Lachnospirales > Lachnospiraceae > RUG11977. The sequence continues at coordinate 487 of JAFXXN010000047.1, forward strand.
GATTACAGTGACAGGTGTTTATCTTTTAATTGCGGCAGGGTGTTTTTTGGTTGTGCAGTTACTAAGGTATTCATATGAAGCTCTTTCTGAGAAAAGGTATTGGAAAAAGCGTGGAAAAGAATCGAAAATTCAAGATGAGAAGAGAGAAATGGAATGTCTGTGGTCGTTTATGGATGCAGTTAATCCAGAAGATTTGAAGATTATTAAGAAGCTTATGAAGTCTGAGAATAAGCCGATTGAATATGAAGGTTACTGGTTTTCACCAGATTCAATATTGGAGAATGATACAGTGATGGTCTCAAGGCAAATATCTCGAAATGGAAAAATGATAAAACAATACATGTTAAGGCATGAGGTATATAACAACCTTATGTATTCACAGCAAAAATACGGGCGGATTAGTCATTTTAAGGATGAATAATAGCCCAAATGATATTGCTTATATAAAACAGTTTTCTGGTCTTATACTGGGAAGCTGTTTCTTTTTTTGAAAAAAAGTAGTTGCGAAAATAGAAAAACATATTGACAGCATCCTTGGAAGGAGATACAATAATTTCGAAATAAGAAACAATCAAAACTCAGAGGTGATAACTATGCCGACAGAATCAAACAAAATCATTGATATGGTTTTTGAGATAATGCGGGAAAAAAATATTTCGCAAACCGAGCTTTCAAACAGACTGCATTGGACAAAGTCTAAACTTTCAAAAGTCTTAAATGGTACACAGAGACTTACTACGGATGATCTATATGATTTTTCTGCTGCTCTAGGGATAGCTAATCCTGCAATTTTGATGAAGGCAGATATCGATGCTGTAGACGACAAACTTTGGAGTAAGGGGCAGATTATAGAGGCAATGAAGATGTTTACAATTGCCGAAGATTATGCAGATCAAAGAAGTATTATTGAGAATAAGATTGCTCCAATATTCAGCTCATATTTATCGCTAATGACAGATGGCAGGGTGGCACGAGCAAAGGATAACCGAATGATGTTCAACGCTGCTAGTAGACAACGATTTGCAATGAATGGTGAAGAGATTCCTATTCATTGGGGAGTAATGGTTCGGGATCTTAACCCTCTTGTTGACAAAACAAATCGTCTTACACTTGGCATATGGTGGAACGGAAAACGTGACGTTGCATTTTTGGCCATAGTTTTAAAAGAGTATGTCCCTTATGATGGCGAGTTGATTGATTCATTCCATCATGTTGTTAATAAAGAGGGTGGTAACTGGTCAATGGAGAAGAAAGTTGAAGAGATACCTTTTCTTCGCCGAGGATTAGTCTGCTATAAAACTTTTGAAGTTAGTGAATTAAATGATGAACTCACATTTAAGAGTGAACTTCTTTCAGCTTATAATCTTTATGCTGACCTTGTTGAGCACTATATGAATATGGTCATGCACGGTTTTGCTGCTAGTAGAAAAGAATCTGTTGAAGTTTCAAAAGCGGATGAAATGAGGACTGCGGTTACTATAAGAAATAATGCAATGGCGCTGAAAAAAGCGGGATATCAGTGTGAGGCTAATCCAAATCATTCGACGTTTATAAATCCCAATACGGGGAAGAATTTTATGCAGGCAATGCATTTGATTCCGATATCAGCGCAGAATAAATTCAATGTCAGTTTGGATATACCGGCTAACGTCTGTTGCTTATGCCCGAATTGTGCGGCACTCTTGCATCATGGAAGTGATTCCGATAGGCAGGAAATGCTTATGCAACTATATATGAAACACAAGCCGGATCTTGAAGAGGCAGGAATTTCAATAACGTTGATGGAGCTGTTTAAAGTTAACGGAATGGAATAAGGGGGGATAATATTGAATAAAAAAGTAAAAATAGATGACATGGCGATTCGTGCAGAGTCAAAGTCCAAGTCAGGAAGATTACTTGGTTACTGTGCGAAGCGTGATGGGATTAAAGGGGTTGCCCTCTTGGATGGCAATCAAGAATGTTTAGGATTTATTCCTTTGGAAAGAATTCAACGGAAAATAGAAAAAGGACCTTTTATTGAGGTTTAGACTACTGGAAGTGCCGATCATTGTGTATCAAAGCCGAGTAGGAAAATTAGATTATTATAGTCTAATTTTCTTATATCGGCTTATTTTTATGGAGGTAATTAAAAATGGAAAAGTTTCAAAAATTATTTATAACATGTCCTGTAGATGGAAAAATAGCATTTAAATCGTCTTCCGGAGAACAGGAATTTGTATGCAAATGCTGCAAAAACACAATTGAAGTTGTGGTTAAGGATGACAGTGTAGAGTATAAGATAGTCCCAAGGAAAACAGAATAAAAACTACATACGAAATAGGAAAAGGAATTGATTTTAAAATCAGTATTGCAAACGCATGTTCGAAATGGTATACTTCTAATCAGGAAGTAACAAAAGCAGATTGCTTCCTTTAGAAAGGAGCGGCGTATGAGACATAAATCTACAGAGCTTATGGGTACTATTAAGGCATTTGTAGAGGAATACTACAAAAAATATCGCCACTCACCGTCTACAACAGAGATTGCAGATGCGGTCGGTATTGCCAGAGGAACTGCATATAAGTACCTGGTTTCCATGAATGAGAATGGCATGATCAGATATGATGGCCAGCAGATTTCTACTGAACAGACCGAGAAGGTTCAGACAGAGTTTACAAGTGTGGCACTATTAGGAACTGTTTCCTGCGGCGTTCCTACGCTGGAGGAAGAGTATATAGAGGAATATGTGTCATTGCCTGCTTCTATGTTTGGCAAAGGGACTTTTTTCTTACTCAGGGCAAAGGGCGAGTCTATGATTGAAGCCGGAATTTCTCCTGGAGATTTGGTACTTGTCAGAAAGCAATCAGAAGCCAAGGATGGCGATATTGTTGTTGCCCTAGTAGCGAATGAGAACACGCTGAAGCGCTATTTTGTAGACAAAGAGAATCAGAAGATCAGACTTCATCCTGAGAACAAGACCATGAAGGACATCATTGTTTCGGACTGTAAGATTCAGGGTGTAGCCGTCAAGGTCATTAAGAACCTTGAATAATGTGCGCTAAACAGTTTAAAAGATCAGTTAAGTCATGCAGTTGATAATGGCAGTGTTGACTACACTTACGGAAAGGTCATTGTCGGGAGAATTATGTACACTCATCATATCGGTTTCTTTCCCTTTTCCGAATGAGAGATATCAGCTTATTAGTCAAAGGAGGCGTGATGTTGGTGAGTTTTGCGGAGGAAAAAACTGGGGAATGTGTGGTTTGTTGCCACAGATGTGGGGCATTTCTTATGGAGTCAGCTAGTACAACTTCGTATATGGTTTGCCCGGAATGCGGTGCCCGCCTTGTAGTAATGGTAAAGAAAGGCAAGGTATCCGTTTTTAACGATACAAGATCTGAGGAAGAGCTTGCTAAGACGAGACATGCTCGTTTAACCAGATATGCAGCCAAGATTAATAAAATTACAGAATAGCTGTTGCTGGTATATTACAACTTAATATGGATGAGGTTATCAGGGAGTTCGCTGAATTGGTCGTACTTAAGATGCGTTAAAAGATTTACAAATGAGTGACGCCTGGTAGCCAAGAGTTTGTGAAGAGAGTCGTATTTACTACGGATAGATGCAGCCAGGGAGCATAAGACATCTATTCAGATTAAAAGGGGCCTGCAAAACAGAAGCTAACTTGAAGTATGTTTTTACATACCAAGAGATTTGGTGATTGTTTTGCAGGCTTTTTTCGTGCGCTCTTTTTCGGGTTTGCTTCTGTTTTGGAAGGCACCGGAAAGGGTGCAGATTATGAAGAAGGTAAACAGAAACAATGGAACAATTGATGTAACAACAGTTGGTGGAAGAATTAAAAAGCTTAGAACAGACGCAGGTTATACCCAGGAGGAGCTTGCAGCAAGACTTCATCTTGAGGGGAAGTCTGCTATTTCCAATTATGAAAACAACAGCAGAGGTGTTTCAGCTGAAATGCTTACCCAGCTGAGTCGCCTGTTTCATGTATCTGCTGATTATATATTAAACGGCGATACGCCGGATAATCTTGATCCTATTGTTAATGAAGCAATAGAGATTCTAAACCATCTGAAGACTGATAAGGCAAAGCAGTCTGCTCTTGCTATGCTTAGGCAGATTCAGATTCTTGAGGGCTAAGGTACACAGTATGTGTACTTTTTGTACACGACTATGTTAACGATTCCAAAGGCTAATCCCAGTAGAATTATATATGTAAAGAAGTTACGAAGCAGCGCGCAGCTTTAGTGACATCAATCGGACTTTTAAGGAGGATCAGATGGAAACTAAGGCAACTATTATTAGAAAATATGCAGAGGCAACACCTGAAACGAAGGTGGATATAATCTGCAAGTATTATCCTCAGATAGATGGAATCATTAATGCACGTATAGCAGCTATGAAATACATCATTTGGGAAGAGAAAGAAAAAAATAGAAGAGTAGATTACAGCGAATTAGGTGTTAGAGTTCAATCCGGAAATGGGTACAGTGATCCTACCGGAAACGAAGCTACTTTTCGTGCAAATCTGGAAAGTGCAATCAGAAAGTGTGATTTTTCAGGAGATATCCTAGAAGGAATTGAAAACTCTGAGAAGATCATTGAAGAAGCTTATGTTCTTAAGAACATGAAGGAAATACAGCATCTATATGATCTACAAGTTAATTGCCTTATAAATGAGGAACGCAGTTTATTTCAAAAGTATTTGAATCAAGAAATGAACCTTACAGATATAGCTTCAAGCTGTGGAATTGAGTACCACTCAGCAGTAAAGAAGATTACTAAGATTCGCAAATTTGTTAAGCAGGAAGTAACTGAGATTTTAGAAGTGACTTCGTGTCATGTTGGCACAAAGTAAGGAGGGGTGGTTATGGAAAAAAAAGATAAACTCCTCCGTTACTCCATACAAGTTAGTTATTTAGGAATATTACGTCGTGAGGGACTTTTAACAGATGAGGAGTACGAAAAATGTATGAGTTCTCTTAAAGGCGACTACGGAATAGTATCTGACATACTTGTAGATTAGTAGGCTATTGGTAGAATTCAGGATAGGAGGTTCAGAACATGGAAAATGAAGTAAGTATTATACGTGCGAAGACTTCTCTGGAAGATCGCAGAATGCGAGGCAAAGAAATTGTTCGTAAAAGGGTAGCAGCTTATTGTCGTGTAAGTACCGATGGGGAAGAACAGCTTAATAGTTTTAGTTCTCAGGTAAAGTATTACACAGAGCTGATTGAAAAAGAACCGGATTGGATGATGGCCGGAGTATATGCAGATGAAGCTATTACGGGAACTCAGGTTTCTAAGCGTGAAGGTTTTCAAAAAATGATAAAGGCATGTCTAGACGGGGAGGTTGATATGGTTATAACCAAATCAATCTCCCGATTTGCTAGAAATACCTTAGATACCTTGAAGTATGTGAGAACTTTGAAAGAGAAGAATATTGCAGTCTTTTTTGAGGACGAAAAGATTAATACATTATCGATGGATGGTGAGTTGCTGCTTGTGGTTTTAAGCTCAGTGGCTCAGCAGGAAGTAGAGAATATATCAAATAATGTAAAGAAGGGCTTAGCAATGAAGATGTCCAGAGGAGAAATCGTCGGATTTGTTGGCGCTCTTGGTTATGATTATGATCCTGCAACCAAAACTATGACAGTTAATCGGGAAGAGGCAAAGATTGTTCAATACATTTTTAATAGATATGTCTCTGGTGTAGGAACATCTACTATTGCTCGTGAACTTGAAGAAATGGGCGTCCCAAACCCCTCCGGATCAAAAACATGGCATCAGACAACAGTTGCAGGCATTATTCGAAATGAAAAATATGTTGGAGATTTGCTGCAAGGTAAGACGTTTACAGTAGATCCTATATCACATAGAAGACTGGATAACTTAGGGGAGTCTGACAAGTATCTGTTGAAAGATCATCATGAAGCCATTGTTAGTAGAGAGGTATTTGATAAAGCTCAGGAGATTCTTGCTAAAAGAGGTAAATGTCGCTCAAATGCCAGGTTAAGAAAAGATGAGTATAGAACTCTTTATACCAATAAGTATGCTTTCAGTTGTAAGTGTAGATGCGGTTATTGTGGCGCAACTTTGACCAGAAGGACATGGCATGGAGGTAAATACCGTAAAACAATATGGCTTTGTATCACAGCTTCAAAGAAAGGAAAAAAGAATTGTCCAAACTGTAAAGCAATTCCTGAAGAGGCTCTGATGAGCGCATTTGTTGAATCATATAATATTATGACTCGTGATCATAAAGATGTACTGGATGAGTTTTTATCAAGGGTTGAGTCTACTCTTAGTGATAGTGATGTTAGTAAGCGCATCGAGAAGGAAAAAGATAAACTCAAAGATATTAGTTACAAGCTCAATAACCTGCTGGATATGCATCTTGAAGGAAAAATCGATTTTGAAACCTTTGAGAAGAAGAGAGATACCCTGCAGAATCAGCTCAGTGAAAAGAAGATTGAGATTGAAGCTTTAGAAGACATAGGAAATTCTAAACTTGATTTAGAAGATCGTATTGCATTCATGCGTGAAAAATTGGAGACAGAGACTACCATAAAAGAATTCGATCGTCAAGTATTTGAAAGTATAGTGGATTATGTCATCGTGGGAGGTTATAATGAAGAAGGAAATGCTGATCCGTCGATGATAACGTTTGTTTATCGGACCGGATTCAAGGATCGTAAAGATGCTAATCACTTTAAACCCGAAAGACTTAATGCAGCCAAGAAGAAAACCGGTTCTGACAGTTATAGCAAAGAGGTTTGCCAGAGTGATGATACATCTTCTAATAGTTCTTTAAGTCATTCTGGTTTGCAGTCACTTATACCAGACGACTCCAACATTTTGCAGTCAAATACATCACCCGATGCATACGGAGACGGTTGCCTTATTGTCCAAGAATTGGTCATAAGCTGAGCATTATATAGATGTAAAAGTAGATTTGGCAGAGATGGACATAACTTCTGCTGAAAGTAAATCAGAATCCAGATTATGTGAGACGAGATTGTCCGAAGGATCATTGGGAGCCTATTGAAGAGGCACTGAAGTTTTTTAAGATTATATAGAATATGGATTATTAGAAAAGGCAGGTGAGCAATCCTGTCTTTTTTAGTTACAGTATCTAAAGCTAATATATTGTCTTTTGGGGCATACTTTCGAGACCAAGTATTTTAGATAACCTACCGGGCAATTTGATATAATATATATAAACTATCTTCAAAATTTTGAGGATAACAATCTCCATAATAGATGTGTAAATGATAATTATAGGATTAATTAGTATTATTTCTACCGAAACTATAAGGAGAAAAGCGCATGAAAAAACAACTTGTTGTGATTACACTGAATTGGACAAAGAAATTTCAAAAGATCTTAGGGAAAGCATCCGAAAGTGTGTCGAACGTCTTGCACCAAG
>JAFXXN010000048.1 GCA_017542245.1 Lachnospiraceae bacterium
AGATAATAATACAGCATTGAAAGAAGAGTTGTTTTACCATATCCTTTAGGAATCGTAAGTGATGTCCAGCATCGGTAATCTACCAGATTTATAATATCCTCGGATATATCATTATAATCCGCTTGCCTGCATATTGTTTTAAAGTCCATTTGATAGTCCTTTCTCTGTTCCTGATGCGTACAGTTATTTTCTGAGATACTCATTTGTGGTGCATAGTACGATCAAATATGCAAATATGTATGCATGTGATTGAGTCTCCACAATTCTTGATAGTTAAAAGAAATAATGTTATAATATATAGTGAATGCAAAAAGGATTTTGCTTTCGCCATAAATGATGATTTACGGAATTCCACAAATGTATTATACTATGAATATGTAGCAATGTCAATACTATTTTGGGCTTATTCTCAATTTTCGTTTTGCAACATTGTACGAATCTAAATCAGAGGAGAATAATTATGACCATTCAGCAAAGAATATTTAAGATAATGCGCGAAAAAGGGATCACTCAGAATGATCTTGCACAGGCAACAGGTATCCCTGCATCCACAGTATCAGCCTGGAAAATCCGAAATTCCTGTCCGCCTGCTGACAAGATACATTCGATAGCCAAATGTCTGAAAGTATCAGTGTACGATCTTTTAGGGATCAATGAAAGTGATGACGTTCCTCCGTCCGGCGTAATAGCAGAATGCACAGTTGAAATGCAGAGTGATCCGGTATTAAGATCTGAACTTCAGAATTCAGGCCGTCTTCCTTTCAATAACCAGGCCGTCATCGATGCGTACAACAGCCTTACAGAAAGAGCTAAGCTTGAAGTACAGATATATATACTCGACAAAGCTTCGGAGGAAAGGAGAGACAAGTAAAGATCAGTTATCAGTTTCTTTTCAAAGAAACTGATTATCCACTTACGTTATAATCGGTAATGTTTGTCGCTGTGGGGCGGATACTGCTATAGAAAAACTGAGAGTGGGTCAGAGTACTATCAGTTTGGTGCTTATGAAGAAATATCGACATATGGCCGTTAATGTGATATAATAATTGATGAGAAGTAACCTGAAAAAGGAGGAGAGTCATGGGAACGTATTTAAATCCTGGAAAACAAAGCTATGAAATGGCTGTTAATTCAGAAATATTTGTTGATAAAACGGAAATGATACAGTATCTGAATTCTGTAGTAAATACTCAGCAGCGCTTTGTAAGTGTATCACGTCCGAGAAGATTCGGTAAAACAATGGCAGCTGATATGATCTGTTCATACTACAGCAGGGAAGCGAACAGCAGAGACCTGTTTTCAGAAAGAAAAATAGCGAAAACTGCACCGGTCAGAACAGGCAACAACGAAATTCCATGGGACGGTATGTTGGGCGAGTTTGACGTTATCAGACTGGTAATGACCGACTTCATGGACGACTGTGATTCAGTACAGGATATGCTGAATTATTTGACTGAAGAAGTTGTTGAAGAACTGAGAGATGCTTTCCCTGATGTTAATTTCGAATCCAAAATAACTCTGCGTAATGTCCTGAATAAAATATACGGAAAAACCGGACGTCAGTTTGTAATCGTGATTGATGAATGGGATGCAGTTTTTCGCACCTGGAAGAAAGACACCGAAGGACAGAAGAAGTATCTTGATTATCTTCGCAACCTGCTTAAGGACAAGCCGTATATCGCACTTGCGTATATGACAGGAATCCTTCCGATAAAGAAGTATGGAAGACATTCAGCACTTAACATGTTTGATGAGTATTCCATGATGAATCCAATGCAGCTGGCACCGTATACAGGGTTCATCACTGAAGAGGCTCTGGAATTAACGAGACAGTACGGAAGAGATTTTGAAAGTATAAAAGACTGGTATGACGGCTATAATGTCAGTGATATTGTTCCGCCGGATCCGGATCACAGCAGTCAGAAAGAAACAGGAAAAGTACCTGAAGCCAGACGATATGACCTATATTGTCCGCTTTCAGTTGTAAACGCAGTCAGAACCGGAAAAATTCAAAACTACTGGAACAAAACTGAAACCTACGAAGCTCTTGCGGAGTATATTCGTATGGATTATGACGGATTAAAGGAATCAGTTGCTCTGCTTATGAATGGCGGAAAGCTTCATGTTGATACGTCAGGCTATCAGAATGATATGACCACTTTTACATGCAGAGATGATGTATTATCGCTTCTTGTTCATCTTGGATATCTGGGTTATGATGATGAAACTAGTGAAGTGTTTATACCGAATAAAGAGATACTTGATGAGTTCAGAACCTCCACGAGATCCAGCGAATGGCTCGATACATTCGAATCTTTCCGTATCTCACAGGAACTTCTGAAAGCTACATGGAATAAAGATACGGAAAAAGTGGCTGAACTTATTGAGAAAGCACATAATAAGGCTGATAACAAAACCTATAATGATGAAGCTGCGCTCAGCTATGCAATCAGATTTGCTTACTATGCGGCTCAGAAATACTACACAATTTTGCCGGAAGCAGATACCGGAAAAGGTTATGCTGATCTCATACTTCTTCCTTCTCCAGAGTATGCAGATAAACCGGCACTTGTGATAGAATTAAAGTACAACAAGGATGCGAGTGGCGCTGTGGAACAGATAAAAC
>JAFXXN010000049.1 GCA_017542245.1 Lachnospiraceae bacterium
AACGGAGCTCCTGTATATGTATACAGCCAGGATGCTTCAGTGCTTGCCGGTACTATCGGTGAGATGCATGCGAAGAAGATCGCAAATGTTTATGACCTCGCTATGAAGTGCGGTACTCCTGTTATCGGTCTTATCGACTGTGCAGGTCTTCGTCTTGAAGAGGCTACAGATGCATTAGAGGGACTTGGCGAGATCATGTCAAGACAGGCTCTTGCTTCAGGACTTATCCCTCAGATAGCTGCAGTATTCGGAAAATGCGGCGGAGGTCTTGGTATTTCAGCCAGCATGAACGATTTTGTATTTGCTACAGAGGAAGCTAAGCTTTTTGTGAATGCTCCCAATACCATCAAGGGCAACAACGAGGGCAAGTGCGATTCAGCATCAGCTGCTTTCAAGGCAGAGTGTGGTGAGATCGATTACGTAGGAAAGGATGATGTTGATGTCATCAATGCAGTTAGAGAGTTAGTATCTCTTATTCCTTCCTGCAATGAGGATGAGGCTGTTGCAGCTGAGTCTACAGACGATCTTAACCGTGAGACACCTGAGTTATCTTCAATCCTTGCTGACGGCGCTAAGGCTGCTGCTGCAATCGGTGATGACAATGACTTCTTTGAGCTTGGAAAAGCATTCGGAAAGTCCATGGTTACAGGCTTTATCAAGCTTGACGGTGCGACCGTTGGTGTAGTAGCCAACAGAACCGCTATTTTAGGCGAAGATGGAAAGGCTGCTGAGAAGTTTGATCCCGTCCTTACTGTAAACGGTATGAGAAAGGCATTTACATTCGTTAACTTCTGTGATTCGTTTAATATACCTGTACTTACTCTTACAAACGCTGAGGGCTTCTGCTCTTGTTGCCTGGACGGAGAGAAGAGAATGGCAACAGCTGCTGCTAAGCTTACAGCTGCTTTTGCAAACGCAACAGTACCGAAGGTTAACCTTATCGTAGACAAGGCCATCGGTTCAGCATACACAGTTATGAATTCAAAGGCACTCGGTGCAGATATGGTATTTGCTCTTGAGGGTGCACAGGTAGGTCCTATGAAGCCCGAGCTTGCAGCTCAGATCGTAGCAGCAGACGGCGACAAGAAGGCTAAGGCAGATGCAGAGGAGATCCTTAAGGCTCAGATTTCTGCTGAGGCTGCTGCAAAGCGTGGTTATGTAGATTCCATCATTACAGCTGAGTCTGCAAGAAAGAACCTCGTTTATGCTTTCGAGATGCTCTACTTAAAGGAAGAGGGACGTCCCGATAAGAAGCATGGAACTATTTAAGTGAGGTGTAAATATGGCATATTTGTTAAATAATATGGTTTTCCTTGCCGAAACAGTAGCTGAAGATATTACAATGGGTAAAGCTCTGGAAAATACTGTTTTAGGTCTTGGAATTGTATTTTGCTCGCTAGCATTTATTTCCCTTATTATTTCACTTGAAGGTAAGATATTCGGAACTTTTGGAAAGAAGAAAGCAGCTCCCAAAACTCCCGAAGTTCCTGAAGTTACAGCTCCCGCAGCAGCAGAAGAAATAGAAGATGAGAGCGATGATACCGAGCTTGTAGCAGTTATCACAGCTGCTATATATGCTTATGAAGCAGAGAATGGCGGAGAAGTACCCGCAGACGGACTTGTTGTTAGAAGCATAAGACGTATGGGTTATGCCAGATAATATAAGATTGAATGATTTAGGAGGTTAATCTCATGAAAAATTATACCATTACGGTAAACGGAAATGTTTATGAAGTATCAGTAGAAGAAGGCGGCGTCGGTGCAGCTCCCGTTGCAGCAAGCGCTCCAAAGGCAGCACCTAAGGCAGCTCCCAAGGCAGCACCTAAGGCTACAGGTGCAGCAGGCAGCGTTAAGATCGAGGCACCCATGCCCGGCAAGATACTTGGAATCAAGGCTAATGTTGGTGATGCAGTAAAGAAGGGTCAGGTTATCATGATCCTTGAAGCTATGAAGATGGAGAATGAGATCGTTGCTACACAGGACGGAACAGTTGCCAGCATTAATGTAGCAGTTAATGCGGCAGTTGAAGCAGGCGATGTTCTTGCTACTCTTAACTAAAAAGGAAGCGCGTATTTATTTACGACAGATACTAAAATAATTAGTAATTTGCATAAGTAAATTACAATAAGAAACGGAGATTATTATGGTATTTCTAGAAAGTTCAGGCGGTATACTTAAAACGTTAGGTAACCTTGCCGAGCAGACCGGCTTTGCCAAGCTCGGATGGGGCAATATCCTCATGATCCTGGTTGCCTTTATATTCTTGTATCTGGCCATAGGAAAAGGTTTTGAGCCGCTCCTTCTCGTTCCGATTTCATTTGGTATGCTTCTTGTTAATATGTATCCTGAAATCATGTACGAAAAGGGTCAGGTGCTCGCAGATGGTACAGTGGTTGAAAGTACCGGATTGCTCAGATACTTCTTTACACTTGACGAGTGGGGCATAATGCCATCACTGATATTCATGGGTGTTGGTGCAGGTACGGACTTTGGTCCGCTGATTGCAAACCCTATCAGCTTCCTTTTGGGAGCAGCTGCACAGCTTGGTATTTTCGTTGCTTACCTTCTTGCTATCGTATTCGGTTTCAATGGAAAAGCAGCAGCAGCTATCTCCATCATCGGTGGTGCTGATGGACCTACATCTATCTTCCTCGCAGGTAAGCTTGGACAGACAAATCTTATGGGACCTATCGCAGTTGCAGCATATTCATATATGTCACTGGTACCCATTATTCAGCCCCCTATCATGAAACTGTTTACAACTGATAAAGAGCGTAAGGTAAAGATGACTCAGCTTCGTCCTGTTACGAAATTAGAGAAGATTCTTTTCCCTGTTATTATTACAGTTGTTGTAGTACTTATTCTTCCGAGTACCGCACCCCTTATCGGTATGCTGATGCTTGGTAACTTATTTAGAGAGTGTGGCGTTGTTAAGCAGCTTACTGAGACCGCTTCAAACGCACTTATGTATATCGTAGTTATCTTACTTGGAACTTCAGTTGGTGCTTCTACCAGTGCTGAGGCATTCCTTAAGGCAGACACACTTAAGATTGTTGCATTAGGACTTCTTGCATTCGGTTTCGGTACCATGGGCGGTGTCCTTTTAGGAAAGCTTATGTGTGCTCTTACACATGGAAAGATCAATCCTTTGATCGGTTCAGCAGGTGTTTCTGCGGTTCCTATGGCAGCACGTGTATCACAGAAGGTAGGTTCCGAATACGATCCCACAAACTTCCTGCTTATGCACGCTATGGGACCTAACGTAGCCGGTGTTATCGGTACAGCCGTAGCAGCCGGTGTATTCATGGCTATTTATGGAGTAAAATAAAACATATTATTGCCTTCCCCTTGAGGGGATTATCTCTACCACGAAGTGGTTGAGATGTCTCACTGGCGAAGTGAAGGTGGTGCGAAGCACCGGATGAGGTGTTCGCGATGTCATATTTAAAATAGAAAGGAATAAAAAAATGGCTGAAAAAAGACCGGTAAAAATTACTGAGACCATCCTCCGTGATGCTCATCAGTCTCTTATAGCTACAAGAATGCCTACCGAGCTTATGCTTCCCATCGCTCCTAAGATGGATGAGGTAGGATATCATTCAGTAGAGTGCTGGGGCGGTGCTACATTTGATGCCTGCCTTAGATTCTTAAAGGAAGATCCTTGGGAGAGACTTAGAAAGCTTAAGGCTTGCTTTAAAAAGACAAAGCTTCAGATGCTTTTCCGTGGACAGAATATCTTAGGTTATAACCACTATGCAGATGACGTAGTTGAGTATTTTGCTCAGAAGTCAGTTGCAAACGGTATCGATATCGTAAGAATTTTCGACTGCTTAAATGACCTTCGTAACCTTGAGACAGCTGTAAAGGCTACCAAGAAGGAAGGCGGACATGCTCAGATAGCTCTTTCATACACATTAGGTGATGCATACACCTTAGAGTACTGGGAGAAGACAGCTAAGCAGATCGAGGAGCTCGGTGCAGATTCTATCTGTATCAAGGATATGGCTGGTCTGCTCGTACCTTACGAGGCAACAAGACTTGTTACCGCATTAAAGAAGGGTTCAAAGCTTCCTATCCAGTTACATACACACTACACCTCAGGTGTTGCTTCCATGACATACATGAAGGCAGTTGAGGCAGGCTGCGATATCATCGATACAGCTATGTCACCTCTTTCAATGGGTACTTCACAGCCCGCTACCGAGGTTATGGTAGAGACCTTCCGCGGTACAGAGTATGATACAGGACTTGACCAGAACTTACTTGCAGAGATCGCTGCTTACTTTGCTCCTTACAGAGAGGAGTGCTTAAAGAACGGCCTTCTTAATCCTAAGGTTATGGGCGTTAATATTAAGACATTACAGTATCAGGTTCCCGGCGGTATGCTTTCGAACCTCGTTTCACAGCTTAAGGAAGCACATGCTGAAGATAAATTTGAGGCAGTGCTCGAGGAAGTTCCCCGCGTTCGTAAAGACTTCGGTGAGCCTCCGCTTGTTACACCTTCAAGCCAGATCGTTGGTACTCAGGCAGTTCTTAACGTACTTCAGGGCGAGAGATATAAGATGGTAACAAAAGAGTCCAAGAAGATCCTTTCAGGTGAATTCGGACAGACCATCAAGCCTTTCAACAAGGAAGTACAGAAGAAGTGCATCGGCGATGTAAAGCCCATCACCTGCCGTCCCGCAGATCTTATCAAGCCCCAGCTTCCTCAGTTCAAGGAGGAGTGCAAGGAGTGGATCCAGCAGGAAGAGGATGTTCTTTCATACGCTCTGTTCCCTCAGGTTGCTACTGACTTCTTCAAGTATCGTCAGGCACAGCAGAAGGGTGTAGATGTAGCTGCAGCTGATACAGCTAATAAGGCATATCCTGTGTGATATAACAAAATTATATAGTTATTTGCTGCCGGTCATCTGACCGGCAGTTTTAATAAAATTTATTTTGGCAGTTTACAAAAGAAGGGAGAAGGTAATGGAATATCGTAATATTTTTAAAGAATTAGGGTATGATGAGAAAGAAGTAAAAAAACGGGTTCGGGAATGTTTTGATACTATATACAATGGACCAGAAGGTACTCGTTTTTATGAAAATGTCGGTGATGACATGGGATATATTACAGATACCGGAAATGATGATGTTAGGACGGAGGGTATGTCATATGCCATGATGGTCTGTGTACAGATGGATGAGAAGGAAAAATTTGACCGTATCTGGACATGGACAAAGAAATATATGTGGATACCTGAAGGATATAATCAGGGATACTTTAAATGGTCGTGCAGTCTTGACGGTACTGTAAGAGGAAACGGACCGGCTCCCGATGGTGAAGAATATTTTGCCATGGCCCTTTTCTTTGCTTCACATAGATGGGGTGACGGTGAAGGAATATACAATTATTCCTTAGAAGCAAAGGAGATACTAAGAGCCTGCATACATAACGGCGAAGGTGACCGTAAGGGAAATCCGATGTGGAATCACGATAATCATTATATCAAGTTTACCCCTGAAACTGAGTTTTCGGATACATCGTATCATCTGCCGCATTTTTATGAACTGTTTGCAAAATGGGCATATGAAGAGGATAGAGATTTTTGGAAAAAAGCTGCAGATGCCAGCAGGGAATATATTATCAAATCAAGTCATCCGGTTACCGGTTTAAGTCCTGAATATTCTGAATATGATGGAACACCGACTAATTCTTCCTGGGCAAAGAAATATAATCAAAGACATGACTGGTTTTTCAGTGACGCATACAGAACTATAGCGAATATAGCAATGGAATCCTGCTGGTGTGGAGAGAACAGTGATCTGGCAGATATAGCAGCTAAGATACAAAGATTTTTCATTGAGGACCGTAACGGAGTAATGGATGGTATATATGAGATAGACGGAACTATGGTGGAAGAACATGCAAAGCATAATGTGGGATTGCTTGCTACGAATGCTGAAGGCTCTCTTGCGGTATTTATGAATTCTAAAGCAGACGAGAATAGTTTGAAAAATGCCGAAACCTGTGTAAGATTATTGTGGGATACTCCTATGCAGACAGGAAAATACAGATATTATGATAATTGCCTGTATATGTTTGCAATGCTTGCTTTGAGCGGAAACTACAAAATCTGGTAGTTACGGACATTATTAAAAAAATGATTGACTTTTTCAATTCTTTCAATTATACTAAAAAAATGTTAATGGAAGTAACAAATAAAGAAAGAAGGTATAGGAAATGAAACATATTAAGACCGTTAAGACTCGTAATCTTTGTGAAAGTGCAAAGAAGGGCGGATGTGGTGAGTGCCAGACCTCCTGTCAGTCAGCATGTAAGACCAGCTGTGGTATCGCAAATCAGAAATGCGAGAAGAGCGATAAGAAAAACTAAGACTATTAAAGATATCGCCTGAAAGGGCGATATTTTTTTAGAAGAAGAAAATATAACAAAATAAAAAACACAAGGAAGACGATATGATACATCAATATAAGTCAGGCGGGTTAAATATAGTATTGGACATATGCTCAGGCTCTGTTCATGAAGTAGATGATATAACATATGATATGATAGATGCTTATCTTGACGGAACAAGGGAAGAAGTACTGACTAAGATCAAAAAGAACCATAATGTTTCCGAAGAGGAATTAAATGAAATTTACGACGAGATAACAGAGCTTAAAGAGGAAGGAAAGTTATTTGTTGAAGATACATATGAAGATATGGCAGGGGAACTGAAAGCCAGAACTTCAGGTGTCGTAAAAGCTCTGTGCCTTCATATTGCACATACATGTAATCTAAACTGCTCATACTGTTTTGCAAGCCAGGGAAGATTTCATGGAGAAAGAGCTCTGATGAGCTTTGAAGTAGGAAAACAGGCGATAGATTTTCTTATAGCCAATTCAGGCAATCGACATAATCTGGAAGTTGATTTTTTTGGCGGGGAGCCGCTTATGAATTTTGAAGTGGTAAAACAGATTGTTGATTATGCCAGAAGCATTGAAAAAAAACATAATAAGAACTTCAGATTTACTTTGACAACAAACGGGGTTCTCGTTGATGATGAAGTAATAGATTATGCAAACCGTGAGATGAGCAATGTGGTTTTGAGTCTTGACGGACGTAAGGAAGTTCATGACAGATTTAGGAAGGATTATGCAGGGAACGGAAGCTGGGAAAAGATCGTACCGAAGTTTCAGGAATTTGTTAAAAAAAGAGGCGGGAAGAATTATTATATGCGTGGAACCTTTACTCATGCAAATCCTGATTTTCTGAAAGACATAGAAGTTATGCTTGATCTGGGTTTCAGAGAACTTAGTATGGAACCGGTGGTATGTGCTCCGGGTGACCCTATGGCCTTAACTGAAGAAGATTTGCCCGTGGTTTTTGAACAGTATGAAAAACTTGCAGAGCTGATGCTTAAAAAAGATAAGGAAGGCGATCCTTTTACATTTTATCACTATATGATAGACCTTGAGGGCGGTCCATGTATATATAAAAGGATTTCAGGATGCGGTTCAGGAACGGAATATATGGCAGTAACTCCATGGGGAGATCTTTTTCCATGTCATCAGTTTGTTGGAGAAGATAACTATAAACTGGGTGATATATGGAATGGGATAACAAATAAGACAACCCAGGAAGAATTTGCATCATGTAATGTTTATGCAAGAGAGGAATGTAAAAGCTGTTGGGCAAGATTATATTGTGCAGGAGGCTGTGCCGCTAATGCATTACATGCTACAGGTTCTGTTCGCGGTGTTTATGAATATGGTTGCAAGCTGTTTAAAAAGCGGCTTGAATGTGCTATTATGGTTGAAGTTGCAAAAAAGCTGGATATATCGGAATAATATCTTTACGGCATTGGGCATAAGGAGAGTAAATGGATACACCTATACATGATTTTATAGAAAAATACGTATCTGAGAATACTGTCAGACTGCATATGCCCGGCCATAAAGGCAGGATATGGGGACATGACATAACGGAAATTGACGGCGCTGATTTCCTTTTTGATCCTGATGGGATTATTGCAAAAAGCGAAGAGAATGCCGGAAGACTGTTCAATGCTCATACCCTATATTCTACGGAAGGCTCCTCACTATGTATAAGAACCATGCTTTTTTTAATAAAGAAAAGGGCTTTGGTTAAGGGAAGAAGACCATATATAGTTGCGGGAAGAAATGTCCATTCATCGTTTATGAGTGCAGCGGCGGTTCTTGATATAGATGTAGACTTTATTATGCAGAAGGAATCTGAAGCGTATGAGAGCTGTACTGTTACGGGTGACGATTTTGAAAACTATCTGGTTTCGCTATCAGAAGAATTAAGAGATGATGAAAATGCAGCAAATAACGGACAGAGATTACCGGATGCACTATATGTGACTTCACCCGATTATCTTGGCCATATGCTTGACATTAAGGAACTTGCGGCGGTGTGCCACAGATATGGGATTCTTTTACTGGTAGATAATGCACATGGAGCTTATCTGAAGTTCCTTGAAAAATCATGTCATCCTATGGATCTCGGAGCTGATATGTGTTGTGATTCGGCACATAAGACATTGCCGGTATTGACTGGGGGTGCCTATCTTCATATATCGAAAATGACAGATGATTTTTTCAGACGATACGCAAAACAGGCGATGACAGTTTTTGCAACTACAAGTCCGTCGTATCTTATTTTAGAGTCACTGGATCTCTGTAATGCATATCTTGATAATAATGGTGATATAATTTCTACGGCAAATAAAGTTTCTGAATTAAAACATAAGCTTAAAAGATACGGATTTATGCTTAATGGAGAAGAACCGTTAAAAATTACGATAGAATGCGATGACAAGATACTTTCTTTTTTGATTGAGGAAAAAATATGTCCGGAGTATCATGATCCCAAACATATAGTTTTAATGTTCAGTACGGAAAATACAGAGGAAGATTACGTAAGAACCGAAAATGCCTTTAGAAGGATATCGTGTGAAAAATCAATCCGGGATATAGGAATAAAGAGTCCGGTACAAAACTGTAAAAAAGAGGCAGGTACTTTAGAAAAGAGAAAGCCGGCACCCATAAAAGCCATGACATTTAAAGATGCTCTGTTTGCTGATTCGGAAATGGTGGATGTTGAGGAGAGCATAGGACATATTCTTGCAGAGCCTCTTGTACATTGTCCTCCCTGTGTTCCACCTTATATGTGCGGAGAGATCATAGGAGATGATATATTAAAGTTTCGAAAAGGCAAGATAAGAATAGTAAAACAATAAAGATCCGGAGAGAAAATAAAGCAAAATATGGTTATAAATGCATTATATTTGTAAAGACATAAGGTAAAGCATTTTGGTATAATGTAATTTGGATTTATTTTTTTAATTGGAGCAGAAATGAAACTATTTAGAAAAGATAAAGAATTTTACAGTAAAGTCTTCAAACTGGCTATGCCGATAGCTTTTCAGAGTCTTATCACGATAGGCGTTAATATGCTTGACACTATTATGGTAGGACAATTGGGGAAAAAATCGCTGGCAGCAGTAAATTTTGCAAATTCATTTATAGGAATATATCACATTCTCTGTATGGGCTTAGGTATGGGCGCATCTGTTCTGGTTTCCAGATACTGGGGAATTAAAAATTCAAAGAACTCTTCTAACAAGGAAGAAGCCGGATATGCTTTAAAACAGACTGTAGCTCTTATGTTAAGGCTTACCATGGGTCTTGCGGCTTTGTTTGCAATTGCCACCATTATCATGCCTGAAACTATCATGTCCATGTATACCGATGATGAAGAGATAATACAACTGGGAACAAATTATTTTAATTATTCTATTCCCACATATTTCTTCCTGGGAGCCTCTCTTGTAACAACCATAGTTTTAAGAAGTGTCGGACAGGTAAAATTGCCTATGATCGTTTCTATAGGAGCTTTCTTTGTTAATATGGGAGCAAACTATACTTTGATTTTCGGACATCTGGGTTTTGAACCTATGAATGAAGCAGGAGCGGCATTAGGAACTCTTATTGCAAGAATTTTTGAAGCTACATGCATTATCTTTTACCTTCTTTATGTAGATAAGAAAATCTATTTCAGGCTAAAGGATATGTTTCTTAAGACAAGATCTCTAATTGGAGAGTACTTTAGGATATGCATACCCGTTCTTATCAGTGACGGTATTCTTGCACTGGGTAATAACACGGTTACAATAGTTATCGGAAACTACAGTACGGACTTTGCCGCAGCAAATGCGATAACCGGTGTTACACAGCAGTTGAGTTCTGTGGTGATCCAGGGTGTATGTCAGGCAGGAGCTATCGTTACAGGACAAACTCTCGGTACGGGAGATAAGGAAAAGACCATGCAGCAGGCATGGCAGTTCCTGGGACTTGGATTTGGATTAGGTGCTGTTTCGGCCGGTATTCTGATGATCATAAGTACTCCCATCATTAACAGCTATACTGAGGTAAGTCAGAGTGTAAGAGACTTAGCTGAACAGCTTATGAGGGCCATAAGCCTTATAATAGTTTTTCAGGCTACAAACAGTATTATGACAAAAGGTGTTTTGCGAGGCGGAGGAGATACTAAGATGCTGATGCTCGCAGACAATGTTTTCCTGTGGGCACTGTCCATACCTTTAGGATATATGGCAGGATATGTATTTGAACTTGATGTATTCTGGGTATATTTCTTCCTAAAAATAGATCAGGTTGTAAAAACTATCTGGTGTATTATAAGACTTCGCGGAGGAAAGTGGATAAAGAAGATATCCACAGGCAAAAACCAGTCACTTCCGGCTGAAATTTCTGATAAGAAGATGCTTACATCAGGAAAATAGGGACAAGGGCATATTGGGGAAAACTGGGGCTTTTTTAGGGAAGGAATCAAAAATATGGCAGATGAAAATAATAATACCTCTTCTAAAGAAAAAAGCGGAAAAAAAGGAAGCTTTGATATGAGAAAGATTATTCCTATAGCAGGAATAGTGGTTATCCTTGCCGTTGGAATAATTATAGGCGTCGTAATAGGAAAAAACTCCGGAAAGAGTGAAAATGATAATACGAACCGTATAGTGCAGGGAAATGATACAAAAGACAGTGATACTGCAAAACAGAATACAGAAGTTATTTCCCAGACTGAAACATCAAACGAAAACAATTCTCAAAGTACAGAAACTGTAACAGATAATTCTCAGAATGAAGATATAACTGATATCGACAACACTGATAATGACGATCCTGAACTGATTGATAACGAAAAAGATGTAACAGCAGAAAACAAAGAAGAGATTGACGATAGTGATATTGATAAAGGAAATGATATCGTAGAAAAATCGGAAGAAAAAGACAATAAAGATACCGGAGACGGAAAAAAAGGAAATGACAACATAACAGATACAGATACCGACGATAAGAAAACTGATAACGAAGAAAAGAAAGAAGACGAAAAAAAATCCGACACTGAAGAAGATAAAAAAACAGGTGATGACGCGGAATATATTCTGACATATTCGGTTGACAATTCGTGGCAGGACGGAAATGTTAATATGTTCGGACTGCAGATAGCGTTAACTAATAACTCATCAAAGGCGATAAACGGATGGAAGCTGGTACTTGAAGTAAGCGGACTTTCTCAGGTTACAGGTTGGAATGGGAATTTTACGACATCAAAAGAAACGCTTTCAGTTACCGATGCGGGGTACAACAGTGACATTTATGCAGGCGGTACTATAGTTATTGGATGTAACCTTGGGACGACATCAAAGAATATAAAGATAAAAGACGCAAAGATTAACGGGAAATCAATGACTGTTAAATCCGGAAAAGTAGATCAGAATGATCCCGGTCTTCACAATGAAGATGACGGTGGATCGGATGATGGAGGATCGGATGATGACAGAACTCCCGATGGGGGAGAAAATGATGATGACGGAGATGATGAAACGGAAGTTCATAATATAAAAGGAGCCAAAGGTGATGACTGGCTCTACACAGATGGAAAAAACATCCTGGATAAGGATGGAAAGAAAGTATGGCTGACCGGAGTTAACTGGTTCGGCTATAATACAGGGACAAATACTTTTGACGGGCTGTGGAACAGTAAGCTTGTTCCTACGGTCAAAGCTATAGCGGATCATGGATTTAATCTTATACGTGTACCTATTTCAGCCGAGCTGATAAATCAGTGGTCAAAGGGAGAGTATCCGAGGGCTAATTACAATAACGCTTATAACCCTGAGTTAAACAGCATGAACAGTCTCGAAATATTTGACTATTTCCTGTCACTTGCTGAAGAATACGGAATAAAGGTTATGCCCGATATTCATTCAGCAGAGACAAATGCTTCGGGACATAATGTAAATCTCTGGTATACCGACAGGGTAAAGGTCAGTGATTATTATCATGCTCTTGAATGGATGGCCGCACGTTACGCGGATAATGATACAATAATTGCATTTGACCTAAAAAATGAACCTCATGGTAAACCGTATGAAGGTGATGGCGCAGCTATCTGGAATGATTCAAAGAGTGCAAATAACTGGAAGTATGTTGCAGAAACAGCGGCAGCTAAAGTGTTAAATAAAAACCCGAATGTTTTGATCATGATCGAAGGTATTGAAATATACCCTATTGACATAAAATCAAATTCGGATTATCATTCAAAAAACGATAAAGATTACTATTTCAATTGGTGGGGCGGAAACTTAAGAGGTGTTGCCGATTATCCGATTAATCTGGGTAAGCATCAGAATAAGCTGGTATATTCACCTCATGATTATGGCCCGACCGTATATGAACAGCCATGGTTTGAGGGAAAATACAATTATGATTCACTCATGAAAGACTGTTGGCATGATAACTGGTTCTTTATTTATGAAAAGAACATAGCTCCGCTTCTTATAGGAGAATGGGGTGGCTTCATGCGTGAGCCAAACCTTACATGGATGACTTATATGAGACAGCTGATAAAGAAGTATCACTTGAATCATACATTCTGGTGCTTGAATGCTAACTCAGGTGATACGGGCGGACTTTTACTTGATGATTTTACTACTTGGGATACAGAGAAGTATAACTTTGTTAAGGAAGTTCTCTGGCAGGAAAACGGTAAGTTTGTAGGTCTCGACCATGTGATTCCTTTGGGGAAAAACGGTATTTCGGTAAAGGATGCAAAAGGAATTAGCTGAAAATGATTACAATCATTAGAGAAAGGAATGAAGACAAGAATGAGATTGAATCCTATTGTTGTATCACTGCTTGACACAGATTTATACAAATTTAACATGAATCAGGTTATGTTTCACAAACATACAGACCTTATCGGGGAATATATGTTTAAATGCAGGAATGAAGATATTGTTTTTACAAAAGAGATTTTCGATGAGATAAATGAACAGATTGACTATCTTTGCACATTAACATTTACTGAGGATGAGCTTGATTATCTTCGTTCAATTAGATTTATCAAAAAAGACTATGTAGAGTTTTTAAGACTCTGGCATCCTATCAGGGATTATGTTTATACTGAGCTCAAGGAGAACGGAGAGCTTGTTATAAAAGTAAACGGACCTCTCTTTTCTGCCATGCAGTTTGAGATTTATCTTTTGGAGATAGTCAATGAAGTGTATTTTAGGATGAGATATGATTATATCAGTCTTCGCAGGGCAGCAGAACAGCGCCTTAATCAGAAGATAAATGATTTTAATTCAGGAAAATACACATTCTCATTCGCTGAATTCGGATGCAGAAGAAGACTTTCGAGGGAATGGGAAGATGAGGCAGTAAGAAGGCTCTGCAGAGAAACCGACAAGTGTGTTGGAACATCGAATGTTTATCTTGCAAAGAAATATAATGTAAAACCTATCGGAACCTATGCACATGAATTTGTTCAGATGTATCAGGGTATTGACAGTATTCCGCTGGCATATACTAACCATTATGCTATGCAGGACTGGTATGATGAGTATAAGGGTGATAACGGAACAGCTCTTACAGATACCGTAACGACTGATCTATTCCTTATGGATTTTGACCGTTCAATGGTTAATAACTATAATGGTGTCAGACATGACAGCGGTGATCCCTATGAGTGGGGCGAAAAAATAATAGCTCATTATAAAAAGTTCGGTGTCGACCCAAGGACTAAGCTTTTGCTTTTCAGTGACAGCCTGGATTTTGACAGGGCTCAGGCTCTCTATGAATATTTTAAGGACAAAACAAAAGTATCATTTGGTATCGGAACTTTCGTATCGAATGATACAAATGAAGATGCTTTAAATATTGTCATAAAGCTTCAGTATGTAAACGGACGTCCGGTAGCAAAGATAAGTGATGCACCCGGAAAATCCATGTGCAGTGATGAAGAATATCTTGAGTATTTAAAGAGTGCTGTACAGTTCAGAATTAACAGGGAAAAGACAAAATAACAAGTAAGTTTTTATGTTAATTTTTCCTTAGGAAGATTGCAAGATAGTATATTTACTTGCAAAATAATTTATGTAATAATAAACCTTGATGGTAAAGACTGTCAGGGTTTATATTTTTGGAACAGGAGAAGATTATGGAAAGATTTGATCACAGAAAAGCAACCGTTAAAATTCAGCTTAAGGATTCTGAAGGAAATGTACTAAAGAACAGAGTGATAAAAGCTGATCAGAAGACACATAAGTTTTTATTCGGATGTGGAGCATTTGATGTTTCGGGAGTTGTAATGCCCGATGATTTTTCATTTCCGGGAGCTGATCCTGAGGTAATGAAGAAGATTAAGGAAAGCTCGAAAGTTAGGATGGAAAAGTTTAAGAAGCTTTTCAATTACGGAACCATTCCTTTCTATTGGGGTGGATATGAGCGCAAGGAAGGAGAGCCTAATGAAAAAATGTCTCTTGCTTCTGCCAAATGGCTTGTAGATAACGGCATAAAAGTAAAAGGTCATCCTCTTTGCTGGCATACGGCATGTGCTGATTGGCTGATGAACTATTCAAATTCAGAAATACTTGACAAGCAGTTAAAGAGAATCCACAGAGAGGTCAGTGTATTTAAAGGATTGATCGATATGTGGGACGTTATAAATGAAGTGGTTATAATGCCTGTTTTTGATAAGTATGACAATGCGATAACAAGAATCTGTAACGAATACGGAAGATTTAAGCTTGTAAAGGAAGTTTTTGAAGCAGCTAAATCAGAAAATCCTTCGGCAACTCTCCTTATAAATGATTTTAATACTTCTCAATCTTATGAGATACTTGTTGAGGGATTACTTGAAATGGGAGTTCCGATTACCGCTATCGGCATTCAGAGCCATCAGCATCAGGGATACTGGGGAGTTGAAAAAATTCATACGGTTCTTGAAAGATTTTCACATTTTGGATTACCGATCCATTTTACTGAAAACACCTTGATATCCGGAGAACTTATGCCACCGGATATAGAAGATCTGAATGATTTTAAGGTTGATTCGTGGCCGTCGACTCCCGAAGGACTTGAACGTCAGGCAAATGAGATTTCGGAAATGTATACCGAACTGTTTGCACATCCGCTGGTTGAGGCTATAACAACATGGGATCTTACAGATGGAAAATGGTTGGGAGCTCCTTCGGGAGTACTGACTGTAGATGGTCAGGAGAAACCGGCATATGATGCACTTATGAAGCTTATCCATAAAGATTGGGAAACACATGAAGAGTTTACCGCCGATGAAAACGGAATTGTTACCATAACAGGATTCAAAGGAAAATATGAGATAAGTTCAGAAGGAAAAACTGCAAAAGTAGATTTAGAACAAAACTGCGATGAAGTTGTAAATATTATACTTTAAATAATAATCATGAATGATTCCGGTCTATAAGAAAATGTTCCGGAATCTTCTGATTTTTGTTAAGTTTTCATAAAATAAATGTCAGATATATTGACAAATGCTATGTTTTAGTGCATTATAAATTTTGATTTTCCTTGAAAAAGTGGGGGCTTTAAGGGAAAATTCAATATTCTATAGCAGGTTGAAAGAGGTTCTGTTTATGCTTGAGTTAAAAAATATAACTAAGATTTATCCGGCAGGAGGAGAAAATGTCCACGCATTAAAAGGGGTAAGTCTTCAGTTCAGAGAGAGTGAATTTGTTTCAATACTTGGTCCTTCCGGATGTGGTAAGACTACCATGTTGAATATCATAGGCGGACTTGATAAATATAATGACGGAGATTTGATAATAAACGGAAAAAGTACAAAGCAGTATAAGGCACGTGACTGGGATGCTTATAGAAATCATTCTGTAGGTTTTGTGTTCCAGAGTTATAATCTTATACCTCATCAAACTGTTCTTACAAATGTAACTGGCACTTACTCTGTCAGGCGTATCAAAGACAGAAAGAAGGAAGCGGGCAAAGGAAGCACTCGAAAAAGTTGGACTTAAAGATCAGATGAAAAAACGTCCTACAGAAATGTCGGGCGGACAGATGCAGAGAGTTGCTATAGCGCGAGCTATTGTAAATAATCCTGATATTATCCTGGCAGATGAGCCTACGGGAGCTCTTGATACTGAAACCAGTGTTCAGGTTATGGATATATTAAAAGACATTGCCAAGGACAGACTTGTCATAATGGTTACTCATAATCCGGAACTGGCAGAAAAATACTCAACACGTATAGTAAAAATGTTGGATGGTGTTATAAAGGATGATTCGGCACCGTTAGACGAAAAGGAATACAAGACTGAACTGGAAGCGGCTCAAAAGAAAGACATTGA
Organism: Lachnospiraceae bacterium; assembly: GCA_017542245.1. Classification (GTDB taxonomy): domain Bacteria; phylum Bacillota; class Clostridia; order Lachnospirales; family Lachnospiraceae; genus RUG11977. Next base: position 16,713 of record JAFXXN010000049.1, read on the forward strand.
ATCACATAAGCAGAAGAAACCTTCCATGTCTCTTTTTACTGCATTTGGACTTTCATTAAAGAACCTGTTTACCAAAAAAGGCCGTACCATACTTACCAGCTTTGCCGGTTCTATAGGTATTATAGGAATAGCACTTATTTATGCTGTTTCAAACGGTATGACGGAGTTTATCGATTCTGTTCAGGAGCAGACACTTTCTTCTTACCCTATAACTATTGAAGCAACAACTGTGGATATGAGCAGTATGCTTACCACGTTCATGGGAAAAGCTAAGTCAACTATCGATCATCCAAATGACGGTGTATATCAAAAAAATATGATGTATGAGTTGATGAATTCCTTAAATAATCTTGAGAGCAGGGATAACGACCTGGTTTCTTTCAGAAAATATATAGAGAATGAAAGAAAAGATCCCAATTCCAAACTTAGTTCAGCTCTTTCAGGAATTCAGTACGCTTATGATACAAATTTAAATATTTATACTAAGAATGTTGACGGAGAAATCATTCTTTCGGATACTACCAAACTTATGATGGATCTTATACAGCAGTATATGGGTATTGACATGGGAATGATGATGTCAATTAATTCGGGATCTGCCCTAGGTACATCCTCAATGACCTTTATGCAGAGCAGTACGGCGCTTTGGAAAGAAATGCTTTCCGGAAACAGCGGAGAGCCTGTAAATGATGTAGTAAAGGAGCAGTATGAGCTGCTATATGGACGTTGGCCCGAGAAATATAACGAGCTGATATTATTTGTTGATGAGCATAATGAATTAAACGATCTTACTTTATATGCTTTGGGATTGAAGCATAAGGATGAGATAGAAAAGAATACTCAGGCTGTTGTTAATCATGAAGATATCATATACGAAGAAAGCAAGTGGAGTTATGAAGAAATCTGTAATCTTGAATTTAGAACAGTGCTCCCGAGTGATTGCTATGAGTATGATGAGAAAACAGGAATATATAGGGATCTTCGTGAAACAAACATGGGTATGAAGATGGTCTATGATAAAGGGTTTGATCTTAAAATCTGCGGTGTCGTTAAGCCTTCGGCCAGTGCTATCGGAGTTCAGGAAAACGGACATATAGGATATACTTCGCTGCTTACCGATTTCATAATTAAATACGTTGGTGAGGCTCCTGTAATAAAAGCACAGATAGATTCTAAGGATGTAGATGTACTTACAGGACTTTCCTTTAAGGACAGCGTATCACTTTCGGAAGAAGAAAAAGCACAGTATTTCAGAGATTATGCTTCAAAGATGGGTGAAGATGAGATGGCAGATCTTTATATAAAGATTGCCAGTACACCGTCTGAAGAGATGATAGAGCAGAGTGTAAATGAAAGCCTGTCACAGATAAGCCCTTCCGATATGATCGATAAGATGGCAGAGATGAGTGCAGCTCAGACCGGTATGAAAGCAGAAGATATAAAGGGATATCTTTCCGCTATGGGTGAAAATGAACTGAATATGATGATAAGAGAATTTGTTAAAGAACAGTTCATATCCGGTTATGCCGAAAAAGTAAAACAGAATCTGACTACTATGTCGCTTTCGCAGTTGGCGGAAGAACTTAAAACAGCTTTAAATTATTATAGTGATGAAGATTGTGCAAAAATGTATGAGGAGACGGTAGAATTCTCACCTTCAACATATGATCAGAATCTTTCTAAGCTGGGTATGGTCAATGTTGAAAGCCCTTCAAGGATTAATCTGTTTGCTTCATCATTTGAAAACAAAGATATTATTTCAGAAAGCATTGAAAACTATAATTCTTCGGTAGAAGAACTAAAAGAGATTCATTATACCGATGTCGTGGGAATTCTTATGTCATCGGTTACTACAATAATCAATGCCATAACATATGTTCTTATAGCTTTTGTTGCTGTATCATTGGTAGTATCATCTATAATGATCGGAGTTATTACTCTGATTTCCGTACAGGAAAGAACAAAAGAAATCGGTATTCTGCGTGCTATCGGTGCATCGAAGAGGAATGTTTCAAGCATGTTCAATGCTGAGACGGTCATAATCGGATTCACATCGGGAATGCTTGGAGTCATAGTAACATATATATTATGTATTCCTATAAATGCAATCCTGCATAAACTTACGGATATGGAAAATCTTAGTGCAAGGCTTCCTATACATGTAGCCGCAATTCTTGTGCTGATAAGTATGTTCCTTACCCTGCTTGCAGGTATTATTCCTTCAAGAAGCGCAGCCAAGAAAGACCCGGTTGTTGCACTCAGAACAGAGTAATGGTTTAAGATATTGTAAAAAAATTAATATATTTCAAAAGGTCATGATTATGGATATTAAAACATATAAAAGAGATTTTGATTATTCATATACATTAGGTGCTTTTCCTACTTTTGAACTTGTAGATGCTATGCCGGAGAACATTATAAACGTGTACTCCGGCAGCAATTTTACAGACATGGAAAAACTGACAGCTAAATGTAATGAAAAATCTGTTCCGATAAGCATAAACGATAAAGTGATAAATAAGCTTAGTGATAAAGGGAATGTATATACTGTAGGAGTATTCAGAAAGTATATACAGGAGTTGGACTGTAAAAAACCTCATATAGTTCTTGTAAATCCTTCAGATATGGGAAATCTGGGAACTATCATCAGGACAGCTGCTGCTTTCGGAATACTTGATATAGCGATAATTGAGCCTGCGGCCGATATTTTTAACCCAAAAACTATAAGAGCATCCATGGGTTCGGTTTTTCGTGTCAGGATAAAAAAGTTTGAGTCTTTTGACAAGTATCGGGAATATATTTCAGAAAACAAAAGAGAGATATTTACATTTATGCTTAATGGGGAGAAACCATTAACTATAACTGACTGTCCAAAACCTGAATTATATTCGCTGGTATTTGGAAATGAAGCTTCCGGTTTGCCTAATGAATATTTAAATTATGGAACCAGCATAATTATTCCTCAGAGTGATCTGGTTGATTCTTTAAATCTTACGATTGCCGCAGGAATTGGAATGTATATGTTTTCTTCAGGGAAAAACGTTACAAAAAAAACTTGACATGAGCTGAAGATTAATTATAATTTTATATAGTTATTCCAGTCATAAGAGTTGTTAAAACATGTATTGAAACGGATATTACAATATTTAGGGAGAATTTAAAGATGAAATGTCCTTTTTGTGGAAATGAAGATACGAGAGTTATCGATTCAAGACCTGCGGAAGATGGTTCCTCTATTAGACGTAGAAGACAGTGTGATAATTGTGATAAGCGCTTTACTACATATGAAAAAATAGAGACTATACCCATGATTGTTATAAAAAAGGACAATATCAGGGAAAAATATGACCGTGATAAGGTATGGAAGGGAATTATCACTTCATGCCATAAAAGACCGGTTTCGACAGAGACCATTAATAAGATGATTGATGAAATTGAAGCTGAAATATTTGGATTTGAAAGTAAAGAGGTTCCAAGCCATGTAATCGGTGAGAAAATCATGGAGAAGCTCCAAAAAATCGATCAGGTAGCGTATGTAAGATTTGCTTCGGTATATCGTGAATTCCAGGATGTTGATACATTTATGAGTGAACTTCAAAAAATAATCAAAAAGCACGAGGGTGCTTGATTTTATAAGTTAAGTCAGGCAGGATATTTTTATATTTCCTGCAATTCCCATATATACACTCCTTCCTTTCAGCAGGGAAGGAGAATAATTTTAATGTACAGTAGTGTAAAAAGTGCTTCAGTATTTGGTATTGAAGCCACGATTATTAATGTCGAGGCAGATGTCAGTGACGGATTGCCAATCTTCAGCATGGTCGGGTACCTTGCATCTGAAGTTAAGGAAGCGAAGGACCGTGTTAAGACGGCATTAAAAAATTCTAATTTTGCTTTGAAACCAAAGCATATAACAGTTAATCTTTCACCGGCTGATATAAGAAAAGCCGGTACAGCCTTTGACCTGCCGATAGCCATGGCATGTCTGGCTGCTTCTGAAATCTTACCCCAGGAAAAATTTAATAATATGCTAATAGTGGGAGAGCTTGGTTTAGACGGTACGGTAAACCGGATAAGCGGAGTGCTTCCTATTTGTATTGCTGCTAAAAATGCCGGAATAAAGACCGTTATAGTTCCAAAGGGAAACGCAAGAGAAGGGGCGGTTGTAAGCGGAATAGAAGTTATTGGCGTAAATTCGCTTTGTGAATTCATCTCGATTATTCTGGGAGCAATTGATCCTGTATCTGAAAAGTGTGAGATAGAGAAATTGCTTAAGATTTCAGCATCTGAATTTAGTGATGATTTTGCAGAAATAACGGGGCAGGCTGCAGCTAAAAGGGCGGCGGAGATAGCGGTATCGGGGCAGCACAATATATTGTTTTCGGGACCTCCCGGATCGGGAAAAACTATGTTGGCAAGACGGATACCGGGGATAATGCCGGCTTTAAATTTTAACGACAGTTTGGAGATATCAAGAATTTACAGTGTGGCAGGATTACTTGATGATGAGAAATATCTTATAACAAGAAGACCCTTTAGGGCACCTCATCATACATGTACGGTGACATCACTTATAGGCGGCGGAACTATACCTAAACCGGGAGAGATAAGCCTTGCTGTAAATGGTGTACTTTTTCTGGATGAAATGCCGGAATTCGGCAGGGAGGCTATAGAAGCATTAAGACAACCGTTAGAAGATCGAAAAGTCACTGTTTCAAGATTGAATGCGACTTATACTTATCCGGCAGGCTTTATGCTTGTGGCTTCAATGAATCCGTGTCCATGCGGTCATTATCCGGATAGGACGAGGTGCAGCTGCAGCGAGCGCGAAATAAGAAAATATCAAAGACGTATAAGCCAGCCGGTACTTGACAGAATAGACTTATGTGTAAGTGTCAGCGGAATTAAGTATGAAGAGATTAGTACACCTCTAAATGAAGAAAAGAGCACGGCTATAAGGGAAAGGGTGGAGCATGCCAGAGCAATTCAGTTAAAGAGATATAATGGGATCGGGATAAGTTTTAATTCTGAATTAAAGGGAAGTATGCTAACGGAATTCTGTCGCTTGGGCTCAGTTGAAAAGAAATTAATGGAGAAAGCGTTTACGAAATATGCATTGAGTGCAAGAGGATATCATCGTCTTCTTAAGGTCGCAAGAACCATAGCAGACATGGATGATTCTGAAGATATAAAATGTGAGCATCTGCAAGAAGCATTATGCTACAGGAGTATTGAGAGAGTTTAAATATACGGAAGTGAAAGGAAATGAAAATATGACAAAAAGGGAATATTGGCTGTACCTTGCAAGAATCAAGGGACTTGAGGCAGGAAGAAGAAACATTTTGCTGGATATATTTGGAGGACCGGAGGAGATATATAAAGCTTCGGAACATACGTTGAGAGGAATACCACTCCTTGAAGATTACCATATCCATCAGATTTTGTCGGGAAGAAATATGGATTATGAAAGAGAAGCAGAACGTATAGATAGTCTGGGAATATCTTTTGTAACTACAGAGGATAAAGATTTTCCTGATAGACTAAGGCAGATACCGGATTCTCCTGCGTTCCTTTTTTATAAAGGAAAACTCCCGGAAGAGACAAGTCCGGCTGTAGCTATCATAGGAAGCAGGAAATGCAGTTTTTATGGCCGTGAGATGTGTATAAGATTTTCGCGCAGACTATCAGAGGTGGGAATTATTATCGTAAGCGGGATGGCAGCAGGTGTTGACGGGTTTGCACATAGGGGAGCTCTGGACACAGGGGGAAGGAGTGTAGCTGTTCTTGGATGCGGAGTTGATATTTGTTATCCTTCTACAAACAAAGATATATATGATAAACTGGGAAGCAATGGTTCCAGTATCATATCCGAATACTATCCTCAAGATCCACCGCTGCCATATAATTTCCCTCAGCGTAACAGAATCATTTCAGGTCTTTCAGATTTATTACTGGTTATTGAAGCTGGGAGAAAAAGCGGTACCTTTATAACTGTTGATCATGCTTTGGAACAGGGAAAAGAGATTTTTGCCATACCGGGACGAGTAGGAGATTCTGTAAGTGACGGCTGTAACAGCCTAATAAAGAACGGAGCTCATCTGGCAACAGAACCGGAGGATCTGATCAATGAACTGAAAAACAGATTTGAGGTTTTACTAAAGGCTGAAAAAGCTTTGAAAAAAAGAAAAAAATCGAATCTTAGCGATGAAGAGAAGAAAATATATGATAATCTGTCTTATCACCCGGTACAGATTGACGAGTTATCCGGAAAAACAGGTATCCCGGGTGGAAAAATATCTGCATTGCTTATTGGACTCGAAATGAAAGAACTGATTGAAGAAGTTGGGAAAAATCAGTATATCAGGAAAGGATAATAAATTACCTCGGAAACGCTGAAGGCGTTTTCGAGGTGATGTTGATAAAAGCTCCCCGATTGGAGAACCTCAATCGGGGAGTTATAAATCTTAATTGATAATTACTTAACAACTGAAAATGCTTTAGTGTATTCACCATATCCGCCGTTGTCTGTCTTAACTATTATCTGAAGAGTATAATTTCCAACTGGAAGTTTATTGAAGTCGGTATACATATTAAGATTTGCTTTAACAATAGACATGGAATTTGAATTAGGATAATCAACTGTGGTATCACGGATATTTGATGAACTGTCCTTGATATAGCAGGTTACTTCTCTGATAATTGCTGTATCACAACTGATGGTTCCTTTAAGATTGAAGCATTTTCCTTTCTTTATCTGTGAAGGAGCAGCAGTAAGATTTATATTTACTACAGGAGCAATATAAACAGGAGTCTCAGGTTCGGGTTCAGGTTCAGGTACAGTTACTGTTGATTCGGTATTGCTTATGTAACGATAACGTAATACAAATCCGCCGGCATCTTTAATATATTTGGTTATTCCTTCATTGGTAGTAAGATTCTTTGCAGAATATCTGAATCCTCTGACACCGTAATTAATCCAGTTAGATCCTTTATTTGCTGAGTTCACATTTGATTCAATGATATAAACGGTTCCGTTTTCAACTTTCCAAACTATACCTGAATGCTGTTTTGTAACGCCGTCAACGGTGTGAGGTGATTCACGGATGAAATCACCGGGCTGAAGAACCAGACTGTCAAGATCGCTGCCGGAATACTTAATAAAGTTTGTGTTTGCCTTAAGACTGAAATCATTAAAAAGAATGTACATCATCATTAAAGCAAATCCGTGACATTGAGAACCACCCTTAAACTCATTTGAATATCTTACTTTACTGGTTGATAAACCAAGATTGGATTCTCTCTCTGACATGGTATAATTCATACTCATATCATAGTATCCTGCGGATATGGCATTTATAAGTTTATTATGAGTCTTTTTATTGGAAGAATTGTAAGCTCCCCAATATTTTCCCTTAAATAATGCTTCCATAGAATTCAGTCTGTTTACGACATCTGTAGTAGTGTAGCAAATCTGTCTCTCATAAGCTTTTACTGATACTGCTGCAGGCATCCAGATCATACCTGCGATGATTGTAAGGATTGAAAGCATTGCTATAAATGCCCTCTGTGTCATTTTTAATACGTTTTTGTTTAATCTCTTCATAATTTTTCTCCTTTTTTGATGTTGTTTGGTTTGATGTTGTTTTTTTTAGTTGTTTAGTTACGGCTGAATAATTCTTATTTAAGTTCCTCCTTTCTTGTTGTATTGTTTTATTTGCCTTTCTGATACTGTATACCCGGGGATATGGAAAACGTTACACATAAAGTTCATAATTTTAAAAATTTTTTTTGAATAATGTTTTGAATGTTTGCTTATAACAAGCTGACAGTTATGAAAAAATACAATAATGCTAAAGAAATATAGCTGGTTGGTCGCTTGTTATTCTATGATAAATATGGTAGTATTATAATAAAGCGATGTATAGCATCGTTTTGTTACCGAGGAAACGCTGAAGGCGTTTTCGAGGTGACATTGACTGTTAATACTTTATATGGATTACTTGCAGAAAGGATGGGGATTATGCAGGAGAATACACTGGCTGATGGAAAATTATTTGAATTTTGGGAGAAGGATATAAAATATATCAAGGAAATATATGTTGCCTGTAATGCTCCTAATGCATCTGATGATAATGATGGAAGTAAAAATGCACCGTTAAAAACTATTCAGTCTGCTGCAGATATCGCCACTCCGGGTACACATGTGCTGATCGGACCGGGAGTATACAGGGAATCTGTATCGCCCCAAAGAGGTGGTGACGGACCGGAAAACATGATCTGTTACGAAGCAATTGAGAAAGGAACCGTAATTATCAAAGCTTCTGAAGAAATACATGATTTTGAAAAGAGCACCGGATGGAGACTGTGGGGATACGGAGGCCCATTGACTACAGATTCAGTTACCCCAAATGTATGGTGCCATCATCTTAATCCGGATACATTTCGTGGATACAATCCTTTTTGTGCAGTAAATATTCTTCATGACAGATTATTCATCGAATATGATAAGACGGATATGACTCCGTATCTAAACAGACGTGGTATGATATTCTGTGACGGCAGGCCTTTAAAGCAGGTCGCATTATATAATCAGCTTAGCTTAAATGACGGCACTTATTGGGTAGAGGCAAACGGTCAGAGTATACATTTTCGACTTTTTGGGGATGCTAATCCTGCTGATCATATGATAGAGATTACAGTACGGGAGCAGTGCTTTGCGCCTAAAACTCCTTTCTTATCTTATATTAAGGTAAAAGGAATTATCTGTGCACATGCTGCTATGGGAGCACCTGTTCCGCAAAGAGGAGCCATATCGGCATATCGTGGTCATCATTGGGTTATAGAGGATTGTACTGTTGATTGGGCCAATGCAGTGGGAATAGATGTCGGAAACGAGTGCTGGCACCATGAATTTGATCAGAACCAGGTTATTGGTCACAGCATAATTAGGAGATGTCATATAAAGGATGCAGGTGTGTGCGGCATCGCAGGTCTTTTTGCATCACATATGCTTATTGAGGACAATGTAATTGAAGGTACCGGATGGCAGAAAATGGAGCTTTCCTGGGAAGCAGGCGGCATAAAGCTGCATAATAGTGTGGATGGTATGATCCGCAGGAATATTTTTAAGAGAACTTATCGTGCCGATCATTTATGGCTTGATTGTGGAAATATTAATAATCGTATAACTCAAAACCTGTTTTTGGATGGTATTGAACAACGTGAGGCTATTTTTATTGAATGTACCAGGGAAGGTGTAAACCTAATAGATAATAATATCTTCTGGAATGTAGAAGGCAGATTTGATTCTTCAAAGATTCCTCATGAACCGGGATCTTCAGGTTGGTATAAGCTTGTAGAAGACAATACGGTAAACGGATATGCTGTATATGGAGAGGGTACGGATAGATTACATATAATAAATAATCTTATCGGAAAATGTCGGGCATATGCATATTATGCAAAGCCTGTCCCGTTTAGGTTAGCTCCAGGGGACCGAGGAGGTACTTCACGAGACGCTAAAATGATAAATAATCTTATCTATGATTGTGGAGTTGGCGGCATCTGCTTTCCTACAAAGGATAATGAAGCTGAAGGCAATGCATATATTAAACAGGTAAAGGGCGGAGACTTAAGAATTATGTATCCTGCACCTGAAGTATGTTTGGATCTTAAATCATGGCGTGAGTTTTATGGTTTTGACAGGAACGGTTCTGAAGGCTGGTTTGATATAGAAGTTGATGTGGAAACATTATCACTAAAAATTAAGAAGTGTGTGAACAGGCCTCCAAGTTTCGGACCTATAGCTCAGGAGCGTTTTGCATATTCTCCTAAAGAGATAAAAATTGTTGATGCAGATCAAAGGGTTAAACTTGATCTTTTAGGAAACGAAAGAAATGGGGATAAAGTTATGCCCGGACCGTTTACAGAACTTGAACTTGATAGGGTTTATTCGATAGATCCAAGAAACACCTAAGAATTTAGTTGCCGATAAAAGCAAATTTATAAAAAATAATACATAACCCCTTGACTCGTCCCTTAGGGCAGAGTTTATACTTTGTTCGAAAGGGAGGTTAAGGGGTTATGTCTGTTTTAGCTAAACTTCTGAAAAACAACCGGATATGTGTAATTATCGCTGTAACTATAGCGATACTCGCAAATCTGTCTCAGATGATATATATAGTTTATATAGGGGAACTGGTAAACAGGATAGAAAACAGGGAAGAGGTAACATCTTCTTTAATGATAACCTTGGCAGGATTTCTTATATCTAATGTGGTTACGGTATATCTGAAGCATTATTCCGGAAGATATGCGGCGGAAAAAATGGCGCATTCTTTGAGAATGGACTTTATTGGAAAATTACTGGAAAGAAAATCGGAATATAAAAGTTTTGAAAGTGACGGTATAGATAAAACGGAAAGACACACAGATAAACCTGAAAAAAACGATGCAGGCTCTATAATGTCAAAGGTGCAAAATGAGCTTTCGCGGGCGGATGAGTATCTGTCTAACACATTTTTTGAGATAACTGACATGTTACTTACATGTGCGCTCGTATTTGTTTTTCTCATGTTTCAGAATATATTGCTCACTCTGGTGATATTTATCCCTACCGCACTGATACTTTTATATGTAAAATGGTCAAGCAGAAAACTATCAGGTATTGTATCCTCGGCATTAAAAGAAAAAGAGAAAATGAATAGGGTTTCTTACAGCCTTGTACACGCCTTCCCTGCAGTAAAAATATATAACGGGGATGAGATGTGCATAGGTACATATGAAAAAAGCCTTGAGAACTGGGGAAAGTATGAAGCAGATATGGAGAAGCTTAATGCATTGTACAATTCTCTTTCAGGAATACTTTCAAGAGTACCGCTGCTTTTGCTCCTTACTGTAGGAGGATTCATGGTATTAAAGGGGAATATAATGCTCGGAACGCTGATAGTGTTTTTAAATATGCAAAGCAGCCTGACACAGTCGATTATGAACCTTCCGAGCTGGATATCCGGGTTTAAAGTGTTTACGACTAATCTTGATAAATTAACGATATAACGAAATAGAAGATGCGGAAAAAGTCTTCCATTTGAAGGGAATAGTGCCCATAATGAGCGAGTGAGGTGGATAATGATAGATTTAAAAAATGTCACATTTTCATACGGGAACAAATTGATAATCAGCAATCTTTCTTTGCATATAAATAAAAGAGATAAGATCGGTATAATGGGTGAAAGCGGATGTGGAAAAAGTACATTGATAAGAATATTGGCAGGTCTTTACAGGGTAGATAACGGAAGTATCATAGTGAACGGAGAGACCGAACCTCTGGAAATAAGCAGAAAAGTGTCTGTGGTCATGCAGTCACCCATGCTTTTACCGTTATCTATATATGACAACATCACTATGGGACATAAGTATTCTGACAGTCATGTAGAAAAGGCCGTAAAAATGGCAAGACTTTCAGGTTGGATAGAGATGTTACCGGAAGGGCTTAATACGTATCTCGGAGACAGGGCGGATGAACTGTCCGGAGGGCAGGCACAACGTATAGCTATAGCAAGAGCCATGTGTAAGGATTCTGAGGTGCTTCTGCTGGATGAACCGGCGTCAGCACTTGACAGTGAAAATTCAAAGTCGGTCCTGGAAGCCATCATGGGGTATGCTGCCGATAAGACAGTGGTACATGTGACCCATCAGTCACAGCATCTAGAAGGTTATACAAGAATTTATAATTTAAAAGACGGGATACTAACCTAACAAATTTGACGGAGTCTTTACGTATTTGTCATTAAGCGTCAGCGAATGTGGTGGAATTTTGTGACCTTCGTACTTAGTATGGAAAAAGAGAAAACGGATAGGATAGTAATCGGCTGGGAAGAGTAACAGGAAAAGGAGATTGACCGGATGAATGGAAAAGTAAGAAAAATATTAAAAGAGACGGGAATGACAAAGGATTTTATCTTTGTGATGATACTCCGTGCGCCGTTTAATTTCCTGAATGCGGTACTTGCAGCTAATATGCTGGAGTCCTTTATACGTCTGATAGAGATAAAAGAGGAAGGTGAGCTGCTTTCGACATTTGGTATATTTCTGCTGTTTACGATAATGCTATTTGGTTATAACATGTTTGTCTGGGCTTTTGTTTCAATGAAGATAAATATCAGGTTTATCAAAAAGCTTAGGATGCGTGTTTATAAGTCGCTTTTGTCACGTACTGGGCAGGAGATGGAGGAACTGTCGGCAGGTGACTGGATCAGCAGACTGAACAGTGATATAGATAAAACGGACCTCTATCTTATGGGACCGTTGAATTTCGTACATCTGTTGAACGCGGCAGTAAATCTGACCCTATCATCTATTGTACTGTTCATACTTAACAAGACTATGCTTGCAGCAGCTTTGATCATTACGCTTCCATTCTTTTTCTTAAGCAGCGTCGTGATTATAAGGAAGATACCAATATATAAGAAAAAATCAAGAGAACATTACGCGAGATTTACAAACTGGATGGAGCCCGTAGTTAATGCTTCTGAATCTATAAGAATATTTGAAGGAGAGGAACTGGTAAAAACAAGGGCAGAACAAGAAAGCCTCGAAATTTTGAGAAATAACATGAAGGCGCACAGAAGAAATGCACTTGCAGCGGGAGTAAATACTTTTTCGGGAATGACGGGATACCTCTTGTTATTATTCCTTGGAAACAGTATGCTGGGAAGAGAATTGGAAAATTTTGCAAGAATGATGAAGATAACCCAGTATCGTGGTGAGATGATGAAGAGCGTGATGATGACAAACAGCTGTATAGGTCGCATGAAAGGAAATCTGCCTGCTGCAGAGAGAGTAGAAAAAATATTGTGAATATCAATCATGGGGTTAGTTTTTTGATTACTTTCTATCATTTGTAATTACGGGGATAATCCCTTGAATAAATTTACAGAAAATTAAAAAAATATAAAAAAAGAGGTTGACAATTAAAAACAAAAGTAGTATTCTATACCCAATATTTTTGAAAGCGACAAATAAACAGACGAAACCTTTTATGGGTATACTAAGTTACAAAACACTTTGAAAGGATTAACAATATGAGCAGATTCGTGACTAAGCCTTCATACGATTATTCCGAAGCCATTCATGGTAATTACGTGTATGGTTTAAGAGGCGTATGCTTTAAACTTGGTTACGGAGAAGTATAGAATAAGAGTATAGTATTATAAGTATACTTTACCACCTATCTTTTCCGGATAGGTGGTTTTTTATAGCCTTTCCCTTGAGGGAAAGGTGTAACGCCATTGGCGTGACGGATGAGATGTAATACTATGAAAGCGAGGATATTTAAATGAATGAAGAAATACAAAAAAATCTAATTTGGCCCGATTACAAAAACTGCATTGCAAACCTTCCGAATTCAATTTTAAAGAAATTGGGGGCAGAACCGGTTGGAGATACACTACCGCTTGCAGATAAATATCTGGAGAAGGACTACAAGAATATTGTCCTTCTTCTGTTAGACGGTATGGGGAAAAGCATTCTTGAAAGACATCTTAAAGAAGATGGAGCATTCAGGTCGCATTTGACCGGTATATACCAGTCCGTATTTCTTTCGACCACAGTTGCCGCCACCACATCTGCCATGTCCGGTCTGCAGCCTTGCGAACATAGTTGGCTTGGGTGGGAATGTTACTACCCAAGTGTAGATAAGAACATTACCGTATTTACAAATCAGATTCAGGGTACTGAGGAGCAGGCAGCAGATTACAACGTACCATGGACTGTTACACCGTATGAAAACATAATTGAAAAGATAAAGAAGACCGGAAAGGAAGCATATCTTATTGCTCCGTTTACAGAGCCGGAGCTTGATGGAATAGAAAAGATATGTGGGAAAATAAAAGAACTTTGTAACAAACCGGGACAAAAGAGTATATATGCATACTGGAAACAGCCTGACGGACTTCTGCATCGACACGGATGCGGCTCGGATGAAGTTCACGAAGCTCTCATCAATATGGAAAATGTGGTTTCAAAACTTGCTGGTGAGTTAGAGGACACCTTGATATTTGTTACTGCCGATCACGGACATCTAGATAATGATTTTGTTGTACTTCAGGATTACCCGGATCTTTGTGAATGTCTGGTACGCTTGCCCTCTCTGGAACCACGTGTACTTAATCTTTTCGTTAAAGAAGACAAAAAAGAATACTTCGAAAAAGAATTTAACAGATTGTTCGGTGATAAATTCATACTTATGCCGATGGAAGAAGCTATAGAAAAGAGGCTTTTCGGCACAGGCAAGCCCCACAAGGAATTTAGGGGAATGCTTGGGGATTACCTGGCTATTGCAACCGGCAACCTCTCAATATTCTTTAACGAAGAACGCTGGAAGTCCATGCACGGCAGTGTAACCGCAGATGAGGTGCTGATACCATTGATCGTATTTCAATCGGAGGGACGGTTCTCTGATTGAAAATCAAGTTGTGAAAAAGTACGGAAAATAAAGGGTTTTCGAAGATATAAAAATCAATCACAGAACCGTCCCGGTGATAGAATCAGAATATATCAGAGATGGATGAAAAAAACCCGTGGTAACTGGGAGAAAGGAAATAATCCAATCATCAACTGATAATTGGATTATACGTGTATAAATATGGATTCATTAGATGATGTTTTAAGGGAAATGTCATTAGAAGAAATCCCCGAATGTGTTAATGTGATCCGCACATCTTTTAAAACTGTTGCAGATGAATTTGGAATCACAGAGGAAAATGCCCCGAGATTCACAGCGTTTGCCACAGATGAAAGAAGATTATGGTATCAGTTTACCGTTGAAAAAAGACCGATGTATGTATACATTCATCAGGATAAGATAGTGGGATATTATTCACTTGCATTACTTGATAACGGAAACGCTGAACTAAATAATCTGTCCGTTTTACCTGAATACCGACACCAAAGGATAGGTGAAAAACTTTTGCTTGATGTGTTTGAAAAAGTAAAACAATTTGGCAGGAATAAATTGGAAATAGGTATTGTGGAAGAAAATCAAAGGCTTCGGAAATGGTACGAAAGCTTTGGATTTGTACATACCGGAACAAAGAAATTTGATTTCTTTCCCTTTACCTGCGGGTATATGGAGAAATCAATCATAGGGACGGTTCTCTGATTGATTGGTGATTGAATCCTGAGCGAAGAGAAGGATCCTATATTTGGAGGATATAGAATGAAATATTATAGGATACATACAGCAGATATAGCATATCTTACCCAACAGCCCAGAGGCATTTTTACTGCTATAGGGAAGTTGGTAGATTCTAAGACTATGAATGAAGAAGAAATAAAGGAATATTGGAAAAACAGAGAATACTTTGAAAAAGTGCTTCCGGTACCGCCATATTATGAACAGGGGAATCCCGACGGAGCCATTACCTGGTTTAAGGATAACGAAATGGGAAATGATATATATAAACAGATGACGTTTTACAGGGAAATGGCGAGAAAGTATGGCATGCCCTTATATAAGTCAGAAGTGGATGAAATTCCCGGCAAAGTGATATATGAGGATGAATTTCAGATAGCGGTGAAGAATCAGAGAGCCGATGTAAACATAAATACAGTTTCATGTGTAGATGAATAAAAAATCAGAGAGGACAATATAATGAGAGTAACAATAGAAACAGAAAGACTGATATTAAGACCTATAGTAGCGGATGATTACGAAGCAGCATTTAAGTGGTGCGGTGATCCCAAGGTAAACAAATATATGATCTATCCCCTTTACCATAAAGCGGAAGATGTAAAAACATATCTTGAAAGCAGAGATCTGGACAATCCCGATAACTACGATCTGGGTTTTGTATTAAAGGAGACAGGGGAACTCATAGGACAGGGAGGTTTGGTTTATGTACCTGAAAAGGATGCATGGACGATCGGTTACAATATCCGTGCAGACCAGTGGGGACATGGATATGCGGTTGAAGCTATGGAAGGTATTATAAAAGAAATTCAGAAAACCAGACCTGTCAAAGCTATCGTCGGTGAATTCGCAGAAGAAAACAACAAGAGCAGAAGAGTAATGGAAAAACTCGGTATGCATTATGTAGGTGACCACGAATACGAGAAAATGGATAAGAGTGCAAAATTCAAATCGAAGTTATATCGCCGGGATTTTTGATTCTCAAATATTTTCATAATTTTTTTGAAATCATTGGTGGATTATATATGAATGCAGATATTGAAGTAAAATTTTATTTTAACGATAATAGAAAACCAATTGAAGGTTATAGACCTTCACATTTATTAGATGGTAAAAATTTAACAACTGGAGTTCATCATTATTATACAACGAAAGGTCCTGAAGCGAAAGGAACAATTGAGTTCATTGCTCCGGAATATTTCCCTAAGTGTTTAACGGTTGGAAGTATAGTTGATATGTATGACGGAAGTAATAAAATTGGCTTTATAGAGATATTAAAAATATTCAATCCAATTTTAGAAAAATAATAAAATTAAAGGTGGTTTACCAAATATGAATTTAATAATTTTGATAGGTGCCGGCGCCGTCGGGAAAATGACGGTTGGCCAGGAACTGATGAAGATAACGGATTACAGGCTGTTTCATAATCATATGATGATAGAGCCTGTGATAGAGATATTCGGGAAATACGAGGGAGCAGTTGTTAATAAGCTGCGTGACGATATATTTGATGCATTTATGAATACGAAGTATACAGGCATGATCTTTACTTATATGTGGGCATTTGACATTCAGTCAGACTGGGATTATGTGGATTACCTTACAAAGAAATTCGAGGCAACCGGCGGAACGGTATACTATGTGGAGCTTGTGGCTGACAGGGTCGTCAGGATAGAAAGGAATAAAACTGAAAACAGACTGAAAAACAAGGCTTCAAAGCGTGATATAGTCCTCTCTCAGGACAGGATGATAAGAGAAGAGACGAAGTATCGCCTGGTAAGTCTGGACGGAGAGATAAATTTTAAAAACTATATAAAGATAGATAATACTAACATGGAACCGGCAGAAGTGGCAACTATGATAAAAAGGCATTTCAACCTTCCTAACGTTAGCAGTACGGAGCTTATGGCACGCATAAAATTAGAGGAGGTCCGTGAGGATGAGATACCTCAGATGTACGAGATGCAGAAGGAAAGTTTTATGCCGCTCTACGAGAAATATCATGATGAAGGCTCCCCTGCCATAGAGTCTATAGAGCGAGTGCGTGCCAGAGCCGCACGTCCAAATAGAAAATACTACTTTATAGTAAAGGACGGAGCCCGTGTGGGAGCTATTAACATAGGACATAACGACCCGGATGAGAAGAAGGTGTCTTTCATCAGTCCGTTATTTATTCTCCCTAAGTACCAGAATCAGGGGATGGGATATGTAGCTATTAGGAAGGCATTTGAACTGTATCCGGAAGTAACTACCTGGAAGCTTGAAACCATTCTTCAAGAGCCGGCTAACTGCCATCTGTACGAGAAATGTGGCTTTATACGGGTTGGCGAAGAAAAAATTATAAATGATAATATGACACTTATAGATTATGTGCTGCAGCTGTAAGCCGTCCACCAAAAGGAAAGGGTGTCGTTAAAAATGATTGCTAGGAAGCAGTGAAGAAAGAAGATAAAAAAATGGTATAGAATAGGAGCATTATATGATAATAAAAGATATAGAGTTTACGTTAAAAGACGGAAGACATGCAATTATACGAAGCCCCAAAGATGAAGATATTCAGGGGATGCTTGATTACCTTTATATCTCGGCGGGAGAAACAGAATTTATATTACGTTATCCCGAGGAGTGCGGCAAATATACTCCTGAAGGAGAAAAAGCTCTTTTTGAACGTATAAATGCCGCTGAAAACGAGGCGATGCTTGTATGTGTGGTAGAAGGTAAAGTAGCAGGCAACTGTCAGATTGTATGGAAGACCGGACTTAAGGTCAGACACAGAGCAAGTGTAGCGATAGCTCTACTTAAGGAATTTTGGAACCAGGGTATCGGTACAAGACTATTTCAGGAAATGATCAGGATTGCAGAAGAGAATGAGAACATTACTCAAATGGAGCTGGAATTTATTGAAGGAAATACCCGTGCCAGAGCTCTCTATGAAAAAATGGGATTCAGGATAGCGGGAATAAAACCTAATGCGATCCGTTTGAAGGACGGAACCTATCTGAATGAGTATTATATGATCAGAGAGATAAAGAGGTAAATATGAAAGCTATACTTACAAGCTATTTAGGCGGTTCTTACAAGGTGGATGGGAAGCGTCTGCCGGGAACGATACTCACGGCAAACGGATTCTGTAATCAGCTTAAAAAGATATGGCCTGAAAATGCAAGAGTTCTTATGATATGTGCAGGCCCTTTTGAATTTGAAAAGAATGACGCTGTATTGTACTGTATTAAGGAAGCACTCCCGATGAGCGGGTTTTCGGTATCTTCTGTGGAGATGTGTGATGCAAGGTCTGAATCAAAGGCAGATGACATAAGCAGGACGGACGTGATAATCCTTACAGGCGGACATGTTCCTACTCAGAATGCTTTTTTCAAAAAGATAGGATTAAAACAGAAGTTAAAAGGATATGAAGGAATCATGCTTGCGTGGAGCGCGGGTTCCATGAATTGTGCTGATACGGTATACGCGGCACCTGAGCTTGACGGTGAAGCTATAGATCCCGGTTTTAAACGCTGGATATCCGGACTCGGGATAACGAAAGTAAATATTTTCCCCCATTTTGAGATGCTGCGGGATGATGTCCTGGACGGACTAAGAGTGGTTGAAGACATAACATTTGCCGACAGTATGGGACATGAAATATTGGCGCTTAATGACGGAAGCTATATTGTTGTTGATGACGGTAAAGAAACGCTTTTCGGTGAAGCATACAGAATACTTGGTGGTAAAATGGAACTGATATGCAGTGACGGAGAGAGTATTATCTTGAAATAAACCGATTTCAGAACCGTCCCGGTGATTAAAAGGCAGGATATATGAAAGTTCCGGATATGATCCTGACCTTGGCCGGAAAATAGGAGGTATCAGATGAGTCAGATAGTTGAGAAAATGCGACAGGAAATAATGGAGAGAAGTGCCCGATTTGAAGAGCAGACAAAAGGTACCAAGGATGAGTACAACATATACAGGGAACATATTCAATATGTTTACAAATATGTGGTGCTGCTATCAAAGGATAAAAACGTTGATAAAGAAGTATTGGAATTATCGGCCCTTTTGCATGACATCTCCATGACTGATATAACACTGGACAGAAGCAGGCATAATGAATTCGGTGCAGATATTGCAGAACGGTTATTAAGGGAGAACGATTATCCGGAAGATAAAGTGCAACTTGTAAAAAAATGCATTTTAAATCACAGTAAAAGAAGAAGTGAATACCGTACAACAGAGGAAGAACAGATACTGGTAGATGCTGACGGTTTATCTCATTTTGATGCTATAGAAAAGCTTTATTCATTACCCCGCATGGTTATGGGATTAAACGAAGAAGACTCAGTACGTTTTGTACAGGATAAACTGACCGGAGATTATAATGAATTAAGCGATGATCTTAAATACCTGGTGAAAGAAAAATATGACAGAGTGATGGCTGCAAAGTGTTCGGATGACATAAAAAATATCTGATAGAGGAGGTGAAGCTTATGAGTACAAGGGAGGAGATTATCAGTGGTTTTTACACACATAAAGAAAAAGCATTACAATTATTTGCAGATAAATTTCATTGTTCTCAGGCAGTGCTTGCGGCATTCGCCGATGAATGCGGGATAACGGAAGAACAGGCATTAAAGCTTGGCGCCTGCTTTGGTTCCGGCATGCGAAAAGGAGAGGTGTGCGGTGCCTGTACGGGGGCATTGATGGTGTTGGGGCTAAAATATGGCCAGACCGACAAGAAGGATTTGATAAGCAGGCAGCGTGCTAATGCAGTCAATGATGAAATGATGAAGAAGTTTGCTGAGAAAGGCGGCTCCTATATATGTAATGAATTACTAGGCTGCGATATAAGGACACCTGAAGGCGTACAATATGCAAGGGACAATAAGCTGTTCACTGACTTCTGTCCCAAGATGGTAGCAAATGCAGTTGATATTTTGGAAGAAATATGCAAGAATGAGTCGGGGGGCTAAGCCAAAAATCGAGAGAGTAATTATGAAAGAAAACGAGAAAAAGAAAAAAGAAAAACTGTCCTTTGCCGCAACTATGAAAAACTCATGGTTTGCCATGAAGCTTGCTGCAGCAATCTGCCCGAGCTTCATAGTGCATACTGTCATAATGTGGCTGATAGGACAGAGTGAGTGGGTATTCTTTGACGGAGTATTCATGAAGGTCATCGTAAATGATCTGTCTGAAGGCAGGGAGTTTAAGGATATATTGAGTTTCATCCTGATATGTGGCGTGATATTCTGCATCCTTGCCATATACACCGGATATGTGGATAATGTTGTTTATCCTTTAAAGACGAACAGGCTTTACGGTGGCATCTATAAAAAGCTCTACGCGAAGGCGAAAAATGTGGAGCTTTCCTGTTATGAGGATCCTGATTTTTACAACCGCTATACAATGGCGATGGATGGAGCGGAGCAGAAGATCACTGCTGTCATCAGGGGAATGATTGGTGCTGTCATAGGTGCTGCGGCGTCCGTTTCAGTATTTTATATGATGTATGAGATAGATCATTATGCTATGCTTTTCATCATTTCACCGCTGATCGGTAATTTCGTATTCGGAAATCTGAAAAATAAATATGACTATAAAAGATATAAGGAACAGGCGCCGAATGAGAAGGTCCTAAACTATGTCAGCCGTATGATGTATCTTCCCGACGGAGCCAAGGAAATAAGGCTTTCAAATGTATTCTCTCTTATGAGAAAACAGTATGGGGATGCAACGGTAAACAACGTAAAGGTTGCAAATAAATACGCATTTAAAAATGCACATATGAACTTTTGGCGCATCACGTTTACCTTTACCGTTATATTTGAAGGTGTGCTTCTTTATGCGATCTACAGAAACAGGGTGACCGGAAGCATTTCCTTAGCTGACCTTACCATCATGGCAAGTCTGATGGTTGCCATGACATGGATACTCATCAGGGTATTTGAGAATGTCATGGAAGTTCTTAAAAACGGCATGTATTTAAATAATCTCAAAGGATTCCTTGAGTATGAAGAAAAGATACCGGAAGACTTTGAAGGCGAAATACCCGATGCCGACTTTAAGAGCTTGGAATTTAAAAATGTTTCCTTTTCCTATAAGGATAAGGAGATCATCCACAACCTTTCGTTTAAAGTAGATAAAGGTGAGATTGCGGCCCTGGTCGGACACAACGGTGCCGGAAAAACCACGATCATTAAGCTTATGTTGAGGCTGTATGATCCCGATTCAGGTATGATCCTGTATAACGGAAAGGACATAAAAACTTATAATCTAAAGGCCTACAGGGATATTTTTGCCACCACCTTCCAGGATTTCAGACTCTTTGGAATGACGGTAAAAGAAAATGTCCTTATGGGAAGACATTATGAAAATGAGGATGAACTCGTAAAAGAAGCTCTGAAAAAGGCCGATGTCTTAGAAAGGATTGAGCAGCTTGATAAAGGCATCGATTCCGTGATGACAAGGGAATTTGATGATAAGGGCTGCGTGCTTTCGGGCGGTGAGAGCCAGAAGGTGGCTGTAGCCAGAACCTTTATTAAGGATGCGCCCATGAAGATATTTGATGAGCCTTCAAGTGCGCTTGACCCTATCGCCGAGTATGAACTGTTTAACAGCATTATCGGTGAAGGACAGGATCACACCATGCTCTTTATATCTCACAGGCTTTCATCCGTAAAGAACTGCGACAAGGTCTTTATGCTTGAAAAGGGAACCCTCATTGAAGAGGGAACTCACAAGGAACTGATGGAGAAGAACGGCAGTTATGCTGCCATGTATAAAAAACAGGCGATGAACTACCTCGCAATAGAAAATGAAGAGGAGGTTATCGCGTAATGAAGTACATACCCAAAGAAGAAAGGAAAAAAACAAAGCAGTCTGTAAAAACAGTATTTTCCAATAATTTTTACATGCTAAAACTCATCTTTTCTGCTTCACCTTCCTTTGTTTTATTTCAGGCAGCAGATGCGGTGAGAGGTCAATTATCTATTTTCTTCGAGCATACGGTGTTGATCGGTTATGTTCTCGAATCGGCGGAATTCGGTTATCCGTTTGCACGTGTTGCGGGAGTCATTTTGCTCCTCGCGGCATTGATCACAGTCGGAATGCTTTTTACGGTCTATCAAAGTGACTATGTGGTACCCCGTGAAAGACCCAAGGTACGCGAGAAGATCAAGATGAAGCTTTATGAAAAAGCAAGAGACATGGATCTTGAGTGCTATGACGATCCTGAGTTTTATAACAGTCAGGTGCTTGCCATTTCACAGATTGATGATCAGATCGAAAGAGTTATCAAGTTCGTGATCGATACTCTGAGCGGTCTTGCAGCCTTTATTTCGACAGCCATCTATTTCATTTACAAGGATAAGACTGCCATTTTATTTGCACTTGGTGCGTTTGTTTTCTCGATGATCTTTGAGCAGCTTTACAATAAGCAGAACTACCTTGCCAAAATCGAGAGTATACCTGCATCAAGAAAAAGAGACTATATTAAAAGGATATATTACCTTAATGATTATGCTAAGGAAATAAGATTAAATCCCGGTGTTTCGGATGTTTTAATGGAACGTTTTGAGGCTGCTAACGACGAAGTTTACGCTGTCGAAAAGAAATATGCCTTAAAGAAATGGTTCTTCGGATTCATGAGACGATATGTCTGCAACAGTTTTTTCGCGGATGTTTTGTTCATAGGATATCTTGTATATCAGGCAGCAGTACTCCAAAGTATTTCCTACAGTACTGTGGCTATCCTTTATGCCTCATTCGGAAGGCTTAAGAACAGTATGAGAGTATTCTCGGAGACTTATCCTTATGCCTGTGAGACAAGCTTATATGTGAATAAGATAAGAGAGTTCTTAAACTACGAGCCGAGGATCGTATCAAAGGAGAATCTCACACCGCTAAACAAAGCAAAAGAGATTGAGCTTGATAAGGTATCCTTTGCATATGGTACTAATCAGGATATGCTTATAAAGGACATGGACCTTCATATTAAGCCCGGTGAAAAGATAGCACTTGTAGGTTATAACGGCGCAGGGAAAACAACACTGGTTAAGCTTCTTATGAGGCTGTATGACACCAAAGACGGCTTGATAAAGGCAGATGGAAAGGATATCCGAGAATATGATGTAAAGAAGTACCGCGATACCATCGGTACGGTATTTCAGGATTTTCAGATATTTGCAGGGACGGTAAAAGAAAATGTAGTGCTGGATGTGGTCGATGACATTGAAGATGATGGTGTAAAAAAGGCACTTTCACAAAGCGGACTTATGGAGCGCATCGACAGGTTCAAGAAAGGTCTTAGTACGGATCTTACCACAGAGTTTTCCAAGGAAGGCGTAAACCTTTCCGGAGGTGAAAGCCAGAAGCTTGCGATATCAAGAGTGTTCTATAAGGACGCGGGACTTATGATACTTGATGAACCTTCCAGTGCGCTTGATCCGATAGCGGAATATCAGCTGAATCATGCCATGCTTGAAGCGACCGGAGACAAAACGGTCATCTTCATATCGCACAGACTTTCAACTACCAGGATTGCCGACAGGATTATCATGCTCGAAAAAGGAAGCATCGTTGAGCAGGGAACACACGAGGAACTGCTTTCTTTGAATGGAAAATATGCCCAAATGTGGAAAGTACAGGCAGGCGCCTATATCACAGTCTGATTTTGAATTAAATATTAAAATATAACGATTTTTAACTTAAGGGATAAATACGTTTGGTTAAAGAACCACAGAAACCACTATCCCGGCTACTATGACGCATGCACATATAAATTTGTGAAGTATCTTTTTCTCGTGGAAGATTAATTTACCTGCAATTATGGTAACAAAGCAGCATGATTGTTTTATGAGCGTCATGACAGTGACTTTACTGTCAGGGTCTGCATTCGCTATAAAGAGGCATCTGTCTGCGATAACGAAAAGAATAGCAAGCAGCCAAATCCAGTAATTTTTTAGTGCAGATTTAAGGTTAAATACAGAATTGTTCGAAAACTTACTTGATTTTTGTTCTGCAGACGCAGACTTGTTATTTGAAGATATAGTTGATGAAGATGGGACGTTTTTCCTTCTCTTGATAATAAGTGTTACAACAACATAAAGACTGTAATAAATAACCAGAAACAGCATATACCAGAACTGGAGATGTCCGTCAGATATGGGAGTATAGGTCATTAGAACTTTGTCCAGGATACCGGACACAGAGTTCAGCATACAGGATAAAAACAGAAGGAATACATGGATGGCAGGGATATTCTTGTCATCTTTTTTTTCAATCTTTTTATGGGGGACGGCTTTTAAAAGAAGAAGTCCCAATGCTACTAAGAAAAGCCCGAGCAACTGACCGGTTCCTAGTGTTTCTTTCATGACAAGTACACCAAAAAGTGTGGCAAAAAGGACACGTGACAGGTCAAGGATACCATAGAGACTTATTGGGATAAATCGGATGGAATTAAAGCTGAATATCCAGGCAAGGAATATAGCTAGTGATTTTAATGCAACTACTATAAGGGTGGAGAAGTTCTCATTAAAAGCACCACGGATTTCAGGTAGGACAAAAATGAATGACAGAAGTGTATACAGAAAAAGAACCTCAAGCGTTGTGTTTTTTTCCAAAGCTTTTTTCTTTAATACTTCCCGCATGCCTTTGATAAGTCCGTAAGCTAGAACCAATAATACCCAAGTCATATCAATTAACCTCTTTTCATAAACCCATGAGATTTTATAACAAAGTGAAATAAAAATCAAGTAAAAAATGTCGGGATGATGTTCAAAAGCTTTGTGAATTATTGACTTGAGTAGCCTCTTTGTATATAATACAATATATTAAATGATATGTGCGAAAGGGGAAAGTATGGAGTATAAAAAAATTGGGGAAAACTATTATATTAGGATGGACAGAGGTGACATGGTGGTATCGCGAATACTGGATATATGCCGTTCTGAGGGGATAAAGAGCGCCATATTTTCCGGTATAGGAGGATGCAGTTTGGCACAGATTCAGACATTCATTCCTGAAAAAGGAGAGTTTGAGACTGAGGAAGTTAAGGGTATGTTGGAACTCGTGTCTTTAACGGGGAATGTAGTTACTGACAGTGATAATGTGCTGCATCATCATACTCATGCAATATTTGCATATAAAGACTCTTGCGGACATCAAACCATAGGCGGACATCTGAAGGAAACAACAGTACTTTATACTGCGGAAATTGAACTAAGACCGACAGTTGGGGGCTTTATAGGCAGAAAGTACAATGAAGAGACCGGGACAGGCTTTTGGGAATTCTGAATATTTCTGGATTTTAATTTCAATTCAATTTGCTAAGCATAAGACTAAGATAAAATTATAATAATATATGTAGGCTGCCCTTAGATTTTTGGGGGTAGCTTATTTGATTTGTGAATTTTTTACCATTGACATTTCTATTATAATTTTATACAATATACACAATGTGTAAATGAAAAGAGGATATTATGGATAAATCGAATGAAATAAAAAGAATACGGGAAAGTACTGGACTTAATAGAAAAGAATTTTGCGAGCATTATAACATTCCATATCGAACGGTTACAGAATGGGAACGTGATGGTAGGCGAGCTCCGGATTATGTTATTAGATTATTAGATTATTATGTTCGCATGAATAAATAAGCATAGAAGAATTAACAAAATATACAAGAATTTTTTTATTGTGGAAGAAGGAGACTTAAAAAAGAAAAATAAAAATACAGACGAATTACAAAATTAAGCATATTATCAGAATATAAGCTTACAATAGTACATAAAGTCAGACAATAATATTCGAGCGAGGGATTATTATGGGACACACTATATGCTATGATATAGACATTCAAGGTAGACATTCAAGGAAGACATTTTAGGTTGATTATATAGAAATCTAAAAATGAATTAAGTAATAATACGAGATGAAAGGATTTATGAAATTAGATATGATGGATTTCATAGCTCATAAACGAGAGGATGGAATGGTTCAATCCGTTAAAGAACACTTGGCTGGTACAGCAGAATTGGCAGCTAATTTTGCTTCAGATTTTGGAGCAGAGGAACAGGGACGATTGATTGGATTTGCACATGATATAGGTAAGTATTCGAAAGAATTTCAGAAAAGAATATGTGATGATGGACCTAAAGTTGATCATTCATCAGCAGGTGCTTTGCTTTGTACACAAAAGAATAACATCATAGCTTCGTTCTGTATAGCAGGTCATCATAGTGGATTACCAGATTATGGCGGAGAAGATGATGATAGTGAAGCTACCCTTTGTGCAAGAATGAAACGAGCTTTAAATAAAAAAATTCCTGATTTCTCTGCATGGAAAGAAGAAATAGGTGAACTGCCTAATGCAGGGATTATGTTTCCTAATGATGATACAAATATGGAAAATGTTTTTTTTACAAGAATGTTATTTTCTTGCTTAGTGGATGCGGATTATTTAGATACCGAGAGGTTTATGAGTAATGATAGCGTGGATAGAGGTTCGGGAAATGACATGGAATTCCTAGAAAAGAAACTTGACACCTATATTTCAGGCTGGTTCCCTCCTGAAGGTGAACTAAACAGGAAAAGATGTGAAATTCTGAATAGCTGTATAGAAAAACATACTTGTGAACCTGGACTATTTTCACTTACAGTTCCGACAGGTGGTGGAAAAACAGTATCGTCACTTGCTTTTGCTATAAAACATGCCAGAGCAAAAGGGCTTAAAAGAATAATCTATGTGATTCCATATACGTCTATAATTGAGCAAACAGCTGAAATATTTAGAAAGATACTTGGAAATGACAATGTATTAGAACATCATAGTAATATAGGGTATGATCTTGAGGAAAACATTTCACAAGAGAATGTAAAGATGAGTTTAGCGGCAGAAAATTGGGATATGCCGGTGATTGTTACGACTTCAGTACAGTTTTTTGAATCATTGTTTGCAAACAAAAGTTCTAAATGTAGAAAGCTTCATAATATAGCCAAAAGTGTGATTATATTTGATGAAGCACAGATGATACCGGTGTCATATCTTAAACCTTGTATATACACAATTTCTCAATTAGTAAAAAATTATAATGTGTCAGCGGTATTATGTACAGCAACACAGCCATCTCTAGATAATATCTTTGAGGAGTTTATTGGGGATTATCATCCTACTGAATTATGTCCGAAAGAATTATACGAAGATCCTATTTTTATTCGTACAAGATTTAAAAATATTGGTGTTATGACAAAGGATGAAGTGGCTGATTATATGATGAACAAAAATCAGATTCTTTGTATAGTAAATAGCAGAAAAAGTGCTTCAGATTTGTTTACAAGACTATGTGAAGACGGAAGGTTCCATCTTTCGACTCTTATGACACCGACAGATAGGAAGAAAACTCTTTATGAGATTAGAAAACGTCTAAAAGATGGGCGTACATGTCGTGTCGTAGCGACATCTCTTATTGAAGCAGGGGTGGATGTCGATTTTCCGGTAGTTATGAGGGAAGAAGCAGGCTTGGATTCAATGCTTCAAGCAGCTGGAAGGTGTAATAGAGAAGGTCATAGAGAAAAATCAGAAAGTGAAGTTATAATATATAAATCAGAAGATAAACCACCCAATATGTTTGCGTTAAATATTTCGGCTGGAAGAATAGCTATCGAAGGGGAAAACGATATAGTATCAAGCAAATGTATTAAGAAATACTTTGATACTTTATATAAACTAAAAGGTGAAGAAACTTTGGATTCGAAAAAGATAATGCAGCTTATAAGATCGGATTATTGCTTTAAAAAAATAGCTGATCGATTTAAAATGATCGATAATGACACTGAAACAGTGTATATCCCGGTCGGTGATGGAAAAGAACTTGTAGAAAGACGTAAGTATGGAGAGCTTTCAAAATCGCTTTTAAGAAAGCTTGGACAATATGGGGTAAACATATATAAGGATCATTTGAAAAAAATGTACGAAACAGGAGATGTTGAAAAAGTAGGTGATTCTGAGTGGGTTTTATCAAATATTGCATTGTATAACGAGAAAATGGGATTGTCATTTAATGCAGAAGTAGGAAAGGCTTATTTTGTATAGAATTTAAAAAATAAAATTAAAGAAAAGGAGATGATATTTGATGTCGGTAAGGCTTGAAGTGTGGGGAGATTATGCACTGTTCACTCGTCCGGAGATGAAGGTGGAAAGGGTCAGTTATGATGTGATGACTCCATCTGCTGCGCGGGGAATATTGGAAGCAATTTATTGGCATCCGGGATTGCGGTGGATAGTTGATAAAATTCATGTAGGAAGTCCTATTAAATTCAGTAATGTACGTCGAAATGAAGTGAAGGCAACAATAAGTGCCAGAAAAATTAAAACTGTTATGGAAAAGGGAGTTGAAGAAGTTTATCTTACAACATCAGATAATATTCAACAGCGTGCGGCTATGGTATTACAAGATGTTCATTATGTGATAGAGGCTCATTTTGAAATGACAGAACGTGCTGCACCTGAAGATAATCCCGGAAAGTTCCAGGATATCATGAAAAGGCGTATAGAGAAGGGGCAATGTTATCATACGCCATATTTTGGAACAAGGGAGTTTCCGGTAAAATTTAAGGCATGTGACAAATATCCACCATGTCCGGATGAACTAAGCGGCGAAAAAGATTTGGGTTACATGCTTTGGGATATGGATTATATAAGTAAGGATAATATACAGCCTCTCTTTTTTAGGGCAGTTTTAAAAAATGGAGTATTAAATGTGCCCTTGAGGGATTCGGGGGAGGTGATAGGATGATTTTACAGGCATTAACGAAGCTTTATGAAGATTTGGCAGATAAAGGTAAAACATCTAGACTAGGTTGGTCTGAAGGAAAAGTATCGTATGCTCTTCGTATAGATGATAATGGGAAATTGATTGATATTATGTTACTTACTTCCGAAGAAGAAAGAAATGGAAAGAAGTTATTACTTCCTAAGAAAATGGTTATCCCGGCACCGGTTAAGAGATCATCAGGAATATCTCCTAATTTTCTTTGTGATAATTCAAGCTATATTTTAGGAATAGGGGATACGAATAAAAAGAATAGGACAATACAATGTTTTTTGGCTTGCCGAAACCTTCATAATGAAGTATTAAAGGATGTCAACAGTTGTGCGGCAAAAGCATTACTCAGTTTTTTTAATAACTGGGACCCTGAAAAAGAAGAGGAAAGTCTAGTATTAGCACATTATAAGGAAGATATTATTAAAGACGCAAACATAACGTTTTGGTATGGCGATAGTTTTATTTTTGAAGATTCTCTTATAATGGACGCTTGGAATAAGCAATACCAAAAGTCTAATGATGAAGATACAGAAATGGTATGTTTAGTGACAGGTGAGAAAGGAAAAGTAGAGGCAATTCATCCATCTATAAAAGGGATAAGGGGAGCGCAAACGGCTGGAGCGGCACTTGTATCATTTAATGCAGATGCCTTTGAGTCTTATAGTAAAAAACAGAACTATAATGCCCCTGTTAGTAGTTATGCTACATTTGCCTATACGACAGCTTTGAATTATCTTATTGCTGACCGTGACAATGTGAATTATATAGGTGATACGGCAGTGCTTTTATGGGCTGAAGGGGCTGAAGTGGGATTCCGAAGTCTGGCAAATATGTGTCTTTTTGGTGCTAAAGATAATTATAGTACAAAAGATATCATGGAAAAAATGAAACGAATAGCTTCTGGAAAGAAAATAGAGTTTGATGAAACAATGATTGATCCGGATAGAAAGTTTTATGTACTGGGAATTGCTCCAAATGCTGCTCGATTATCGATAAGATTTTTCTGGTGTAATACGTTTGGAAAGTTTATTAAGAATATCGAAGAGCATTATAAGAGGTTGGAGATTGTAAAGCCGGAAAATGAACAATATGAGGATTTACCTATTTGGAAAATACTTAAAGAAACCGTAAGAGAAAATCCAAATTCAAAAAACACGATGGCTTCGCCAAATATGTCTGGACAGCTATTGCAGTCAATATTATCTGATTATCGTTATCCGGCCACTTTACTAAATAGTATTAACATTAGGATAAGGGCAGACAGAAAGATAAACCGGTGTCGTGCAGCAATCATTAAAGCGTATTATCTAAAAAATAAAAATGTTGAAATACCAGAGGAGGTGTTAAAAGTGGCATTAAACACAGAAACAAAAAATATTCCTTATAATTTAGGGAGATTATTTGCTGTTCTTGAAAATATTCAACAGAAAGCAAATCCTGGGATTAACACAACAATAAGAGATAAGTATCTTAATTCCGCCTCATCTACCCCGGCGGTTGTGTTCCCAATTTTGCTTAATCTTTCACAGAAGCATTTGAATAAAATTCCTGTTGGATTACAGGTTGCATTATCAAAAGAAATGCAAGATATTATGGACAAGTTTGATGAAGAATTTCCTAAAAGACTAAATTTAGCACAGCAGGGTTCTTTTCAATTAGGATACTATCATCAGACACAGGCACGTTACCAGAGTAAATCTAAGGAGGATTAATTTTATGGCAGAGGCAATTAAAAACAGATATGAATTTGTAGTATTATTTGACGTTGAAAACGGCAATCCAAATGGAGACCCTGATTCAGGAAATATGCCGAGAGTTGATGCGGAAACAGGTTTAGGAATAGTTACAGATGTGTGTCTTAAAAGAAAAATAAGAAATTACGTTGAAACAGTAAAAGAAGGAGAACCTGGCTACAGGATTTATATTAAGGATAACATTCCGCTGAACAGAAGTGATTCGGAAGCTTGTGATTATCTTGGAATTAAATCAGATGCGGATTCATTGAAGAATGCTAAGAAAAACGATAAGGATATAGATATAAAAATACGAAATTGGATGTGTGATAATTTCTTTGATATCAGGGCTTTCGGAGCAGTTATGACTACCTTTGTAAAGGGAGCATTAAATTGTGGTCAGGTTAGAGGTCCAATACAGTTTGGATTTGCGAGAAGTGTTGAACCTATTTCACCTCAAGAAGTGACTATAACGCGCGTGGCTATTACTACTGAAGCTGATGCTGAGAAAAAAGGTACTGAGATGGGAAAAAAATATATAGTACCTTATGGCCTTTATAGATGCGAAGGTTACATTTCTGCTAATCTGGCTAGAAAAACCACAGGATTTTCGGAAGATGATTTAGAGTTATTATGGGATTCAATTATTAATATGTTTGAATATGATCATTCAGCTGCAAGAGGAAAAATGGCAGTGCAGGCATTGATAATTTTCAAGCATGACAGTGAACTAGGAAATGCTCCTTCACATAAATTATTTGATTTGATTCAGATAGAAAGAAAACCTGAAAATAAGGATGAACCAGCTAGAAGCTATCAAGATTATGTGGTTAAAATCGACATGCAAGGATTACCGGACGGGGTTACATGTATTCAGAGATGATGAATGAAGAAGATTATTTGATGATTTCGGGGATTCAACATTTTGATTTTTGTAGACGACAGTGGGCTCTTATTCATATCGAACAGCAGTGGCAAGAAAATATACTCACAGTTGAAGGAAAAATAGAGCACACTGTCTGTCATGATGAATCAAGAATTGAAAAACGCAGTGATCTTATAATTATGCGTGGTACGAGGGTTGTTTCTCATAAACTACAACTTACCGGAGTATGTGATGTGGTTGAATTTCATAGCTCTGATGATGGGGTTGAGCTTAATAGGTATTCGGGAAAGTGGATGCCGGTTCCTATAGAATATAAGCATGGTCATTCTAAAACGATAGATGCTGATAGACTTCAACTATGTGCACAGGCTATGGCTTTAGAAGAGATGATGGTTTGCGATATTCCAAGGGGATACTTGTTTTACAAAGAAACGAATAAAAGGGAAAAGGTGGAATTGACATCTGATCTTCGAAAAAAAGTGGAAGAACTATCTAGAGAAATGCATTACTATTTTCTAAATGGTCATACACCGAGGGCTAAAGAGAAAGCTAAGTGTAATAGGTGTTCGCTTAAGGACATATGTTTACCGACATTATCAATAGGCGAGAGTGTTTCACTATATATTTATAGCCATATAAAAGAAAAATAGTATTTTGAAGTGTTTATGAAAAAAAGTGTTTTATGACTGCTTAAGGGGAAATGATGAGGCATCTACTTAATACTTTATATGTTTTAACACCGGAAAATTTTTTGTCACTGGATAACGATAATGTAGTTGTTAAAAAAGGAAGCGATGAAATAGCAAGATTTCCATTGCATACATTGGAGTCAATATTTTGTTTTACGTATAACGGAGCTACGCCGGCTCTTATGGGGGCATGTGCTGATAAAGGGATAAATCTTGTGTTTTACTCACCTTTCGGGAAGTTTTTGGCAAGAACGGTTGGGTGGGAAAGAGGAAATGTCTTATTAAGAATGTCTCAGTTTAGAATATCTGACGATAAGAGTACAAGCTTAAAATATGGGAAAAATTTTATCATAGGAAAAATATATAATTCAAAATGGGTGATAGAGAGAGGTACCAGGGATCATCCTGACAGAGTTCCGGTGGATAAATTGAAGAATGCTTCTCAGTATTTATCAGAGGCGATGATAGAGGTTAAAGATTGTACTGATCTTGATGAACTACAGGGTATAGAAGGAAAGGCAGCGCAAGTATATTTTAGTTGTTTTAACAATTTAATTTTGCAACAAAAAGATGATTTTTCCTTTGATACAAGAAACAGAAGACCCCCTATGGATAAGGTTAATGCTTTACTTTCTTTTGCATATTCAATTTTGATTCATGATTGCGAAGCAGCACTTGAAGGTGTTGGTTTAGACCCGTATATGGGCTTTATTCACAGAAATCGCCCAGGAAGATGTAGTCTAGCATTAGATTTAATAGAAGAGTTTAGAGCAAGTTATGCTGATAGGTTTGTGTTGTATTGTATAAATCAAAGAATCATTCATGCAAATGATTTTGATATTCAGGATAGCGGAGCGGTACGCTTAAATGAAAAAGGCAGAAAAAAATTTTTAGCGGAATGGCAGAATCGAAAAAAAGAAACGCTTACACATCCATTTTTAAATGAAAAAATCAATTGGGGTTTAGTACCTTATGCTCAAGCATTGTTGTTAGCACGAACTTTAAGAGGGGATTTGGATGAATATCCGCCTTTCTTCTGGAAGTAGGTGGTCCTATACTTATACTTGTGACGTATGATGTTAATACAGAATCGGAAACAGGAAAAGGGCGGCTTAGAAAAGTCGCAAAAATTTGTGAAAGATATGGACAAAGAGTACAGAACTCTGTGTTTGAATGTATACTGGATATAACTCAGTATACAGAATTCAAGGCAGAGCTTCTTGGCGTTATAAAAATTGAAACAGATAGTCTTAGATTTTATCAATTAGGAAATAATTATAAGAGCCGAGTTGAAATATTTGGAGCAAATATTACTTGGGCTCAAGACGATGTACTTATTTTGTAGTGATTTTAGTGCGAGGTTATATCTTACATATAATGTCAGGATTCTTCGCACCAGTAATTTATAAGGAAAATTATTCTTTTTGTTTCAAATTGAAATAAAAAGTAAAATAAAATGTGCAATACTCATAAAAAACTATTCAATATGGAGTCATTTTTTGTGATGTATTGCTGTCTCCCCTCGTATGAGGGGAGCGGATTGAAATATATAACCCCCATAAAACGGGGGTGGGGCATAGCGTCTCCCCTCGTATGAGGGGAGCGGATTGAAATTGGTTATCAAGAAATTGTTGATTATTTTACAGGTCTCCCCTCGTATGAGGGGAGCGGATTGAAATGAAAGAAAAGGTTTTTTAGGCTTTTTTGGTAATGTCTCCCCTCGTATGAGGGGAGCGGATTGAAATTATATTTTTAATTGCGTTTGCGGTGGCAACACCGTCTCCCCTCGTATGAGGGGAGCGGATTGAAATTAAATAATACTTTTCAATTTCAAAACAATTCTAGTCTCCCCTCGTATGAGGGGAGCGGATTGAAATT
>JAFXXN010000050.1 GCA_017542245.1 Lachnospiraceae bacterium
AGTCAGATATTATGAAACAAACGGTAAGCTGCGCTGTTACGGAATGAATTTAAATGAGGAAACTGTAATTTCGGCGGTTATGAAATGGAGATCTTTTAATGAACCGGAATATTTTGAGGAAAAAGCTTTTGAAAAGCTATGCAAGCTTATTACACCTGCTGTAATGGAATCTATTAATCTTTTGCAGGATGATAAATACAATGATCTTATAGCTAAAGAGCTTCCGTATAGATATCGGAAAGGAGTGATTAAACGTTCGGATCTGTGGATTGCTAATCCTGAATACAAGGAAGAAGTTTATAGAGGGATATCTGATGAAATGATTAGCAGGCTTAAAGGCATCATTGCTTCCGGCGAGAATGATGAAGACAGAATTGGACGAATCCGGGATTTTACAGCAAATGATTTCTTTAGGGCATGTAAAATCGGCTATGAAGCAATCGGGTATAAATGTAAGGGCTTTTCTTTGCCAGAGCTATATATTCAATATTCAGACAGAAGAGATGAAGGCCTTACAGGAAGGGGAGTTAACCCTTATGATGAACCGGGTATCGATTTTGATGATCCGAAGGCATGGGATGAATGGTACTTCCATCGTAAACAGCGTGATTCAGGGCACCCATTTGAAGTTGCGCCTGGATATTATCATCTCTATGTTTGGCAAGATAAAACAGAATCTGAAACAGGGGGATATTATCTTAATCTGGTTGGATCACATTGGTGTCGCCGTGAGGTTATAAGCGCATATCTTGCCATAAAGGATGCTGGCTTTCCGATAAGTTTATCGGGAGCTGAAATGTTTGTGGACAGCTTGGAAGGTGCAGATTATATAGGCATTGTTCCGGTGCACATGTCTGAGTATGAGTTTATTGATCAGCTTCCTGAAGAATTTGGATACATTGATGATTGTATGTATGCGGATGGAATTAAGGATGGCTGGTTTGATAAAATCATTTGGTTTCCTGAAGAGCCTGAGGAACTCATACAGTGAAGTGGTTGAGATTACCCTATGGGGAAATGGCTGGGAAAAGAATATGACAACTTAAAAAGTATTCCTGATATAAAAGATAGCAATGGAAATGCGTGTCTTTTCAATAGATTGACCATCCTTGGAAGTGCTATTGTTGCAATTATTATGGGCGGATTAGGTGCGTTTTTATATTCAAGGACAAGAAATGTGGATCAGATGAATATTAGTTGGACAAACTGATTTAGATAACGTCAAAATGGATGATTTCTTGGTATTTAAAAACAGGGAAACCGGCTAAAATACTGAAAAATCGAAAATTTAGATAAGCCATTTTGGAAGGGGCTATCCTGACATCATGGAGTTAAATATGGTTCTTGAATGACTTTATACTATGAGTATAATAGACGGCTAAAGATTTTAGTGTTACTATTCGATATAGAAAGAGATAAGCGGAGTAAAAATAATCTGCTCCCGGAAAGGAAAAACAGAGACATGACAACAACAATGAATCGAATTTATTGCCTCAATAATGAAAGTTATGAATCATCACTCCTGAAAAGATCAGAGTGGGGATTATATTTCATGTACTCATTTAAGGGTAGGCAATTGCGAGAAAATGTTGTTGATAGGCAAACTCAGTGAGAATAAATCCAAGGTCTGGCATATAAATTAACATGTTTTAGCGACCGCTTACCTTAAGTGAAAAAGGTGGGCGGTTTTTTCATGCAATAAGCGGAAAGGAGCAGAAATGGTAACAATACCTGCCATAGATATGGCGGCAACCGGAAGGAACATAACAAAGCTGCGTCAGGATGCCGGACTGTCTGTTAAGGATCTGCAGATGCTGTTTGGTTTCACAACACCGCAAGCTATATACAAGTGGCAGCACGGCACAGCAATGCCAACGATAGACAACCTGGTTGTACTGGCGGTGGTATTTGATGTTCCAATAGATGACATAATCATCGTTGACAATGGAGTTCAGGCACAGGTAGGTGCTTGAAAGAAAAATAGAATAAAGGAGCTGTGACTAAAAACAGCTCCGCATATGGTCCCCTCGTCTAAATGGCAAGGACACAGCCCTTTCAAGGCTGAAATGCTCGGTTCAACTCCGGCGGGGATCATCAGGGCAAGTAGCGAATCGGCAAACGCGACGGACTGTAAATCCGTTCTCTTCGGAGGTAATGGGCTCGACACCCATCTTGCCCACTTAGTTATTTGATAGGAGAAAAGACATGACACGATTATTGCGACTCCGACTTAGGAGCTTACAACTGAATTATCTGTGACCGTGGTGGAACTGGTATACACGCAGAGCTTAAGTCTCTGTTCCTATTGTTGGTTGCGAGTTCGAGTCTCGCCGGTCACATCTGCGCCCTTGGTGAAATGGAAGACACGGCAGACTTAGAATCTGTTGCGAAAGCGTAAGAGTTCGAGTCTCTTAGGGCGTACTTGCAGGATTGGCGGAAGCGGTAGACGCAATTGGCTAAGGACCAGTTGGGCTTAGCTCGTATCAGTTCGAATCTGATATCCTGCACTACACAGGTGTATCCCAAATGGAAGAGGAGGCGAGCTCAAACCTCGTTAATGTGTGGATTCGAATTCCACCGCCTGTATTTCTGCCAGAGGCAGAAGATTTTTATACATGAATAACCGACAAAAATAACGAGGAAAGAGAGGTGTAAAGAATAATATAGCCCTGATGTAATGGTAGCATAACTGTCTCCAAAACAGTTTGTGTGGGTTCGAGTCCTACGGGTTATGCTCAAGCTGCATTGGCAGAACGGGATTGCCGCGGTCTTGAAAACCGCTGGCTCCTTTACGGGAGAGAGGGTTCGACTCCTTCATGCAGCGCTTTAGCCGTGGTGGCCGAGCGGTAAGGCACCTGATTGCTAATCAGCGGTTTCCTTCACGGGAAGACAGGTTCGATCCCTGTTCACGGCGCTATGTTCCTCTAAGCTAATGGAGAAACTGTCCGGCTACGAACCGGGAATTAGGCGTTCGAGTCGCCTGAGGAACACTAATATCCCCTTCGCCAAGTGGAAAAGGCATGAGATTTCTAATCTCACATACGCGGGTACGAGTCCTGCAGGGGATATTTTGCAGATATGGTGAAATTGGTTATCACGCCTCTCTGATACGGAGGTATTTCCTGTTCGAGTCAGGATGTCTGTACTTTGGCTTAATGGCCAATGGAGAAGTGTCATCCGATGACACTGTACAAAATGGTCTATAGGGACGATAATACAAACAGAACAGAAAAAGAGAACTGCAAGAGAGCAGCAGAAAGTTAAGAGGATTTGTTTTAGATGTACTACGTAACTATCAACAAGCAATTTAATAACAAACAGTTTATGCAGTTCTGCAAAAATCAGAAGTGCTCTGTTAGTTATGCAAATTGCAAGTTGGTGGAAAGTGGTCCTGGGTCCAGAAAATGATGGATAATCCGGAGCATTAAAATACATGAGGTCGATGAGATCTGTAACCACTTAGCTTGCAAAGGTTAAGTGGTTTTTTTATGTGAAAAAGGAGATTGGGAAAATGGATTATCCAGTAATTGATATCGAAGGAACAGGAACACATATAAGAGATTTGATCAGAGAAAGCGGACATACAGTTACTGAGGTTTCGGAATACCTCGGGACAAGCACATCTCTTGTTTACAGATATATCAGAGGTGAGGTGCTTCCGAGCGTTGACAGGATGGTGGCTCTTTCTGTATACCTTGAAGTTCCTATAGAAAGAATAATTGCAGTCGAGTAAGACTGCATCTTACGGTATGGGGTAATGGTAGCCCGCAGGACTTTGATTCCGGTGGTCTCAGTTCAAATCTGAGTACCGTAGTTAAGACAGGGTAGCCAAGCTGGAAAGGCTCCGGACTGCAACTCCGGGAGCATGGGTTCGACTCCCATCCTTGTCTCTAAGGGCCTGTAGCTCAACTGGTAGAGCTGGGGACTGAAAATCCCTGCGAGGTGGTTCAACTCCACCCGGGCCCAATATGCTGTCTTAGCTCAGTTGGTGGAGCAACGGTCTTTTAAACCGTAGGTCATGGGTTCAAATCCCATAGGCAGCACTAAGCTGTTATAGCTCAATTGGTAGAGCACTCGCCTCTTAAGCGATAGGTTCAGGGTTCGATTCCCTGTGGCAGCACTAATGCGGCATAGTTCAATTGGTAGAGCGCCTGACTCTGACTCAGGAAGTTGTAGGTTCGAATCCTACTACCGCAGCTAAGGATACATAGCTCAATCGGCAGAGCGCCCGGCTGTTAACCGGGAGGTTGTGGGTTCAAGTCCCTTTGTATCCGCTTTTTACCTGAATAGCTCAGTTGGTAAGAGCGTCTGTTTCATACGCAGAAGGCCATTGGTTCGATCCCAATTTCAGGTATTTTGTTTTTAAAAAAAGTGCTTTACAAATATACGGTATGATGTTAATGTAAGTACATAGGAAGTGCCTGTCCTATTTATTTTGATGCAAACATCAACATAAATATGCGAGCGCTTCCTTTTTTGTTTATCAGAAATATTAAGAAAGGTTAAGGTAAAAAGCTTTCAATGAGACAGATGATGATTTCTAATCTTATAGGCATAACCGCGACAAAAGCGTATGACTTCACAGTCGATACGTTTGTTATTGATGCGCCCGTATTAGGAACATCAGGCCGTGCTTTTGGCATAGAAAAATATTTTAGGACAGATGGTAAAGTCCGATGTTAGGCTGGTAAACAGGCACACCGGAATATACTGTAGAATTTTAGGATCTGTCCAAGAGGATGGGTCCTTTTTTAATACCCAAATTGATATTGGGCAATAGTTCAATGGTGAGAGCCGGTGTCTTATAAGCATCTGATCCGAGTTCGATTCTCGGTTGCCCGATCAGCTCCATTCGCACATCAGCTAGTGTATTAGCCTTCCAAGCTAAGGAAGTCGGGGCAGCACCGACATGGAGCTTTCAGAAGAGAGAAAGCAGGCACTTCCTTACTTCTGAATGCAAAACAACTTAATAAAGCAGGAGGCCACAGGCACGGCTTTCTGCGACTTGGGCCGGAAGTCGCAATGGGGTGACGCGAGTTTTGCAAACTCGAGATGGCGGGTTCGATTCCCGTGCGGTCCATTCCGATATAACTCAGCTGGGAGAGTGCTTCCCTTACAAGGAAGAAGCCACAGGTTCGATCCCTGTTATCGGAACCATACGCCGGATAAGCATAGATAGCGATGCAGGTGACCTGTAATCATCAGAGGAGGGCGCACATCCTTCATCCGGCCTTACATGGCTCTATGGTATAAAGGCTAATATGCCGGACTGTCTATCCGGAGATAAGAGTTAGATTCTCTGTAGAGTCGTTTATATTGCGGGGGAGTGGAACGGAATTACCATTCGAGGCTCATAACCTCTGAGATAGCAGGTTCGACTCCTGTCCCCGCGATTATAAAATCTAAAACAGTTAATGATAATGCGAGGAGGAGCCAGAATGATATCGACACTTTATGAACCTTTTAGAAATTGGTCTGAGAACGGATCCGTTTATATTCTTTCGGATATGCATTTTGATGATAAAGATTGCAAGCTCATGGATCCAAATTGGATTACTCCGCAGGAACAGATAGAAATAATCAATAGGAACATCATGAAGAACGACACTTTTGTGTGCCTTGGAGATGTGGGTAGACCTCAATATTTGAAGGAACTTAAGGTTAGGAAAAAAATCCTTCTTCTCGGAAATCATGATAGACGTGGAGAGTATCATGACTACTTTGATGAAATCTATGCTGGACCGCTCTTTATTGCAGAAAAGATACTATTATCTCATGAGCCGGTTTACGGATTACGCTGGTGTCTTAATATCCATGGGCATGATCATAACAACATAGAAGCCTACAAAGATGGATGTAAGCATCTGAATCTGGCTGCAAATGTTTGTGGCTATACCCCAATCAATCTTGGGAAAATTATTAAGAGTGGAATATTGTCTGACATTGATAGCATTCATAGAGTAACAATTGATCATGCCATAGCTAAGAAGGATGCTGAGAATAACTGACAGTGAGAGTAAGAAAGGCTGATAAATGCGATGGTATTGAACGACAAGTTCAATGACAGCCAGTGTTTTTGGGGATATCATTTAATTGTGCGCCGACACAATAATCCGGAGGAGGTGTGAAAATCAGATGGGGTCCACCTTTTGGGCCTTGCCGTGAAAGTCGGATTCGGAAAGGAAACTACAGTGAGCTATGATATTTATTTAAAAGAAAGAGTATCTGGAGAAACAATACAGTTACCAATAAAACATGTTATGACAGGCGGAACCTATAGAGCAGACTATGATGAAAAAACTGGTCAATTCACTCCTGCAGCTATAACGGATGCATGGCTTAATATCACTTATAACTATAGCCATTACTATTATGAAGCAGCTGATGGCGATGAGCGTTTTTATGGCGACGATTCTGATGGTGGAAACGCTAACCTGGGCATAAGGGGAATTTATGGAAAAACAGGTGCAGAGACAATACCAATGCTGAAGGATTTGGCTGAACGAATTGAAACAAAATATAAACATGATGGCGAGTGGATAACAAATAGTCGAACGGAGAAGATTTTTAAGGATAAAGACGGAAAAGAGATAGATTTGATTGACCTTTTGGAAAAACATGTTACGGAGTATTCAACTGAGACAGTTGAAAAGCTGATAAATGAGGGTCCAAACGATGATTATTGGATTGCCACGGCTGCAAATGCAATCAAGCCATTGTATCAGCTTTTGGCTTTTGCAGAGTTGAGACCTGATGGAGTCTGGAGCGGGGACTAAAACTTTGAAAATGTATTACTGAGAATTGGCAGTGTTTGAGGAGATTTTGTAATGGGAAAAGTACTTGTTATACCAGACGTTCATTTGAAAGCATGGATGTTTGACGAAGCGGATAAAATTGACCGTGATTCTTATGATGGAATTGTTGTCCTTGGAGATTTGGTAGATGACTGGGGCAAAGGGAATGATATTCAGGCTTATGAGGATACTCTTAGCAGGGCTGCCAGGTTTGCGTCTGAACATCAGGAGTCCCTTTGGTGTTATGGAAATCATGATGTTTCATATTTATGGGATGCCATGGAATCCGGTTACTCAGTACAGGCGAGGCAGGCAGCCATTGATGGGGTGACTAGACTGGAAAGAGTATTAGAAGAAAGACTTCAATTTGTACATAAAATAGAAAACACCATTTTCAGTCATGCTGGGCTTACGGAAAGCTTTGTTTTACAGACTTGTGGTAGACATGGAACAGATATTGAAGACATATTATTCCGCATAAACAGGATGAGTATGAGAGAGTTATGGAGAAATAATTCTCCAATATGGGCTAGACCGCAGATGGAGTTTTACAGAATGTTTCGTGAGGATCTGTATCAGGTTGTAGGGCATACTCCTGTAGAGGAGGCGGTTGAAGCAAGTGGAGTGCTTTCACTAGATCTTTTTTCAACATACTCTGATGGAACGCCATTTGGAAACAGGAAGTTTTATATCGTTGATACAGAGAATAAAACTTATAAAGAGGCGGAATAACTGGAGGAAGCATGACAAGAGGGAGAATTATCTATATAAGTTCTGGCTTAGACATCTATGAAACGCGTGAGTTTAATGGGGATATGTATCCGGAAGGATACGCAGTTGAAATAATCGACAGATTCGAAGAGGGCGGTCTGGCTACATATCAGGATTTTGATCGTTTTGTACATGATTTTAATGGCAAGCATTATGAATATGAAGATGATCTGATTGATTTATATAGAAAAACAAAGAATTGCGTTATAGACCTCTCTGACAATTGGACGGATTATGTATACGTTATAAATGAATCTCCAGACGAATTCTATATCAAGGCAAAAGAAGGGAGCAGCTTTATTTCGCCAAGATCTATTGGAATAGTTCATTATCAGAGACTCGACAAAATAATCCATAGGGTTGTTCATGAGAAGTCTGAGGCCAATAGCTTGGAATTAACAAAGGAAGAGTTTGTGGCGATAATGCATAAGCTTCAGGATACTACAGATGTAGTCAGAGAGATAAACAGGCTGATTGAATGTAGTAAAGGCAAAATGGATCTTTCTCCTTGTAGTGGTAGTGGAATGTTGCTTACTAATGAAGGTCTCGTTCTGATGCTACTGAAAAAGTTAATGAAAGATAACCATGTCTGGGTTGACTATTTTGTAAATGGTCTTGATTATGGGCGATCTTTCAAGATTGGAATGGTTAAAGATGCGGGCGGACGGAGTGTGGATATCAGCACCGCAGAGAAATTATACGACTTCATTGTGAATACGAAATAGGAAAGGTATATATATCATGAGGAAACTGGCTTCGATTCAGAGGGTTAAGGCAGTTTTGCCTATACCTGATGCGGATAGACTGGAACTTGTACAGGTTCTTGGTTGGAAATGTGTGGGAGGAAAAAATGAATTTCATGAGGGTGACCTAGTGGTCTATTTTGAAATTGATTCATTCCTTCCGATTTGTGAAGAGTTTGAATTCCTGCGGAAAAGCTCATATAAAAACAATGAATTCATGGGTGAGGGATTTAGGCTTAAGACAATGAA
Organism: Lachnospiraceae bacterium; assembly: GCA_017542245.1. Lineage (GTDB taxonomy): Bacteria > Bacillota > Clostridia > Lachnospirales > Lachnospiraceae > RUG11977. The sequence goes on from JAFXXN010000050.1 coordinate 8,558, forward strand.
ATTTAGGGGCGAGATATCGCAGGGGCTTTGCCTGGGTACAGACAAGCTACCTAAATTGAATGGATTGGAATTAAGTGAAGGGATGGATGTGACTGAAATCCTCGGTGTAAAAGAGTGGGAAATGCCTGAGCGAGCAGGCTCCTCGGGAACAATTATAGGAGACAGGCCAGGCTTCATTCCGAAGACAGATGAGACAAGGATACAGTCTGCGCCGGAACTATTAAAGGAATTTGCAGGGCTTCCATATTACATAACAACAAAAATGGATGGATCAAGCCACTCCATAGGAATAAGGGATGGGAAGGTTTCATTCACTGGACATAATTTTACATATAAGGATGATGGAAAGTCTTCTTTTGTTGAATATGTGAAGAACAGAGGAATTCCTGAAAAGATGAAGCAGTATGTGGATGATAATAAGATTGCCACGCTTGTGCTTCAGGGGGAATGGTGTGGAGAAGGTATTCAGAAAAATCACTTAAAGCTCAAGTCTCCTGAATGGTTTGTGTTTACAGCTAGAATTGATGATAAGAGGACAAATCTTGAAACTCTAAAGGATATTTGCAAATATGTCGGATGCCAAATGGTCCCTGTAGAGGAAGAAGGAAATGACCTTCCTGCGAGATATCCTGATGAACAAGCGCTTTTAGCAAGGGCAGAAGGAGTTGGATATAACGGTACTGTAAGGGAAGGAATTGTAATTAGACCTATAGAGCCGGTTCATTCATATATTCTTAGCGGACCGCTCTCCATGAAAGTAATTAATAACAAGTATCTTATTAAAAATGATGAATGAAGGGGCGTGGATAATATGGCAGAGAAAATGTTAGTAACGCAGGCACTTGATGAAAGAGATCTTCTTGTTGGTAAGATAACTGATAAGATCAACAAAGCAAGCTTTATTGATACCATTAAACCAAATGAAGATAAGGTTTTTGAAAAAAGAGTTTCAAGGAACGAATTTGCAAAGAATGCAGAAAGTGCATATCAGCAGATACAGGATCTGATTGACAGGTATCAGAAGATAGATGCAGCAATTGTAGCATCTAACGCAAATACCATGATCAAGACATCTTATGGTGAGTATACGGTTGCAGGTGCTATAGCGCTTAGAAAAAGACTTAAGAGCACAGGCACATTTAATAGCGATGCAAATTTTGAATATAAGCTCATGATGAAGATTGAAAGTGATCTTCAAAAAATGATTCAGTTTGCAGAATCAAAAAATAAGCAGCTTCAGGGTACCGCCGAGAATATGAGACTGTCTATTCTTGGAAAAGATTCCAAAGTAAAAGATGATAAGCCCCTTGAGGTTGTCAATGCTTATGTAAAAGAGAATACGACAGAAGTAGTAGATCCTCTCGACGCTCAGAAAAAAGCTGATGCGCTTAAAGAGAAGAGAGACACGCTGCTTACCGAGCTTGATACACAGATAAAGGTTTCAAATGCTACAACTTTTGTAGAAATATAAAAAAGAATAATTGCCTGCTGCACGAAAACTTCAAACCCGGCTTCCCTGTAACAGGGTTAAGTTACAAGCTGGTTAGCATTAACCGCAAAAATCCGAAATGGTCGAAATGGATACGGCGCAAGCCCTATAAGCTTGATATGCAGGTTCAAATCCTGCTTTTGGACCCGATGGTTACATGATTCCATTGGCAGTAAGGCTCGCTGTGAGATAGCCTCAATCTATTTTGGGTTTTATTTTTTCTGTTATATGTGAAGCATAAACTTTTAATTGTTTTGGCGATTTTTGTTCAATTATCAGTGGAAAACTTTTATATAGACATAGCGATATGTTGAAATCCATGGGAAGGTTTGGTGTCAAGCCGGTTGTCCTGAAGTGATACCTCATGGCTGTGCTGTGGGCATTATTGGAGAAATAGTGAAAGATTACTTAGTGTGTTGGAGAGAAGATCTTAGAGATGGGTACCTAGAGGATTTTTTTGTTCCAGGTAGTAACCCAATTTACACTTATAATTTGATTAAAGGTGAAGATCCCTATGTAGTTGCGGGTGTTTTTTGGGATAAGGATTATGATTATGCGGTTACTGAAGACTGTGCTTATTTGAAGTATATTAATGAAAAAATTATCGAGGAATTTGTACGTAAAATATGCGAGTCTGATGAAGTTGAAGATCCGATACCACAGAGGTTTGGAAAAGTAGCTGAACAGATATGGGATAGATATACAAGAGAATGTCAGAAGCTTAACCGCGATTGGCATTGTATTGATGACGAGACAGATGAACTATGTAAGAAGGCGGTAGCCAAGGCATTAGATGCTGATGCATTATTGGACCAATTAACGGAAACAGAAAAAAGAAATATTTACAAATATATGCATCAATGTGATGTCTGTGTAATAGAACTAACGTCAATAACTGAAGCAAAGAATGATAAAAAGGCCGATGAACAACAACTGGTAATGGACTCTTTATGGAAATAGCAAAATAGGGGAAAAGAGTGAAGATAATGACCATGGAAAAGATAAAACTATTGCAAACAAGGGTCTTTCACGATAATAAGGTATATTTGCTTGCTTCTGACATAGCTGAACTTATGGGATATGGAGAAACTCAATTTATTGAAGATTACAGGGAAATTCTATGTAATCTTGATTGTATGCCTCCACTTGTACTGGAAACAGACTTTAATGCTTTGGTTTTGGAGAATTATGATTTGTTCGAAAATCTTCAGCATCTTGAGATAACTAGAGTTGATACGCTGAGATTTGAAACAGAAATACAGAAAAGTATTTATCCACTAAAGTTTTTGTTTGGGGGACAGCTTTTTGAACATGGTGCTAAAATGGCAGGATACAGCTCAGTATCAGAATATATAAGTGAGGTTGATTATCCCAATGAGGTAAAGAAGGCATTTGATAATCTGAAAAAAGACTCAGGAGTATTAGATGTATATCGTGATGAATGTGATAAGTCCAATAATCAGGACAATATAGATGTTAAATTACTAAAAGAATATGGATTACAGTTGCAGGGATATACCAAGATAAAGGACGGAAGGCCGTGGTACGAGGAATTTATAGTCGGGAAGGGTATTTTTTATCATGTTTCATATGATTCTGACGAGATATATACGGAGCTGAGAGTAGAGGATAACAACCTGATCGTACCCGAATTTAACATGAATGGAGATGACATAGAGGACTGTAATAAAGGATATGATAACGATGGTAGAGATTATAGATTGTTTGGAGTTTTTGAGAATATATTCTATATACTGCTTCGTAAAAGTGTAAAAGATGCTGGCGCGGACCTTTTATTATGTGAAGATTCCGGGGTAAAGCTATACATATCTTCGCAAGAGGCTTTTAGATTGCTTAATCCCAATATGTTCAGGGATGTTTTCTTGTTTGAAGGGAAAATTGATTTTGAAAAGGATTCTTATCTTACGGAATATGCCGGAAAAATTCAGTATAGGTAGGAGATAAGGGTATGAGATACTATATCGCAGATCTTCATTTTAACCATGGGAATATGAATAAAAACATGGACAAACGCGGGTTTGAAAGCGCTGAGGCCATGAATGAATATATGATTAAGCAATGGAATTCTAAGGTGAAAACCGGGGATGAAGTGGTGGTGCTAGGTGACTTTTGTTTTGGGAGTGGAGAAGTAGCAAACAAAATACTGGCACGTCTTAGAGGGAAAAAATACCTAATTGTAGGGAATCATGACAGGTTCCTGAAGGATAAGGAATTTGAACCGGAACGGTTTAAGTGGATAGAACATTACAAGGAACTGAATGATGACAATAGGAAGGTGATTTTGTCGCACTATCCGATCTTTTGCTATAACGGGCAATACAGAAAAGACGTGGGAGATAACCCACTGGTATATATGCTTTATGGGCATGTACATAATACCTTTGATGAGTATCTTCTAAATGACTTTATTCAGCGAACAAGGGATTATAAGCGGTTTGAAAGGGATAAAGAATATCATAACATTCCCTGCAATATGATCAACTGCTTTTGCCAGTTTTCTGACTATGTGCAGCTTTCTCTTGATGAGTGGATAGCTTTGGATAAGAACCGGCGCAGAAACATGGATATAGAAGATATGATAAAGACAGGACAGGCTTTGGACATAGATGTTTCTTTTGGAGATGGTTTTATGAAAGTGACACTGCCAACTGAGAAATATTACAGACTTAAGGATGCATTTGCAGAACATGGTCTTACCGTTGAAGAGGGGCTTAGGCAGTTTGTGGAATGGACAGTGAACAAACCTGATGAATTTAAAGCCTGGGTTGAAGAGTGCAAGAAGGAAGGCTATTTTAGCGAAGCGGAGATAAAAGCATGGACATGATAGAAATAACACCAGAAGAACTGATGGGAAATCTGGATTCAGACGATTTTTGCAGGAGGTTTGGAAATCCTGTAAAAGTCAGAACTGAAAATGGATATATAGTTGTCATGGCGTTTGAACTATATGAGCGCCTGTTTGGGAAGGTTGACTTATCCAAAGAACAAACAATAGAAATGGATGATTTCTTGGGGAAAAGCAAAGAAACGGAGAATAAGGATGACAAGCCAAATTGACAGATTCAAGACAGGGAAACTGATCAAAAGCGTGATGGAAGAGAAGGGGATAACTGCAAAAGATATCAAGGAATATTTTAATTTCTCGAGCGTGCAGAGTATCTATCATTGGTTAGAGGGGAAAAGCCTTCCCACGCTTGATAACATATATGGACTGAGTGATCTTCTTGGAGTGCCTGTAGATGAACTGCTGTCCGGAGACAGAGAGGCGAGGTATAGCTTTAAAAGAGATGACTCCTTTCGTCGAATTAGTTATTATTATGAATTCTTTCATAGAGGCATTGCTTGAAGATAATATGAAATGAAATCAAGAATACTGCAATATATAAAGAATAATCCCAATGACTGGGAACAAAAATTTAATGAAATGGTTATACGCACAAATCGCAGCGGTGATCTTGTGTGTTTTAAGTATGGTGTAGAAGCGGATTTCTCTAATCCTCTGGTGTGTGAAGCACGGGGAATTATCATAGATATCGCAGAACAAAAGGTAATTTGCTGGCCTTTTGACAAGTTTTTTAATGTCCAGGAGCAATATGCTGCGGACATAGACTGGCAGAATGCCAGGGTGTTAGAGAAAATCGATGGATCTATGATAAAACTTTTCTGGTATAAGGGTGAGTGGCATTTTGCTACAAGCTCTACATGTGATGCAAAAGAGGCATCTGTTCAGGGGTATAAGGAGCTGACATATGCGGATGTTATTGCCAGAGCGGAGAACATAAAGGACATACCATTTGGCCAGCTTAATAAAGAATGTACTTATATCTTTGAGTTGGTATCACCACTTACACAGGTTGTTATCAAATATGATATGACAGCATTATTCTTCCTTGCTGCCAGAAATGTTGTGACAGGAGAGGAATTTGATACAGAATTAGGTACTTTTAGGAAACCACGCAGTTTTTCTCTAAAATCCCTTGATGAATGCATGTCCGCCGCTTTAGAACTGAACAAAGGAGAGGACATAGAAGATGAAGGCTTTGTTGTGGTTGATGCAAATCATAACAGAGTGAAGATAAAATCCCCTTCATATGTGGCTATGCATCGAATATCTACAAATAAGGTTTTTACTGCTAAACGGATGTCAGAGCTTTTTTGCCAAGGTGAGGATTTCTCTAAACTTGCGAAAGATTTTCCTTCATCTGCGCACGTTATCAAGTATTATGACTGGCAGTTTGCTGAGGTCAGGCATAAAACTGAGAACATGATACTGTATTCAAGACGGCTTTTCGAAGAGTATGACTGCGACAGGAAGGCAGTAGCCATGGCTATAAAGGATTCGCCATATGCATGGGCTGGCTTTAAGGCTATCGGAAATGATAAAGATGCCTCCGATATTATGGCATTATTAGTGCCATCCAATGTTGAAAAGCTTATCAAAGAGTATTCTGAAAATTCTGTTGTTTACTAATGATATTCTTGGAAATCTCGTATGGCTTTTGAAGCCTAATCCGGGATTAAAGAAGTGAATAAGATACAAAGATACAAAGACACTGCATTATTTGACATAGGCAGTGTCTTCTTTTTGTGCTGGCATTTTTATCGGACAGCATAGGATCTAGGATGAAGATGTAAAGTGGAAGCAATGTCCCATTAAAGAGGTCGAGGAGTTAAAAATGGCAGGATTGTATTAGGCGTAAGTGTTTTAGCTATCAATGTACTAATGATTGGTAGTAAAAATACTAATTTCATAATCTGGATAGTGGGGAGTCTGGCACGACTATGGCCAAGGCTCCTTTTTTGTATGTACATTTTTATGAATTATAGTCGATGGCCGAGAGCACCACCATAAAAATCACGGTAAACCATAAAAACTGGGGAATTTTCATTTTGATATTTAGCAATTAAAGTATAGAAATAGGGAGAACGATATGGACAAAACATATAACGATTTACCAGGATTTGATAAGGCACGTTTAGAAAGACTAATGCATTATAACAGGAAAATTCAGGAACATGCGAATGCTTCAGATGATGCGATGGCTAAGTGTTTTTTTGTAACAGAAAAGACATATGTAAAAAACATTAAATATCAACCACCGGCTGCATCCGCTATTAAATATGCGAGGCTTCATTATGAATATGGAGTATGCTTGGATAGATACTTGGCAGATGATACTAGATTTGAACTGTTTGTTGAAGAAAATGCTGCACCAAGAGTATTTATTCCTAACGATTGTTTAGAAACGGAGCTGCAGAGGTTGTTGAAGGAAATTGATGATGCGGTAACTGAAGAAGAAAAATTCTGGATCGCAGCTAAAAATGCACAGATGTTTTTGCGGTGGCTAACATTTGGAGACATGTTACGGTGTAAATGCAATTAAACTACATGGATCCTGTAAAGCACACAAGGGGAGACATCCCCTTGTATGTTTTTTGGGTCTATGCATAGATTTTACATGTAAGGGAGGATGTATGATCAAGTCGTATGGGGATAGTATTGTGAACAGATATGCGAAAGCGGATGCTTCCGGAAGGGTGGATATTATATGCAGTCATTATGCAGTATTCATTGGAATCATTGAAAGCAGTGTAGATGGGCTCGTTTTTCTGATCGAGGATGAGAAGATTAACGCAAGAAGAGCTGAGAAGCTTGCATTGGGGGTTAGGGTTCAGACGTCAGGACACTCTGATCCGACTGGTAATACAGTAGCAGGAGAGGATGAAATCAGACGGGCAATAATTGAATGTGATTTTTCTGGTGGCGTTCTGGAAGAAAGCAGCAGAAGAAACGAATTTATTAAGGAAGCATATCTTCTGGATGATATGAGAAGACATTATTTTCTTTTCAATAAGCAGCTTTCAAGGTTGAGCGACAAGGAAAAATCATATTTTGTTCCGTATCTTAAGGGCGACAAAGGGTATATAGACATGGCAAATGAACTCGGGGTGGAGGTTGATACTGCTGTGCAGATGGTCCACAGAACAAAGATGAAGATTAAAAGCCAGATGGTTAGTTATCTTGAAGGAAAAATAGCATAGGAGGAATACTTTATGCCAAGAGCAAGAAAAGAAATACCAGAGTTAGAGGAACTTATTGAATCAGGTCAGAAAAAATTTGTCAGGTACAAGGAAGGTCAAAAACTATATTCAATGGGCAAACAAACCTTTCGGGATCTGGCTGATGAGGCAGGGGCAGTATATCAGTACAAAGGGTGTTGTCTTGTTAACACTCAGATTGTTGATGAATTCTTGGAGAACTTTAGAAGGCCCAAAAAAGTAATCAGATGAAATTGATGAAATAGGATGGTAAACGCCAGAATACATCGACCTTTCAGAGTGAAGGGCCGAAAAAGAACTGTTGAATGCAAGTAATGGCGCGGTTATAATTTGCTTATGAACCGGCCATTCCTCATCTTTAAAGGAGGAAACATGGCATCAAGAAAAGACAAAAAAGGGTACGCATTGCAAAAGGGTGAGTACCAACGTGCGGATGGACGATATGTTTACGCATATGTAGACAGGCTTGGGAAAAGACATTTTGTTTATGCCAAGTCTTTGGTTGAGTTACGCCAAAAGCAAAAGAATATCCAGAGAGATTATTTTGATGGTCTTGATCCGTGCATGGCAGCAACAATAGAAGTCAATCATATGGTTGAGAACTATTTGAATCAGAAACGTAATCTTAGGCTTACGACTAAGGGCGGATACGTCAAGACTTTCAATACCTACATTAAGGGAAGTACCTTCGGAACCAGGAAAATAGTCAATGTCAAATACACTGATGTGAAGAGCTTCTATTATTCTCTGCTGGATGAAAAGCAACTTAAAATATCAACTGTGGACAGAGTTCATACTCTTTTGCACCCAGCGTTTAGAATGGCGGTGAGGGATGGACTTATTAGAAATAATCCTACAGATGACATCATGGCTGATCTGAAGAAAGATGTAAAAGGTACAAAAGCTGATAAAGAAAAACGTATAGCCCTTAGCGTAAACCAACAGAAAGCCTTCATGAAACATCTTAGGGAGAACCATGAATTTGAAGGCTGGGTACCAATTATTACAGTACTACTGGGTACTGGGATGCGTATTGGTGAATGCGTATCGATTAATTGGGGCAATTTAGACTTCAAAAATCGCATGATTTATGTCGATCATGAGTTTAATAATAGGCCTGATGAGAATGGTCATTGTGAGCGCCGCATCACAAGTACAAAGTCAGAGGCAGGTAACCGTTCTATTCCTATGGTACAGGAAGTATTCGACGCTTTTCTACTTGAGTATCAGTTCCAGAAATGCATTGGTTTTTGCGAAGAGGAAATCTGTGGATACAAAGACTTTGTTTTTTCGACAACTGAGCATACGATGGTTACTCCCAGTGCGGTAAATAAGGCAATTGCCAAGATAATCAAGTCTTACAATGCTAAAGAAACTGCTGAGGCTGAGGCGGAAGGACGAGAGCCTTTTTTACTTCCACATTTTACAGCCCATGTACTTAGACATACTTTTTGCACCAGGCTCTGTGAAGCAGGAGTAAATCCGAAGTTTATTCAGAGTGTCATGGGGCATTCTGATTTTTCTACCACTATGGACATTTACGCGGATTATAGTGATGAAAAGAAGCAGGAGGTTGGACAGGATCTGAATGGCATGTTGGGGTTGTAATGCTCCAGCGGACTTACATGTTCACAATATGAAACTGGTAAAGGCTGGCTTTGTGCCGGCCTTTACTGATTAATTGAACGACAAGTTCAATGACACAGTCTTCTTTTGAGCATATCATTGTTATATCAGGTAATATGGCATCAGATTGTGTAATCTGAGATTGCGTAATACCTTTCATGTTCCTATACATGGATACGTAATACCGGAGGTGAGGTAATGTCAGATACATTGATCAGAAATGAGGTACCGGTTTATTCAGAAAAATATGACGTTCACGGAGTTATTAGAGATTTTGGATTTGTTACAAAGCTGTATTTTTCTTATGACGACAAAAAGATTGAGATGGGAATAAACAATAATCCCTTGAAAGACATCTCGTTTGAAGATTTGGGCAGGGACATTATTGAATCGTACATTATGAATCTGGTTTCCAACAGTGATGGCCGAAGGCTCCAGTTGCATTATTGGCATATTGACGAGCATAAATACGGAGATGGGAACACGTACCATATAGCTCATGGCATAGTAACTGGCCACAAGAGACTTCCGGATGCTATAGACATGCACTCGTCAGAAGTAAGGGCAGTTCATGTTGATGAAGCTGCAGAAGAATTAATTGTTACAACTAGAAACAGTGTGTATCATTGCCCGCTTTCATATTGCGATTTCGAGAAGCAGGACGAGTTTTCGGATATTATTCCAGAAT
>JAFXXN010000051.1 GCA_017542245.1 Lachnospiraceae bacterium
CGTGTGCCAAATGGGGCGCTGCCCCCTTTGGAAACCCCCGCAACAAACAGGTGCTATGCACCCAGCCGGGAGCATAGCGCCGTTTGTTGTCAGCAGCCCGTTTCACGGTCTGCGTGTAGTTCCTTGTAAACTGACCTAAGGTAATAGCAAAGCTTGTTATCGAAGGCAGATATTCTGCTCCATATACACCTGATGGTGTTTATGCAGATTTAAGAGTGTTGACAACCAATCGTAAGCGAATCATTAGGGAACTTACCCAGATTAAAAATCGCATTGCAAGATGGTTTGCCATATATTTCCCTGAATATAAAGATGTGTTTGGGGACTATGAATCACAAAGTAGCATGCTCGTTTTAAGACATGCATGTACTCCAGAAGCAATAGTAAATCTTGGACCTGAAGGAATAAACCAACTTTGGAGAAATGAAAAACTTCGAGCTGTTGGAATGAAAAGAGCAATGACTCTGTGGGAAACAGCAAAAAGAAGTATCGGTCTGAAGAAGGGAACTACCGCAGCAGAGTTTGAGATGAAGATGATGCTTGAGGATTATGATTACAAAATGACACAGTTAAATTCCATCATGGAAGAGATAGAAAGCTTGTGTAAGAAGATACCTGAAAGCGAGCAGTTGCTTGCCATTAAAGGTATAGGATTAATCACTGTTGCTGGATTCTTGGCTGAAGTTGGTGACGTAAGACGTTTCGATTCACCACGGCAGATACAAAAGCTTGCAGGGCTTTCTCTTAGAGAGAATAGTTCAGGAAAGCATAAGGGACAAACGACCATAAGTAAAAGAGGTCGAAGTAAGCTACGAGCTGTGCTGTTCAATGCAGCAATCCCTTTAATAGCTACAAATCCAGAATTCAAAGCACTGCATAAGTATTACACAACAAGAGCACAGAATCCTTTAAAAAGGAAGCAATCAGTGATTGCAATCAGCTGTAAGCTGATAAGAGTTTTCTTTGCAATTTTAACTAAAGGTGTGACCTATGATCCAGTCAAGATGATGTCGGATATACATAGGCAACCAGTAGCAGCATAAGAAAAACAACTGTAAATTTCAGGAAGACGTCCGCCGAAAGGTGCTGGGATGAGCAGAAACTTTTAAATACAACATAGAGAGCCGTAGTCGGATTTTTTTCCATCAGAGCATCGACTCAGCGAAGGAGCATAATGACGCCCCTTTATGGATAAGCAGAACGAAGGAATTAAGGACCCTGGAATCAGGTAATCCCGTATGACATGGGAGGTTAGGCTGCCGTAAGGACTTGGGGATAAGAAGGGCCAATCATAGTGATAATAAGACGACGTCTTATTAAGTGCACTCCAAATACCTGTATATCCGTAGTTTTGGCCGTGGGGAATGACATGGACTTAGATAGCTTCATCTATGTGACTATGAAAAAGTGAGAAAAAGTGAGTTAACAAGAGATATAACAAGATTATTATGGGAGGTAGTGATTATGTCAATGAACATCAATGGATTTGGTGCAGGTAGCAATTATTCTTACAAAAATACTGACACAAAGAGTAAACAGTATAAAGCGGCAGCAAAGGATCATCTGGCGGCTTTTATGGAGAAGACACAAAATCTATTTGCTAAAACATTACGAGGAAATCTATGATGCGGTAGTTCAGTGGAAAAAGAGCCACGCAGCAGAACTTTTGAATGTTTCAGATATAGTTAATAAAAGAAAATCAATAGCTTCGCATGGGATTCTATTGTTTTTTCTTATTTATTTCAGATTATCTTGTTTTCGTAGCAGGTCAAGCAGGTAATGAACCATGAGATGTCAGGTATTGGAGTGAGGTATAAGAAAGAGATATTGAATAAAGTGGATCAGATTGTCGTGCTGAAGGAGGGCGTGGTTATTGACAACGGGACATATGACGAGTTAGCAGGCAAAAATGATGAATTAAATATTATGATAAAAAAAGTGGATTAACAATAATAAAATTTTTTTAGTAAAAGTCTAGCTATGGTCTACTTTTAAAGGGAATTATGTGCCGTTTTCTGCAATAAGTGGTCACTTTCTGCAATGCACCTTGATGTATGCAATAATTTACACGATAATATACGCAAAAGAGAGAGTTCAATAGTTATTTGAAACGGATAAATAAATCTGAGAAAAAGGAGGTAATTGCATGGGTGTTGATTCTATATTAGGAGGTAATTTTTCTGTTCAAACAAAAGATTTTACAAAAAGAACTACATCAGGTGCAACAGATGTTAATCAAACACAGGTGCTATCAGAGTCAGAAAAATTGGAAAATTTTAAAAAAGAGATTTGGAAAGAAATAGATTCTATGTCGTGGGGATCGAATATTTCGGTACAAATAACGAATAGTGCATTTGAAAAAATGATGGTGGACAAAGAGTTTAAAAACAAAATGATGAACATCATCAGAGAGGATGCCCATGGCTCAAATATGATGTGTGGTGGAACTTTAATAAACATTGATGAAAATGGATATAAAGGTTATTCCTATATGCAGGATCATACAAAAGAGGCAGGAAGAGCGTTTGATGCACATTCCAAAGATAAAGACAGTTTTTATTCGAAAAAGTGTAAAAAAGATGAATTAAATGAACTTTGGGAGAGAGAGAGATTAAAAAAACGCCAATATCAAGAAAAGGCTGACGATGAGTATATGGAAAGCTTGCGTCTGAAAGATATATTTCAACACAAAGAAGATATTGCAAAATTATACGAAGAAAAAACAGTCAAAAAGTAATTGGCAGATATGTAATTACCATGTTTAGGTAAATTATATAAATATATTTGGAAAGGAAATAATATGCAGATAACTTATCGCAGTTATTGATTAGTGTTAAAATTTCATAGGTAAAAGCAGCTTTTAGAGGAATATATTGAGGAACGAATACAGGCTCGTAAGGACATACTAGAGTTTCGCAAAGAAGAGAATTTTAAGCATAAAGAGCAAAATATCGAACTTAATAAAAAGGCATTGGCGCTGAGGGCTTATAATCAGCAGATTTTAGAAGAGCATTAAGCAAGATATGAGTAGGATAATCTGTTTGTTGTCGAGTTCAAACGTAAAAAGACCAAATAACAGATAGTGTCTGTTGTCTGACTTTTTTGTGCCATTTTCTGCAAGGGGTATTGATGATATGTGCCAAATGTTTATATTGAAAACAAATTTTCAAGTGAGGTAATAGAGATGAATATATCAAATGCTATCAATACGGTAAGCGTATCTGGAAGTTTTAGCAGTAGTGCTAAAAAAACTTCTGAAAAGAACAAGTGGCAATTAACAGATTCGTTAAAAGAAAAAATTGTTGAATTGGCTAAGAAAGATGCGAAAAACAATGTATATATGGGAAATGAGTTTATGAACTTGCGGAAAGCAGAGGTCGCTAAAGTGGCACCAAATCGGGCGGCACTGATAGATAAGTTCAACCAATCAATGAGTTCTGGAAATATGGGTGATATGAAAGAAATACAAGAGGCAGACAAAAGATGGCTGTGTGTTTTATTTGGGATACCATATGAGGCTGAATATCAAGGAGAGGGAACTGGTTCTGCGCTCCATATATATAATGAGGAAGGGGAAGAAGTTCTTACATACACTCAAGGGGGAGGGTGGCATGAGAAAGAAACAAAAGCAGAAACGGGAGTACATTCAGCGTTAAAATTAGCATATTATGAGGCATACCATGATGCAAGAAAAGCGCTGAACACTGGAACAAATGTGGAAATCACAAATGAAAATGTTGTGGTGCAAAGTAATTTTGATATGAAAGCATAAAACAATTAACAGGAAAATTTCAATGAGCTTTTTAAGTAGATTTTTGTTATCAGATTGGAAGTGATTGTATGGGAAAATGCTAGTTCTGACATTTGAGGATAATGAGGATGATAGGTATTTACGCATATATCTCATCGTTTTATTTATGAAAAGGAGGAGCCAAGATGAAGATATCGTCTACAATGGATTTGCTAAAAGTACCTCAGTATGGTACAGAACCAAGAGAAAGAAAATTAGTAAGTGATGCACTTCCTATGACAGATAATCAGCCTGTAAAACGATGGGAAAATTGCAAGAGAGAATGCTAAGAAAAAAGCTGAGGAAAATAGGGCAGCTAAAGAGAAGGTAGAAAAGAAACGTGCAGAGAAAAAGGCAGAACAGGAACGTATTGAAAAACGTCGGGTAGAGAAAGCTGAAGCGAAAGATAAGACAGATGAGTTTACTATTTCTGCTGTTGGAACAGATGTCAGGAGTATTACCGCTAAGCTGACGGAAGGATTGTCATCAGGGGGTGTAAGTGGTACCGTTGGATTTGATGTGAAGGCGTGAGTGCATAATTAGGTTTCTTATAGCTTATATAATGACGGCTGGCGGAGATTTGGGGCTCTGTCAGCCGCTTTTTTTCTTATTCCTCAATCATCCGAAGAGCCTCAACAATGTAAGCAAAGGCTTCCGGACTTTGGCTGCGCATATAGGAAAGCTTTTTGTATTGGCTTTTGCCTATATTTGCCTGAAGATATGGTTCGGGATCTTCTATAGGTGTGAAGGGCTGACCTGTGAGCATACAGGAGGCGAGGTACATCACACGGCTTGCCTGGTTGGCGGCGATGGTTGCACTGTATTTCATGGACAGGACATGGCCGCCGATGGAATGGATTCCTTTGACAAAGAGCGGAAAGTCATCTTTGTCGTAGACACCTTTTCCAATGATGCAGGCGCAGGAGCGGATGGTATCCCGGAGGACATCTTCACGGGTTGCCGTTATGTCGCGGTAGCCGATTTCATCCAGAACGGCGCGGTCATAGGTGGCAATGAGATTCTGGTAGTTGTCTATTTTTTCCGAGAGGGTTGCAACATCGAATAACTGCTTTATGATTTCAAGTTCTTTGTCTATTCCAAATGGTACGCCGGTAGTGTGCGGAGCGAAGGCTGTGAGCTTGTCTCCGAGGATGCATTCCGGGGAAGGAACGGTTACGGTTATAGGTGTACTGTCGGTGAGAAGCAGGTCATTCTTTATTTCGCAGGTCTGTGTGGCAAGATATGGACTATCAGCAAAGACAATATCCAGAAGGATATAAAAGTCATCATTCCTAAGGGGAGAGTCATAGATGAACTTGAAGTGGCGCTTCTCTATATTGTTTTTGCCGACACGTCGGTCTTCCTCGAAGGTTTTGAACGGAAATATCTTGGCTGCTTCGTTTATGTAGTGGTCAACATCCGTGCCAGGTTGTACGAGGATATCAATGTCAGTTGAGAGCCTTAAGGGGTGGTCGAGAATCAGCATCAGTGATGTGCCACCCTTGAAGATGAAAGGCATTCCTACGCGCGTGATGGCTTCCAGCAGACCAAAGGCGAACAGGACTCTTTCCAAAAGTGAAGGATCTTTTTTGTATTTTTCCTGAAGGGTGTTTACATATTCTATGGTGTAGGTTTCTTTTGTTATCATGGGATTCTCCTTATCAAATGGTCATCAGTTGTATGCAGGTTTTTTCCGCTATGAAGGATAGCAGGCTGTCATAGAGATGGCGGCGTTTGGCATACCGGAACATACGGGTTTCGTCTATATTGTATTTGCGGAAAACATCTTCATATATGCGTGGATATTCGCTTCGCTCGATCAGGCTCCCTGAAAGCTTCTTGGACAGCAGATCCACCAACAGCTTTTCTATCACGCAAGAATGATTTGCGTCCGGTGCGGGAGCCTCAGAGAGGAGCTTTTGGACGACGATATCTGTTTCGGGAGCACGCTGCTTGTAAAAGGTATCATATGTCGGCTGGATCATGGCATAAGGGTATTTTTCATGCAGCAGTTCGTAGACGGTATCCACAAGCATTGCTTCCACTTCTATAAATATTACATTCTTTGCGATCTGATGATTGACGAAATCGTTCATCTGGATCAGTTCCCACATTTGAAAATTTACAAGAGGGTAGGCATCGGTGATCTCTTTTTCAAGATCAAGATATTCCGGAGAATGAGGGTAGGAATATTGTTTTTTTGCAGGAGCATCCTGAGGGATGCGGTAGTATTTTCCGGTGCCAGCGGATGCAAGGCTGCCTTGTTTGCGCAGGGTGACAAGCATCCAGTTAATGGAGGCTTCGGTGCAGTCCGGGTATATGGAGTGGACTGTTTCGCGGAATGTATTTTTATTGAAAACCTCTCCGGTGGGGAGGTGCGGTAGTATGGTGGCTGCATTCATGGTAGGGATCACCTCGTGTTTGTAAATTCTATAATTCGGCAAAAAAATGAGAAAGTGCCGATTTATAGTTTTTATTATAGCGGATGAGGAGATAAAGTCAACTATAATTCGGCAAAAAACATAAAAGGTGACATAATATAGTTCTGAGAACTTTTGATTAGTGATGAACAAAAGAAACAGGGGAAATATCCGATAGAATAATAAGGTGTTGAATATGCAAAAAAATGTAAAGAAATTTTTGTTGTGGCCGCACATTTTACTAGGAATGAGACGGTTTATTCTGTGGTGTATGGTAACGGTGTGATGAAAGAGACAGACTCTTTTACGGCGGATGAAGCCGAGTTCCTGTATGCGGATGCAGATGATTTTGCTTCAGCCGTTGAAAACGGTAAGGTTGTTGTGGAGCTTAAGGCTACCAAGATGATTGATTCGGAAGGAAATGAGGTAGAAGAGGATGGGACGGTTAAGGTGATTATGCAGAAGTTAGCCGATGAGGCTGAGCATGATCTGAGCAGGATGACCGTTATTTCCGATGATGGGAGCTATTATACGTTCGTGAAGTATAATGTAAATTGGCAGAATCTGTGTGCGCTGTATAGGTATGATGGCAGTGAGGGTAAACTTACTGAGGTTTGCCGGTGGGATAATGTGGAAATGACGGGGATTGCGTTAGATTAAGAGGTATTCGTCTTGTCTTTGAAACATATATTTATAGCCAATAAGGATTACGGCTCCCAAAACGGGATATATTTCGGCAGTGCTTATGACAGAAGAGGATTATGTAGAAGAATAAACTACATATGTTTACTGTAGGTGACGGCTGTGCTAAGCTGACCCTCGCGAAAAGGCTCTCTATTCGGGTTTTGATTACTCGGGTATGGGAGCCTTTCTTTATGCCTTTTTGCACAGCCGTGGGTCCCTGCAGTCAACTTATGAGTAAGGATTGGAGGGGATTTTAACTTTTGGTCCAGTGGACCAGAAGTGGACCAAGATGATTTTAGGGAAGGATATCCTAAAGCGGGCGACATAGGAGCACGGAGTTTTTTGCGTAAAGTGGTTGTAACTTTAGGCGTATCCTGTTAATCACTTTATAGGATGACCTACCAAAGAAAGACCAAAATGACCGAAGGGTGGCAAGCATTGATTTTACTGGAACCAAGACTTGGCGAAGCAGAAAAGAAAGCAATTTATGTGAAGTGACAAAAAAGGACTCGCCAACACATAGCGGATATGAAAAAGCCAATCAGTGGCGGAAGGTTAGCAGGCTGAAATGCCTGTTTTTTTATTGCCCATTTAGTAATGAGGATAATTCCAACCCAAATGTA
>JAFXXN010000052.1 GCA_017542245.1 Lachnospiraceae bacterium
CCCGCTCTTGCGAACTTGTCAGGCACAGTGTTCCCGGATTCGATGCCCACGTAATCACAAGCAACGACCTGATCCTCAGTTGCCATGCTTACCGTGAAAGCTCCGCGTGCGGCAAGGTTCTTGGTAGTCTTATGTTCAGACAGGCTGATTGTAATCTCTTTGAAGTCCGTGGTTATTCCCCATGCGGCATTCATGGCATTCGGCACGCCATTCTCATCGTAAGTTCCGATTATCAGGACCGGCTGGGGTAACATGATCGGCTTTGCACCGAAATCAACTCTGCTCATATAAATCTCCTCCTGTTAAAAATGCTGACAGCTGCGCTGGCACTGTTATCTGCTTTCCACTGTAGCACATTTGAACGGGAATGTAAGAACACATTCCTGAGATAACAATGTGTTTCATAGAATGATTGTGATAACAAGCCTGACGCTTAATGTCAGGCTTGTATTATAATGAACTCATAGTTAATGCAAGGAGCTTTTATGCCAGATAGCCCGCGTTGTTTGTACAGCAGTGATATAGAGTCATTTTTGACAAGGAACAGAAACGAAGTATTGGGAATACTTTGTGACGGTTATCACGGCGTTTTGCAGACAACACAGAGCGATGCGTGGGCAAGCGAGATAGATATCTTGCAAAAGGCGCTGCTCCCTTGGAATGATTCGAACGGCAAGATAATCTTTGAATACGATATTCCCCGTCTTGGCAAAAGAGTTGATGTCGTTTTATTGCTTAACGGAATCATTTTCTGCATCGAGTTCAAGGCCGGTCAAACCGAGATTTTAGTAGGTGATGTCGATCAGGTATTAGACTATTCCTTGGATCTGAAGAACTTCCACAAATACAGCGAAGATAAGGTTATTGTGCCTATCTTAGTTGCCACCCGTTATGATAGATCATCTTCAGTGATCCAGTCTTCAATCTACGATGACCGGGTACTTAACCCATTGATGACCGGTGAAGCCGGAATTACAAAACTCATCTCTGATGTCTTAACCAGATTCCCTGATGAGAATCCTGTCAACGACAAATGGATCATAAGTCCTTATGCACCTACACCTACGATAATCGAAGCGGCCAGAACTCTGTATGAGAGCCACTCTGTTAAAGACATAACCAGGCATGAAGCTGACAAGGTAACTACTGATACGACGATCGCATATATCCTTGATGTTATCCGCAAGAGCAAAGAAAACAGTGAGAAGAGCATTTGCTTTGTTACAGGTGTTCCTGGCGCAGGAAAGACATTAGTCGGCTTGGAAGTTGCAGTAAAGCAGACGTATCAGGATTCAGATAAACCGATTGAAGATGAAGGCGCTGTATATCTTTCGGGCAATGGACCTTTGGTTGCGGTACTCAACGAAGCGCTGGCCCAAGACAACTATAAGAAGTGCAAAGAACGCAAAGAAGATAAGAAGCTCTCGGATTCGAGAAGAGAAGTAAGCAAGTTCATTCAGATTATTCACCGTTATCGCGATAACATGCTGGATAAGATTAAGACACCGGTTGAGAATGGCGTGCTTGAGATCGATCCCGAAAAGGCTGTAAAAATGCAGGGTTCAGGTTACGGTGAAGTTGAGCATGTAGCAATTTTCGATGAAGCACAACGCTCGTGGACACATAAGAGAATCGCAGACTACCTCAAGCGAGGCGGAACCTATGGCAACAAGAAGAAAGTAGACAACTTCCCGATGTCGGAAGCAGCTTTCCTTATCTGGTCTCTTGATCAGAGAGAGGACTGGGCAACAATAGTTTGCCTTGTCGGAGGCGGCCAGGAGATCAATACAGGTGAAGCAGGAATTACCGAGTGGATCAGTTCGCTGAATAACATGTTCCATCACTGGAAGATTTATATATCACCTAAACTGACTGAGCCTGAATATGCAGAAGGCAAGGTCGATGAGCTTCTTAAGGATAATCCTAACGTTACTTACGAGGAAAAGCTCCATCTGGGCGTCTCATTAAGATCTTTCAGAGCAGAGAAGTTATCCGCCTTTGTTCACTCTTTACTTGCAATCGATGGTAATGCCTCATCTATCTACGAAGAGATAAAAAACAACTATCCGATCGTTCTTACAAGAGATATGGAGAAGGCCAAGAGATGGATTCACGAGAAGGCCAGAGGCAACGAAAGAACCGGCGTTCTTATAACAAAGGAATCTGCAAGGTATAAACCTTTAGGTATTCATGTATTGCCTTCGGACGATGACAATGCGGTTCACTGGTTCCTGGAAGATATCACAGATACTAGGTCTTCGAATTATCTTGAGGATGCAGCAACAGAGATCCAGGTCCAGGGATTGGAGCTGGAATACACTTGTGTTCTTTGGGATGCAGACATGCGCTACGAAAACGGCAATTGGCAGTTTTATACTTTTAATCGTAAATGGAACAGACTGGAAGCTGTTACCGAGAGCAAGCAAGACCGCATGAAATACATGCTCAATGCCTACAGAGTTCTTATGACCAGAGCAAGATCAGGAATGATCATCTGTGTTCCTGAAGGAAACCCACATAAAACAGAGAACGGCTTCTGGGAAGATCAGACACGACTTCCGGAGTACTATGACGGTACATATAACTACCTTAAGAGTTTAGGACTAGAAGAGATTTGAAAACTGTAAAAGTAGCAGCAGCCATAATCACCAAAGATAACAAGATCTTCGCAACCCAAAGAGGATACGGAGAATATAAGGATGGATGGGAATTTCCGGGTGGTAAAGTTGAAGAAGGAGAATCAACGCAAGCTGCACTAGTTCGAGAAATAAAAGAGGAGCTGGCCGCAGATATTATTGTGGGTGATTTGCTAACCACGGTTGAATATGATTACCCGACGTTCCATTTATCCATGGACTGCTTTTGGGCCACCTTGGTCGAGGGCTCGAAAATGAAACTGCTAGAGCATGAGGCAGCGAAGTGGCTATCACTGAGTGAGCTTGATGAGGTTGAGTGGTTGGGGGCAGATATTGAGGTAGCAAAAGCAATAAAGACTCATAAGTAAAAATCTCCGATTTATCCAAGAATTTTAATATTCCAACAGAAAGATTTTCCAGTTGCATTTGATAATATAAAAGTACTGAGGATAAAAGGAGCAACTTATATTATGAACGAGCGCAAATTCAATAGAATGCAAACAAGGAGAATTAGTCGGATTCCTTACGCAAATTATTTTACCTGGCACAATGCTAATTCACAGAATAATGCAAGCGAATTGGAAACGAGTGTTATTCCTGAAAATGCCACAACGGAAACAGATGAATCAAACTCATCAAGCGCTGATGACAGAGAGATTTCTTTACTTACAGAACAGATAAAAGATTTGAGAGCTGAATACATATCTATTCAGTCAAAGTTTTTGACAATGAGTACTATTTCTTTCTGTGGCTATGGCGTAATTGTTTATTATGCGTGTGATATCGATTCTGGGAATCCCCCAATTAATTATATTTTTCTTATACTTCCTTTTTTATTTGGAATTAGTTTTATGAACATTTTGAAATATACAGTTAGGATGTTTAGATTGGGTTCTCATATTGCTGTTTTAGAAAGAGCTATTAACGCGAAAGTTAATAAGGATCTATTTGAATGGCACAGTAAAACAATTCATAAAAATGGTGCAGGTTTCATTGGCATCGCAGCTATCCCTTTCAATTTAGCGTTGTTTGCTGCGGTGTTCTTAAAATTCAATGAAAACATGCAAGCACTAAAAGCATTAACAGGAAAGGGGAAAATGCTGTTATATTATTCGTTAGTAGTATTAGTGATAGTATCAATAGTCTTTATTATCATTTCACTTTATATTTTTGCGAAGGATTATTGCAAAACGAAATCCCCGATATAAATACTTAAAGCTGGTAAGGATATCAAAGCGGCGACGATACAGCGACCTGATAAGCAAGAAGTCCAAATATGATGCATATGATAAATCAGAATGTATTCCTTGGAAGGATTCAATTATGAGCAAGCCAGATTTCTTAACCAATAATGGAAAGGATTATTACAGCAGTCTTGAAATAGACAGCTTTGCCAACATGCTTAAGGATCCTTCTTCTTGTTATAAGTTTTACTGGCTTGAGGCGATAGTTAATCTGGTTAATCAAAACATTGCAGAGACTACTATTGGAGAAATCATAGATGAGATGATTTCGAATGCTTGGTATTCAGTAGTTGAGTATCATATCCATTTAAGTGGATTTGTTAAGGGGGAGGTTGTAGATGGACTTGAGAGAGCAGTTGCTCACTTAAGCCAAGTGAGTTCTCTCACGAGTTCGGCTTCTAAAAGCGAAATAAAAGAAGCGTTAAAGACATATGAGAAGGAATTACGAACCGAGAAGAATCAACTTTCATACATGGTTCCTTATAGAGCATTATCCGGTTTCTTCAACAACCATAACGCTAAAGTTAATTGGGAAAACAAAACCCAGCTAATTGAATACATCCGACATTTCAACAACTTAGTAAGACTTCCTTACATTTTTGGTGATGGCACATCAATTAATAGAAAAGTTGTGTTTGATTCTGAATGGATGCGGATGATCAATGACAATACAGTCGAGATCCTCGGCTGGATCCAATATGAAAAAACGAAATGGCTTCAGAATAATAATCCTGAAGTTCCGGGACTAGTCTATAAACTTAAGCCTGGCGATAACGTTCGCAAAATGAAAAGAGTTCGCAATCTCTGGAACGGAATCATTAAATACACCGAAGTCCAAGATGTATATACAAAAAAATCAATTGATCCCAATAACTATGAATTAGATCACTTCATTCCGTGGTCCTTTGTAATGAATGATGAACTGTGGAATCTTATGCCAATGGATTCAGACCTTAACTCCAGTAAAAGTAATAACCTTCCTAATTGGGATTTGTTCTTTGGTGGGTTTGCAGATAACCAATTTAAGATGTACAAGTTGGTTAATGAAATCGAAGGTCTGCACTCTTTATATGATAAGTGTTTTAAGGACAATCTTCATTCTATTTGGGCCCAACAAGAGTTGTATAAAAAAGGGAACGACATCACTGTTTTCAATAATATTCTTGAGAAGAATATGCGGCCTATATACGATGCTGCAAAAAGGCAAGGATACAGCTCTTGGAATTATGCGCCTCAATAAGAGGTATGAAACTAAAGTGAACACCCGAGGCTTGTTCAACTTCTGATGTTCACTTCAAAGAAACTGGGCGGATTCTTTTTTGACAAGAATTAGATGTAATGCTATTGAATTGATGGGATAGCATAATTAACTAATAGAAAGATAAAGCAAGTTATACTTATACAATCAACCTGTTAATACATCAAAGAATTCTGTGTTTTAGAACACATAGGATGAATCAGACATTCTGATTATTAGCCCCCATTTTTCACAAAAATGAATTCTTTCTTTTATTTCCTCGTCAGTAAAATCCTTTTTCATTTCTTCGAGTCTTTGCTTAAACCGTTTTTTCCTTTTCTCCATTATTTCAGGTTTAGGTATTTCAATCTTAATGTCTTCTGTGTATGAATGCTCTAGTTTGTATACTAAGCTCTTATATATATTTTTCTGATTTGAAGCGGGTCCAACTATGAGCTCCGCAATTGGCAGTTTCGCAGCGGTATTGTCCTCTGTAATCGGATACAATACTATATAAGGTCTGAACACATGAGATTCCTGAAGAGTAGTTTTAATTTCTGAAGAGTATTTTTTTTCTTCAGCACACGATAAAAAGTTAATGCACGGCACGCTTACAATTCTGTGCTCTTGTTCTTGTTTAAAGTGTTCATTTTTTATGTAGCACAGAATCATCTCGAAAGCTAGTTTCTCTATATCAGTTTTCATTCCACCTTTCTTCTGTAGTTTTATTTCATTAATAAAAGACATAATTCGATTCACATTTTCCGAAGAAAGCGGATTTGAGGGTTCACGTGAAACATACATAAGTGCCATAGGCCCCGTCATGACATTAGTTCTATAATATTCTTCATCTATTTTTTGTCCCCAATATAGAGATGGATCAGAAAAATCAAAACCGACTGAAATTCCACCTTCTTTAGCATAAGTAATCCATTGTGATAACAAATCACCCTGTTCACAAAAGGAAACAGAAAAAGTAGAAAACACATCATTTTCATATTCTTTTTTAAAATCCGATAAATCTTTGCGTATTTCTTGGCTCATATGATCTGAATATGAAGAGAATAGGTTTTCTACAGTTTTGATTCCAAGTTGAAATTCCAAATAATCGTTGAGATATTTCATGTTAGTTGCCCACATACAACCACTTGTTAGCATTGCTTCAAAACTTTGCATTTTTGTATACTGATAATATAATTCTTCTACATTACCTGAACCAAAACAGTTACGCAGGATTGATTCAGCCTTTAAAATAAGGCCATATAGTAAATGTGTATCATCTAAAGAATCATGTCTCATCTTTTTTCACTCTTTCTTTTTCACTTACGACTCTAAAAAACTCTCTCAAATCAAATCGAACAATGTCATTTTCTCTTTGAAAATCTATTGATGAATAGTAGACATTCGGGTTTTCAATTCTGCGAATATCCTCAACCATTTTTTTGCTAGGCCAAGAAGAATAAAATAACACGCGAGTACGCTGATTTTTCATGGATTCGATATTATCCGTCAGTATTGTCTTGATAAAATTGAGAGCAGTTACTTCAGTATCGTCAGTAGGATTATCAATAAAATAGTAATCAAGAAGGATAATAGTATTGTCCATTCCCAAAGCCTCCTCTAATATTGCTTTGAGAACATCTTTAGTGTATTCGTTATTACCAATTGTTTCACTAGCACTTTTTGTGTTCCAAGCCATATTTTGATAGTGGTAATTAGCAATATAGGCCTCAAATTTGTTTGCGGAATCTTCAGAAAGATAATTCTGAAAAAAATGCTCATTACTGAGAGTAGTGATTTTGTCTTTCATATTTTCTGCTAAATTTCCTTCAGAAGCATCGTCAATCAAATAAATCTTGCTTAATGCCATTTGTTTTTACCTCCTCTTCAATACATCTCATTTTTACTATAAATTCATTGGTATCAGTATCACCATATATATCAAAGTTAACGCCTAAATCAAAGGTAACGCCAGGCCGATCCTTGTTCAAGCAATCAAAGTATTTCTTGAGAGACCATAAGGTAATCCCCAATCCTTTATAGTTTTCTCGAAAAGCCGGGGAAATTGCTAATAAGTTACGGGCATTTTCAACATCTGATTGTAAGTCTTTAGTAGTTAATTGTCCGCATGCTACACACCACATTTCGTTATCGCGAAACATTCTAACATTCATAATATCACTTATATTATCTTTATGATTATTAAGCGAGTGTGTAATGCTATTAAAAATTAGCGCAAAGAGAATTTCTCGTGCAGGAAAATCTATTGATAATATGAAATCGTCATCTAATCTTCTAAAGACTAACTCTTTTTCGATTAATGATTCTTCTATTAGAATATTAATCGTTATTTCCTTAAGTATTTTATCATGACCTGAATATGCATATATTAGTTTGGCCGTTTTCCTATTTGCAAATGGTTTTGGATCAATTAAAGCTTTACTTAACAACTCTCTCTTAATGCTGGGCTTGCACCTCTCGCCATTAACGGATATCCATCTAAAAAGATTTACTATAAACTGATTTACCAATAAAAAATAATTATCGGTTGCTGCAAGTTTTATTTTATCTACTGACAGATGTTTATCGTTATGAGTATCCGCTGTATTTTTCTCTATGTCTTTCGGAGGGATATATAAATCAAATGGTTTTAGGTTTTCGAGAGAGCGAATGGCAGATCTTTCGATTAAATGCTTATTCATATCATGATTAGATGCCTTACTCATTGTTAAAGCTTTCTGATAACTTACTGATTGAGTATATTTATCAATAACTTTATTATTGAGATACTTTGCACAAACATTGTAGTAGTTGACACTAAGCATTGCCCGCAGATACTTAATGAATTCTGACTCTGTTTTTTCAGGCGATTTCACAGTATCAAGGAATTTAGCTACATCAATAGCAATATATATATTTTTGACACCTCTGTCTAAAACAACCTTTTCTTCGCGTTCAACGGTTTTTTTGATTATTTCTTTTAGTTTATTAAGGTTTGGAGTTAGCAAATCCAAATCAATATAGTTCTCATTTTGCTCACCAGCCTTTTTGTCAGCCTTCTTTATAAGATTTTTCCATTCCAAAGTGATATCGTTATATTGTCTTTTATCAATGAGCGTGAAGTTAGGCATAAAATTATACACGTAAAGTACATTTATTATTGCTTCTGATGTTGATAGGTTATTGTTTTCAATACTGTATTCCAAGGAATTTACTAAACTCAGTATGGTATCAAGCATAGAAGCCTCATCAATCTTAATCCAATAATAAACTCCTTTTCCATTGTTGGAATTAGAATCATAGTTAGAAGTGGTTTCTCTATATATTCCCATTCCATCAAGATTTAAATAACATTCTTCAGTCAATTCTAGCCTGTCTGACAAGTCAAAACTATACCTGTCAATGTAATAAAACATTTTTCCTTCTAACATATAGTGAAACAGTGGGGAAATAGAATAGTTTGTTGCTTTATCAGATATTGGCGAATGAACAAAACAATCAATGCAATCATTAAACGCTTTGTTATCTGATTCGGTTCCACTTTCCAAACAAGCTAATTGATCACTGAGCCATGATTTGAAAGTCAATGCATTTTCTACTATTGTGTCGCTCTTATTCAAATTGTCTCTCAGACCGTTATTCTTTTCCCCCTTCTCAATCTCATTGAAAATATCCATATTTGATTCCAAATATAACGAGATAAACAAATAATACAAATCATTTTGAGACTTAGAAAAAGATGGTGTGATCTGCTCATATATTTTATTTGCAAAATATATAGATTTATTCTTTCCGTCTACGCCGGTTAATACTCGTTTCACATTTCCTATCAAGACATAAGCACAGTATATGCTTACAAGATGATTAGTTTGTTCATCTTCATTCAAAGTTTCAGAACAGGTAAATAACTCCTTCAACTTATTATATGTGTCAATTAAAATATTTGAATTCAAAAGTTCATTTGAACCCATACGACCAAGAGCCTTTAATACACTAACGAGAAGATGCCATCGTTCTCTTGCAGCTTCGCGGTCTTCCGGCTTGGTTTTATCAAAAGAAAATGTATCTTTATGAAGCAAAAAGTCATATATTGCTTTTGTGAATTTAAGCGCTTCATCTCTGACGTCTTCTTTGAAACACAGATAAGGTTTGGTTAGTGCTTTAATAACAGATATTATTCGATCAGCATTATAATCAAGATTGGTGCAATCAGCGTAAAACGTATCTAATTCTTCTTGAAGGACTTTAGTTATTGTCTTATCGGTTTTTAAACGAGCATATAAAGTTTCTTCTCTTATAAATCTTTCAATGGCCCTTTCTTTTTTCTGTTTTGAGTCATCATCTGCTCTTGAAAGTATTCTCCAATTATGTCTTACGTACTCTCTTTTCCAATAGTCAGACGTAGATGATAAAGCAGTTTTAGAGATATTTAACTTGTATTCTTCACTCTCCTTACACAAAGGACATAAATTATCATAGATTTTCAGTGTAGGAACATTACCAGAATAAAAATAAAAGTACTTATCATTATTATCAAAAGAATTAATTGCTTTTTCAGATTGACGATTAATCAAAGTTATACAACCGCTAAAATTGAATGTTTTCTTCTCCTTGGATAGATAATTACTTCTTTCAATCAGCGATCTCATTAAGGATTTTGTTCGGTCATATGTTTTTCCATCTATTATTTCATCATCAACAAAAAAGTAATGTACTTTATGATGAGAGAATGCATCAAACAACGAATAATTACTATATTCTACCAAGAAGTTGCTTCGAAACATTTTCCTTGAATCAAAACCAATTATCTGTGCTTTATTCCCAAAAATGTACTTGTTTACCATTAAAGGAAATAATGAATTACCATAATGATTTGGGGCTACAATAACAATAATGTCATCGTTGTCCAAACCACTCAGCAGTTTCCTTATCATCCATACAATAGACCTAAGTAAAGGCACGTCTTCCAATGCTTCATCGCTATATGATCGGTCAAAAGCATAACGACCTAAAGAATAGGCATTATCTCCTGAAAGAAAGTCAGGATTCTCCATTAACTTATTTACATTTTTTCTAAACTTTCCAAAATCTATATATAATCGTTTATTTAATAACTCAGCAAGAATATCAGTTTTGAAATAATACTGATAGTGATGTCCATTCATATTAATGTGCCCATATCTAAGAACACTATCTAAGTCATCTTTTTTAATTTCATGTAGATTTAAGAATCCATAAAATCTCTTATTGCTATACTCTTTATCAACAAGATCTGAAACATCTTTACTCTTATCATGATCAGAGCCAACGATACTGATAGATGAAAGATTTAATGCATCTATATTGTGAAGACGAGCACGGTTAATTCCAATTCTTTCGTTATCATATGGATCCATCTGCTGCATAGGAATAATAGGAATCCCGTTTGTTTCAATCAGCGTTGTTTCACTTTCTCCAAAACATTTAGGGCATGATTCCAGTCTGTGCCATTCGGAATTGATTGAAACACAAAAACTTACTTCTGTCTCATTGTTATTACTGATAAATGATTTTGTCCTTTCGATAGATTGCCTTTCTGATTCACCAGGCTTTAGTATTACTGTTGAGGGCTTCTTGAATTCGCTGGAAAAAATGGAATAATCATCTGGGAAAATCTGTATTAATGTGTAAAATGACTTTTTGACATTTAGTTGCTTAATTGAGTTGGAATTAGAATAAAAATCCTTAAATCTTTGTTTTAATGTGTTTTCCATTCTATTATAGGTTTTGGCTGTTAAGCCAACACCACATATGAAAACAACACGCTTTTTATTTATTCCTTTTATGTGAATAGAAGGATGAAAATGACTTTCTGATTCCGAATCGGTTGACAAATCATAATTTTTTTCTTCAAAGGTATGAACAGAGGGGCACGAAAAACTAATTTTATTCTGTTCATTTAACCGATTAATCTTTTCCTTGGTTGTTTGTAAAAGCAAACCAGTATAAGCTTCATAACCAATCAGAATAATATCTTTTGAATCGGAGTTTTCTTGAATTATGCGTTCGCACAACCAATCTGCTAATAAATCCGACCAAAACAAGTTCCCAAATAGGATTTCAGCCTGATAGAAAGTGGTAAGGTGATAATTACCAACGCGAATATGAGTGTTTCTAATTGCACACCCCAAAGAGTCTGAATGAATATCTTTGTTAACTATGTTCTTCAGAACTTTTTGGAATAATCTTTCGTCTCCATCTACACAGATATTATATATTCCGCTCATTGTTCAGTACCTCTTGCAGCTGCTTCAAAAAATCTATATGCAAAAACATCCAAAGCTCCGTTTGAGCATTGTTTGTATATTGAACCTTTAATCGAACTTACATCTTTCTTTAACAACACGAAATTATCATATGAATTATCACACAGAAAAAAAGAGTAATCAGGTCTTCGTTTAACTGCAAACACTTCGATTAATAACTGGCATGCAATAAATAAATCTGGTTTTGTCATATTTGATAGGAAGACCTCATATCCTCTTTCCATAAACAGTTCTATGAGAGCTTTTATAATTACTTCAATTCGGAATTTCCTAAACACGTGATTGTTTTGACCTATATCAGAAAAATCGATTTCTATAGTTTTATTGCCATTAGGATTAATTAATTTTCCCATAGCAAGAACAGCTCTATGGACATATATGTTTTTATTTTTTATAAACTCCGATTCAGGAACAATCCCAATAGCTTTTAATATGCTTTCGCATTTGATTATTTGTCTTACTTTACATTCGCAAAAAGATTCCTCATCCATATTTGTTGATAAGAATTTCCACTGATTACCAGAATCTAAATCTCGAAATAAATCAACAGGTAACAAAGTCTCATAATGGGTACCAATAGAATACGGAAGTCCTATATCAAGAACAGTATCAGAATTATCAATAATAAAGAAATCAGTATATATATGCCCATCATTCTCTTCAGATGTACGAAGAGGGTCTTTTATGTCATCTATGTTCGAAAAGTAATTATTTGGACCGCGACCACTTTGGACTTGGAAAAAGCCACCCAAGGCTGATACAGAATGTTCGAAAGTAATCAACCCATAATGTCTCGCAACAACTACAGGAGCTGCAGTATACTTCTGAAGAACTCCACCGCTTTTTATTTTAAAGACATCGCTTAATGTAATATCGGCATTTTTGAGTTCGCCCAAATCCACTGATGGAACATATTGCAAATTATTAGTAAAATACTTTTCTAAATTATTTTTAAAGACACTAACTATATAACCATTATCAATGTCGTCGAGATTTTGAGCTAAATCTGTTAGTTCTACTCGCAGAATTTTCTTGTTTATTCTTAACAGAAGCAAACTTGGTGCTTCTCTCTTGTTAGCCGTTTGTGAATGTAGAATACTATTTTCAATTAACTGAAGTAACCCGTTTGAATAGTTTTTGCACACCCAAAAGATTCTTTCTACTTCAGTTGAACTTTTCCTGTCCCTTTTATTTTTTCCTTTTAATATAGAATCCATTACATAAGAAAAAATCAACAAGTCCAAAACATCACATTCCGAAAAAAACAATCTCCAAGTTGATAAACACTCATCGCTTTCTCCGCAAGCCAGATTTTTGTCTACGAATTCTTTAGAAACGTTATCCAAATTCAATTCAGTTGTATAGTTAAACCCCAGCTTCTTACAGATCAATTTTACTAATTGATAGAACCTGTTATTGCTTTCTCTACTAAAGAAGCCATCATTCTCCCCATCTAGATCACAAAAGTCTCGAAATAGATAATTAGAATTGCTATAAATCGGTATAATCGGAGCAACATCACCCATGTTTTTCATATTTATGTCGTTAAAACATTCTCCATAATTCTGATCAGATGTTTCCACAAAAAAGCGGCCGACATATTCAGGATATAAAAATCTCATAAGTTCTGACACTTTATAAAATGTATCGGTTATTTCCGAACGATTAGAACCTTTTACAAATATTTTTTTTGTTGGATTAACTATCATCAAGAGAACAACGTATTGCAATTCAAACATATCGTCTATTTCGACAAAATAGTTATCAGCTGTTGTGGAAAAAGCATACACTTCTTCAGCAACGTTTTTGATTTCTAAATATTCCTCTCCCGACTTGCTTTTTTTTAATTCATGACTCATAAATCCAAATTCCCCTCCAATCAACTACATATAATGAGGATGTAAACCAAAAGAGTTTACAGCAAGTAAATACTCCAAGTATGCATTGTAATTTGATATTATCAAAACATTCAAAATTATTTAACTCAGAATATTACACAAAGTTATTAGGTGTTAATTGGTAATGCCGATATACTAAAAATATATATGGGCAAGGAATAATAAGCTTTACCCCCACAAAGTCCTCCAACTGATTCTCCGCGAAGCAGGCGAGAAAAAAGTGTCCTTAATGTCGCCTCCTGGGCGACCACACGGCTGATCAAAGCCGTTACAATATGGGCACAAAGAAGCGATAGTCGTTTAATATGGAATAAGGAGGTACAGATATGTACGGTGCAATTATTGGAGACATTATTGGAAGCAGATTCGAATTTGATAACGGTAACAAGAGCAGAGAGTTTGAGCTCTTTACTAAAAAGTGTGACTTCACAGACGATACGGTCATGACAATAGCCGTAGCAGAAGCACTCATGGATGCAGGTAAGGATGCTGATGAAAAGACCATTAAGGATAACCTCATTAAGTCCATGAAGAAGTGGGGCAAGAAATACCCGCATGCAGGATACGGTGCAAGATTCATTGATTGGGTACTGACGGAAGACCCTAAGCCGTACGGAAGCTACGGTAATGGTTCCGGCATGAGAGTCTCTTCCGTAGGCTGGCTCTACGATACTCTGGACCGCACCAGAGAAGTAGCAAGATGGACTGCTGAAGTCACACACAACCACCCCGAAGGAATAAAGGGAGCAGAAGCTACTGCGGCTGCCATCTTCATGGCAAGAACCGGTTCTAAGATGGAGGAGATTGCAGGCTATATTGAAGATGAATTCGAGTACGACCTCTCAAGGACATTAGATGAGATTCGTCCTACTTACGAGCATGTTGAAGACTGCATGAACACGATGCCTGAGGCATACGAGTGTTTCTTTGAGTCTGAGAGCTACGAGGACTGCATTCGCAACGTCATGTATATAGGTGGCGATACAGACACCTTAGCAGCCATTGCAGGGGCCATAGCAGAGGCTTACTGGGGCCTGCCTATAGGATTAATAGTTCAGGCAAAGGAATTCATTCCTGATGACATAGAGGCCGTTATAAGCAGGTTTAATGATGTTGTGAACGGGGCTGATAAAGAAAAGGGAGGTAAATAACATGATCACTTACAAAGAAGCCTACGCAAAGGCAAAAGCATACAAGCCAAACATAGATATGTGTACCGAGTATGAGAAGGGATACATATTTGCCTGCAAAGAAGATGCCATGAGCATCGGAGGTTACGATGAAGAACCGGTAGTTATTCTCAAAGAGAATGGCAAGATTACCGATATTACTTCATTTGTAGACAATGGTACCGGTGATGAGATCAATACCTGGAATCTGACGGATTAGTCCCATTAATCGAATCACAACCGTAGTACTATAAGCATAGAGAACAAAACAACCATAAAGAGTGCGTGAGAGACAAGCTCTGTGACCGCACAGCAACCTGCAATACAGCAAGGTGCTAAAGCTTGAACGATGGGAAGATTTAAGAATTAAAGCCTGTCGTTTGCGACAGGCTTTCTCAGTCTAATGGAGGGAAGATTAATGAAGGGATCGTATTATGTAAAGACAAGAGGAAAGAACGCAAGAAAGTACTTTATTGAGTTTCTTGAGAAGAACGGATTCAAGATTGGAGCAGGCAGTGTGTTTTCTCGCGAAGAGATACGGGATTCCATATTACCGGTTTCTGTGGATTTAGACAGCTTGGAATACGACCGCACGGGCAACACAACATGTGCAGCTGCAGCCTCTACAATAGGAGCAATATTCACGATGGAGGAATTCTTGGATTTCTATGAGAGTGTGAGCGGGTTGGTGATTGTGTGATAACAATACTTATAGTAAGTGTTTTGAATTACATTTTACTTAAAGGTTCTAAATAGTCCTTTGAGAATAAGCTGATGATAATTTGCACACGGTTGAGTTGAGGCAGAACAACTTAAACTGCAATTAAACCAATATGTGTTTGTACTGCATCTCCTAGAATAAAACATTTTCACCACAGGTTTCTATATTTGGAAAGCCTGAGGATTGCAGTATAATTGAAACACTGATTAGGAGCACCTATAAGGTTCTTCTCCAAGAGGGCAAAAGGGCTTGTATACGATTATTTGGGACTGAGAGGAGAAAGTAGCAAACATGTATTTCTTTTTCAATGCGAGCGATATCGGATTTAGATTTGAGACTTTATCAGAGCAATTATTTACTGAATTAGGATTTGAGTTTTTTCTGCGACCCCAAGATAATAATGATGCGACGATCAGTAAAACTAATTTTGATATTGGTATTTTCAAACAAAACAACAAATATGCTGTTGAAGTAAAATGCAGTACATCTCCTGAATATAGAATCCTGAAAAGCATTGAAAGCTCAATTGTTAGACTAATTGATAGTTCTACAAAAGAAGGTATGATTCCAATACTTATGGTATATTCTTTTATTTCGAAACCTGAAAAAGATGAGTTTCGAAAGAAACACAAGAATTTAGTGCTTTTGGATCTGTCGAATATTTTGTATCTGGCAAGAAAAGCAAATATGTATGATAAAGTTTTAGCTGAACTACCATTTACTATAGATCAAGTTGAAAATGAGCCTGTGGATTTATTGAATTTCGCAGTGATTACCGCAGATACTTCAGATGAAGATGAGCTTCCCGAAATACCACCACTAGACTTATCAGGTTGTGCCGAAGGAAGTGATGGGGCTACAAACTTTGAGATTTTGTGTTCAGACGTATTAGAAAAAATATTTAGTGATAGCCTTACCCTTTGGGAAAGGCAACCACATTCGAATTCAGATTTATATCGATTTGATTTACTTTGTCGAATCAAAGATGATGAAAACAATGAAGGTTTTTGGCACATAGTAGAAAGATTTTTTAATTCTAAATACATAGTTTTTGAATATAAAAATTATAAAGACAAGATTACTCAAAAGGAGATTTATTCAACAGAGCGGTATTTATATAGTAAAGCTCTTCGTAATGTTGCAATAATAATAGCTAGAAACGGTTTTGATGAGCATTCTGAATGGGCAGCAAAAGGATGTCTCAGAGAGAATGGGAAACTAATAATTCTTCTAAATATTGCAGATATTAACCGAATGATTCAAATGAAGAATGAGCACGAAGATCCTGCCAATGTTCTTTTGGAAAAACTAGATACGCTATTAACAAAATTGGAAAAATAAACACTTGAGCACTTATCTCCTTTATAACTTACGCACCGAGTGTAAAGATTTCCGCTTCATCGGCAATGAGTTATAACCCACGTTATAGTCTTTGTAGCATAGAAGATGAAGAAAAGACTATAGCACTGTTAGGAATTATTAGCCGATCTGTCCGAAATTGCCATGTCGTTAAAGGAAACTTCATGCTGTCGGAGCGGATTTTGCACGATGCATTTAACTAAAAGTGCCTATGTCATTTACATCAAATCCTACTGTTTGAAATTTATTAACCAAATCGGTTTTAAAATCGCTGACATCAGAATTTTGAATTACAATAGCCAAGTTTTTTCTTGCTCTAGAACACCCCACATAAAAAAGGCGATAGGCAGAAAGGACACCATATACATTGTTTTCTTTTAAGCATGCTTTAAATGCAGTAACATTTCTTTTCTTCAGATAAGCGTTGAATTTATCTTTTAAAAGAGCAATATAATATTCATTATCTCTATAACTATCAATAAAATGTTCAATATGTTCTGTGATCGTTCCTTCGATACATTTATATTGAGCAGACGATATTTCTGTGAGTTTCATACTACTGCTATTCTCAATTTGGTTAATCAAAGCTAAATAAGAATAATAGAATTCTTCGAAAGAGGATAATGCAACATTTATCTTGGACCACATTTCAAAAAACTTATTCATATACACGTAAGGAGAATTTGAGCCGTTTTCTGCAACAAACAAGACTGTCTCATAGCTTTCGCCTTTAACTCCATGTTGAGTAGAAATATTAGGTTTATCTAAATACTGCTTTACAGATATCGCTTCTAATAGTTTTATGTTAAGAGCATCTCGATAACTTTCTTCCTCCATAAGTTTTCCATAATATTCATCTGGAATAAATCCTTTTATGCTACACTGCTGAAGAAAATAACCAATTGTAGTTTCCGTATCTAAAAAAACATCCAAAATTTCTTCTAATTTGTCATGAAGTTCTTTTTTGTTTTTATGAACTTTAATTGTAAAACACGGATCATTCAGCGTTTTTTTGTTTTTTCGAGCTAATTTGAAAATATCGCCATATTTCTTTTCTTTATAACAATTACAAATATCAACTAATAAATACGTAACATTTAAAAGAATATCTTCACACCACACGTCTTCATTTGTGAGCACATCTTTAGCGGAGTATTTAGCACCATGTGAATACTTGTCCATGCTGTCATAAAAACCATACAAATTACCAGCGCCGATTTTATAAAAGCGCTCTGCATTTGTAAGATATAGCACCAGCGCATTCTTGTATTCTCGTACAAAATCGTCGATTACTTGTTTTTTATTATCAGTAAATATGACGCATGGCTTAAACAACATCTGATTGTCAGAGTTTTTCTCGTACGAATGTTGAGCAAGTGACTCATCATTATAAATAGCATTTAAAATACTGACTATAAATGGTGTTGAACGATAATTAGTATCCAATCTTTTTGAAGTATTTAACGTCTTAAAGTTTTCCTCAAAACCTCCATCGTATGTCTTATATATCCGCTGCATTTTATCTCCCAGCAAATAAAGCATTCCTTTGCTATTCTTCATAGATGAGTAAAAAAGATTAAGTACATCAGTTGAAGTGTCTTGATATTCATCGATGAAGACCAATTGATACTTATCACTTATTTTCTTTTGTATTATTGGATATTTTTCTACAACCTTTCTAGTAAACGATAATAAATCATCATGGCTCAATGCACCATAATATAACGAAGTATAGGGCGTCTCGCCATAACTTATTCGGGTCAAATTTGAATACACCGTATCCATATCTAGGTTTCCATATTTCTCGGCATATCGCAGATTACTTTCTTTATATTTTTCGTTATTTATCCTTTCATGGATTCTATCCTTGTATAATTCCCAGTAGAAGTCGACTATTGTTTTATGTTCAAAGAAACTTCCAATATAATTACTAATAAAACTGTGTATAGTTCCAATAAAAACTCTTTCGGAATCCAAATCTCTACCTAATTCATCTGCTGCTCTATTTGTATAAGTGATGCACAGAATATTATCGTTTTCGTTTTCAAGTAAATGTTTTTCAACTTCTTTCCTAATCCAAGTTGTCTTTCCACTACCCGCTGGAGCATTTACTAGAAAGATGTTATTATCTATTCCATTAACCATTTCAAACCCTCCTGAATGTAGTCCGGTTCTGTTTTTTCAGTCTGGTTACTTAAGATTACCGAACACATAAAACTGGTTTTTGATCCAGCTGTTGACTGCAATATATCTCTCAATCTAATGGGGTCATCATCTTTAATTCCTTTTGTAGGAATAACATAAGCCAACTTGTCCGTATCACGTTTATCTATCCACTCTTTCTTAGTGAAACTCATTGTTACATCTATATTATAGAACTTAGATAACATAGCTTCTTCAAGTGTTCTCGAATAACCGTCTTTATCTGATTGAAAGCAAGTATAAATTTTGCCACTACAGATTATATTTTGTTTCGATTCTTTCCATGCATATAAGTCTTTAACTTTTGGTGTGCTTGCAGGGTGACTAATTCTATAGAATTCTTTGATTGTTGCATTTGTAATATCTGATTCACTTACAGCATCAATAGACTCGGCGTTTTTATCGTAGTCTATATCTGTAATGATGAGAGACTTAATGCCGAGCAATTCGATCATTTTTCTATAATTCTTTGCATATGCCCCACCTACTTGAATATATGCGATATACTGTTGTTTAAGTTTTTTGTATTTTTCCAGAGTAAGAAGTTTTCTAATATATAAGCGCTCAGTATCTCCTTCATAAAAAATAGCTTTATCAGCAAAGATTAATTCTGAATAACCAATTTCAAAGAACCAATCATAGAAATTTGCTAACAGATTGTCCTCAGCTTCAGATGATTTTCTGAGATCTTGTATTAGTTTAGACGGGTCATATAATTCACTAGTGAAATCTCCAGTTCTTCTTATTACACGCAAATGACTTATTCCTGCTACTCTAACCATTTCGTTAGAATGTGTTGTAATTAACCCTTGTTTTCCACTGTTATAATGCTCTGTCAGATATTTAATAAATACCTGTTGCATCTGCGGATGCATATGCGACTCGGGTTCTTCAACAAAAAATACATTTACTTTGCGTTCATCTATTTTTCTCTCATACTCATTTAACTGAAGATGAATAAAAATCATATTGCTGTAGCCTAGCCCTTGAGAAGCTTCACCTAAAAAGTAACCATCTACACAATACGTAGCCGTAGTAATTCTTTGTAATAGTTCACTTATATCTTCTTCAGTTACCAACATATCGAGCATTATTTCACCGGATTGTCCACCATTAGTTTCCTCAATAGCTGCAATAGTATCCTTTATCGAATTAAAAGATGTCTCCTGAACTTTTTTATTAATTTCTTTTTCCTGAATGGGCTTTAGTATTTCATCCGGAAGGCACTCGATAAGATTATTCCAATCATCATTCATCTTAGCCAGTTTAATCAGTTGTTTACTAATTGAATGCGAATGGTCTGTTGAATCGTCGTCCAATGACCTACTCGCTTTTATAAAGCGGAAATTAAATAAATTTCTGAATTGTTTGACGTCATCCATTTGACATCTATTTTTGTAGGTCTCATCGCAAAAATAGCATGTAGGTACAATAGAATTAACATACAAGGCAACAATTCTTTGTTTTAAATATCGTTCTTTAAGATCAATATTATTTAAATCTATTTCATCTGGAGGATTCTTCAGTTTTTTTCTTTTGTCCTCGATTTCTTCAAAACGTTTCTTGAGTTTTTCATATTCTTTTGAAACGGCTTGAACAAATCTATATCTATTCACTTCATAATAGTATTCAAAGAAAAAATCATGTTTGTTCTCATCTAAGTCCATTATGTAATCAGCAAAAAGCATAATATCATCATCAAGTGGATTGTAGGATACATGAACCCTAATCTGTGTAGTTTCAATGGTATTCTGAGGTTTGGATTTGTCCTTAGGAAGAATCAACTCAACTAATTTTTCATCGACTTCATCAATGGAATGTCCTGCTAAGAAAAAATTTTGAAATAATGGATAGATTGATGATATCCATTTCTGCATGTTTTTAGCCGGTATATCTGAATCACAGTAAATTACTTTTTCATTGTTAAAAACTGTATTGATTAATGTGATCAGTGAAGTTTTTCCACTGTTGTTAGCACCTGCTAAAACAGTAATACCGTCATCAAAAGAAATCTCTGCCTTATTAAATTGCCTATAATTGCTAATGCATATGCTTTCAAGTTTCATGATTTATATTTGCCTCCCAATGCGATTGCGGTTCCCCTTCTGACATTTTTAGAATTAACAGATAACAACGGCTTTCTTTTATACTCCGCTAAATCATTACGGCTAATAATTGTCTAGAAATATTGAATTATTTAGATTGAAAAGATAGATGCCCATAAAAAGGAAAACATAAAGCACTACCACCTAACATCTCGAAAATTCTAAATGCTAATTCTGTATTTCTCTTTTTGGATTATTAATCATTTGAGTCAATTCGTCAATTTGCAACGGTATATTATTAATCCGATCGCGTGAAACAGGACGATTGGTTTGCTATTTCTGTTTCTAAATTGTTTTGCATTGATGATTAGATATATCTTACTCCTTTTGTGTGAAGTATCAAATAAAACAAGCGCTGATTGTTATACCTACCGATTAACGCAAATAACTGAAAAGCATATAATTATCTAGGTTGTTCGAGATAGGATGAAAAATCCCATATATGCAATAACACAAAATATTGAAGGATAAAAGGAAACTAGCATGAGAGCGGTGAAAATTAAAAAACCAAATCACAGAAAAAAAGAAATCGACGACATATCCATAGAGGATACTAGTGCTGAAGATAGTGTTGTTGAGTATAAAAAAGGAATTGTCAGAGAATACGATATGGTGCGGAGTCAAATAGATAATGCTATTGCGCGCATGGACACATATTATATTCAAGCTGTTGTTGTATTAGCAGCAGGTACTTTTTTCCAAAATAATGTAAATATCTTTATATTAGCAATGGGGCTGGTCGTGACGCTTGCTCTGCAGTTGAAAATCTTGGAATGCAAAAACATGGTGTCTTACAATGCTGCATATTTGATGGTTTTTATTGAGAACCGCGATATGGGTTTGATGTATGAGACTCGTGTGCAAAGATATAGGACTGGATTCTGGGGATATCAAGATGATGGAAAAGGCAAAGTAAACAAAAAAGAAAAAACGAAAGATAAAAAGGAAAAAGCTAAAGAGATCTTTAACCTAGCTGCTAGATTTGGATATAGGATCAAGAACGCATTAGTCGGTGCTTTTGCTTTGATTTTCATTGTTTGCTACGTAAGATACAATTTGTGGAGCAATTGGAATGCAGATGTAATTTCTTGGATTAAACTGGTAGTCATCTCTATATTGGCAATAGCAAATTTGGTGCTGGCTTGTGTCCTTTGTTTTGTCGAAAAGCAACCGCAAAAAATGGCAAAAAAATGGAAGGAAATCCAGAAGAGTGAAATCGAAAAATACGAGCAGAATGTTGAAGCTAATAATGCATGATATAAGAAAAGGTCATCGGTGATGGCCTTTTTTATTGTCTTGTTATGGGAGGCAACTTTTCATTAATGTTAAATCGAGAAATCGAGATTACGATCAGTCCCATTATTCTCACGCAACTCTTTTCCTCAGATGCTATCATTAACTCAAAAGAACAGTTCTAACACCTCCTTTCAAGTTCTGTCCTTTGTGTGTTTTGGTTTTGTACCTCCTTTCTTACCTACCAGGGCCCGGGTCGCTACCGGGCCTTAGTCATTTTCTTACACATTACAACCGATAAATGAAAGCAACGAAGCTCTTTTCGCGCTATGATAGTAATATCAAAAAGGGGAGGATTAATAGCATGAAGATAGCTTTTTTCGATGCCAAGGATTACGACAAGAATTCGTTTATCAGGGCGAACGGCGATGACAGATATGAGATAGTTTTTTACGAGACGCGTCTGACCAAAGACACCTGTCGCCTGGCTGAAGGGTGCGATGTTGTGTGTGTATTCGTTAACGATGACGTGAACCGCGAAGTCATTGATGAGCTCGTGAAAATGAACATCCGCCTGATCGCCTTAAGGTGCGCGGGCTACAACAACGTGGACATCGAATATGCGTACGGCAAGATCCATGTCGTTCGCGTGCCTGCATACTCTCCGTATGCGGTCGCAGAGCACGCCATGGCGCTGCTCCTGACGTCTATCAGAAGGATCCACAAAGCATATATCAGGACGAAAGATTTTAATTTCAGCTTAAACGGCCTTACCGGTTTTGACCTGCACGGCAAGACTGTAGGCGTGGTGGGCACGGGTAAGATCGGCCGCATCTTCATCGACATCTGCAGGGGCTTCGGAATGAACGTCATCGCGTACGATAAGTTCCCGGCTAAAGACAGCGGGATCGAGTACGTCACGCTCGAAGAGCTCTGGGCAAGAGCGGACATCATATCTTTCCACTGCCCTCTGACCGATGAGAACAGGCACATGGTCAACGCTTCCACCATCGCGCAGATGAAGAAGGGCGTGGTCCTGATCAACACTTCAAGAGGCGCCCTGATCGATGCCGAGGCGCTGGTAGAAGGCATCAAGGCGCGTCAGATCGGCGCGGCCTGCCTTGACGTTTACGAAGAAGAATCGAACGTTTTCTTTCACGACTATTCCGGCCACATCGTCGATGACGACATCCTCGCAAGGCTCATCTCGATGCCGAATGTCATCGTCACGTCGCACCAGGCCTTCCTTACGGAAGAGGCGCTGTCGAACATCGCAGACACGACGCTGAAGAATGTCGAGGAGTTCTTTGAGAATGAGTACTCGGCCAACGAAGTCTGCTACAAGTGCCCGCAGCTTAAGGAGTGCAAGCAGGAGCATAATAAGAAGTGCTTTTAAGGGGCGGGGGAGCGGGCGGCGCTCTGAGGGTGAGCGATTGCCCTGGAGCTAGGGCCGCGATTGCCCGGAAATGACACGTTTTCGCGCTAAAACGTGTCATATCTCGTCACTATCTGAATAATTGCCAAAAAGTGACACGAATCGGGTCCGAAACGTGTCACTTCGCGTCACTGTGCATGCGGGCAGCCGCCGGGTTTTCGCTGTGGTCAGAACTTAAGATGCTTATAGATTCTTTTACGTGGTCTTTACATCATTTCCCCAGTTGAGGCGCATGTAGCAGCAATAGTCATCGCTTGGACTGATATCAGGATCGCTTGGAAATGAAGAATTCAGGCGCTCTTTTTTTATTGCATTCGAACCGCTCCTTTCCAACCAAACGGTTTACAAAAGCATATACATTGCATATAATTAATATATGCGAGGTGATTGCTATGGCTAAGACAGTAAATATGTGTGTAC
The DNA here is from genome assembly GCA_017542245.1 of Lachnospiraceae bacterium. Lineage (GTDB taxonomy): Bacteria > Bacillota > Clostridia > Lachnospirales > Lachnospiraceae > RUG11977. Next base: position 23,965 of record JAFXXN010000052.1, read on the forward strand.
GTGTAGATCCCGAATTGAAGGCACAGGCCGAGATTATTCTTGAGCAGCTGGGCATGAATATGAATGGAACGATCAATATGTTTTTGAATCAGATCGTTCGTGAGAAGAAGGTTCCATTAAATCTGTCTCTTAACAAAGAACAAGATGTTTTACCGGATATCGTTGTTTCAAAGCAGGAAAGAGAAGGTGGAATCGAAGGGATAGATGCAAGAAAGCTTCTGGAAGAAATGAAGAAGATCGTATCTGATGCTGAAACTCGTAAAGAAAACTCAGATAGCAAGGCGGCCGGTTAATGGCAAAATACAAGGTAATAGTTTCTAATCATGTAGCCGGTCATCTTCTTGAATATGTTGAGTTTATTTCGAACGTCAGCATTGAAGCTGCCCGGCAATTTATTTCTGAAGTGTATATAGATTCTGTTGTTGATTGCAGACAGGACAATAACTAAACCGTTATCGAGCAGATATTCTGTTGACCTCATTTTTGTAGACTTGTAGAATCGGAATAATTAAAGTCTCAAACACGACACTGCACGGAGGAATTATTATGGCAGACGAACTCGATATCACTAAGATCTTTAACGACACGGTAAAGGCTGTTACCAAGGCTACACAGCCTGCGAAGAAGAGCACGGCAAAGAAGACTACAGCGAAGAAGACAACTACCGCCAAGAAGACCACTTCTACAGCAAAGAAGCCCGCTGCTAAAAAGACTACGACGGCAAAGAAAACAACTACAGCAAAGAAGGCGACCACGGCTAAAAAGACAACCGCGAAGAAAACCACTTCCACAGCTAAGAAAACAACTGCTGCTAAGAAGACGACGACTGCTAAAAAGACTACCGCTAAGAAGACCACTGCGAGCAAGGTCAGCAAGATCATGCTCGAGATCAGCGGCAGACAGATCGACTTCAAGGTCATCGCCAAGAAGGCTGAGAAGCTCGGCGGCGAGATCTATGTCGTTGTAAACGAGAAGAAGATCTACAATCAGGACGGGAAATCGGTCAACCTCTTCTGATCAGTCCCATTATTGGCGCTTGTACCCCGATATAATGTAACCGGGTAGAGAATGGTTCGTTTGCATAACGGAGGTGCCATATGTGTATCTTATTATCATTGCTTTTCGGCTCCGGCTCATCCAGGGAAGAGAAGCGCCGCGAGCAGGACAGGCGTCAGCGCCGGGAAGATCTCGAGGAAGAGTATGACGAGATCGACGGCATCGAGGACGCAGATTACTGAGACTGATTTTTTCTCCTTTCCAGACGTTTTTTATGTGCAGAATGGCCCGACTGATTGTCGGGCCGTTTTGTTGAGGGTGATATTTTTAATCTTGGTTATACACGTCGCTCCGGTGCGCAATCGAGATAGCCACAATGATCAATTCTTCATCGCGGATTTCCACAAGCAAACGGTAGTCACCGATGCGGTAGCGCCAGTATCCTTTCAGATTAGCGGACAGGGCTTTGCCGGATGCTCTGGGGTCTTCGCAGTCCTCGAGATGCTTACGGATCCATTTCACGACGATGGTTTGAACGGACCGGTCAAGCTTGCGGAATTGCTTTTCGAATTCCTCTGTTAATACCAGGGTGTATCTCACAGATCCAGCTCCGCCCACAATTCACTTGCAGGTCTTGTCTTGAGAGTGCCGTCCGCCTTCTTGTGCTCGTACTCTTCGATCTTGTGCAGATCGTACTCGTCCTCGAGCTTCTCGAAAACAAGTCTCTTCATCAGGGAAGATACACCGCAGCCATATATGGAAGCAGCTTTATTGAGCAACTCCTGTTCTGAATCGCTTACCCGCACACTTATAACAGCGCTCATATCCTTACCTCCTGTTGTCATACATTTGTCATACATATAATAACACCTCCGGAAGTCTGGTACAATTGTCAGCAATAAATCTTTTTGGAGTCTAAACCGCTTTGATTGCTTTGTGGGGACGAATTAACACAAATTGAAAATACGGGGCTCTATTTGAGACTTTTTGGCGAAAGTTGAGACTAGTCTCAATTTTCGTAAGCACTCCGATGCATATTCAATTCCTGCTATAATATCCCCTGAATAAAGGGATAGGCGGATCATATATGACTCCAAAGTGGATCAATGTTTTAAGGCTTCTGGTCATTTGCGTGGCCGTTGCTGTTATCTCGTTTTTTACATGCACATGTTTTCTCTCGGACTACTGTACGGATGAGATCCCTGCTACGGATTCCATCTTTGTTTACACGGTCGACAGGGGAGTGGACACGCTTAACAGGACGTATCTGAACGGCAAGAAGATCAAGGCTTCAGATGAGAGCCGCTACATTTTGTATGAGGACATTCCTGCGGTCAGTAAGATGGAAGGCGTCGAAAACATCTACATCTTTGATGATGCCCTGATGACGGAGCTCGCTGACGGTCTTAACGCCGGTGAGATCGCGGAAGCTTATGTTGCAGTCCCTTGCGATGTCATGAAGTACTACGGCGCGCCTTCAGGGATGGATTACATGTTCATGCTTGATGCATCGGAAGTGAGCTTGAACGGCGAATATGCATACATCAGGTGCGCGGACGGTGACACGGAGTGGGTATCGGAGATGCCTGCAGATCCCTACATGGTCTACTACAAGTACGATGAGGCCACATGGGACGACTTCACGGCAAGGCTCGACGCATATCTTGTAGAGTATGACGCTATCAGCGATGTGTTCATGCTGGTTACCACGAATGCAGACTCTGCAGATCTTCAGGACCGCCTCATGGAGGAGTACCCGGGGTCAAATTATCTGTCTGCTGAGTTCGCGAGAGTCTTCCGCGATGAGACCAATAAGACGGTGTGGGTGAGGGTGATAGTTTTCGCGCTCGCGGTAATAGTAGCGGCAGCCGGCATAGAGGTTTTGCTGGGCATCACGGCAAAGAAGAAAAGGCCCTCCACCCGGTAAAGAAACCCTTAAGTTTTTCTTAAATCGCCGCATTCCTCTATTAAAATTGATATTTTGCTGTATACTATAGGCACTAAAGGCAGTTTTCGCACTGCCGTACTTTAATGGGGAAATATAGGAAAGGAGTTATTTATTCAATGAACAAATTAACCTCTAAGCTGGTGGCCGGCGTGCTGGCCGCTTCAATCATGCTGGTGCCCCTGACATCCTGTAAGAAGAAGGGTGGCAGCACCAAGAGCCACAGCGGTGATAAGATCACAAACGATACACCCTGGTACGATACTAAGGTCATCGACGTTTCGCCTGAGGTCGATAAGAGCAAGAAGCTCCAGTATATGTATTCTCAGCTTGCCGGCACAGACGATAATTATATCGCCGTCTATACGAGCGGCAGCTATGAATATCCTTCCGGCAACATTGACTGGGAGACCTTTGATTACACGGAGTACCAGATCGAGAAGCTGACAATACTCGACAAGAAAACCGGCGAAGTAGTCAACTCTTTTGATATGGACGGCTTCATGGGTGAGAACGAATACGTCAGCGGCGCTACGTTCGTTGACGGAAAGCTGTCGATCAATGCAACCACATGGGACGATAAGACATATGAGATGAAAAGTACAGAGCACGTTATCGATCCTATGACCGGAGAGGAACTTGAGTATAACGAGATTGAAAGCGACGGCTCTATCTACGCTTCATTCAAGGTCGGTGATTACCGTGTTGATCTGTCTTCCGTATGGGATGACGCTACCAGCATGTCTTCTGTCCAGGTTATCGTTCATAAGCCGGACAGCACAATGACAACCGTCGACATTAAGGAACCCGGCAAGGATGTCTACAGCTCTTCTGCAATATTCCCAATCAGCGATACGAAGATCATGGTCCCCGTTGATACGAGTAACGGTCAGAGCTACTACGAGTTAGACCTTGCGACATGCGAGCTTTCAAAGGCTAAGGACGATGAATACAACTGGCTTAGTTCGCTTTCAATCTACAATGCCACTATCGGATCTGACGGTTGTGTATACACTTCAACACCTGTCGGAATCTCAAAGGTTGACATGCAGAAAAAGACCGCAGAAGAGATCTTCAATTTCAGCTGGTGCGGTGTAAGCAGAAATATTCTTACTAACCTTCAGGTTGCTTCTGTAGATAAGGATTCATTCCTCCTCTGCGGTTCCGTTTACCACAGTGAAAGCTTCTCTAATATCTATACAGGAGACAACGAAGAGTTCAAGGTAATCCTTTTCACGAAGGCAGACAAGAACCCTCACGCAGGCAAGTCGATCCTTGAGCTCTATGCTTCTTATGGTTACGTTGAAGAGACAGTCGGCGAGGCCATCATGAAGTTCAACGAGACTAACGGCAAATACTTCATCGAAGTTACTGACCGTTACACAGTAGAGATCGGAAACGCTTACAACGATATCAACAGCGATGACGAGCTCTCCACGATCTCTGACAAGTACTCTGCCGAAATGAGCAACCAGCTTGCAATGGACATCATTAACGGCGACGGACCTGACATCTTCATGGACGTCAGCTACTACGGCCAGCTCCAGAGCGATAACTACCTGGCTGACCTCTCGCCTTATGTAAAGGATCTTGATTCAAACAAGTATTTCACCAATATTTTTGAGTGCTCCAAGACAGACGGCAAGCTCTATACGCTCCCGATCAGCTTCACTATCGAGGGCATCCAGACTGATGCCAAGTACGCAGGCAAGAGCGGCGTCGGATTTACTACAGAGGAGTATATCGATTTCTTAAACGAGGCATTGAACGGTGAGGACATTATCACTTCAGGCCAGGCTCACTACTTCACACAGCTTTTCGGCGCGATGAGCGACCAGTTCATCAAGAACGGCAAGGCTGATTTCTCCGGTGAAGATTTTGCGGCCCTCGCGAAATACGTTAAGGACAACGTCCGCGAATCCAGCTTATCCTGGGATGAGCAGGACGGCGGCGGCATGATCATAACCTACGATCCGATGAATATGAATTCTGAGCCTGTTACGGCTATCAATTCAAGCGTTTACGGCTTCTATGGCTACTTCTCCAACATTAACGAGCTCAACGGCGCTAACGCGATCCTCGGACTTCCTTCTTCAGACGGCCGCGGACCCATGATCGGCGCTTATACTTCCGTAGCGATCTCCGCTCAGGCTTACGATCTCGACGCATGCGCAGAGTTCGTAAAGATGCTCATTTCTGACGAAGTCCAGGAAGAGCTCGGAAAGTCAGGCTCATTTACTCTCAACCGTGAGATTTTCGAGAGAGTCGGCCACGAAGCAGTCGATTACTTCAATGAGAACCCCATCGACGGAATGTACTATGGTGGTGGCTATGGCATGGATATCCCTCAGAACAGGATCAAGTTCACTTACGACCAGGTAGATGATCTCGAGAAGACCATCGAAAGCTGCTCCAAGACGAACACCCAGGACGCTTCGATCAACGTCATCCTCGTCGAGGAGATGCCCGCTTACTTCTCCGGCCAGAAGGACCTGGACGAAGTCGTTAAGATCGCTCAGGACAGAGTTCAGAAGGTCTTGGACGAGAGAAAGTAAGATGGCGCTATGGCACGGAGTTGCGGAATCCTGACAGGATTTGTGGTTTCCCCTGGACAGGATTTGCTGAAGCCTTGAATGGGATTTGCTGAAGCCTTGAAAGGGATTTGCTAATTCCTATTGACTTAGTAGGAATTAGAGAGTATACTTCAGGCATGCCATAAAAACTTATCTTTTGAGACCTTTGTAGCAAAAGTAAATAAAGCCCGGGATGTTGAGGTCCCGGGCTTTTTTATGGGTGATATTGGCGGTTTTTCCCGCTTATCAACGTGCTCGATTGCGTGTGCATCTTTTTGGAAAGATTTTCGCGAAAAAAGATGCATATGAAAAGGGCGTATGCATCTTTTTGACTGGCTTTTACATAAAAAAGATGCACATTTGATCTGATATGCATCTTTTTCAAGAAAAATAGATTAAAAAAGTCGCATATTGAGGCTGCGTATGCATCTTTTTGGAAAGATTTTCGCGAAAAAAGATGCATAGTGGTTTTAGCAAAGGAAAAACCGGAGAACTACTGAGCCGGAACGGGCTTCAAGTCATGCCTCGCTCACGCAAACATTTTCGCGAACCGCTCAGGATCTATCTGGTAGAGCTCCTCGCCCAGCGCATCAGCGACTTCGATCAGCATGCGCTCGTAGGTGCACTGGAGAGGGGAGACCTTGTTCTCGTCGCCTGTGTTCATCCTGTTGGAGCACCCGCACGAATTTGTGCAGCGCTTGACGAGATCGCAGCCGACGCACGTCTCAGGCGTAGCAGCGCGCTTGGAGATCTCGATGACCTTCGCGTCGTTTATGCCGTTGAAAACGTCGCCCAAAAGGTAGTCATCGTCGCCGATAAATGACGTGCAGGGATAGAGCTTGCCTGCGGGCGTGACGGGCATCTGGCGCACGCCCAGATGGCAGCGCTCAGCCGAATTCATGCCCCTGATGCAGTCGGTGATCTTGACGCACATCGGTGAGACGAAATAACTCTCCTTCTTGATGAAGAGTTCCTTAACGTAAGCAGCTGTCAGCTCGAGCTGGCCGCGGAGGATGTCGAGATCGGCGTCAGTCCAATTGACCTTACGGCCGTACGCGATAACGACAGAGATCTTCTTGAAGCCCAAGTCGTGAAGGTATTTGACCGACTCGGCGTAGTAGGGAACAGCCTGCGGCGCGATCGTCGCGAGGGCGATCGAATCGGGCATGTGCTTTAAGAGCATCTTCGCCTTTTCCTCAACTACGGCAGATGTCGGCTTGCCGCCAACGAAGATTCTGCAGACGTCCTGTGCCGTGCCGTCGAAAGAAAGGCCGATGCCCATTTTTGCCTTCTTGGCGCGAAGGATGAACTGCTCGTCGAGCAGCGTGCCGTTGGTGGTCATCTTGCACTCGAACTTCTTGCCGGTCTTCTTCGACAACTCGTCGCAATAGTCGAGAGCCTTATAGATAAGGTCTTTCTTAAGCAGCGGCTCGCCTCCGAAGAAACAAAGCCCCGCTTTCTGGCCCTTGGAGAAAGCGAGGTCGCATGCCTTGAGCAGCACCTCTTCGCTCATGTCCTTGGGGCACTTCTCGCGGATGCAGTAGCTGCAGTCCATGTTGCAATTGTCAGTAAGATGTAGTGTCAGATTCATAAGTTGATGTCAGTTGCGTCGCGCCTGTGCGCCGGATTTAAAAGTTACTTGAAAACGATCGAGACGATGCCCGCCGTAATGTTCTCGGAGATCTCCTTGAACGCCTCCTCATGATTGTCATCATCGACTGCGACCTCAGCGGCCCCGCCGGTTTTGAGCTTGTCCGGATCGGTGCAGCCCGTCAGCGATACAGCCATGACAGCGGCTGCCAGACCGATTGCATATAGCGGCTTCTTGTAGTTCTTAGGCTGTGATAACTTCATTGCCTTATCTCCTTAGTGTGCGTCTGCATCGTTTTGCTTTGCGATGGTGCGTGTCTGCGAACCCGGGGAGCTTATACCTCGGATTATACTTTTCGGGAAGCTCCTGCTCAAGTATCGCCGGTGGAGACCGTGCCGTCGCCTAAGCCCTGTCCGCCAAGTGTGTTGGTGTCGTCATCAGTCAGATCGTCTTCGACCGTGTAGTCGGGGCAGATCTGAACGTCTCCGGCCAGTCTGATATCGTCGTCAGTGGGATCAGTCCAAACTGTCATCTCGCCTTCGATCTGGAGGTCTTCGGTCGTGGTCGGAATTTCAATAGTTTCATCGCCTGCGTAATCGATATCGGGCTCAACAGTCTGAGTGTCGCCTCCCAGCTGGACCTCAGTGTGCTTTGTCCTGTGGTGACGCCTTCTGGACTTGGTCTTGCTGTCAGGATCAGTGCAGCCGGTAACTGCTACTGCGATCATTGCGGTTGCGAGGCCGAGCGCGTACAGAGGCTTCTTATAATCTTTGGTGGGTGTGATCTTCATTGCTTTATCTCCTTATTGTGTGTCTTCGACCGTGTAGTCGGGGCCGACCAGAACGTTGCCGTCCATTCCGAAATCCTCGTCAGTAGGATCGGTCCAAATATCCATCTCGCCTTCGAACTGAATGTTTTCCGTCGTAGGAGGTATTTCAACATCTGTCTCGCCCATGAGCTCAACATCGGGATCAGCGATCGTCAAACCGCCTTCGTACTGGACCTCAGTGGGGTTAGACCTGCGGTGATGTTTTCTTGACTTGGTCTTGCTGTCAGGGTCAGTGCAGCCGGTAACTGCTACTGCGATCATTGCCGTTGCGAGGCCGAGCGCGTACAGCGGCTTCTTATAATCCTTGGTGGGTGTGATCTTCATTTTCGGGCCCTCCTTTGTTGTTCCTTTGCCCTATATACAGATAAAGAAGGGAAAATGTTGCAGTGGGTGTGGGATTTTTTTTTGGGGGGGGTGCAGCTGACGCTTTTGGGGGCCCGCTGCAGCTTTTCGAGGCGCCCGCCATGGCCCGGTGACGAAAACTGACACGAAATGAAGCCAAAACGTGTCATTTCACGGCAATATCTTCAGAAGTGACGAAAACTGACACGAAAAGGGGGCAAAACGTGTCATTTCGCGTCACTGGGCGGGTTAACCGCTCACAGGGCGGCCCCCACGGGCGTTTCCTCCCGGTGACGAAAACTGATGTAGCCCCAAATTGTGGTTTTTGCCGATTTAGGGCTACAAAATCTCGAAAATGTAGCCCCAAACGGGTCAAAAACCGCGATTTAGGG
>JAFXXN010000053.1 GCA_017542245.1 Lachnospiraceae bacterium
CGGTAACGTCAGTTGTTCTGAAATAGAACTGAGGTCTGTAGTTGTTGAAGAAAGGTGTATGACGTCCACCCTCGTCCTTGGTAAGAACGTAAACCTGAGCGGTAAACTTCTTATGGCAATGAACTGAACCGGGCTTAACGAGAACCTGTCCTCTTTCGATATCTGTTCTGTTTACACCACGAAGAAGGCAACCGATGTTATCACCAGCCTGACCTTCATCAAGGAGCTTACGGAACATTTCAACACCTGTAACAACAACCTTACGGGTCTCTTCACGAACACCAACGATCTCAACTTCGTCAGATACATGAACTACACCACGCTCTACACGGCCGGTAGCAACTGTACCACGACCGGTGATAGAGAATACGTCCTCGACAGGCATAAGGAAAGGCTTATCTGTATCACGAACGGGATCAGGGAAGTACTCATCAACTGTATGCATAAGTTCAAGGATCTTATCGCCCCACTCTCCTGAAGGATCTTCAAGAGCCTTAAGAGCTGAACCACGAATGATAGGACAACCTGTGAAGCCATACTCTTCAAGCTGCTCAGTGATCTCCATTTCAACGAGCTCTAAGAGTTCTTCATCATCAACCATATCACACTTGTTCATGAATACAACGATTCTCGGAACACCAACCTGACGTGAAAGAAGGATGTGCTCCTTTGTCTGAGCCATAACACCGTCGGTAGCAGCTACAACAAGGATAGCGCCGTCCATCTGAGCAGCACCGGTGATCATGTTCTTAACGTAGTCAGCATGGCCGGGGCAGTCAACGTGTGCGTAATGTCTCTTCTCTGTCTCATACTCAACGTGAGCGGTTGAGATTGTTATACCACGTGCCTTCTCTTCGGGAGCCTTGTCGATCTTATCAAAATCAACAACCTCGCCAAGTCCAAGTCTTGTAGCAAGAACCTTGGTGATAGCAGCAGTTAAAGTGGTCTTACCATGATCAACGTGACCAATGGTACCAATGTTACAATGGGGCTTAGTTCTTTCGAATTTTGCTTTTGCCATTTCTAAATTTCCTCCTTAAATTATGCTCTTCTTGAGCTAATGAAATATTGCCGGCAGCATGTGTCCGGTCGATGCGGTGCTGCCCTTTAGCATATGTTTGGGAGTCAAAACCGCTCATATGCTACATTATATTGCAAAACATAAATTTTTTCAAGTATTATTTTATTTTTTGCTGATTATTTATAAAAATTTTGTTTTTCAGGATCATTTACCTGTTTTCTTATCAAGAACTTTCTCCTGAACACTCTTCGGAACGGGCTCATAGGTTGAGAAGAACATTGAGAATGCTCCACGTCCCTGAGTCTTTGAACGAAGAGTTGTGGTATATCCGAACATTTCGGAAAGCGGTACATAACCACGGATAAGCTTGGTTCCGTTAATATCCTCTGTTCCCTCGATACGTCCACGTCTTGAACTGATATCACCGATAACATCTCCCATGTAATCCTCGGGAACGGTGATTTCAACTCTCATGATGGGCTCTAAGAGAACGGGATTTGCCTTCTGCATAGCCTCCTTGAATGCCATAGAACCGGCAATCTTGAATGCCATTTCTGAAGAGTCAACTTCATGGAATGAACCGTCATAGCAGTTAGCATGAACACCGAGTACAGGGAATCCGCCAAGGATACCTGACTTCATAGCATCTTCGATACCTGCTGAAACTGCAGGGATGTATTCCTTCGGAATAGCTCCGCCGACAACAGTTGACTCAAATTCATAAGTCTTGTCGCCGTTAACATCCATAGGTGTGAAGATAACCTTACAGTGACCGTACTGACCACGTCCACCTGACTGCTTAGCATACTTGGAATCAACCTCAACCTCTTTTGTGATACCCTCTTTGTATGCAACCTGAGGAGCACCAACATTTGCCTCAACGTGGAATTCACGAAGAAGACGGTCAACGATGATATCAAGGTGAAGCTCGCCCATACCTGCGATAATGGTCTGGCCAGTTTCAGGGTTTGTGGTAACACGGAATGTAGGATCTTCCTCGGCAAGCTTTGCAAGAGCCTCGCCCATCTTATCCTGTCCTGCCTTGGTCTTGGGCTCGATAGCGATATCGATAACGGGCTCCGGGAATTCCATAGACTCGAGGATAACGGGATGCTGCTCGTCACAGATAGTATCACCTGTGGTGGTATACTTAAGACCTACTGCTGCTGCAATATCACCTGAGTATACTTTATCGAGCTCCATTCTCTTATTAGCATGCATCTGAAGGATACGTCCAACTCTTTCCTTCTTATTCTTTGTTGCATTTAATATGTACGAACCTGTATTCATAGTTCCTGAATAAACACGGAAGAATGCAAGTTTTCCTACGAAAGGATCTGCCATGATCTTGAATGCAAGTGCTGCGAAAGGCTCTTCATCTGAAGACTTTCTGTGTACTTCATTTCCATCAAGGTCAGTACCCTTAATATCTGCTACATCTGTAGGTGCGGGCAGATACTCAATGACTGCGTCAAGTAGCTTCTGTACGCCCTTGTTTCTGTATGCTGTTCCGCAAAGTACAGGAATGATGGTACCTTCGATAGTTGCCTTACGAAGTGCCTTCTTTAAATCTTCAGTACTGGGCTCTTCTCCACCGAGGTACTGATCGATAAGTTCTTCATCTGTCTCACAGATAGACTCGATCATTTTCTGCCTGTATTCTTCGCACTGTTCCTGCATGTCAGCAGGGATATCTCCAACAGTGATATCCTGGCCCTTTTCGTCATTATAAATATATGACTTCATCTCAAAAAGGTCTACAATACCTTTGAAGGTATCTTCCTTACCGATAGGAAGTTCTACCGGAACAGGATTCTTTGAAAGCCTTGTACGGATCATGTCAACAACATTAAAGAAGTTCGCACCTGCGATATCCATCTTGTTGACAAATGCCATACGAGGAACATTGTATTTATCAGCCTGACGCCATACTGTTTCAGACTGAGGCTCAACACCGCCCTTTGCACAGAATACACCGACAGCTCCGTCGAGTACACGGAGTGAACGCTCAACTTCTACTGTAAAGTCTACGTGACCGGGTGTGTCGATAATATTGATACGATGCTCTAAAGCTCCTGCCTTAGGCTTCGTGAACTCCTCCAATGTCCAGTGACATGTGGTAGCGGCTGAAGTGATGGTAATACCCCTTTCTTGTTCTTGCTCCATCCAATCCATTGTAGCAGTACCTTCATGAGTATCACCAATCTTATAATTGATACCGGTATAAAAAAGAATTCTCTCTGTAAGTGTGGTCTTGCCGGCATCGATATGAGCCATGATACCTATATTTCTAGTTCTATCCAACGGATATTCTCTTCCAGCCAAAGTAGTTTACCCCCTTACCATCTGAAATGAGCAAATGCCTTATTAGCCTCTGCCATCTTATGCATATCTTCCTTACGCTTTACTGCGTTTCCTGAGTTATTGGAAGCGTCGATGATCTCTCCTGCGAGTCTGTCAATCTGTGTCTTCTCGCCTCTCTTACGTGAGAATAATGTCATCCAGCGAAGTGCAAGAGCCTGACGACGTTCTGCTCTAACCTCGATAGGTACCTGATATGTAGCACCACCGATACGGCGAGCCTTAACTTCAAGCTGAGGCATGATGTTGCCCATAGCTGCTTCAAATACTTCCATAGCGTCTTTACCGGTCTTCTCAGCTACCTGCTCAAAAGCACCGTAGACAATCTTCTGTGCTGTACCCTTTTTGCCATCAAGCATGATATTGTTGATGAGCTTTGTTACAACCTTGCTGTTGTAAATAGGATCAGCTAATACATCTCTTTTTGGTGTATGTCCTTTACGTGGCACGTTACTTCCCTCCTTAATGAATTTGCGATTTAATCGCCATTAGATCATAGGTACTCACATTCTGTGTCAACATGCTTAACTTATTAGTTCAAATTTAATATTGCACGGTTATCCCGCTGCCTGCCGCTTGTTTTGAAAAACTAAGCCAAACATTACGTTAAATATGAGTTGTTTTTTAATTGTAGTTTCATTCTTGCGAAAATACATCGCATTTTTACGAGTTAACTTATTTCTTCTTAGGTCTCTTTGCGCCGTACTTGGAACGAGCCTGCATACGCTTAGCAACGCCTGCGGTATCAAGAGTTCCACGGATGATATGATATCTGGTACCGGGAAGATCCTTAACACGGCCTCCACGTACAAGAACAACGCTGTGCTCCTGAAGGTTATGTCCCTCGCCCGGGATATAGCTAGTTACTTCCATACCGTTTGAAAGACGTACTCTGGCAATCTTACGAAGTGCTGAGTTAGGCTTCTTAGGTGTAGTAGTCTTAACTGCTGTACAAACGCCACGCTTCTGAGGTGAAGACATATCAAATGACTTCTTATTTAATGAATTGAAGCTTACCTGAAGAGCAGGTGCGGTTGACTTTTTCTCAACAGTCTGTCTGCCTTTTCTTACCAACTGATTAAATGTAGGCATTAATTTTTCCTCCTTATTATGATTTTGATAAATAAAGCGGCCGGCAACACTTCCTATTAAAGTGCGTAACAAAACAACGCATCCGAAAGTGCGCACAAAACGAATTATACAAAGATTTTTTTTTATTGTCAAGTAAAATTTGAAGTTTTTTGTAAAGAGTGACAACAGGGGACGGCGAACCGTCCCCTGTTGTCACTCTTAAGTGCATCTTCATGTTAACGGTGCTTAGAAAATTTTTTTCGCTAAAATTTCTAAGCTAATCAAGCAGTTACAATTGCGTTAGCGGCCTGAAGTCCAAACTTCTCGACTGCGTCCTCTCGCATCTTGTATTTAAGTATTTTACCTGCTGCGTTCATTGGGAAGGAATCTACAAAGTCAACATATCTCGGGATTTTGTGTTTTGCCATGTTCTTTCTTACATAATCCTTGAGTTCGTCAGCTGTCATTGTTTCGCCTTCTTTAAGGATAACGCAGGCCATGATCTCCTCACCGTAGTCACGGTCCGGAACACCTATAACCTGAACATCGTCAACCTTTGGATGGGTATAAATAAATTCTTCTATTTCTTTCGGGTAGATATTCTCACCGCCTCTGATGATCATATCTTTTATACGTCCGGTTATCTTGTAATTGCCTTCCGGAGTACGTCTTGCAAGATCGCCGGTATGAAGCCATCCGTTCTCATCTATAGCTGCTGCTGTAGCTTCAGGCATTTTGTAATATCCCTTCATTATATTATAACCGCGGGCTACAAACTCTCCATCTACATTATCAGGAAGATCCTCTCCCGTCTCCGGATCCACGATCTTACACTCAACACCGTAGAAAGGACCACCTACTGTATTTACTCTGACTTCAAGAGAATCTGTCGTCTTACTCATGGTACATCCGGGACTTGCCTCGGTCTGACCGTAAACAATAACAATTTCGGTCATGTTCATCTTGTCCACAACCTCCTGCATTACCTTGATAGGGCAGGGACTTCCGGCCATGATACCTGTTCTCATATGAGAAAAGTCTGTTTTGTCAAAATTCTCATGTCCGAGCATTGCAATAAACATAGTAGGAACGCCATGAAATGCCGTAATCTTCTCGCGGTTTATGCAGTCAAGGCCTTTTCTCGGTGAAAAAGCGGTTATAGGACACATTGTAGTTCCGTGTGTCATCGATGCAGTCATTGCCAAAACCATTCCGAAACAGTGGAACATAGGCACCTGGATCATCATCCTGTCAGCCGTTGAAAGATCCATACCGTCACCTATGGCTTTTCCGTTATTTACTACATTATAATGTGTAAGCATAACTCCCTTAGGGAAACCGGTTGTACCGGATGTATACTGCATGTTTGCCACATCATGTTTATCTATAAAACGACGTCTGAACTCAACTTCCTTCTGTGATACCGTATCCGAAAGAGAAATTGCCTCATCCCAAGTATAGCATCCGGGATGCTTGCCGCCGGCCACGACTACATTCTTAAGAACAGGCAGTCTTTCTGCCGCAAGATGACCGGGCTGGCAATCCTTAAGTTCCGGACAAAGCTCGTTTATTATCTCTACATAGTTAATATCCTTAAAATTCTCTATCATTACCAGGGTCTGGGTATCCGACTGACGCAGAAGATATTCTATTTCGTGTACACGATATGCGGTATTAACAGTAACCAGAACCGCTCCTATCTTCGTTGTTGCCCAAAAGGTTATATACCACTGAGGTACATTTGTAGCCCAGATAGCAACATGATCGCCTTTTCTTACACCCATTGCAATAAGACTTCTGGCAAAAGTATCAACATCATTCCTGAACTCTATATATGTTCTTGTATAATCAAGTTCAGTGTATCTAAATGCATACTGATCCGGGAATTCCTTGCACATACGGTCAAGTACATCAGGGAATGTATAATCGATCAGCTGTTCCTTAGGCCAAACGTATTTACCGGTATGAGCTTTATTATCCTGAAGTTTATCCTCACGCTCAGCACGGTATTCAGCCATATAGTTAGCAAAATGAGGAAATGCAATACCTGCATTCTGGAGCTCTTTGTCCCAGCGTTTTACCCATTCCAATGATACATAGCCGCTATAACCTATCTCAGCCAATGAAGCAAATATGCTCTTTAAGGGCATATCACCCTGTCCCATAAGCTTATATTTAGGTTTTCCGTTTACCATTATACTGTCCTTTACATGGACATGTTTAATATATGCGCCTATATTCTTTACGGTTTCCTCGGGAGATTCCTCCATATATCTGTATGGATGATGAATATCCCAGAGAACAGCCACCCTGTTACTTTCTGTATTTTCAATAAGTCTCTTCATACGGAGAGTATCCGAATATACACCGTTAGTCTCTACAAGCAGTGTTATCCCTTCATATTTTGAAGCTATCTCTGCCAGTTCCTTTAATACGGATACAACATATTCATCATCTGCATCAGAAACAGGCTCCGGATCTTTATCGGCCAGAAGCCTTATATAGGGAGCTTTTAATTTATCCGCAAGTTCTATATAATCGGATACTTCCTTTATACACAAATCGTGATCTTCCTTTTCTTTTAGGCAGCACCCTGTGTCAAGGCAAGGAATCTCAAGTCGCAGTTCCGATAGTTTTTTCTTGGTAGCTTCAATTCTTTTAGGACCAAACTCCGGAGTATTTACCACAGAAATCTGATCTCCGATACCACGTAATTCTATTCCGTCAAAACCTAAATCTTTTGCCATTGAATAGATGTCAACCCAGCTAAAATCGGGTGTTGCGATTGTTGAAAAACTGATTTTCACGATTTTTCTTCCTTTCTTTGTGTATATTATTATTAATTTTGTTATATGGCTTCACTATAACTTCCAAGATATATGAAACTGTCACATACCTCATTTAATTCATTAATAAGCTGCGTAAGCTTAGGAGAATATGCAGGTATATCTATATCAAAGTAAAACATAAATTCAAATTCTTTGTTCGGCAGGGGACGGCTTTCCAGCTTAAGCAGGTTAATGCCCAGCATATGAAATTTCGAAAGGACCTTATACAATGATCCATATTCATGAGGAAGTATCAGCATAAGGCTTGTCCTGTCTGCTCCCGGATATATTTCAAGATTCTTTGATATACAGATAAATCTGGTATAGTTGTTATCACGATTCTGTACCGAAGCAGCCAAAGGCTTTAGTCCATAATACTTTATACATAATTCAGATGCAAGTGCCGCCACATCCGTTCTGTCGGATTCCGCAACCATCTTGGCAGCTTTTGCCGTGTTCTCAAACGGAATTATCTTTACGTCCGAAAGAGTACTTAAGAATTCCGAACACTGACTTATCGCCTGCTCATGTGAATATATTTCACGAATATTCTTTAATTCGGTTCCCTGTTTAGCTAAAAGATTATGAACAATTTTCAATCTCATACTTCTTATTATATAGAAGTTATGTTTCATCATAAGATCATAAACCGTATTTACTGTTCCTGCGTAACTGTTTTCAACAGGAATCACGCCATACTTACATAATCCCTTCTCTATAGCTGAGAAAACAGCTTCAAAACTGTTAAAAAACAAAATATTGGCATTTTTAAATAATCTGTCACAGGCTATCTGTGAATTTGCTCCTTCCGTTCCCTGACATGCAACAGTTGTAAAGTCCGGGAAAAGCTTAGGAGTATTATCTATAGCTTTAATTATTCTTCCTGAAACATCGCTCTGCGCTGTATCCGCCGAAGTTCTGCTCATTTCATTCATCAGGTTGAATACGACCGGAATATAATCTTTTATGTTTTCCGGATATTTTTCAGCCTCTTCTATAGCTTTACGGCGACGCTGCCTTAATTCTTCTATAGGAAATTTCTTTTCCCCTATATTACTCAGTTCTTCAGTGATCAATACTCTCTCTGACATTAGCCGGATTATTTCATCATCTATAGTATCTATCCTGCTGTTCAGTTCTCCTGCATCCATGGCTGCCTCTTTCTTATACAGTAACATTTGATTATTCGCTTAGTATCAAAAATGCGGCACAGGTCAATCTGTGCCGCATTCAAAAATCGTATTAAACAATCTTATGCATCACAAACCGACCTTACTCTCATTGTTTAAGAGTAAAGCAAATAATAAAAATAGGTTTGCAAAGCTGAATGAGTTGTTCATAATGTACTCCGCATTTTTGTTTTTTTATACAACAAAACGTATTATAAATACATACCATCGATTTGTCAACTAAAAAATTAAAAAAGTAGAAAAAAAATGGCAAAAGCTTCAAACTTCTGCCATTTTTATAGTATTACTTAATAGTTATTCTGCTTCCGGTTGTTCCGTATGAATCTTCTGATACAACTCCTCCAAGAACTTCAGTGATATATTCTACTACAACGTCATCAAGCGGTACACCGGTATCAAACTGAGATTTGGATGTTGCAAATGCATAATATGTATCTCCGCCGACTGCACAGAAATTATTGGTTACTACTGCATAGATAGCTTTCTTATCAAAAGGCTGACCATTTATGCTCTCGATAGTTACACGTTTTATCTTCTTCGGTGCATAATATGTTGAATTCGGATACTGAGCTCCCTGCTTATATGCTTTCTTTGTATTGATAGTATATTTAATACCTGCTACCTGTGGGAATCCTCCGTTAGCTTCCGGAGTCGCAAAAGTAGATGCTTCAAGAGCTTCAAGTAATTTTGATCCTTCCATATAGACAACAGTAAGAGTATTTCCGAAAGGAAGCACTGTCTTTATGTCATTCATAGTGATGTCGCCTGCTTCAACAGTTGCACGGATACCACCGCCATTTGTTACAGCTACTATATGATCCTTATCAACAATAATACCTGATTCCTGTTTAGATATTTTCCAAAGCATCGCATCTGTAACAAGATCGCCGAGATTTGTCTCTTCGGTTCTGTTTCCTATCTTCTCACCATTTAACAGTACTTCTGTCTTTGCAAAAACAGTTCCGTACATCTTATTGATTTTCTTAATGATCTTTGCAGCCTTCTTAGCTACTGTTGCGTCAGGAGTAATCAAACTGCTTGCTATAGAAACAGGAATAAGCAAATTATCTTCAATCTGTTTTGACTCGTTATCAATAACTACCATTCCAATATATTCAAATTTAGTTCCGGTAGACGCGATCGGTTCGCCATTAGGCCCCTGAGTCATAACAGTATGTGAATGACCGTCAAGGATCATATCGATTCCCTTGGTGTTGTTATATATATCCAAAGAAGTATTAGGAGCTGTCTCAGCATCAACGCCAAGATGTGCTAAGCAGATCACGATATCCGAACCACCCTTTAAGAGGTCTACCTGCTGCTGAGCCACCTTGTAAAGGCCATCAGCCTGTGCCATCTTAATAAATCCCATCATAGCGGGGTTGGCTTTAGTGAGTGCTTCAGGAGTTTCAAGCCCAAAGAACCCGATGTTTAAACCTGACTTAGTAACCCAAATATAGTTCGGTTTATACATATTCTTACCGCTTGAATAGTATACGTTTGCACAGAGAAGCTTGAAATTTGCTTTCTTAAGATTTTTGTTCAACTGTTTGTAACCGTAATCAAACTCATGATTTCCTAGGATTGCAATGTCATAACCTGCTGCATTCATCATATTTATGGCATTTTTTCCTTTGTTAATGGAAACATAAGTAGATCCCTGGCTGTAATCTCCGCAGTCAACAAGAATTACTTCTGCACCTTTAGCCTGTAACAGATCTTTTGCTGCCTTAACATAAGCATATCCCTCTATTGCACCATGAACATCATTGGTATGAAGGATAACGGTCTTCCCGGAGTAGTCAGTTGATATAAGCTGCATGAACTGTGCTTGGAGTTCAGGTGAAAGAACTACGTCTTCATCAGCTTTTACTGCAAGCCCCGGAATAGCGATGGCAATTACCAACAGCATCGCACAAAGTTTTGCTAAAAACTTCCTCATTGAAAAGTCCTCCTATAAAATATTTATTATAATCCCTTTTCAGGGTTATAATTAAATTTATTTTTCATCGCTCATAATATCGTTCAAGTCAAAATCTTCCGAAAGAAGCACTGAAAGTTCAGCATCTTTTTCAGCAACAAGTCGTTTTGACTGATTTAGAATGGCCTCTTCTATTTTGTTTCTAGCAAGACGGCCGTTTCCTGCATCTGCAGCACGAACCATCTGTACAGCATTAAAGTATGATGTAAGTGCCGGATCGGCACCTTCGTCTATCGTATATCCCTTTGACTTTGCTATTGAACGTGAAATCTTAAGCAGTTCCTCTCCGGTATAATCAGGGAAGTTTATTACATTCGGGAAGCGGCTTTTAAGTCCTGAGTTTGATGTCAGAAACTCCTGCATTTCATTCGAATAGCCTGCAAGAATAACTATCAGGTTTTCTCTGTTGTCTTCAATTCCCTTTACAAGTGTATCAATGGCCTCCAGTCCGAAACTGTCATCCTTCCCGCGGTACAGGCTGTAAGCTTCATCAATAAAAAGCACTCCGCCTACTGCTGAAGAAATTACCTGATTTGTAAGGGGCGCCGTATGTCCGACATATCGTCCTACCAGATCCGCCCTTGAAACTTCTACCAGCTGACCGCCTGTAAGAACGCCTATGGCCTTCAGATACTTGCTGATTATCCTTGCGATCGTAGTCTTTCCTGTTCCTGGACTTCCCGTAAAGATCATATGCTTGCTTACTTCGCTGGTTTTTAAACCTTCCTCCGCCCTGCGTTTCTGGACCTTATAATATTCTTCAAGGCTAAAGATATATTCTTTAACTTTATCAAGACCGACAATAGCGTCCATTTCTTTCTTGATTTCTTCTATCTCTCCCCTGAATCCTTCAGGAAGAAGAGCTGAAAGGTCTATTATCTCATCTTTGTATTTTGCATTTATCCTTCCCTCAGAAACTCCAAGCTTTAATTCAGCATCTTTGGGATAATCGCCCTCAAGCTTTGCCTGGGCCAGTGCCTGAAGTACTGAATCATAGAAATCCTGCACGCCCTTTAAACCCGCCTGACGTTCTGATCTGGATACACTGTATTCCAGGAAACCTTCATCAAAATCGAGTTTAAAGAAAAACTGTTTGTCAGCTTTTGTTTTAAGCTCGTCAAGTTCTCCTTCTGCAATCTTTTTAATTGCATCTTTTTCCAATTCTGCCGTTACACATACGTCTCCTAGAGCATTTATAAAAGGAGCTCCCATAATACCCGCTGCCTTATCAAGTGCTTTTTCGGAAATGAATACAAGATATTTGCCATTTGCGGTAAATGCACTTACAGCTTCGCTTGCAAGAGAGTTCTGTACATTTACAAGCTGTCCCTTTTGCATTATATAACGCTCTGAAAGCTGAAATCTTCCATCTATAACCAAAGATGAAATATGTGTTAAGAATGAAGGATGGCAATTTTCAAAGTTTTCAAACAATACTATTCTGGAATTACACGAAAGTGCAGAGAAGATATCCTGCAGGAAAAGTTTTTCCATAGATGCATCAGTGTAAATACCCAGATCAAGTATCCTTATATCGGAATTACGAAGAATTCCCCTCTTGTTAAGCTCATTAGCTATTTCCTGGAGCGCATGATGTTTTCCTGTATCTTTTTTGCCGGTAATAAAAATGCTGTTTAATGCTTTAGGATTTTCAGGCGGCATTACAAGCGGACGTTTAAACGCTATAACCAGTTTCTTTATGAATTCTTCCTGTCCAAAAACCTTTTTATTCAGTTCGTCAGCCAGACCTGTAAATTTTTCAAGCGAGGCTTCTCTTGAAGATACAATTTCCTCTTCATTCTTTCCGGTTGACCGTGAATCAGTATTATCTTCCTGTCCCGAAGAAAATGCTCCTTTATTTGATGTTGTCGCATTTCCTGTCTGATAAGGACTCATTCCAAAATCTCTCATCCATGAATCGTCTATTCTCGAATCTATTCCGAAATCCTCACGGAGACTGTTTGTATAATTATCCAGGGCTTTATTCAGTTTGTCCTGATTTTCCAGAAGCTGTTTTTTTACAGCATCATTCTTTGCCTCCGCTTCCTTTCTCTTCTTTTCGCCTTCTAAAAGAGAATTAAGCTCTGAATTAGCCCTTGAATACATGTTGGAAATATCTGACATGCTTGTACGCATACTCGGCATAGTCTTTCCGGTAAGCTTTGCAAGGTTATCCATCAAAGTACCGCCGTTTTTCTTCTGCATTTTTCTGGCCTGTTCTATCTCGGCTTCTGTATAAATACTCCTGCTACCGGAGTTACTCATAAAATCATCTTTCATTGTCAGTCTCGCTTTTTTATTATGTAAATATCACCTTGAAAATGCCTTCGGCGTTTCCTTAGTAACAAAACTTAGAGTTTAGATCAATCCGCTTTTTTATCCTTACCGTCAAGATAAGACAGTTTTATATTTTCAAGGCATAGTTCAAGCTTTCTGACATCCCCTTCAAATCTCATCTTTCCGCTGCTCAAGCTGCTGCGCATGGTACATTTTCTTTCACAGACATCTTTCAATGCTTTTCCGGTAGTGATAAAAAGACCATCTCTGTCATAATAGTCATAGGGTTCTATAACGCACTGCCTATCGGCAACTTCAAAATAGAAGATTCCCTCTCCCTCACCTACTACATTAACCTGAAATGCAATATGTTCATAAATATTTCTGGCGTCGGCATACTCAAATACTTTTCTGACCATTTCAACAATCTGTTCGTATGTCATATTTACCCCTCCCATCTTTTCAGGATTTCAAATTGTGCACACAATAATCCAAGTGTATTTTAGCATACATTTTGAAAAATTTCAATTAAATTCTTTTTTTGTATTTATTGCAAAAAAAAATCATTGGAGTATAATTATAAAAAATGAACTATCAATATGGAGGAGAAATGGAATCTACACTTAGAAGAACATGGGCTGAAATCAATCTTGATTCTTTAATCTATAACTACAAAGCCATACGTAAGAAAATCGGTGAAAATGTTAAATTTCTCGGAGTTGTTAAGGCTGATGCATACGGACATGGCGCCATAATGGTTTCAAAAACCCTCGAAGAGAACGGAGCCGACTATCTCGCAGTAAGCAGTATGGATGAAGCTATGGAACTAAGGCTTCATGATATAAAAATGCCCATCCTGATCCTCGGACATACCCCCAAGGATCAGGTTGAGCGGCTGATAGATTTTAACATCACTCAAGCTGTAACCTGCAAAGCAAAAGCAGTAGAATACTCCGAGGAGGCTACCCGCCTCAACAAGACTCTGAAAATTCACATCAAAGTCGATACAGGTATGTCAAGACTGGGTTATCTTTGCAACGGTGATTTTTTTGAAAATGGTGTCATGGGCATATTGGAAGCCATAAACATGCCGGGGCTCGATGCAGAAGGAATATTCACTCATTTCGCCGTTTCCGATGAGCCTGGTGAAGAATGCAGGAAATATACTGAACATCAGTTTAAACTCTTTACCGACGTTATTAACCACGTCGAAGAAATGTCCGGTAAGAAGTTCCGCATAAAACACTGTGCCAACACGGGCGCTGTATCCGAATATCCTAATACCTATCTGGATATGGTCCGTCCTGGACTTCTTCTTTACGGCTATGGTGAATTTGCAAAAAAGATGGGCCTCAAGCCTGTTATGTCTCTAAAAACCAACATCAGTACCATCAAAACCTATCCTGCAGGTACCGCTATAAGCTACGGTGGGGTCTTCGTCACTGACAGAACCACCCGTGTAGGCGTTCTTCCTTATGGTTATGCCGACGGCTTCTTAAGAAGTCTCTCAAACAAGTGTTCCCTTATGACTTCAGTCGGTCCGGCAAAACAGCTCGGAAAGATATGTATGGATATGTGTATGATAGATGTTTCCAATATGCAGGGTGTCGGAGTCGGTTCCGAAATAGAAATCTTTGGTGAAAAGAACCCCATAGAAACCCTGTCTGAAACTGCAGGAACAATCCCTTATGAACTAACCTGCGCCGTTAGTAAACGTGTTCCCAGAAGTTACATCAAAAACAACGAAATCATAGAAAAAGAGCTGTTGTTAAGGATATAAAAAAAACCTCCTTTTTTAAGGAGGTTAATTTTTTTACATTGCATTTATCTTAGCTGCATTCAATTTAATTCCGGGGCCCATCGATGAAGCAATGGTACAGCTCTTAATATACTGTCCTTTTGCTGCTGCGGGTTTTGCCTTTATAATTGCTCCGATGAGAGTATTAAGATTCTCTGTAAGCTGCTCCTCTGTGAAGCTCTTCTTTCCTATAGGGCAGTGAACAATGTTTGTCTTGTCAAGACGATACTCAATCTTACCTGCCTTAATATCTTTAACTGCGTTAGCTACATCCATGGTAACTGTTCCTGCTTTAGGGTTAGGCATTAATCCCTTAGGTCCGAGAACACGTCCTAAACGTCCTACAACACCCATCATATCAGGAGTAGCTACTACTACATCAAACTCAAACCATCCGTCATTCTGAATCTTGGGAATAAGTTCATCTCCGCCAACGTAATCAGCACCTGCTGCCTCAGCCTCCTGAACCTTAGGACCCTTAGCGAATACAAGTACTCTTACTTTCTTTCCTGTTCCGTGAGGAAGTACTACAGCGCCACGGATCTGCTGATCTGCATGACGTCCGTCAAGACCCATACGGAAATGTGCTTCAATAGTCTCATCAAACTTTGCAACTGCTGTTTTCTTTACAAGAGCGCAGGCATCTGCAACCTCATACTGTGCTGTCTTATCAATAAGCTTTGCAGCTTCGTTATATTTCTTTCCTCTTTTCATTATTAACCTCCTGGTGGTAATATCGGACTTATAAGTCCTTCCACTTTAGCAATTAGTGTATTTTATTAATCCTCAACTACGATTCCCATGCTTCTCGCAGTTCCTGCGATCATGCTGGTAGCTGCCTCGATGCTGGCTGCGTTAAGATCAGGCATCTTCTTCTCGGCAATCTTCTGAACCTCTGAACGCTTAATGGTAGCAACCTTATTCTTGTTAGGCTGACCTGAAGCGCTCTTTAAGTTGCAGGCCTTCTTTAAAAGCACTGCTGCGGGAGGAGTCTTAGTAATGAAGCTGAAGCTTCTGTCTGCATAAACGGTAATAACAACAGGAATGATAAGATCACCCTGATCTGCAGTTCTTGCATTAAACTCCTTTGTAAACTGTACAATGTTTACTCCGTGCTGACCAAGTGCGGGACCTACGGGAGGTGCCGGTGTTGCCTTTCCAGCCGGAATCTGTAATTTGATATAACCAGTAACTTTCTTTGCCATTTTAATCCTCGATTCTGCGTTACATACGCCTTTAGTATCATTATAAATCTAATCTTACATCCGTAAATCCGATTTCAACGGGTGTCTCTCTGCCAAATACATCGATATTTATCGTAATGGTCTGCTTGCTTTCATTGATCATCTTGACAACACCCTGGTAATTCTCCCAGGCTCCGGCGGTAACGGTAACCGTATCACCTACTTCAAAGTCAAGCATGATCTCCTCGCCTGCTACACCCATGGCCTTCATTTCTTCTTCGGTAAGCGGTACCGGTTTGGATCCGGGTCCGACAAAACCTGTAACACCTCTGGTATTCCTGACAACATACCAAGTATTATCATTCATAACCATGTTTAACAGCACATAACCGGGGAACATTTTCTTCTGTACTTTCTTCCTGACACCATTCTTTATCTCAATAACGTCCTGAAGAGGTACCGATACTTCAAGTATCTGATCCTGAAGTCCTCTGTTCTCGATAGTCTTCTCAATATTGGCTTTTACTTTGTTCTCATACCCTGAATAAGTATGAACGACATACCAGTTAGCTTCTGCCATATTTTAACTCCATTTCTGTATGCGACCTCAAGTTTCCTGATTTCTTATGATCACAATGTTAAAATTTTGTCTAAACCAAACTTTATGGCTGCATCAACCAGTGCGATGATTGCACCCAAAATGACAGAAACGACTACTACGGCAGCTGATTCCTTCATCAGTGTGACCTTATCGGGCCAAACTATCTTTTTGAATTCTTTCTTTACTCCGGAAAAGAAACTTTCCTTTTTCTTAGGAGCTGCTGCATCACTCATAGTGCACACCTTCCTTTCTGTTATTTGGTTTCCTTGTGCATCGTATGCTTCTTACAGAACCTGCAATACTTCTTTGTTTCCATTCTGTCAGGATGATTCTTTTTTTCTTTCGTCATGTTGTAATTACGCTGCTTGCATTCTGTACATGCCAATGTAATCTTTACTCGCACAACTTCCACCTCCGTTAATTTATTCTCACGAACAATGTGGTATTTTGCCCGTGGCTGTATGCAGGCAACAAAAAAAGAACTGTCGCCAGCCTTTACACTTTATCACGTATTTTGTGCCATGTCAAGTTCTTTTTTTATATTTTGATTTATTTTTCAGTTACGAATTATCGCTTTTACATTTTTTTCAGCCTGTTTCCTGGGAATCATTATCATATGTCCACAGCCGCAGCACTTTAATCTGAAATCCATGCCGATCCTTAATACTTCCCACTCACTGTTACCGCACGGATGCTGTTTTTTCAGCCTGAGCCTGTCTCCAACCTGTATGTCCATAACCCACCTCTGTTTCAAAGTATCCGTTTGAACTTTCAGCAAAAGTCCCTATGCCAAGAAACCTCTATTGGTCCCAATGCCCATATCCGCCTCGTTTAATGTTCCTTTTCCGTACGTTAGCCCGGCATATATCTGTTGAGCATTCTCCATTACGCTTTCAGAATTATCCTGTCCCGCTATTTGAGAAAATGCTTCGCCGATACGTGAAAGTATTCCTCTCGCCTCATCCAGTCCTCGGTCCTCTCCAGAAATGTCACAGGCAATAAGTTTTTTCTGAACATACTCATAAATGCTTAAAAGATTTTTTGAAATGGGATACTTAAAATCAAGCGATCTCATCAGTTCGCCAAGGAAACGCTGCGCAGATTTAAGTTCCGTCCTGTATCCGTTAACATCGCCTTCTTCAAGGCATTTCGAAGCACAATCGATATTTTCTATGATAATATCAAATGTTACAACTACAAGATCGGTCTTATTAGCCTGACTGATCCGTCTTGTAAAATCTTTCTTTTTTTCAGAAGTCATAGTCAGAACCTCCCAAATTTGATGTGTATTATCCTTCAGGCTTCAAATTCGACGTCAACAAAATATCCTTTTTCATTTTTCCGGATATCCACTACTGTTCCTTCCGTAGACATTATCCTGTCAGAAAAAGAAAAGTTTCCGGACATGGCAACAGCCGGTACTATTATATAGTAATAAAATGCGACTGTGCTTTTTTCCACAATACTGACCCTTTGACCGATTTCCACCAGTCCGGGACGTTCCATCTTAAATTCTTCTTTGCGCATGTTTCTCCATCTTCCAATTTTTCCCGAATGCCGGGCGTTAATATGAGAAACCGGAGTTTTTTTGTACTCCGGAAAAAGATTACGAACAGTCAATTTCGTTACGTTGCCGTAACAGCCGCCGTCTCTGATTCGTTTAAGCTCTCCGAAACCTCAGAAGCGGTAGTAACAGTCTGAACGTTCCGATTGGAAATAACCTCATTATATAACTCCATAAACTGCTTTCCGGTAATGGTTTCTTTCTCACTTAAATAAGAAGCTATTCTGTCCATGATATCCCGGTTATCTTTAAGAAGTTCTTTTGCCTTTTCATAGCATTCCTTAAGAAGCTTCATAACCTCATGGTCTATCTCCGCTGAAGTCGCATCTCCGCAATTAAGTACCGGACGGCCGTCAAGATACTGGTTACCCATTTTTTCAAGACCTATCAATCCGAACTTTTCAGACATACCATACTGAGTTATCATGGCTCTTGCAATATCTGTAGCTTTCTCTATATCATTTGAAGCGCCTGTCGTTATAGAACCGAACACCAGTTCTTCAGCAGCTCGCCCACCATAAAGAGTAACCAGACGGGCTTTGAGTTCTTCCTGGCTCATCAAATATTTTTCTTCCTCGGGAACCTGCATTACATAACCGAGAGAACCCATTGTCCTGGGGACAATAGTAATCTTCTGCACCGGTTCGGCATTCTTCTCGAGCGCAGTTATAAGCGCATGACCGGTTTCATGATATGCAACAATTTTCTTTTCTTTCTCGCTTAGGATCCTGTCTTTCTTTTCCTTTCCGGCAATAACTACTTCAACCGACTCCATAAGATCGTCCTGGGTAACAAGAGTCCTGTTCTTTTTTACAGCCAGAATAGCTGCTTCATTGATTATATTAGCCAGATCGGAACCAACAGCTCCCGATGTTGCAAGTCCTATTTCCTCTAAATTTACCGAATCTTCGAGGAGAACATTTTTTGCATGAACTTTAAGTATTTCAATTCGTCCCTTTAAATCCGGTTTATCGACAATTATACGTCTGTCAAAACGGCCTGGACGCAAAAGTGCCTTGTCTAATACTTCCGGACGGTTTGTTGCCGCAATTATTACTACGCCTTTTGATGTGTCAAAACCATCCATTTCTGACAACAACTGGTTCAGAGTCTGTTCACGTTCATCATTTCCTCCGCCATACTGAGCATCTCTGCTTTTACCTATAGCGTCTATCTCATCAATGAACACGATACACGGAGCATGACCCTGTGCCTGTTTAAACAGGTCTCTTACACGGGATGCACCGACACCGACAAACATTTCAACAAAGTCAGAACCTGTTATCGAAAAGAACGGTACATGAGCTTCACCGGCAACTGCCTTTGCAAGAAGAGTTTTTCCGGTTCCCGGAGGTCCTACAAGAAGGGCACCCTTAGGAAGCTTGGCACCTATCTTCTGATATTTGCCGGGGTTATGAAGGAAATCAACAAGTTCGTTTATTGATTCTTTAGCTTCGTCCTCGCCTGCTACATCTTTAAATGTTATGCCGGTTTCTTTCTCCACATTATATATTTTGGCATTGCTCTTACCGACTCCCATGATTCCGCCACCCTTGCTTAATCCGCGGAAAAGGAAGAACATCAGACCATATATAATGATAAAAGGAAGAATATATGCAAGGAATATATCGATAAGGGTAGTACTTGAGTCAACTATTTCTTCAGAAAAAACAACATTTTTCTCGCGCAGTCTGTTTACAAGATCGGGATCATATACTCCACCTGTATAATATGACTGTTCCACTCCGTAGGCCGAAGCTCTGTTCCTTGGTTTTATCACAATTCTGTCGCTTTTTATCAGGACTTCGCTTATCGCATCATTCTCCAGCATTGACAAAAACTTATCATAAGTTATTTCCTGAACCGAATCCTTTGATATGTTTTTTGTGAAATAACTGAAGAATAATACCATGATCGCAGTTACGACCAGACATGCGATAAATATTCTTTTATTCTGTGGTGATTTATTTCCGTCACCGTTTCTGTTATTATTTGAATCCATTATTCTCCAAACTGTATGTATATACGGTACCCGTCATTTGCGTTTCTTAATACTTCCGACATATACATACCAATCTTTATAACTCTTTTTCAATGTCACCTTGAAAATGCCTTAAGCGTTTCCGGCAACAAAACGATGCCCCGCATCTTCAATTTTGTTAAATCATACAAATTTAAACGAAGGATCGTCTTCCTTGATCAGTTCATCAATATATTTCTGGGCAGGCGAAGGAGCATCCAGACATACCGCCCCCATCATACCGGGGCCGGTATGAGCACCGATAGCACAGCCTAAGAAACCTTTAACAACTTTTTTAATTCCATATCTTGATTTTAATTCTGCTATGAAAGCATCATCATCATCGGAACAATCCGCATGAACAGAACCGATTACCTGGTTTTCAAGCTGATAACCTCTTTCTCCGATAACTTCTATCATCCTCGCAATAGCTTTCTTTCTGCCTCGTACTTTCTGGAATACCTCCAGTTTTCCTTCATCGGTAACTTCTATTATAGGCTTTATATCAAGAAGTCCTCCTGCAATAGCTGAAGTCCTGCTGATCCTGCCGCCTTTATACAAATACTCAAGAGTATCTACCATAAATATATGTTCCATATGATCAAAATGGAATCTTGCAGCTTCCATAACTTCTTCCTTCGATGCACCTTTTGACTGCATATAAAGGGCAAAGAATACACACATTCCAAAACCTATGGAGGCACATTTTGAATCCATAATATCAATCTTGAAATCAGGATATTTTTCCAACAGTTCGTTTTTTGCAAGATTTGCTGCGTTGAACGTTCCTGCTATACCGGTTGAAAAACAAAAATACAGTACTTCCTCTCCTGCCTTGGCGTATGGTTCAAAATTCTGATAGAACATATATTCATTAATATGGTAAGTAGTTACATTCTTTCCGGAACGAAGGATGTCATAAAACTCATCCGGGAACACCGTCTCACCGTCAAAATAGTCTTTTCCTTCTATAACAACAGGAGTGGGGATAACACGAAGATTATACTTATCAATGACCCACTTAGGCATATCAGTAGCTGAATCCGTTATAATAGTATATTTATTCGTAGCCATTATGAGAATGTGTCTGCCGCTAAAGCAGCTATCCTTTCTAAGTATTCTTGTCACATACAGAGTTATTATAACATATAATTGTGAAAAAAGAAAGAAAAAAGAAAAAAACTTTGCAAAAAAAGAAAAGGCGATATAAAAATCGCCTTTAATATTCCGTGAAACACCCAAAGTGCCGCTTCCCTCTTTCTGAGTCCTAGCAAATGCTAGGTGGGTGACCTCACTTAGAC
The DNA here is from genome assembly GCA_017542245.1 of Lachnospiraceae bacterium. Lineage (GTDB taxonomy): Bacteria > Bacillota > Clostridia > Lachnospirales > Lachnospiraceae > RUG11977. Next base: position 21,198 of record JAFXXN010000053.1, read on the forward strand.
CGCTGTCTTCCACTCAACGGAGGCCTGACATTAACCTAAAAATGTTGGAATCCCTTATTATGAATGTAGGTTCAAAAATACAGGATCACGCACACCTCAGGATGTTTCTTGTTATGTGTGTATTATACACCCTGCTATAAAAAATTGCAAGTACAAATATTGAATTTTTTAATTTTTTTCAATTAAAATTCTGTAAATTCTTCTCTTTTTCTATTAAATCGTCATTTTAAGATAAATAGCTTGTTTTCTTTTTCCGGGTCATCCCACTACAGCTACGCGCCTGCCCTTAGGCTGTTTGCTCTCGTAAACTGCACTGTTGGTTTCAATACAATCTCCGCCTTTATCTTTAGCAGTAAACATTGCAGTCTCAGCAGCGTCATACAGCTCATAATAATCATTATCTACCGTAGGAACAGCTGTAGCAACACCGATACTCAAAGTAACAAATCTGTTCTTTGCGTCTTTTGCGGCAGGTATTCTCTTTCTGTCGAGAAGTTCTTTTATTTTTTCGGCAAGTTTCTCATCATCTTTACCATGTCCGCCTTCCATACATACCAGGAATTTCCCGCCATCCAGTCGTGAAACAATATCTGTATTTTTAACTACTGCAGATCTTATAATCTCCGAAACGGCTTTGATCAGATCATCCCCGCGCTTTGTTCCGTGTTCCATATTATATGCCTGCAATCCGTCTATGTCTGCCATGATCACAGTAAAACGTTTTCTGCTTCGTACAGAAGACATTATGGACATATAGGCCATACGTTCAAGCCCTTTTCTGTTAAGCAGCCCGGTCATCCTGTCAATTTCAACTTTACCGTCACTGTCTTTAACACGTTCTCTAAGTCGTATATGCTCTATGGTATGTTTGAAAAGATATCTTGACATAGCATAAAGCAGAACATTCATAGTAATGATGTTAAATACTTCAAATCCGTTAGTTCCGAATTTTGCTATAAGGAATACTACATATACTGTTTCGGCAACGATCCCGTAAAGCATCTCTATGGGCTCAAGTGCAGGAACAAGCATAAGCACTATGAGCATCAAACTGTAAAATGTGACACCCGTACCGGCAAGCTTGTTTGCATATATAAGAACAAATGAAAACAATTCGAAGACAATCCAAAATCCACGATATGCCCATAAGCACATCATGTTATCCCTGCTTTTCATTGCAAGAAATGATAACACCGCAAATGTTATATCAAGTACTTCAAAGAATATCAAAAGGCCGGTCAATATCCCGCTTACTGCTTCGTCTTCAAAAATAAAAATATTAATAACAAGCATGACCGGAAGTAATCCTGCACATATGACAGCCGTAAAAAATGCCCTTTTTATGTTCTCCATGGACAACCTGGCCAAAACTCTCATATTTTCCTGCTTACGTAATCTCTCACCCATAACTCCGCATCTTCCCGCACAAAATGCATGAATTTTCTATACAATTTTAACAACAATATTTTGTTGCCATTAAAAAAAAATCACTACATTTAGAAGTCTATCACAACTACCTAAACATTTCAAGATGTTTTTAACAAAGATTTTCAATTTTTTCATATTTTTTTGTAAATACTTCATAAAAAATATGTGACCTAAATAAATACATATATTTAGGTCACATAAAACTGGAAAATTTCTATATCTTGTGTATTAAATTGTCTGAATATTTTGCAATTACTTTTCAAGAGCATTAATATCTTCTAATTTGGGCGGATACAATGCAAGCGGGAATTTTGTAACTGCGATAGCGGCACATGCGGCAGCAAAGCATACAAGTTCATCATCATCCATGCCTTTCAGAAGACCATATACACAGCCTGCCTTAAAAGCATTATCTGCGCCAACCGTACAAAGAGGATCAACCGTAAAAGGAATCCTGGTATTCAGTTCTCCTCCCCGTCTGCCATATATGATATTGTCTCCTCCGGTGATAACCACAAGGCCTTCCCCGTTCTCAACAAGTTTCTCATATACCTCCTCCGGAGTCTTACCCGGATATTTTCTTTTTAAGCCCTCACTGGAAATTATGGTAACAGCTGCATGTCTGAATACATATTCATCATGTCTGCAGTCTATCGTAACATATGGCTTTCCATAATAATTACATAACTCAGCAGCAGCCTCTGTTCCATCCTCAAAATACGGATCGATGGCAGCAACCTTACAGCCGGCTACATCGCCTTCCTTCGGTATATTCCAGCGTTTCTGTCCGTTATTATGGAAATCATACGTTGTACCGAAGGCTGTCTTTTTTCCGTTTCCTACGATCACATAATCTTCAAGGCCTTCATAATTTAAGTCAAAGCACAATGAACTTATGTCAACATTCTTGTCCTCATAAAACTTTCTGACAAGCGGTGCGACATTCTTTCCGATATGGTTGCCGTCAACCTTTACATTTACCCCAAGTCCGGCAAGTATGGTAGCACAGTCTCCGGTTTCCCCGCCTGGAAGCCTGTATTTTTCCGACAATTCCGAATAGCTGTCCGGAGCCAGGAAATCACCCTTTACCATAAATGAATTAGTCGCCAAGATCATCCCGTACAAATATACTTCTGCCATATTTACTTCTCCTTTTCTTTTAATGCAAAGTATTGGTCGAGTTATTTCTAATGCTTTAATTATCCCCGATTCTGAAAATTTGTCAACCTATTTTATTATAGAATTTTCAATTTTCACTATCAATCTGATTTCTGTTAAGATCATCAAGAGTAAGATGATATGAAGGTAAAAACTCTGCCATGAAAATCTTTGCTTCCTCAAGCCACATTTCTTCTATTGAAGCTTCAAGTGTCCTGCCTGCACTTTTAAATTCCGTATTCCCCGTTTTTTCTTCTTCGATGCATTTAATAAGTGCCGAAAGCTTATCCGCAGCCTTGACCAGTTTCATCTCATATTCAAGTGTTTTATCCGGGAAAAAGAGTTCTTCATAATCCGGCCTCATATCGTCCGGAAGCATATCAAGCAGTTTTCTGTTAGCCTTTGCCTCAATCTCCTTAAATGCTCCTTTTATATCTTTGTTAAGGTATTTTATCGGAGTAGGCATATCTCCGGTTATTATTTCGGAAGCATCATGATACAAGGCTATAAGTACAGCTTTTTCAGCATTAAGATTTTTCCCGAGCCTCTTATTTCCTATAACACAAAGCGCATGTGTAAGAATACTGACTTCTAAGGAATGTTCACTGATATTTTCCGTATATGAATTTCTCATAAGAGCCCACCTGTCAATATATTTCATCCTTGACAGCATGGCATAAAAATTGTTCTGCATATTTTTTCCTTTCTTCCGACAGCTGATAATATTACAGCATAGTTTTCAGGAATTCACCGGTATAGGATTTTTTATCTTTGGCAATTTTTTCGGGAGTTCCCTCTGCCACTACCGTTCCTCCCTTGTCACCGCCTTCCGGACCGATATCGATAATATAGTCGGCACTTTTTATCACGTCAAGATTATGTTCAATGACAACCACGGTGTTACCGTTTTCCGTAAGCCTCTGAAGTATTTCTATCAGCTTTTTCACATCATCAAAATGCAGTCCGGTAGTCGGTTCATCCAATATATAGATAGTTCTTCCGGTGCTCCTTTTGCTAAGTTCGGTAGCAAGTTTTACACGCTGTGCCTCTCCTCCCGAAAGCGATGTTGAAGGATGACCGAGTTTTAAATAACCAAGCCCCACTTCATTGAGAGTTTCTATTTTTCTCCTTACAGACGGAACATTTTCAAAGAACTTTACTGCCTCTTCTATATGCATTTCAAGAACTTCATAAATATTCTTTCCTCTGTACCTGACATCGAGAGTATCCCTGTTATACCTTTTTCCTCCGCATACCTCGCAAGGAACATAAATGTCGGGAAGAAAGTTCATCTCTATCTTTATAATACCGTCCCCCGAACATGCTTCACATCTTCCACCCTTTACATTAAAACTGAAACGTCCTTTACTGTATCCTTTTGTTTTAGCATCGGTAGTTGCTGCAAAAAGATCTCTTATCAGGTCAAATGCGCCTGTGTATGTGGCAGGATTCGATCTGGGTGTTTTCCCGATAGGTGACTGATCGATATCAATAACTTTATCAAGAAGTTCCATTCCAAGAATATCATCATGTTTCCCGGGAATGACCGTACGTGCACGGTTCAGTTCCCTCGCAAGACGTTTATATAATATTTCAGTAATAAGAGAACTCTTTCCGGAACCTGATACGCCTGTAATACAGGTAAATACGCCAAGAGGTATTTTTACGTCTATATTTTTCAGATTATTTTCTCTTGCACCCTTGATCGTAAGAAACTCTTCGGGTTTTCTTCTTATTTTAGGAACATCGATCTTTATTCTCCCGCTTAAATATGCTCCGGTTATTGATTTAGGATTTTTTGATATTTCATCAGCTGTTCCTATTGCTACAACTTCTCCGCCGTTACTTCCTGCTCCCGGTCCTATATCGATGATACAATCGGCAGCACGCATGGTATCTTCGTCATGTTCAACTACAATCAGTGAATTTCCCAAGTCTTTAAGATCCTTTAATGCTTTGATCAGTTTTCCATTATCTCTCTGATGAAGTCCGATGCTTGGTTCGTCAAGAATATATGCGACCCCTACAAGTCCTGAGCCTATCTGTGTTGCAAGCCTGATACGCTGGGCTTCACCTCCGGAAAGTGAAGCCGTTGCTCTTGAAAGTGTAAGATAATCCAATCCCACTTCTATTAAAAAGCCAATTCTTGCATTTATCTCTTTTAATATAAGCTGGCCTATCTTTTTCTGCATATCGGTGAGTTTAAGCGACTTCATAAACTTTGCGAGATCAACAATAGGCAGATCTGTTAATTCGGAAATGTTTCTGTCACCCACCGTAACTGCAAGTGCTTCTTTCTTAAGCCTCTTTCCCCCACAGGTTACGCATGGAATAATCTGCATATACTGCTCATATTCCGGTTTAGTGGATTCGGCAGCTTCACGGTATCGTCTCCGGATATTACCGATAATACCTTCAAAACTGGTATCAAAAGTTCCTTCGCTGTGAGCACCCTTATAATATATGTTAAGTCTTTTTCCGTCCGTTCCGTAGAGTATCAGGTTTCTTTCCTTTTCCGTCAGCTTATTAAACGGTCTTGAAAGATCGATATTGTATTCCCTCGAAAGAGCATCCAGGATGACTCTGCTGTAAGATGAAGTATCAGGCAGGGACTTCCATCCGTTTATAGTTATCGTGCCTTTTTCGAGGATACTTCTGCTTTGATCCGGAATAATCAGTTCTACACTGAATTCCTGTCTTGAACCCAAACCCGCACAATCAGGGCAGGCTCCAAAAGGATTGTTAAATGAAAATGTTCTCGGTTCAAATTCTTCTACACTGATCCCACAATCAGGGCAGGCAAAATTCTGGCTTAAGGTAATCTCCTGTTGATTTTCCGATCCTACAATTTCACATACAGAGAGCCCGCCGCCAAGTTTCAGACTGCTTTCAAGAGAATCGGAAAGTCTTTTTTCGATCCCTTTTTTCACTACAAGCCTGTCAATGACTATCAATATATTGTGTTTATTATTTTTTTCCAGTTTTATTTCCTCATTCAGATCATAAACATGACCGTCGACAGAAACACGTACATAACCGCTTCTCCTGGCCTGGTCGAATATTTTCGTATGTTCTCCCTTTCGTCCTCTGACAACCGGCGAAAGAATCTGAATTCTGGTTCCTTCATCAAGTTCCATTATCTCATCGACCATTTGATCGACAGTCTGCCTTTTTATCTCCTTACCGCAATTCGGGCAGTGCGGTATACCTATTCTTGCATACAGCAGTCGGAAATAATCATATATCTCGGTAACAGTTCCTACCGTAGATCTCGGATTATGATTAGTTGATTTCTGATCTATTGAAATAGCAGGAGGGAGTCCTTCTATAGATTCCACATCAGGTTTTTCCATCATTCCCAAAAATTGCCGGGCATAAGAAGAAAGAGACTCCATATAGCGTCTCTGCCCTTCTGCATAAATAGTGTCAAATGCAAGTGATGATTTTCCCGAACCGGACAGCCCCGTAAGAACCACAAAACTGTCTCTGGGTATATCAACACTTAAGTTTTTAAGGTTATTCTCTTTTGCTCCTCTTATCTTTATGTAATTCTTTACCATTATCTTCTCCTGAAACGGATACTATAAGCATCCTGATTTCTGATTTTCCTTCTAACATTGAAAAAGAGACGGTCCTTTTGTCCAAATGACACAGACAACCGTCTCAATGTCGTAAAACTAATCAGAAACTTCTTTTTTCAATCGTAAGTTCGATCTTATTGCCCTTAACTCCGACACGAACATCATCAGCAATATTAGCAACGATGGACTTTTCAAGTTCATCCCATGCTTCCTTGACTGCTTCATCTGTGTTCGAAGTGTTCTCTATGGAATTTCTGTAATTTTCCAGCGACCACATGTAATTCATGGAATAGATCGCGCTGCCCGGATCGATCTCACACATGCCCATATTGCCATACATGAGTGCCTCTCCGCCATACTCTGCCTGAAGGCTTCCGACTTCATCAATACTGTAAAGGCCATTCTCAATGATCTGCCTGATCTTTCCCATTAATCCCTTACCGGCTGCATTTTTCTTATCAGAAGATGCCTGGATAAGTTCCTGCTTCTTTTTGTAATCCATCTCGCTCAAAGCTTCCAGGCGAATACGTACGGCGCATTTCTTATCATTTTCAATCCAAAAATCTGCACTGAAATCTCCTGTTATTGCTTCAACCATGCCCAAAGTCTCTTCTACAAGAAGCCTTACCCTTAAAGCACTTTTCTTATCCATGTCAGTATACATGGCAAATTTTTCCGCTTCCTGCAAAGCCATGTTCATGCCTTCGCCGCTATTTTTGATCTTAATCTTATCAGTCTGCATAATTATCTCCCAAATAATAGAACAGCACAGACTTTATTCTATAGTAAGAATGTCTGAAAAACCGGTAACCTCAAATATTTCATTTACTTCTTCAGATACATTCTTCACTTTCATGCTTCCCTGTTTGCTCATGATCTTCTGTGCCGAAAGGAGAACTCTAAGTCCTGCACTGGATATATATTCCAACTTTTTAGCATCGATAGTAAGTTCGGTAACACCTTCAAGAGATGCCTTTATCTCACTCTCAAGCTGGGGGGCGGTGACAGTATCCAGTCTTCCTTCCAAAGCTACGCAAAGTTTTTCTGCTCCGTTGTTTTCCTTCTTAATGTTAAGCATTATTATTTCCTCCCATTACATAATGTTTAATATAATATATATGACATCTCTTACAAAGCATAAGCCTGTAAAAAGTTCACTCTCTATTTATACCACAAAATTTTTAAAAATGCTATTAAAATTATAGAAAATTTTTAAAATGTTTTTTATGTCTCATTCAGCTTCCGTCTTATCTCCATCAAACGGTCTCTGAGCTCGGCCGCTTTTTCAAATTCAAGCTCAGCTGCAGCCTTCTGCATATCCTTCATCAGTTTTGCCGCTGCTGCTTCAAGTTCCTGAACGCTCATCGATTCAGGATCTTTTTCTATTCCCGCATGAGCCTTGTCAACTTTTCTTGTAATACTTATAAGTTCCCTTACTTTTTTTACTATAGTCTTCGGTGTTATACCGTTTTTATCATTATAATCCTGCTGTATCTTTCTTCGCCTTTCAGTCTCACCTATAGCTTTTTCCATCGATTCGGTCATATGATCGGCGTACATTACAACATGCCCGTGTTCATTACGTGCAGCCCGTCCTATAGTCTGAATAAGCGATACCTCTGATCGCAGAAATCCTTCCTTATCGGCATCTAGGATTGCAACCAGGCTTACCTCAGGAATATCAAGCCCCTCCCTTAAAAGGTTAATGCCTACCAATACGTCAAAGACATCCATTCTCATATCTCTGATAATCTGTGAACGTTCAAGTGTGTCCACATCCGAATGCAGATATTTTACCCTTATTCCCGCAGTTCTCAGATATTCTGTCAATTCCTCTGCCATTCTTTTCGTAAGCGTAGTTACAAGTACCTTTCCTGCTATAGGTTTTTCCCCGTTCTCATCCGGTACCTGAGCTGCTTTTATTTCTTTTCTTATTTCCTCTATAAGATCATCTATCTGACCTTCGGCAGGCCTTACGTCTACTTTCGGGTCCAAAAGCCCTGTCGGACGTATAACCTGTTCAGCTCTCAGCAGCTCATGCTCTTCCTCATACTGCCCCGGAGTTGCCGAAACAAACATAACCTGATCCAGCATCGATTCAAACTCGTCGAACTTAAGCGGTCTGTTATCAAGTGCCGAAGGCAGTCTGAATCCATAGTCGACAAGAACGGTCTTTCTGGCACGATCACCGTTAAACATACCTCTGAACTGCGGCATAGTCATATGGGACTCATCGACGATCATAAGGAAATCATCTCCGAAATGTTCAATAAGCGTATGAGGGGTTGCTCCTTCCGGAAGGCCCGCAAGATGTCTGGAATAATTCTCTATTCCCGAACAAATACCCGTTTCTCTCAGCATCTCAATATCAAAATTTGTCCGCTCGCTGATTCTCTGTGCCTCTATGAGTTTTTCTCTTTCTTTAAAATATTTTACTCTGTCCTCTAATTCAGCCTCAATTGCGGTTATCGCCTTTTTCATTCTGTCTTCCGGAACAACATAATGTGATGCAGGGAATAGCATAACATGTTCCATGAGCGCCCTTACTTTCCCTGTCAGCGCTTCCGTCTGGCTTATCTTGTCTATTTCATCCCCGAAAAACTCGACTCTGTAAGCATAATCTTCAGAAGCTATCGGATATATTTCCACCACATCACCGCGAACCCTGAATGTACCTCTGTGAAAATCAATCTCATCACGGATATACTGCATATCAACGAGCCGTCTGATCACCTTATCCCTGTCAACCGTCATTCCCGGTCTCAAAGAAAGAGTCATCTCCGTATAGTCCTCTTGTGCAGCTATGCCATAAATGCAGGATACACTTGCTACTATAATAACATCTCTTCTCTCTGCAAGAGCCGCCGTTGCTGAATGTCGCAAACGGTCTATCTCATCATTGATCGCGGAATCCTTCTCAATATATGTATCAGTAGACGGTACATAAGCTTCCGGCTGATAATAATCATAATACGACACAAAATACTCTACGGCATTCTCGGGAAAAAATTCTTTAAACTCTCCGTACAACTGAGCAGCCAATGTCTTATTATGTGCAATAACTATAGTCGGTTTATTCAGAGCGGCAATAACATTGGCCATTGTAAATGTCTTGCCGGAACCCGTAACTCCCAAAAGTGTTTCGAACTGATTTCCGGCTTTAAATCCCTCAACCAGTTCTTTTATTGCTTCGGGCTGATCTCCCGTTGGTTTAAAATCGCTGTGTAACACAAAATGGTCCATCATAACTCCAGTTTTTCGGGCAAACCCGTATTTGAATCATATTATAACAGAATAAACGTAAATATCAACATACCGTTCTACATTTTATCAAAATTTAACTTGTATTTTTTATACAACTGGTATATTATGGTATCGAGCAGAAATGCAACTTTCATGAAGGAGGATTAAAAAAATGGCTTATAAGATTAGTGAAGACTGCATCAGCTGTGGTGCTTGTGCAGAGGGATGTCCTGCAGGTGCTATAGCAGAGGGCGACGGCAAGTTCGAGATCAATGCAGATGCTTGTGTAGATTGCGGTGCTTGTGCTGAGACTTGTCCCGTTGGTGCTCCTCAGCAGGCTTAATCTAAGTCTAAAAAATTTAAATGCCCTATATCTCGGATATAGGGCATTTTTCTATTCTCTTGAAAGATTAACAAATCGTGAGTATTGAAGCTGACATCCCAGCTTTATCTTTCCGGTAGGACCGTTTCGCTGTTTTCCGATTATCACTTCAGCTATTCCTTTATCCTTGGACTCTTCTTTATTATAGTATTCATCCCTGTATATAAACATAACAACGTCAGCGTCCTGTTCGATCGCACCCGACTCTCTTAAATCCGATAACTGAGGTCTCTTATCTTCCCTCTTCTCAACATCACGCGAAAGCTGTGACAGTGCAAGCACGGGACATTCCATCTCTCTCGCGATAGCTTTCAATGAACGTGAAATCTCAGAAATTTCCTGTTGTCTTGATTCCGATCCTTTTCCCCCGGCAGTCATAAGCTGAAGATAATCTATGATAATAAATCCCAGCCCTCTCTCCATTTTCAGTTTTCTGCATTTAGATCTCATCTCACGTACGGATATTCCCGGTGTATCGTCAATTATAAGTGTTGATTCTCCTATGATCCTGGCACTCTCTACCAGCTGTCCCCACTCATTGGGCTTCAGATTTCCCGTTCGTATAGATTGAGCATCTATTTTGGAATTCATGGCTATAAGACGGTTAGCCAGCTGCTGTCGAGACATCTCAAGACTGAAAAATACAGTCGGAATCCTTTCCTTTGTTATTACATGCTCGGCAATATTTAAAGCTAAAGCTGTTTTTCCCATTGACGGACGGGCTGCAAGCAAAAGCAGGTCGGATTTTTGAAAACCGGCAGTCTTTACATCAAGATCATAATATCCGGTGGTTATTCCCGTAACCTGTCCGGATTGCTTGGAAGCATTTTGAATATTATTCAGTACTTCCACTACTGTCTGCTTAATACTTACGATATCTCCGGATCTTCTCCTTTGGGTTATATCATAAATTTTCTTTTCACTCTCTTCCAATATGATGTCAAGTTCGTCATTCTCGGCATAACATGCGCCTGCTATCTCATCAGAAGCTTTTATCATTTTTCTTAAAGTAGCTTTTTTTGAAACAATCCCTGCATAATTTTTCATATGGGCCGAAGTAGGTACCGACGCAAGAAGATCCCTTAATGACTCCAAAGAATAATATTCTTCCGGAACACTCTTTTCCATCAACTTATCTCTTAATGTAAGTATATCTACAGAAACTCCGGAATCATACATCTGAACAATTGTTTCAAATATTTTTCCGTATTTAGGTGAATAAAAGTCATCGGCTGATACAATTTCAACAGCTACGGGAATCATGTCGTTATCCCTTATCAAAGCGCCCACCACTGCCTGTTCGGCCGCTGCGTCATTCGGGAGAATTCTTTTTATGGCTGCTGTTTCATCCATTATTACCTTCCTCCTGATTTTTTCTACATTTATCGTGCATATAAAGGCGGACTCTCTTAAAACGAGAGGTCCGCCCATCAAAGTCTAAATTTGTTAAATCAGTTCAACCTTAACCGTCAAGTCTACAGATACCTTTGGATGGAGCTTAACTCCTACTTTAAAGCTTCCTGCGGTTTTGATAGGCTCCGATACCAGGAGCTTCTTTTTATCTATCTCGTATCCGTACTGTTCTTTAAGACCTGCCGAAATTTCCTTTGCAGTAACCGAACCGAAAGTTTTGCCTCCCTCTCCGCCTTTTATCTCAAGTTTTACAACTTTCTTCTCGAGTTCTTCTCCCAAAGCCTTGGCTTCATCGTATATTTCTTTCTGTCTCTTCTCTTCTTCAGCTTTTTGGACAGCCAGCTCCTTAAGGTTCTTATCGGTTGCCTCAAGTCCAAGTTTCTTCGGAAGTATAAAGTTTCTGGCATAGCCGTCATTAACCTTAACTACTTCACCTTTTTTACCCAATTTATTTACGTCCTGTAACAATATAACCTGCATTTTAAATCCTCTTTTCTATCATATCAATTTAGTCAATGTCACCTCGAAAACGCCTTCTGCGTTTCCTCGGTAACAAAACGATGCTCCGCATCTTCTATTTTGTTATATTTCTTTGTTGTTTACCATGTCGGCCAGAACATTTTTAACTTTCTGTTTAGCTTCAGCAATAGTACATCCTGAGAGCTGAGCTCCGGCAACACTCATATGACCTCCGCCGCCGAGTTTTTCCATTACAACCTGAACATTTACTTCGTCTATGGAACGCGCACTTATATAAATTTGATTATTATACTCGGTAAATACAAAACTTGCTTTTATATCGCTTATATCCATAAGTTCATTTGCAACCTGTGCTCCAAGAACTGTAGGTGCTCCGGCATCTTCAGCAACGCACTCCGCAAATACAAACCCCTTCATGAATATCTCTGAAGTGGATACCGCCCGTGCTTTCGCAATATATTCATCCATATCCGTCCTAAATGCTTTTCTGATACGTGTAACATCAGCTCCGCATCTCTTAAGGAATGCCGCAGCCTCAAAAGTCCTGACTCCAGTCTTTGTCAGGAAGTTATTTGTATCGATCATTATTCCCGAATACATGGCTTCTGCTTCAATACTCTTAAGCTTAATGCCGTCTCCGACATACTGCAGCATTTCGGCAACCATCTCACATGCAGAAGAGATATATGGTTCAATATACGAAAGAACAGCATCATTGATCGAATCCGAAGTCTGACGATGATGATCAAAAAGAACCTTGGTTTTAGCTATTTCGAGAAGTTCCGGACATTCAGTATACCCGGGTCTGTTAACATCTACAACAACAAGAACAGTACTGTCATCGCAGAGAGCTATGGCCTGTTCCGAGTTTATGATCATATCTGAATACTCTGCCGGAGCCTGTTCTCCCTGGAAACGGCCTACAACCATACTAATGGAATCTGTAACTTTGTTAAGAATGATATAAGCCTTTTTTCCAAGATATTTAACTATCCTGTAAACACCTACGGCAGCGCCGAAAGCATCAGCATCGGGCATAGAATGACCCATTATAATAACTTTCTCATTTTCTTCAATGATTTCCCTAAATGACTGTGCCTTTACTCTTGCCTTAACACGGGTACTCTTTCCAACCGAAGCACTCTTTCCTCCGTAATACAGGAATTCGTTCCTATCCTTTATTACAACCTGATCACCGCCTCGGCCAAGTGCCAGATCAATGGCCGCATGAGCTGCTTCATAACTTTCGGTATAGGAATCGATACCTGCTCCGATACCCATACTTATAGTTACCGCCATCTCATTTCCAATATTAACATCACGTACTTCATCAAGAATGCTGAAGCGGATATTCTTAAGTTCTTCAAGATAAAGATTCTGAAGAACAATAAGATATTTATCCTTTTCCGGTTTCTTTAAAAGTGCCTGATAATCCTGAAAATACTTATTTATCTTTCTGTCGATAAGGGCACTCAGTAATGAACGCCTTACCTCATCAATACTCTCAAGAGCCTCTTCATAATTATCAATATAAAGCAATGCGACTACTAACTGCCTGTCTTTTAAATATTTCTGGAGCCGAAGTATTTCTGTCTCATCATAAAAGAAAACCGAAATCAGTATATTGTCCTTTTCTTCTACAATACTGTTATTTTCTTCATTCCAGTCTGCATCTTCAACATATATATTTTTTAACTCTGCACGGTATTTCTTTTCACCTACCGAAATATGTACAACGGATATTTCATCTGCAGTGGGAAGAATATTCTTTGTGATTTCCGGAAATATCTGTCCGATACTTGCCTTCAGTTTTGCTTTTTCCTTACAGAGTTCCGTAAATTCGTTATTTGCTGACAAAAGTCTTCCGTCTTCATCAAGCAGCGCATAAGGAACAGCCATCTCCTTTATAAGGCTTTTCTGAACCTGTCCGAAACTGGCACCGAATCTTACCAGCTGTTCATTTATCTGTCCACGTTTCAATACTATAAGTATCGCTACTCCCGCAATATATACAGAGACAAATATAGTAACTATCTTCCCTGCACTTGAATCCAGGAAGTAAACGTATACATTCATTATTATAAGCAGAATGGACAGATATAAGGGCCACATGATAATGGATCTCATAAATGGTCTTATTTTTCTGTTCTTCAACATATATTCTCCATATACGGTATTCATAGAATGTAAAGGCATAAATGCCCAATTATCAAAATACAGGTTTTATTATACTATAAACACGGCTGTTTTGTCAATCAAAACGAAAAACACAAAAAGTATTGTAAAATATTCTTGTACTGTCACACAGAAGTCACTTTAGCCCTTTAAAATGACACCAAGGAGAAAATTTAAGAGCCGTTCACGCTTGCCTTAAAAAGGCTCTAAGAAATAATGATCATACAGGAGACCGCTATTATGGAATTGCTTAATGTTCAAAATCTCACAAAAGAGTATGGTTCAGGTTCAACACTCGTTAAAGCTCTGGATAATGTATCCTTTAGTGTACAGCATGGAGAATTTCTTGCTATCATCGGACCGTCAGGCTCCGGAAAATCCACGCTTTTGCATGCACTCGGAGGTGTAGACCGCCCAACATCCGGGAAAGTATATATGGACGGGCAGGATGTCTATGATCAAAGTGAGGAAAACCTTGCAATATTCCGCCGCAGGTATGTCGGACTCGTATATCAGTTCTATAACCTGATCCCTGTTCTAAACGTAGTTGAAAACATAACTCTTCCTGTTCTCATGGATGGCAGAAAAGTCAATGAGGAAAGGCTTGAGGAGCTTCTTGATATTCTAAAACTCAAAGACAGGCGCGATTATCTTCCGAACCAGCTCTCAGGCGGTCAACAGCAGAGAGTTTCCATTGGACGTGCTCTTATGAGTGCTCCTTCCGTTGTACTTGCCGATGAACCCACCGGAAATCTTGATTCAAAAAACAGTCAGGAGATCGTAAACCTTCTGAAATATTCAAATATACGCTACAAACAGACTCTTATAGTCATTACTCACGATGAATCAATAGCCCTTCAGGCCGACCGCGTAATAGCTATCGAAGACGGCAGAATAGTAAAAGATGAGCGAATAAAAAACCCGGCATACTGACCTTATCCGAAAATCAATAAGCAAGTTTTCTTTCTATGTGCGGAATTTTTAAATATTACAAAGATTATAAAAACGAGGAATTAACATATCATGAATATATTCAGGATATATGTCAAAAGAAATCTTAAACTCAATAAGCTGCGGACAACAATGACCATTCTGGGAATTATCCTCTCTATGGCACTTATCACCGCTGTTATAGAGGGAGGATACAGCGGGCTCGAATATGTAAGAGAAGTATTAAAAGGTACTTACGGAAGCTTTCATGGTTACTTTTATAATTGTACCAAAGAAGATGTCCGTGACCTTACAGCAGACCCACAAGTTGAACAAAGTGTCGTTTACAAAACCCTCGGATGGGCTGATATCGGAAGTACAAACTCCACAAAGCCTTATCTTCTTATAAAAGAAACAACACCCGATATTGTCAATCTCGTAAATCTTGACATCATTGATGGACGAATGCCCGAAAATTCCTCTGAAATACTGATTTCGGAACATTTATCCTATAACGGAAATGTTGAATTCAAAACAGGCGATACTATAACTGTTACTCCCGGAAAGAGATATCTTAACGGCAATGTCATAATGTCTGACGATGTACCTTTCACGTCCGGTGAATATCTTCTTCCTCTCGAAAAAGATAATGAATCACATACTTATACCGTAGTCGGCATCATGAGCAGATTTTCTTATTACATAGAAAACTATTATTGTCCCGGATATACTGCCATCACAATAAGTGATGATATTTCAAATATTAAAGACACGGAATACGGAGTTTTTTACTCTTTGACAGATGCTGCCGGTTTTAATGAATTTGTAGGATCGTTTTCAGAAACACACCCGTATGTAAAGAGCTATAAAAACAGAGAACTGGTAGCCCTCTACGGAGGAATAAGCGACAGATCCTATTTTCTGTTTATACTCGGTTTTATCCTGATACTTATCTTTCTTATTGTTTTTGGTACAGTTGCCTTAATATACAATTCTTTTTCTATATCCGTAAGTGAAAGAACGAAACAGATTGGTATACTGAAATCCATAGGAGCTACAAAGAAGCAGATAAGGAGATCTATATTTTATGAAGCATTTTTTGAATGCATTATCGCCATCCCTTTAGGTCTCGTCTTAGGTTGTTCGGGAATTGGCGCAACTCTTTATCTTATGCAGGAAGGTTTTTCCAATTTCATAGCAGGATTCGGAGGCTATACAGCCGCTATAAACGTTAAGATAGGCATAGTGCTTAATTTCCCTCTCTTACTTGTTTCAGTCCTGCTGGTAGTTTTTACAGTTGTTATATCGGCCATCATTCCCGCATTAAGGGCTTCAAGCGTATCACCTCTTGATTCCATAAGACAAAACAACGATATCCGCATTAAATCTCATCATTTAAAACAGCCTAGGATTTTTGCCAAAATATTCGGAATAGAAGGGATGCTTGCTTCCAGAAATTATAACCGTAACCGAAAGAGATACCGCGCAACCATTGTTTCTCTTGCATTAAGTATCATTTTATTCATTGCGGCTTCTTCGTTTTGTTCATATCTCGGCGATGCAATATCCGATGAATTTTACGAAGGCAATATGTCTTTAATATATTATGTGGATACCTATACAGAGGACGGAGAACCTATGGATGAAGCAGATTATGATAATATTTTTCGTATCCTTTCTTCTTCTGAAGCAGTACATAAGGTTATCCGTGTAAAACAATTATATGATTCGGTAATCCAGGATCCGAATCTTTTATACGAAGTTCCTGACAATTCTTATGAATCAATGTTCACTGATGAAGTCGCAGCTCCCGATACTTTCGACGAAACATCCGAAAATATGTATGATCATAACGCCGAATTATTCTTCATAGATAACAATAGTTTTAAAGAATTATTGGAAAATGAGGGAATAGAATATTCACCGGATTCGATTCCGCAGGCTGTTGTGTACAACTACGGAGTATTTTATTCATTTGATGAGGAAGGTAACAGAAAAAAGTTTAGTTATAATTTTACGGATGACGACTCTCTCCCGAAAAATATAAGCTGTAACTGGTACAATATTGAATACGTTTTGGATAACGGATATATTGTCATGACCGAAACCATTGATAAAAACGGCGAAGTTTATCTTGTCTATTTTTCTGAGGAGGATATAAATACATTCTATGATAATATTATGTATTCCGAAGAGAATGTTGAGGATATTGACATATTTGACAGCCTTTTACAAGAAACACTTCAGTCACGTCTCGATCTGGGATTGCCTACAGATAAAGCTCCTACTGATTTTCATACCAATACCAAATATGAATTTTTAGATAATGCCGTATTTGTCAAGAAGAGCCTTCTTGAGCATTCAATAGATATCTCGATAATAGGAACCACATATAATAAAGACTATGCATTTACGTCAGTACCGGCAATTATCCTGCCTTACAGTGACATAATATCTGAGACAATGCTTTTAGATAATGAAGAATTTCTTATATACAGTTCCGATCCTAATGCAACAGAAAAAGACATCAATCTCAAATTGACAGAAAACAATTATAGTAACTCCGGTGTGTATAACCATGCAGCAAATAAGCAGAACACTAATTTCTTACGCAAATTCATCAGTATATTCTCTTATGGATTCGTTCTGCTTATCTCCCTTGTTGCCATAGCAAATGTATTTAATACCATATCAACAAACATAGCTTTAAGGCGCAGAGAATTCGGAATGCTTAAATCCATGGGACTTTCCAACCGCGGTATCGGAAGAATGCTCAATATCGAATGTCTTATTTACGGAATTAAAAGTGTACTGTTAGGATTACCGATAGCTATACTCGTCACATATGCGGTATATAAGGTTACAAATAATGCTTTCAGTATCACATTTTATGTTCCGTGGTATAGTGTAGTCATCGCTATAGCAGCTGTTTTTACGGTTGTTTTCATAACGATGATGTACGCTTCCAGAAAGATAAAAAAAGACAATACGATAGATGCGTTAAAGAATGAAAATATATAGACTTTGGTCATTATCCATATAAGAAATCATACATGATACATCAGTATTGCGGCAGCAATGGCTGCATTTAATGACTCAATTTTACCTGCCATGGGGATATATATTCTTTTGTCAGCCAGTTCTACAGCTTCACGGCTTAAACCGTTTCCTTCATTACCGATCAGAATGGCTGCTTTCTCGGAATATGTTATCTCCTGGTATGGTACCCCGCCGTGAAGATATGCCGCGTATACTGTTATTCCATATCCTTTTAATTCTTCTATTGCAGCATAAAAATTTTCACAATATACAAAAGGCATACGGAATATTGACCCCATGGTACTTCTTACTACCTTGGGACTGAAAATGTCTGCACAATCCCTGCTCATTATTATGCCCGAAACCCCTGCTGCCTCGGCAGTCCTAAGCATAGTTCCGAGATTTCCCGGATCCTGGATATTTTCCAGCAATAATATCTTTTTACCGATAATATTCTTTACGCTATAATAAGGTTTTTTCACTGTGCACATTATGCCCTGAGGGGTTACCGTCTGGCTGATATTTTCAAATACATTGTCTTTTACTGCCAAAATTTTTTCATATTCAGATGAAATTTCTGATTTTAATAATTTATCTTTTATTTCATCCATTGCAGAACTTGAAGAAAAACTCTCTGATACAAAAATAGACTCTATACATTCCGGTGCCGTTTCTAATGTATCTTTAAAAATCCTTAAACCTTCAATTACAAAAAAGCCCTGCCTATCACGTTCTTTCTTTAACTTAAGCAGGGCCTGAAGATTCTTTATTTTTTCATTTTTATTGCTTGTTATCAATTCCATGATCAATTCTCGCTCATTTTCAAAAGCTTTGCAGCCTGATCTGCGGCAGTGAGGCTGTCAATCAGCTGATCAAGATTTCCGTTCATTACGTCATCCAAAGTGTAAAGTGTAAGTTTTATCCTGTGATCGGTACATCTGCTCTGAGGAAAGTTATAGGTTCTGATCTTTTCGGATCGGTCTCCGGTTCCAACCTGACTTCTCTTGACTTCAGCTTCAGCATCATGTGCCTTTTCAAGCTCGAGTTCATACAATTTGGCACGAAGTACCCTTAATGCTTTATCTCTGTTCTTAAGCTGCGACTTTTCATCCTGGCATGATATAACTATCCCTGTAGGTATATGTGTAAGACGAACTGCAGAATCCGTAGTATTTACGCACTGGCCACCGTTTCCCGAAGCCCTGAAAACATCAAATTTACAATCATTAAGATCAAGATTTACCTCAACCTCTTCAGCCTCTGGCATGATAGCTACAGTTGCCGTTGACGTGTGAATCCTTCCGCCTGATTCCGTTACCGGTATACGCTGTACACGATGAACTCCGCTTTCATATTTAAGTCTGGAATAAGCTCCTTTACCGTTTACCATAAATATGACTTCTTTGAACCCGCCTATACCACTTTCATTTACACTGACCAGTTCTATCTTCCATCTTTGTGAATCAGCATATTTGCTGTACATCCTATACAACTCAGCGGCAAAAAGCGCTGCCTCATCGCCTCCCGCTCCTCCTCGGATCTCAACTACAACATTCTTTTCATCATTCGGGTCTTTCGGAAGAAGCAGTATTTTAAGTTCATTTTCAACCTCAGATATCCTCTGTCTTGAAGAAGAAAGTTCTTCTTTCAGCATATCCCTCATTTCAGGATCATTTTCACTGTCCAAAAGTTCAAGGCTGTCCTCTATCGTCTGTTTTACCGACTTGTATTCCCTGTATTTTTCAACTATGGCCCCCATGTCGGTCTGTTCTTTCATAAGTTTTCTGAAACGGCTCTGGTCATTCACTACCTGCGGTTCAGAAAGTTCTGCCTGAATTTCCTCAAAACGCCGTTCCAGTTCCTCTATTTTTTCAAACATCTCTATTTCTCCGTAATGACTCCCTCGATCACTCGCCTTAAACCGGCAAGATCACGATGAACCTCTATCTCCGCAAACCCGGCTTCTCTCATCATATCTCCGACGGGCTCGGCTTGAGAATCATCAAATTCCATGATGAGTCTGCCACCGCTAAACAGGTATCCGGGTGCCTCCCTGCATATCCTTCTGTAAAAATCCATGCCGTCATCACCGCCATCCAAAGCAAGATGCGGTTCATGCTCTGTAATTTCCGGCATAAGATCCTGTATCTCATTCCTTACTATATATGGCGGATTTGCCGTTATAATATGAAATTTCCCCTTAACCAGAGAAAAAAGATCGCTCTCAAGAAAATCTATTTTACAACCTGTCATGTCAAAAATACTTTTTTGAAGATTTAATTCGAAATTTCTTCCGGCTATCTCTAACGCTTCTTTTGAAATATCGGCACCGGTCACGGAGATGAATATATTCTCACTATATTTCTTATCATTTTTTAACAGCTTTTCCATAACTGTAAATCCTACAGAAACAGCTACACATCCACTCCCCGTACAAAGATCCAAAACCTTGAGACCGGCTTCTTCAGAATCCGTTTTCTGCCAGAATCCCGGTTTTGCTTTTATAGCCTCAAGACTTCTCTTTACAGCAAGTTCAGCCAGTATTTCGGTATCAAATCTGGGGATAAGCACATCTTGTGTAACAATAAAACTGTACCCCATAAACTCGGTACTGCCTATAATATACTGCAGGGGCTCATGATCTGCCCGACGTTCCACAAGCTTTTCAAAGATCTCTGCTTCCCTCTTTGGCATTTCTTCATACAGCTTAACAAATAAGCTGCTTCTTTCAAGCCCTGTAGCAACAAGAAGAAGATATTCTGCATCAACTTCCGCTTCTTCTATACCGGCAGCCTTAAGTTCAGATGCTGCCTTCTTTTTCGCATCGGAATAACGCATTTTCCCCTCAACTATCTACTCTTTAAAATATTTATTTAGTGCATTTAAAACTTCATCATCCTCTTCTTCATCACTTGAATCAAGGAGATTTCTATCAGGATACTGTAAATTATCCTTAACATCTTCTTCTGTATTTTCTATATCAATATCCTGATCTTTTGCCAAAGATTTTGCCTTATCTGCCGCCTCTCTTGCAAGAGCCTCGGAGAGCTCATCGTCTTTAATCTCCTGTCCCTGCAGGCTATCAATCCTGGCATCGATTTCCTTTATTTCTTCTTCAGACAGATCGGTATCTATAATCCCCTTTGCTTCACGTCTCTGACGTATCTCTTTCTCACGTTCCCGCCTGCGTTTATCTTTAATGGAAGCCTTATCATTTCTTTTAGCTTCTTCTTCGGCTCTGGCGTCTTCCTGAAATGCTCTCCAGTCAAATACTGCTTCGACCGAAGCTATAGCACACTCAATCATAGAATCATCCGGTTCACGCGTAGTAAGTTTCTGAAGCGCAAGTCCCGGTTTGCTCAGTACTGCCACCACTTTATTATCTGTTCGGCCCGCAAGACGTATAAACTCATATGAAAGCCCCGCAATAACAGGTACAAGAAGTATTCTGCCCACAACCATAAGTATAGTGGACTCAAATCTGATAAACATAAAGAAAATAATACTTATGACCATTACAATAAGAAGGAAACTGGTTCCGCATCTCTTATGTTCCCTTGAGCATTTTCTTACGTTCTCTACATTAAGTTCCAACCCACTCTCAACACAATTTATCGACTTATGTTCAGCGCCATGATACATAAAAACTCTCTTAATATCTTTCATGCAGGAAATTGCAGCCACATAACCGACAAAAAGAGTTATTCGGATAAGTCCCTCCACAACAGCCAACAGAACTGTAGATTCTATTACTTCCTTTAAAAATTTTGAGATAAAGTAAGGAAGGATCATAAAAATCCCGACGGCAAGAACAACGGCGAAAAATACCATAAGTCCCATTAATAAGCCTTCTTTTCTCTTTTCTTCCTTATTCTTCTCTTTATTGATAGTCTGTCTTATCTCAGAAAAACTCTGGGCCGGACGGTTTTCATCATATTCCTCTTCATCTGCATTTTTAGTTTCATTTGCTTTAGATGCAGTTTTTTCTGTCTCATCCTCATCTTCAAAAAAGCTGGCAGACCATGTAAGAGTTTTTATACCGATAACAAGTGACTCCGCAAATGTAACCACGCCTCTGATAATGGGAAGTTTAAAAAACTTAGATTTATCCCCAAGAGAAGTGGTATGCTGATCATCCACCTCTATAGTTCCATCAGGTTTTCTGACGGCACAGGCATAATGAGAGCCGTTTTTCATCATAACGCCCTCCATAAGAGCCTGTCCACCGATTCCGGATGCTTTCATAAGTTTTTCCTCCTATAGGTAAACCAAAAAGGCTGAGGCCATATAACCTCAACCTTTAATCTTAAGTGATAAATTCTAATTATTTCCCAGACCATACTTACGGTTGAACTTATCAATAGCACCACGAGCCTGAACTGACTTCTGCTGTCCTGTATAGAAAGGATGGCACTTTGAACAGATTTCAACGTGAATTTCTTTCTTTGTCGAACCGGTCACAAACTCATTGCCGCAGTTGCATGTTACCTTTGCCTGATAATATGTAGGCTGTACATTCTCTCTCATTTTTTTCACCTCATCTTTTACTGATTTTCTTATCTTTCAGATACACAGTGAAACTGATTATATCACGGGTAGATTCAAAATGCAAGAGATATTTTTAATATTTCAAAATATTTTACATCAGCTTGGTCTTTTTTACCATATTACAGAATTCTTTATTGTTCCTGGTCCTTGAAAATACACTGATTATTTTCTCAACCGCACTCTCTGCCCTGCCTGAACTGAATGCATGCCGGATGATTTCGTTTGCCTCCTGTTCCTCCGGAGTCAGAAGCAGGTCATCACGTCTTGTACTCGATTTAGGAAGATCTATGGCCGGAAAAATCCTCTTCTCAGAAAGGTTTCTGTCAAGAACAATTTCCATATTACCTGTTCCTTTAAACTCTTCAAAAACAACATCATCCATACGGCTTCCGGTTTCCACCAGAGCTGTTGCCAGAATGGTAAGGCTTCCTCCTTCTCTCATGCACCTTGCTGCACCAAAGAACTTTTTGGGCATATGCAGTGCCGCAGGATCAAGGCCTCCCGAAAGAGTCCTTCCGCTGGCGGTACATGTAAGGTTATATGCACGTGCAAGACGTGTGATACTGTCAAGAAGGATAACTACATCCTTCTTCTGTTCAACCATTCTCTTGGCTCTCTCTATCACCATTTCCGATACTCTTTTATGATTGTCCGGCAATTCATCAAAGGTTGAATAAATAACGGTAACATTCTCTCCTTCAATTGATTCCTTTATATCTGTTACTTCCTCCGGACGTTCATCTATAAGAAGTATAAGCAGCTGTATTTCAGGATTATTTGTAGTAATCGCATTTGCTATCTGTTTTAAAAGAGTTGTCTTACCTGCTTTAGGCTGTGAAACTATCATTCCACGCTGACCTTTACCTATGGGAGAAAGAATATCCATAATTCTCATGGCAGGTGAACATCCCGGTGTTTCCAAATAAATCCTTTCGTGTGGAAATACAGGAGTAAGATTTTCAAACCTTGGTCTTCTTCCGTCTTCGTAAGGTCTTAACCCATTTACCGTCTTGCAATAAAGCATGGCGTTAAACTTTTCACCGGGCATTTTCTGCTTTGTAAGCCCTACTATAAGATCTCCTTTTCTTAAGTTCATCTTCCTTATCTGATCACGGGATACATAAACATCCATATCACTTGGAAGGCAATTCATATTTCTGATAAATCCGTATCCGTCCGGCATTATCTCAAGGATACCTTCTTTTGTATCTCCCCGGTTATAACCCGGATTTTCTTTTTTCTGAGAGCCCTGGAAATTATTCTGCTGCTGATCGTCTGACCTGGTCCCCCCCTGTTCGGATTCTTCTCCGACAAATTCTTCTGCAACGGAATTTCCATCAGTTTCATTTTCTCTATAATCCTCTGATAATCCGTCAGGCGTATAGTCCTCCGAATAATCATCTTCTTCATCCATTATCTCAGGTTCATTATCATTTTTTTCTTCGATTTCAAAAATGGGTTCATCTATCTCAGAAACCATTTTGTCATTTTCAGAAGAGCTGATGGAATCATCAAATTCATTTAATGCGTCTATAAGCTGCTGCTTTTTTAAAGAAGATGCCTTATTCACACCTTTTTGTTTTGCCATTTCACGGAGTTGTGTAACTGTCATATGACTATAATCCATATATTGTTCTCCATTCTGATAGTTTTATAAAATCCGGGGGATCTTTAATAGAATCGTAAAAAAGTCACAGGAAACTACCTGGTATATATCAATTTTGTTAAATAAATCAATAAATCCTATAAAGAATGTATGATATCAGTAATACAATCTTTTCTTGAAATATCTGACCAGAGTTCAGAATAACATAACTTTATTTCTTTTGCAAGACCAAAATTTAGGTATCCTCTTTAAGCCTTGCTTTATGATGGGGATTTTTCCTTACTATTTCTGCTCCGGCAGCAAGTTCGGTTAAAATAGCAGCACCATATGTCACACTTATGGAATCTACCTTCGATAAAAGTTCACCCTGTTCGGTTGAAACATATTTGGGTTTCAATCTGTTTAATGCATAACATAATATATCTGTCTTACATATATCACAAGTACAGCAGTTCAGTTCAGGTAACAACTGCTCTAACTTATCTTCGACCATATTTTCCATTATGTTTCTAACCAAAACAGCCATTCCGTTCACCTCCGACATATGACCTGTCCAACCAGTTTCATTTTACATTTGCCCGCACTTATTGTCAAGAAATTTATCAAAAGAAAACTCTCTTTACCGTTTTCGATAAAGAGAGTACAATTTGTAAAACAATCTGTTTTCTATTTATTTTCCGTTACCGGCAAAACCTGTACCGGCTGCCGCAACAGGTGAAAAAATCTTATCCGCCTGTTCCTTCGTAAGCGTTATACCAAATACTTCTTTATAGTAATTAATTGTTTCTTCCGTAATGTCAACATCATCAAAGAGTGCCGGATATGCGGTTTTTGCCAACCACAGCAGTGTTACAGGAGTATCAACTCCGCAAGTATAACTCCTGTACATCCCAAGAGGCATTTTATATACCTGTTTGTTCTTTATTGCATCAATTTCATTCCAGTTATAATTTCCGACTGTATTATTATACAGATCATCAGGAGTAGCCGTATTAAAGTTAGTGATAAATATCATTTCGGGATTCCATGAATAAATCTGTTCCATATTCACCGCAACCGAATTATCATTTTCAAGTTCTTCTGCGGCATTTATCGCTCCGATAGCATCACACCACCACTGTCCGAAAAATTTTTTTCCGCTTGTCATAATATTTGAATCAGAATACTGGAACAGGAAAAATGCCTTAACCTTTTTTTCATCAGGCATTCCGCTGACTTTATCCTGCACCCGCTTATACGTCTTTTCAGAGTATTCTCTTACAATAGCCGACTTATTATTATCAGGGAAAAGCTGAACCAGTGTTTCAATCCACTGATTTAATGTTTCAATTGCATCATAACCCCATTTCCCGGGAGAAATTGCTATGGCGGGTATTCCTGCATTTTTATATACTTCTCCCTCTTCTTTACTTCCTGCACTGTAGAATACCACATCCGGATCCAGTTTCATGAGTTCTTCTACATTTACATTTGTGCCGTCAATAAAATCTGTTTTTGCATTTAATATTTCAGGATATAATTCACCTAAAAGTCCATTCTTTGCCGCACTCATACAGGGAGGTGCCATTCCTACAATCTTTTCTGCCGAATCAAAAAATACGGTAAGCACCGATGCCATAGGGTAAATATCTGCCACAACAATTCTCTTTATATCATTTGGAACTTCAACCTGATTTCCCGCATGATCCGTGACAATGTGTTTTCCCTCTGAAGCCGTCTGTTTGTTATCACCGTTTCCTTCATTTCTGGAATCATTATTTCCCGTGCCTCCGTTACCGGTATTTCCTGAATTCCCCGAACTGCATGCAGCAAGTCCCAGTATAAGAACTGCGCTTAACAATAATGCCACTAACTTCTTCATTTAAAAATCACCTCTTGATTATTTATTTCAGATACACTAATGTATCATGATCACAAAACAATTATAGAAACATCTTTTATCAGATCAGGAATGTCATTTCTGAATAATCTCCCGGAAAAAGCTTCATGCGGAACCGGGATAAATTTTAGTTCTTTATTATCATATGTCTTCTTACATATGGGTTTAAACAGCGGATCTGCGATAACAGCTTTTAAATTTTCTCCTGACATGATAATTTCTTTTATATCATCCTCACATATATCCGTAGCCGTAAGAGCCACAGTACAATACTCCGTCTTCATGTTTATATATGCTGCAAGTGACTTGGAACTTACTCCCTCTCCGATTACAATAACATCTGCGTTCTTCATTTCTCTG
Source organism: Lachnospiraceae bacterium (assembly GCA_017542245.1). GTDB lineage: Bacteria > Bacillota > Clostridia > Lachnospirales > Lachnospiraceae > RUG11977. The sequence continues at coordinate 47,420 of JAFXXN010000053.1, forward strand.
CAGATATCATCCTTTTGTTCAAGGCTGAGATTTCTCACTTTTTTATCTGTATCATATCTTTTTTTATAAAAAATCGTTATAATATTCTCTTCATTAACATCTTCGCTGTAGCACTTTTCCAGGCTGATATCCTCCCCGCCTATCGGGATTCCGATCTTATACGGTGTTCCGAACATACTTTTCAGTCTATATGCCACCTTTAGTCCGCTTTCCGAAACCACATAATTCAGATGCGCCGTTCCGGCCTTTTCAATATCCGTAAGTCTGCTCCCCATAGCCCACGATGAAATGATTTCAATTCCTTGTTTGCCCAGCCATTCCCTTATTGAATCAACACTCCCGTTAACAGAAAAATCCAGCGGTGTCAATCCTAAAATATTAGCTGTCGTTTTTTCTGATTTTTTTAAATCTTTTTTTACTACCCTTTCAGCTAGTCTTAAAAACGCTTCTTCGGCTCCATGAATATATGATCTCATACCGGTTGTCCCAAATCCGAATGCCGGAATCCCCGTTTCTGATTCAATTATATTAACAGCAGCATTCACATCAAAGCCGGTCATTGCAGGGATCGTAGTTCCGACTATGGCAATAAAAGCCGGTCTTAATTCCCGAGCCGTTTCGATAACATCAGATATCAGCTTCCCGTCATCTCCCATAATTGCTTCTATTTCAGTTAAACCTGATATATAAACCATACCGTCGGTATCATACCATCTGGGTTCATCGTGTGTTGTATATGTAGAATTACATCCGGATGCATCATGCATGACTATCATTCCGCCAAGTTCAAATAAAGCAGAGCATACGCCGAATGAATCCGCCGAATATGTTGAAATAAAACCTGATGTCTGTTTCAAGTCACTTCTCCTTTTCAAATTCAAGTTAAGAACTTCGGGGGTAAAGCTACTATTTTCACCCTTCACCGCAACATCCGCAGCCCATACCCTTTATCTGGACCAGACCACGCATATCCTTTTTATTTGCGACGGCATCTCTCATAAGTTCCAGGGTGTCGATTATAGCTTCAAATCCAAACATTCCGCCACCTTCAACTACATTTACAAAATAATCGGTATTAAGAAAATATGCTGCTTTCTGCCCTAATGCAAGCCATTTTTCTCCGGATTTTTTTTCTCCGGAAGCCATAAATCTTGATTTTACATTAACCGTAGCATAAATCATAAGATCAGGATAATTTTCTTTCAGATAAACATAATCCGCCTTTTCCTCATCTATGAACCCGTCAAGATAAAGTCTCTTCACATTAAAGCCATGTTCAAGTAAAGCTTTTGCAACCGATGTCGGTCTTTGACAAAATGTATAATCTATGGCTATAGGTATATCCCTTGTAATTTCCAAAGTTTTTCCAAATTCTTCCTCGCACAGAGCAATCTTTTTTTCATAATCAGTTTCGGAAATAATACCATTGCTCACACTGTCTTCAAGACTGTAAAGTGTTTCTTCCAAAAGATTAAGCATCCCGGTTATCTCATTGTAATCCCAACTGTATGTCAGATAGAGATGTTTTCCTCCAAGCCTTTTCTCAAGTTCCTTTCCTCCGGCTTTTGCTGCAGGATAATAACTGATATAAAGACTGCTTTCGGCCATTTCCTGATACTCGTTATAAGATCTGCATGAAGTTATTTCATGTATCTTCATCCCGTGCCCTTTAAGAATTCCTATAATCTCCGAGCCTTCTGAAGTTGGCAGATCATTGCCTATTATAGCCACCGCTTTTTTATTTATCTCTCTCGGCTTCAAGAGTGCATAGAGCTGACGGCGCATTGTCTGATCGGGTGTAAGGCCGCTTTTCCTTAATGTAGGGTTCATATAGCAATCAACAAAATCTATATCAGGGAATCTATCCCTTAAAGAATCAAACATAACTCTCCAGTCACACCCGGTAAAATGATGGACACAGCTGGTATATACCAGTATTGCAGGCGGTTTTTCAGGCAATTTGCCAATTATATCGCTTACCCCTTCTATCAGCAGTTCTTCCAGATTTCCTTCCAAAAGATTATTCTCTTTTATCTCAACAGTTGAAAATCTGTCCATGGCGTTCATTTCTGCTGCAGTGAGTACTACTCCTCTTAAACAGCTTGCCGCACAAACAAATATCTCATGTGCTTCCGGAATAAGCATACCTGTGTGTACAATATTCCATGTTCCCCTTGCAGGTGATGCATATTCAAGGCCGCTTTTAAAAGGGCTCGGGAATTCCGAATCGCCTATTCTTATAACCGCACCATTCTCTGTTATTTCCCTTTCTCCTACTTTTTTAAGCATATCTCACCTGCCAGATAACGGCTTTCCTTTCTCTTTAATCCGTTTTTTCCAAATAACTCTTTTTTAAGTAAAATAAATATCAAAAAACAAATATTCAATAATTGATAAGCTTCTCCGCCAATCTCCTATACTCTTCAGCCATATCACTGTCCGGAAATGCTTCAATAACTGTCTTTCCCAGTTCTTCTGCATCCTGGACTATTTCACTGTGTGTCAGTTCTCCTATTACGGATGTGTTAAAATCAGAAGCCAGTTCCTCAACCTTTGCGTTTTCATTTTTTACATCTCTGTGATTTAATATGATACCGCCTAATGAAGCATATCCCCTTGAACGGAAATTATCTATGGCCATAGCAATGTTAGCGGCAGCATGTATTGCCATATTTTCTCCCGATGTTATTATATATACCCTGTCGGCATATCCTGCATGCATCGGCATTGAAAATCCACCGCACACCACATCTCCAAGCACATCATAAAGAACAATATCCGGTTTATAAATCTCATAAGCTCCTTTTTCTTTTAGCTTATCCAGTGCTGCAATAATGCCTCGCCCTGCACAGCCGACTCCGGGAGTAGGTCCTCCCGCTTCTACACATAAAACCCCCGCAGTTCCTTCTACAACCATATCTTTATATTCAAAAGCATTCTTCTTTTCTCTTATAAGATCAAGCACAGTTGTGATTTTTTTATCTTTTCTGAGGCTGAGTGTAGAATCTGCTTTAGGATCGCACCCGATCTGCATAACTTTAAACCCTTTTTCGCTCAAAGACACTGCTATATTTGAAACTGTTGTTGATTTTCCTATTCCGCCTTTTCCGTATATAGCTATTTTTTTCATATTTTTTCCTCGTCTTTTCCTGTTTCTCTAAGTAACTTCTTCTTTTATTTTCTGGTTACATATATCGGAACAATGTTTTTTATTACCTCACCGTCCACCTGCATTTCATTTATTATTGCTTTTACTCCAAAAAAGTTTTCTATATTTTCCTCATTTACGACATCTCCGGTCCTCCCAAAAACCGGTAATCTTCCACCTAATAAAAGCGAACAGTCGGCTTTCTGCAGAGCATGCTTGGGATAGTGGGTATTAAAAATACAGCTGATCCCTTTTTTCTTTAATTTATCAAAAGTATTAAGTACTATAAGCTGATTTCTGAAATCAAGACCGGATTCAGGTTCATCAAGAATAAGAAGTTTTGGATTTGATACAAGAGCCTTTGCAATCAAAACCATCTGAAATTCTCCGCCGCTTAAAGAACTGCATGTCCTGTTTTTCAAGGCCGATATACCCAGTTCTTCCATTATGTTTTCTGCGGCCTCCAAATCTGTTTTTTTAGGTACCCCGAAAAAGGATACCTGTCCGCTTCTTCCTAAAAGAACATTTTCAAATGCAGTATACCCCGTAGCTGCCATACGTTGTTGAGGCACGTAACTCACCTTTTCCCAAAATTCCTTAAAACTAAGGGTATTTGTATCCCTTTCATCAAAAAAACTCTTGCCGCCGGTCCATTTCAGCATTCCCATAAGGCATCTTAAGAAAGTGGTTTTTCCGCTTCCGTTTGGCCCGAGGATTGCCATTATCTGTCCGCTCTCAAGGGAAATATTTACTTTATCGAATAATAGGTCTGCTTTTTCATTTTTGTCATAAGAAAATGAAACATTCTCTGTTCTCAATTTCATCAGCTTTATCTTCTCCTAAAAATTCTGCTATATAGAAGGCTTATACCTAACTTATAACTTTTTTCTGGATGTAAGTATTAATATAAAGAATGGTGCACCGATTATGGCAGTAAGTATGGATACCGGAATTTCTGAAGCACTTACAGATCTGGCAACTGTGTCAACCATCACCATAAAAGCAGCTCCTATACAGATTGAAGCAGGTATCAGTTTTCGTCCATCCTGCCCCCAGATCATCCTGCACATATGAGGCACAATCAATCCTACCCAGCCTACCTGTCCACACATTGAGATTACTGAGCTTGTCATAGCTGTAGCACAAATGACTACCAGGGTTCTTAAAAGCTTTACATTGGTTCCGGATGCGATAAGCTCATCTTCGGAAAGAGAAAGCAGATTCAGTCTCCATCTTAAAAGAAATATTATTATAACGCTAACAATAATTACAGGTGCCCCTATCACGAGATTTTTATATCCCGCACTGCCAAGGCTTCCCATAAGCCAGTAAGTTATTGCCGGAAGCTGTGATTCGGCATCTGCCAAAAATTTTACAAGCGAAACGAGCGCCGAAAAAAGCGATCCTACCATAATCCCGGATATTATAAGGACTGCAGGACCATGTCCTCTTCCCGAAGCCGTTAATCTGGTGATAACAACAGCGGCTATACCCATACACAGTGACAATATCTGAACACCTATCATATTAAAACCAAGAAGTAATCCAAGCGCTGCGCCAAAGCTTGCTCCTCCTGCAACTCCCATAGTATCCGGTGTTGCAAGCGGATTCGAAAAGAATCCCTGGAAACTGCATCCGGCTACAGATAACCCGGCTCCGCATAAAAGTCCTAAAAGTATTCTTGGAAGCCTGATATTCTGTATGGTTATTTTAACGCTTCCGCTGATATCCTGCGAACCGGTAAGTGCTTTCAGAACATCTAAAGGACTTATTGAATTTCTTCCTATGCAGAGACATACAAGCGCTGTAATGATAGGAAATATTATTAAAATAATTATAGTCCGTTTTTTCACAATTTCCCCGTCCTGTTTTCCCGAGCTGTCATTCCGCTCTATATTTCCTCTGACTCAGTGGTTACATTTGAGTAATTTGTTTTGGCTGAGACACCTTTCAGCTTTCCAATCTTTCCGGTCATACTGTTTATTTCATCTTCAGGGGCATCTATCGCCACACATATAATATTAACATTTTTCTCTCTATAGGGCAGTCCCATCCTGCCGATGATCCTCTCCCTAAACTGTGATAAAATCGAATTAAGTTTTTCCACAGAGGAAACGTCCTCAAGTATTATCGATATAACTGCAACTCTTTTTTTCATAGTTGGTCTCCTGTTGTTAGATTTTGCACTTTTGACCTTAGTATTAAAAAGAGCTGTATCCGTAAAAGGATACAGCTCTGATACCTGATTATATATTAAAAAAACCGGTTCCAAAAAGGACAGATTACATATGCTAAAAGAATCCGGGCAGAACTCATCTTTCCCCTATCCGAATTAACATCATAATATGTCGTTTATCTTTCACTTCAATTTTGTTACATTTCAGTGTCAGAGCTTGATTTATTATATTATGCCTTTATTACTTTGTCAATCCCCTTCTTTTTTCAATTATTCCTGTTATGGTGCCGAGGTTTATTAAAAACATATTAAGTTATTGTGAACCGCTTGACATTTCTAAATGATTATGTTATATAGTATTTAAAACTACATAATGTGGCAAAGACAATCAAACCGTATGTGGGAGTCGATCACAGAACCATCCCATGATCGGCAAACCCATCCTCATAATTGCAGAAGGATTACCATTAAAAAACTTATAGAAATCGGAGGGAGGAGTTTAAATGTCAAGAAAAAGAGAAGTAGCTATGATGAATTATAACTTGTGCGAAGAACTTATCAGCTCCATATCTCACGGAGTAGGAGCAGGGCTAGCAATAGCAGCCACAGTTCTCTGTATTGTCAGGTCGGCACATTTAGGAAATCCATGGGCAATAGTCTCATGTTCAATATTCGGTTTTACCTTGATAATGTTATATTGTATGTCCACAATTTATCATGCCCTTCCAAGAGGAAAGGCTAAAAAAGTATTTAGAGTTATAGATCATTGTACAGTTTTTCTCCTGATAGCTGGAACATACACTCCATGCATGCTGGTACATTTCCATAATGCAAAAGGATGGATAATGTTTGGTATTATCTGGGGGCTCGCGGTTTTAGGCATTATATTCAATGCGATCGATGTTGATAAATATGAAACTGTATCTGCCGTTATCAATGTAATAATGGGGTGGGCAGTATGCTTTATGTTCGGTGATCTTATCGCTGCCATAGGAACCGGAGGCGTCGTTCTTCTTATAGCCGGCGGAGCTTCATATACTATCGGTGCCATACTCTATGGTTTAGGAGAAAAAATCCGATATATGCATTCAATTTTTCACTTCTTCTGCCTTGGCGGAAGCATCTGTCATTTTCTGGCAATATACAATTATGTGTTATAACAAAAACACTACTGTTGATTGTCGATTATGTTCCTAGCAGCATCCAGACTCTCAGTCTCTGTAATATTCCTTAATACTCTGTTAATGGCATTTGAACGAGTTGTAATCAGCTTTTCCAGATCCTCGTCCACATGCCTTAATTTATCTCTTGTAGAACTAAGTGCAGAAGAAAACGTTCCGAATTCTTTTTTTGCCGCTTCCAAAACTTTCTGTATTTCTGCACTTTTCTGCCTTATCTTTAAAGTCTGAAATCCCATTCTAAAGGTATTTAACATAGCGGCCATAGTGGAAGGTCCTGCTATGTTAACTTTGTACTTTCGCTGAAGTTCCTCAACAAGTCCGGGAGTATTTACGGCTTCTGAATAAAGACCTTCTGCCGGAAGAAACATAAGTGCAAAGTCAGTTGTTTTGGGCGGATATATATATTTTTCGCTAATACTTTTTGCTTCCTCCCTAATAGTAACATTCAGTTTCTTCCTTCTCTTTTCGGTTTCTTCCACATCCCCTGAACTGATTGCATCTGCTAATGCAGCATAAGTGTCCCCCGGGAATTTAGCATCTATTGGAAGATAAACTTTTTCCGAATCTTCAGTTCCCGGAAGTTTTATAGCAAAATCCACCCTGGTATCTCCACGTCCGGTTACATTTACCTGCTTTTCATACTGATCCTGCGACAGTATTTCTTCCAATATACTTTCCAACTGAACTTCCCCAAAATTTCCTCTGGTTTTAACATTAGAGAGAACCTTTTTTAAGTCTGTGATATTTCCGGCAACATTCTGCATCTCTCCGAGACCCTTTGAAACATTCATCAGTTGTTCACTTACAGCTTTAAACGAATCATTGATTTTTTTATCCAGGGAATCCTGCAATTTTTCATCTACAGTTCCTTTTATCCGGTCAAGACTGTCACGTGTATCATTAGTCAGTTTTGTCATGCTTTCAGATATCAGCCTGAACTGTTTATCCTGTTCCTGGCTGATATTACGGCTCAGTTCAAACACAATCTTTTCTATCTTCTCAATAATGTTCTGCAGATTCTTCAGTTCTCCGGAAAGCTTATCGCCAAACAGATCCATGTTCTGTTTTATTGTTTCGGATACTATCGAATTCTGCCTGTATATCTGGTCAAGTATATCAGCTGTACCGTCATCATAATACTCTTTCAGTTGTTTTATCAATCCATCTCCTGCTATCCGTTCTTCAATAGTTCTTATCTTTTTCGAAAGAATATAATGGCTTATTATAGAAAACGTCAGTATAATGATTCCAAAAACTATTACCATGATCAAAATTACATATTTAACATCCATCTTTAATTTCTCCCGCGGAAAACTGTGTCAGCTTTTATATACTCATAGCCGCCGGCTTTTAACTTATTTAGAAGATCCTCCATATCTATGTCAAGAGAATCACACAGTTCGTCAAGAGAAGAAAATTCATCCCTTAATTTAGTATTTATAAAGCTATAAAGCATATCAGGATCCGAAGGAAGCATATTTAAAAACCTTTCTAGAATAAACTTTTCGATTATAGGCAGTTTAAAGCGCTGAAATATTCCCACAAGATTTAATCTAAACAAGAACTGTCGGCATCAGAATATTGAAGATAATTTATCTATACCCATTACGGTAAGAACCATATATAAAACATAGAGGAGCAACATTATTCCTCCCTGGAGTCTTGTGAACTTCTTTGCTATCAGCATAGGGATAACCGCAACACATCCTATTATCAGACACGCAGGGAAATCAATTACTGCGACTGACTCAGCTACCGGCAAAGGTTTTCCTGATATCAGGTTACAGATCGGCATAATAAATGTCAGATCCATGATATTGGCACCAATTATATTCCCGACTGAAAGTGAAGACTGCTTTTTTATTATAGCGGTTATAGTAGTAACAAGTTCAGGAAGAGATGTGCCTATAGCTATGATCGTAACCGAAATAACTCTTTCTTCAATGCCTATCATAAGAGCAATTTCGCTTCCGTTATCAACCAGAAGATCTGCTCCGAAAACAACAGCCAGTGCACCCAGAATAAATTTTATAATATTGGAAATTATAACCGTTTTTGTTTTCGCCTCAGGTCCAAGTCTTTCTTCTTTTCCACCCTTAACAGCCTTTACAGCCGAACGGACATTGTCAACCATGGCAATTACAAATATTATCATAAGCAGAATACTTGTAACTGTTCCGATACCGTCTATGCTGCCTGCTCTGGCTATGCTTCCGACAACGACTATGATCACGGCGGCACCAAGCATCAGAATTGTTTTTAATATATAGTCCTTTCTTTTTATAGCTGCAGGGATACATATGATACCGATAGCCATAATAAGTCCAAGATTGGCGGTTACGCTTCCGACAGCATTACCTATTGCCATATCTACTCTTCCTTCTCCTGCCGCCATAGCAGAAACAAGCAGTTCCGGAAGAGTCGTTGCTATACTTACTACTGTTGCACCGACTATCAGTTTCGGAATACCTGATACTTCAGCTATCCATGTTGCTGCGTCAACAAAAACATCTCCGCCTTTAACTATCAGTATAATACCTACCGCAAGCATAATCCCCGGATGGAGAACTGTTCCCAGACAGAAATTAATTATCAGCAGTACCGGAATAAGACAAAAATCAAGTAAGATTTCAGATTTAGACATTTCCTTCACCTCATTTTTCTCATCAATATCACATTTTTCAATATAGATTATTATTTCGAAAACAAGCTTGCACTGAGGGTATTCGTACATATAAAAAACCCATGCATGGCAATAAAACCATGCATGAGTCTCATCGTTTAAGGTAAGCCAGACCGAAAAACGGACAGTGTTGTTGGCTTTTCCACGCGATACGCCAATTATCGCGCCAATTACTCCCCCATAAATGTATTCGAATTTAAAACGATAATATATCATCGCCATAGATTTGTCAAGGAAAAATTAAAAAAATCTATATTCGCAATATTTAACATATAATAAGCAAAATAGTCAAGTGACATTTAAAATAAAGTATGATAATATTTTAGTATAACGATTTACTAAATTCACACTCCGATTTGATCTGTTTATAAAAGCAGGTTATCACGGAGAAAAATGTATTTACAGGAGGGGTAAAATGGCAAAAATCACAGTGCATCCGAGTTTCGAAATCGGAGAAATCTCAAGCAGGCTTTTTTCAGCATTCTTAGAGCCTATTGGTACTATGGTAAACGGTTTTATGTACAATCCCAAGCATCCCACAGCTGATGAACAGGGTTTTAGAGGAGACGTAATCAATGCTCTAAAGGCTACAGGTATTCCTGCAGTCCGTCTTCCCGGCGGAAACTTTGTATCAGCATGGCAGTGGAAAGATTCCATCGGACCTAAGTCTGAGAGAAAGGTACATCTTGATCCCGCATGGTACCAGTATATACCTAATGATGTAGGACATGATGAATACCTGCAGTGGGCTGAAAAGATTAATACAGAGTCTCTTTATACTATTAACATGGGTACCGGCACCATGCAGGATGCTATGGATCTGGTAGAGTATACAAACTTTGAGGGTGGTTCATACTGGTCCGATCTTCGTAAGAAAAACGGACATGAGGCTCCTTACAAGGTGAAAATGTACTATCTCGGAAACGAGATGGACGGACATTGGCAGTTAGGCTCATGGGAAGGCAATCCCGATGGCTATGGCTTCAGATGCCAGGAAACTTCAAAAGCTATCAAGTGGATTGATGCTTCCATTGAGACAGGTGTTTGCGGTTCTTCAGCATTATTTATGGATCATTATCCTACATGGGATGAAAAGGTGCTTGACCAGTGCTATGACACAGTCGATTATCTTTCTATCCATCATTATCACAGTGCTCCGCCTTCGGATGTAAAGGCTTTACTTGGCGGTTCACTCTACTATGAGGATTTCATCAACACAGAAGCTGCTATGATCGATTTTGTTGCAGCAAAGCACAGATCACCTAAGAAGGTAATGATCTCATTTGATGAATATGGCTGCATGATGAGAGAAAACAGTCCGCTTAATCCCGGATGGGGACGTTACAACATGGCAAGATCCCATTTCCGTTTTAATCCTGAAAGACCTTATATCCTTCATGATCCCGATAAAATGAAACATTTCATGTTCCCCGGACGCGAGATACTGCATATGCTCTCATTTATTTCTGTACAGCTTGCTTTCCTGCGTCATGCTGACAGAGTTAAGATCGGCTGTATGACCGGAGGACTCGGTGCACTCTGCGCATCGGATCATGATAATGTTTGGAAGACCGCATCCCACTATGCATATATGCAGATGTTAAAGTATGCAAAGGGTACATCCATGAGGACCGCAGTAGAATCCGATACATACGATATGCCTGGATATGCTATTGATGATACTTCACAGTACACAGGTAAAGAGGGGGTAAATTATATCGATTCCGCATCGGCATGGGATAAGGATAATAACACCCTCACTGTATTTGCCATCAATAGAAATGAAAATGAAAGCTACGGCTTAAACGTAGATATTAAGGGCTTCGAAGGCTATACAAACGTAGAACATTTTGAGACTTTCTGTACCGATGAGGAACTGGATAAGGTTAGCTCAGTGGACAATCAGGAAATGTTCCTGCCCAAGAAAAATACTGCCGGTGAGCTTAAGGACGGTGTATATTCCGTAAGTATTAAGCCTCTTTCATGGAATGTATTTGTATTTAAAAAATAATATCGTTGGAAAAGTCATCCTATGTTTATGTGAAAAATTCAAAAATGGTAATCTTAACATATTAATGGATTATATTGTCATTTGCACAGGAAACAATTGTATTTTATCAAAAAAACATAGTATAATGAGTTTCATAGAAGATATGGGGCTCATTTGTCAATGTCACCTCGAAAACGCCTTCTGCGTTTCCTCGGTAACAAAACGATGCTCCGCATCTCATTTCAGTCGGGGCTTGAACCCCGCCTGAAACGAAGATATTCCCCCACCTTCGCTACGCTAAGAGGTGGGGGATATCTTCTATTTTGTTATATGTCATAGGAACCGTTCTGCATCATTGCTACAATGGAGTGTCGACCGGTAACCACCAACATTTGAATGAGAGATAAATAAATTAGCTTGGAGGATTTATTATGGAGAAGAGATTTATTAATAACTTAGGTGTTTCTACATCATTACTTGGTTTTGGATGTATGAGACTTCCTCAAAAGGATGGCAAGATCGATGAGGTTTTGGCAGAGCAGTGTATCGATAAGGCATATGCTGCAGGCGTCAATTATTTTGATACCGCATTTCCTTATCATAACGGAGACAGCGAGCCGTTTGTTGGAAAGGTACTGGACAAATATCCCAGAGACAGTTATTTCCTGGCTACAAAGCTTCCCTGTTGGAATGTACACGAACTTGAAGATGCTAAAAAGATATTTCAGAATCAATTGGACAGACTTCATAAAACATACGTTGATTTCTTCCTTCTTCATGCACTTGGCAGAGACCGTTTCCGCCAGATGCGTGATCTTGGAGTTATCGAGTATTTAAAGGAAGAACAGGCAAACGGCAGGATCAAATTCTTAGGCTTCTCATTCCATGACAGTTTTGATGCTTTTAAGGAGATTATTGAATACAGAAAATGGGATTTCTGCCAGATACAGTTTAATTACATGGATACCGAGGAGCAGGCAGGTCTTAAAGGTGTACAGTTAGCAGAAAGTCTTGGTGTACCGCTTGTTATCATGGAACCTGTAAAAGGTGGCTCGTTAGCAAATCTCCCTGAAGATGTAACTAAAGAGTTTAAGCGTTTGGCACCCGATGCTTCCACAGCATCTTGGGCTTTAAGATTTGTGGGTTCATTTGACAATATCAAGGTAATCCTTTCAGGTATGTCCACTGAAGAACAGGTTGATGATAATCTTAAGACCTTCAATAATTTCAAGAAATTAAATGATGAAGAAATGAAGGCCGTAACGGAGACCGCTGAAGCACTCCGTCGTCGAGTATTTAACGGATGTACAGGATGCCGTTATTGTATGCCTTGTCCTAACGGTGTTGATATTCCTAAAAACTTCCGTATCTGGAATACTTACGGTATGTATCAGAACACCGGACATGCCAAATGGGAATGGAGTACTTTTCAGGATGATCAGAAAGCTAAAAACTGTATCCAGTGTGGTATGTGTGAAACCCAGTGTCCTCAGCACTTAAATATTCGAGATGATTTAAGCAGACTGCAGGGTATGATGGATGAATTAAAATAAGAATAGATAAGGACGGTTCTGTATCGCAATTTGGGCAACACAGAACCGTCCCTTCTCTCTTTTTTACTTAAAAAATGCTGTGATCAATTTAACCAGTTCATCCTGATCGGAAGCTCCCATAAGCTCTCTGGCCGAATGCATGGCAAGTATCGGAACACCGATATCTACTGTATACATCGGGAGATGGGACGAAATAATTGGTCCTAATGTACCACCGCCCGGCATGTCGGAGTTATTTACAAACTTTTTGTATTTTATACCATATTTCTCACAGAGCTGTTGAATACCGGCTACAGCCACACCATCATATGTGTATCTCTGATTTGCACTGAGCTTTAACGTCACTCCGTCACCCATGCGCATATTGTTGACAGGATCATACTTTTCAGCCTTTGCAGGATGAAGTGCATGTGCGACATCCACACTTAGGAGAAAGCCCTTTCTAATATCTGTATCAAGACTTATCTCATCTTCACAAAAACTTCTGTATATCTTTCTCAGTATCAGACGGAGTAATTCTGAATCAGCGCCCTGTTTTGTTTCAGATCCAATCTCCTCATTGTCAAAAAGAGCTATCAGATTTAATGCATTAAAGTTTCGGTCATTACATTCCTTTTCTGCAGATGCGTTTATCAGCCCTTCCACCAAGGCAAGACATGATGTAATATTATCAAGTCTCGGAGAAGAAATCATCTCATTGTTCAACCCAACATATGCAGGTTCTTCTGCATTGTAAACTATCAGATCAAAATCAAGGATTTCTTCCTTTTTCTCCTTTATTTCTTTTGCCAGCATATCCACAAAATAAGAATTCTTATTCAGCTTATCGTCCAACATACCAAGTAACGGCAGCATATCATTCTGCTTTGTAAGTTTTACTCCATCATTTACATCACGATTGTAATGTACCGCCAGATTTGGTATAGTAAGGAGCGGACGTTTAAAATCTACAAGTATTTCTCTGGGAGCATAGATATCATCGCTTTTAAGAAGCACCCTTCCTGCTACAGATAACGGTCTGTCAAGCCAGGTATTAAGTATCGGTCCTCCATAAATCTCTGTATTTATCCTCAGATATCCTCTCTGTTCAAGCTCAGCTACAGGTTTGATATGCAAGCAAGGAAAATCAGTATGTGCAGCTGCAATATGTATTATTTTCTTTGCTGACTCTTTAATTGGCATTGTAAATGCAAAAAGCGATGTCTTAAAAGGAAGTATATAATACTTTCCACCCTGATTTATCTTCCAGTCCTTATCTAAAGATAACTCTGAAAAACCTGCTGCTTCCAGCATTTTTCTCGACTCTTCCACTGTATGGTACGGTGATACCGCTTTCTTTATAAAATCTGCTAATCGGTTTGATGCCGATGTTTTTTTTGCTGCCATTATTGCACCTCGTTTCATAATTAATATAAATGACATAGCTCCGCATCTCATTTTGTTATATTACTTCGATTTAGGATCATTGTCAACCCATCAAAAAAGACAGGGACTCGCCCTGTCTAATAGGTATAAAGCTCAATCTATAAACGCATCCCAGAATTTATTTTCAAACTCTGCGCAGGTTTTAAATATCCTGCATAATGTTTCTTTCATCTCTTCGTTTATATCGGCTGTTATCCTGTTTACAATACTCTGCCACTTTTCATTTGTCTCAACGTACTCCTTGGAGGTATATGCATCAAACCAGAATTTATAATAGGACTTTTCTATCTTCTCTCCGTATTTTTTACATAACTTTTCGCCAAGATAAGCGTAATTCCAGCAGCACTGAAACAGTGCTGTAAATCCTCCCAAAAGGCCGCTCTTGTCAATAGTATCATGGTAGAACCGGATATAATCAGCTACAACCTGATTCTTTCCTGTATTCTTTATTGTATCATCAGATATCCCAAGTTTTTTCATAGCGGGCAAATGTACACTCTCTGTTTCATATACAGTTACATCTACAGCCATCTTTAAGAAGTCTGTAACCTCACTGTCATCCGATAACTTAAGCAATCTTTCAAGTATATCTTTATACTCAAGAAGATAGTAATAATCCTGGAGCATATATCTTGAATATCTGTCCTCTTCCAAAGAACCGTCTGCCATTTTCTTTAAGAATTCTTTTTCTGCTGCCTTCTCCCAAAGAGCCTCAACTTGTGAATATAATGTATCTGTTATTTTCATGATTTTTCCTTTCTAATCTTTCAAACATGATGCTGTGGATTTCACTTTTCAGCAATAATAGCAACATATCCACCACTCTTGTACCCTTCGGAAACCTCCTCGGGCTCCTCGTTTGTGTACAGAGGATTCTTAACCAATGTCTGATAGAAATCAAAATTCTTGATACCAAGGTCTTTTAATACATTGATTTTTTCTTCTGTAGTATGCCAAACTCCCGATGATGCAAGTGCCAAAGGATAAGGAAGCTCAGGCATAGCCCCCTCGAGGAATTCATGATCATATGTTTTAAGGCTCTTTCCTAAGAGATACATAAATCCAAATGCACTCTCCTTAGGTACATCCAAAAGGATCAGTTTTCCGTTTTTCTTTAATGCACGAAGGCTCTTTTCGTAAATAGGCTTAAGGTCTTCCATATAACTGGAACTGCCGTTAAAATATATTATATCATAAGTCTCATCAGGCAGATCAACATCCTCAATAAGACCGTATTTGATCACATTGATACCACGCTTTTCAGCTATCCTGCCCATATCCTCTGAAGGTTCGATACCGTCAATGTTTGAGCTGTCAATATAACTCTCAAAAAGTCCGCTGCCACAGCCTACAGAAAGAAGCTTCTTTCCCGTTATATCACCTAATACCTTTTCAAAGAGACGAAGTTCGCTGGTAAAAAGATTTTCGTTTTTCATAAACCATTCATCATATTTATCAGCATATCCGTCAAATTTCTGTTTTCCCATTTTTGTAATCTCCTGTTTTTACAATACTTTCTATAATATTCACAAAAGCCACTTTGCTTTCACATTAGTAGAACTTTCCTGACAAATTGAAATTGTGCATCATAGGTCCGCTGCCTTTTCCAAGGTCAAGCATAGCAGACAAGGCCCCTGAAATATATTCCTTTGCCATTTTTACAGCTTCTTCCATCTCCATGCCTTTTGCAAGATTTGATGCTATGGCCGACGACAGTGTACAGCCTGTACCATGAGTATTGGGATTATCTATTCTTTTCCCATTAAACCAGGTAAGGCTCGCCTCTTTATAGGAAGTATTTGTTATGATCTCGCCTTTATATAAAAGGTCATTGGCATCATTAATATTGTGGCCGCCTTTGAGCAATACATCACAGTTATACTTTGTCCCTATCAGCTCTGCAGCTTTTTCCATGTCATTTTCAGTTTCAATTTTCATCCCTGAAAGTATTTCTGCCTCAGGGATATTGGGAGTTACAACACTTGCTATAGGTAACAGACTTGCGGTAAGAGTGTCTATCGCCTCATCCTGTAAAAGCTTTGAGCCGCTTGTCGCTACCATTACAGGATCCACAACTATGTTTTTTGCTCCGTAAAAAGTGAGCCTTTCAGCTATTACCCTGATAAGCTCTGAAGAAGATACCATCCCGATTTTTACCGCATCGGGAAAGATGTCTTCAAATACAGCATCTATCTGCTGCTTAAGGAATCCCGGATCCACTTCCAAAATTCCCCGTACGCCGGTCGTGTTCTGGGCTGTAAGGGCCGTAATAGCCGTCATCCCATATACACCATTCATAGTCATGGTCTTTAAATCTGCTTGAATACCGGCGCCTCCGCTGGAATCACTTCCGGCGATTGATAATACTGTTTTCATCGTTTTTTCCTTTCTGGCTAGTATTATTTTTATATGGCGATCCAAGGTGGTGCCCCCAGTGAACCGCTTAAGGGTTTTAAAACCCAAGTTTATCTCTGATTGCAGCCGACAACTCCTGCGCTGCAAGCTTCGGATCATCTGCTTTCATGATAGCTGAAACCACACAAATTCCTGCTATCGGGATACCCTTTAATACATCTATGTTATCTTTATTTAATCCGCCTATCGCATTGGCAGGGATTGGAACTGCATGACAGATTTTATCCAGCATATCAGTCGACGTAAGGATGGTCTTTACCTTGGTAGTTGTAGGATATATAGCTCCTACTCCCAGGTAATCCGCTCCCTGTTCGTATGCCTCTTTAGCCTGTTCCACAGTCTTGGCGGTAGCTCCGATAATTTTGTCAGGACCGAATATTTTTCTGGCTGTCTCTATCGGCAGATCACTTTGACCTAAATGCACTCCTTCGGCATCAATAGCCATAGCAACATCCAGTCTGTCATCTATGATCAGCGGAACGTTATACTTTTTAGTAAGTTCATGCACCGACTTTGCAAGATCAAGATATTCCCTTGTTGTCCTTTCTTTTTCCCTTAACTGGACAAGTGTAACTCCCCCATCCAATACTGCTTTCACACGACAAAGGAATTCATCTTTATCATATGGTGTGCTATCCGTAATAAAATATAGTCTCGTATTAAAGTCCTTCATGCACTTCACCTTTCCTATAATGCTTTATATCCTCAAACCCTGATAATTCCAATGTCCTGCATAACCTTCTTATAACATTTTCTGAATCTTTATCCTGTCCTCTATCTCTTTATCCGTAATGGTCGACAGATTATCCATTAAATTTACCATAAACGTGCCGCTGCCTTTTTCTGTTTCAGACAGTTCCCCGCATATTCCAAACATAGTGCTTGCCGCTATAGCTGCCTCATATCCGTCTGTTACAGACAGAAATGCTGCACATAATGCTCCCTGCATACAGCCTGTTCCTGTAACTGTGGCAAGCTGAGGACTTCCATTATTTATATACACTACATTTTTTCCGTCAGTTACTATATCTGTTTTTCCGCTCACCAGGACAGTAGTATGATAAGTTTTAGCAATTTCAAATGCAGCATGTCCGATAATGTCGATTTTCAGAGTTTCGTCTGCATCTACCCCGCTGGATGAATATCCTTGATCATACAGTGCATATATTTCTGAATAATTACCCTTGATCACTGAAGGAACTGCTCCATTTATGAGCCTGAAAACATAATCTCTTCTTGACGGCAAACATGCCAAACCGCATATATCAAGAACAAACCTTATGTTGTTTTCACCTGCTGTCTTAGCTGAAATAAGCATGGACTCTTTTCTTACATCCGTAATATTACCTATATTAAGCATCAATGCTCCGGCACTGTTTGTGATTATTTTTGCCTCCTCCGGATGTTCAGCCATCATCGGTCGTGCTCCTAAAGCAAGTATTGTATTAGCACATTGATTAATCGATATAGGATTTGTAATGCAATGTATCAGAGGACGCTTTTCTCTTATTTTTTTTCTATATTCCAAGATCAAATATTTTACCTCACCTTAATTAGTTCTTCTCTGCTTTGGGTTTAACATCCCGGCATTTCCGTATTATGCTTCTCTTTTACTTTTTTCACAATAAAATAAATGATTGCTGTCACCAGGAATACTCCTATAGATCCATATGCCAGATATCCCCATACAGCTCCTTCTATACCAAATACCTGAGGAACCATAAAAAATACAAAAAATAATATTGCTCCAAATGCGGCTATCAAAATCGTATTCGATAATACCGTACTTTTATCCGAAAAAACTTTGCTCCCCAGCATATCCTGTATCTTGGTCAGCATCCCGATATCGGCAAATTTTCTCAAGAAGAAAAATGCTATACTTCCTCCGATAAGTGTCCCGCATATAAATGACGGTACATAAAAGAAAAGGCTCAGCCCTTCCTTTCCCCATATAAGTGACATAACCGGATATGATACTATAGCTCCTATTATACCTGTCCCGATTATTTCACCAAGTACTGCAAATATCAGTTTCCCTTTTGAAAATCGATAGAAAATTCCTGATAAAAACGCTCCGAATATAGCACCTGTAAGTGCCAACGGAGGTATGCCCATAATAGTCATACGGATAATCCCGATAATAAACGCACAAAGTAATGAGTACCATGGTCCCATAAAAACCGCACATACAATATTAATAAAGTGTGCCATTGGACACATACCCTCTACTCTAAGGATAGGAGATATTACAACACCTATAGCGATGAGCATGGAGAGTACGACCAGTTTCAAAATGCTTTTCGAATTCTTCATTTTTTTACCTCTCATGTGATTTTCAGGATAAATCTATCCTGTCGGTCGGAGATCAATTCCTCCCTCTCACGCCGAAACACGGCTTCCCATCGCATATTAATTACATGATACAAGGCGCTCCCCTTCTATCCGTCCGGAACCGTCCGGAAACTATCGCAATCCATCTCCTTTCACTTAAAACCCGTTAAACAAACAGGGCTGCCTGATCGGCAGCCCAAATAGTTCTTACTTAATAAAGCCCTCCCTACGTTGGCATTACCCAAATCAGGTTATCGGTCGAAGGCCACACCTTCCTCTCAGCCTGTGATACAAGCTCCCGCATTTATATTTCAAAAGTATTTTAACACGTTTTCCTCAAAATGCAAGTCTTTTTTTCTCTGTTTCCGATTTTACTTTACATTAAGCGTTGCTGCATTTGATGTTACCATATTTCCAACACTGTCGGTTACTACACACCTGAACTTATATCCGTTCCTATCTGCATTTACCGCTACTGTAAGAGTATTTGTGTTGTATCCCTGCATTCCGGAATTAACCCAGGTGTTTCCTCCGTCCTTGCTGGTCTGCCACTGGTATCTTATTCCGCTTCCGCTTGCTGTTATACTGAATGTAGCCGTATCACCTGAATCTGCTGTCACATCCGAAGGCTGTGAAGATATTATAAGCTCTGTATCGGATTTTACAGAAAGTGTTGCTGCATTCGAAGCTACCTGATTTCCAACATTGTCTGTCACTACACATCTGAATTTATATCCGTTTCGGTCTGCATTAACAACTACAGACAAATTGTTTGTGTTATATCCTGTCATTCCGGAATTAATCCAAGTATTTCCTCCGTCCTTACTGGTCTGCCACTGATATCTTATTCCGCTTCCGCTTGCTGTTATAGAGAATGTGACCAAATTGCCGGGAGCTGCTGTTACATTTTCCGGATGAGAAGTTATCTTTAGTTCTGTTTCAGACTTAATCTTAAGTGTTGCTGCACTTGATGTTACTTTATTTCCTACATTATCCGTTACTACACATCTGAATTTATAACCATTTCTGTCTATATTTGCAGCTACAGTAAGGGTATTTGTGTTATATCCTGTCATTCCGGAATTAACCCAAGTGTTTCCTCCGTCCTTACTGGTCTGCCACTGGTATTTTATTCCGCTTCCGCTTGCTGTTATAGAAAATGTGGTATTCGTTCCGGATGTTACTGTTACATCTGAGGGCTGCTTGGTTATCTTAAGCTCTGTTTCTGCCTTAATCTTAAGAGTTGCCGCATTTGATGTCAGCTTATTTCCCACGTTATCAGTTACTACGCATCTAAACTTATAACCGTTTCTGTCTATATTGGCAGCTACGGTAAGAGTATTTGTGTTATAACCTGTCATTCCGGAATTAACCCAAGTATTTCCTCCGTCCTTACTGGTCTGCCACTGATATTTTATCCCGCTTCCGCTTGCTGTTATGGAAAACTTAGCATTGGTTCCTGATGCTACCGTTACATCCGAAGGATGCGCTGTTATCTTAAGCTCTGAATCCGCCTTTATGGAAAGTTTTGCCGCATTTGATGTTAATTTATTTCCCAGCTTATCTGTTATTATACATCTGAACTTGTAACCGTTCCTATCTATATTTGCAGCTACAGTAAGAGTATTCGTGTTATATCCTTTCATTCCGGAATTAACCCAGGTGTTTCCACCATCCTTGCTGGCCTGCCACTGATATTTTATCCCGCTTCCGCTTGCTGTTATGGAAAACTTAGCATTGGTTCCTGCTGTCACTGTTGCATCTGAAGGCTGCTTAGTAATCTTAAGTTCAGATGAGGGTTGTACTGTAAGGGTTGCTGCATTTGATGTTACTGAATTTCCTGCATTATCGGAAACTACACATCTGAACATGTATCCATTTCTCTCCGCAATCGCATTTACCGAAAGAGTATTTGTGTTGTAGCCGCTCATCGAGGAATTCACCCATGAGGTTCCTCCATTCTTGCTGACCTGCCACTGATATTTTAATCCCGATCCGCTCGCTGCTACAGAAAAAGAAGTCTGCGTTCCCTCTTTAACAGAAATATTTGCAGGCTGAGTTGTTATAGCCAAGCTGCTTCCACCGGTTACGGTTATATCATACTCAAAAGTCCTGCCTAATAATGCAGCTGAAATTTTTCCTGTTCCTGCATGAAGGCCGGTCATGTTTCCGCCTGAAGCTTTTACATAATAATCCTCAGATTCAAATACCAAAGGAGAAAGCTCAAGCTTATCTTCCAGTTCAGATCCTGAAAACTTCACATATGGTATATATACAGGAGCTGATACCGTGGAACCTACAGCAACTGCTTTTGCTCCGGAATCGTATTCAACACTTACATCATTAGCATAGGAATTTAATACTTTTACAGAAACCTTCTTGTCGCCGTCAACAGGGGAAGTATAAGTCTCATTCTGTCCCTCATCAGTATAAACCTGTACCCAGAAATCGATGTTATCTTCCATTTTAACGTGAGCGATTCCTACATGTGTAAAATATCCCAAAATAATCTTACGTGTTTCATCTTTTTCAGTCAACTTGCTAAACGCATTTTCTAAAGTCATAGTATTCTGCGTTCCGAATAAAACATTTTCACCGTACATAGCATATCTGGGGGAAATATTAAATCCAAAATCTGCCAGAGTCTGCTCATATGATTGTCCGTCCGGTCTCTTGTGATCCGTATTAAATCTGACTACCAAATCAGCTGCTCTCTGCATTGCTACTTTTTCAAGATCATAGTCATATGCAAGAGGACACTGAGAATCTTCATATCTTCCGTTATTTGCTCTGTAAGTGTTGATCAAGCTGAGCATATTGCGCGCATCAGTCTGTTTATATAAAACAGAAAAACTGACAGTATCAACATCTGCAGCACTCACCGGCTTTGTAAAAGTATTAAAGCCAAATACTAATGCCAATACCAGGACCAAACAAACAACTCTTTTCTTCATACAATATTACCTCCATTTTATTATCCCTGTTCAGTACTTGCATATATTTCTTTATAAACATCACAGGTTTTTATCAGTTCTTCATGTGTTCCTTTTCCTACCAGATTTCCATCTTCAAGTACAAGAATCATATCCGCATGCTGTACAGTAGATGCCCTCTGGGAAACGATAAATATTGCAGGATTCCATTTGAGACTCTTCAGAGCTTTTCTCAGTGCAGCATCAGTTGCATAGTCCAATGCCGATGAACTGTCATCCAGGATAAGTATATCCGGCTTTCCGACCAAAGTTCTGGCGATTGAAAGACGCTGTCGCTGTCCTCCTGAAAAGTTCCTGCCTTCCTGTTCGACCTCACGGTCCAGATCTATATCCGAGACCTGTGCCAGGGTCATGGCCTCCTTAAGTTCTTCATCAGATGCCGACCCATTGCCCCACCTTAAATTTTCACGGACAGTTCCTTTAAATAATACCGCTTTTTGCATGACAGAGCCAACTTTCCTTCTGAGCTCTCCCAAATCATAGTTTCTGACATCTATGCCATCCACTAGAACCTGTCCTTTTTCAACATCATAATATCTTGGAATAAGATTTACTATGGACGTCTTTCCTGAGCCGGTTCCTCCGATTATACCGGTAATCGTTCCGTAAGACGCTTCAAAATCTATATCTTCCAAAGCATCTTCTCCGCCTTCATTATATTTCATAAATACATTTTTAAACCTGACAGCATAGTCAGAAGATGTTTCCTTATCTCCCGGGTCTTCCGAAACCACCCTTATCTCCATGCCCTCAGGTATCTCAAGAACATCAGTAATCCTCTGTCCGCAGGCAAGGCCCTTTGTTATAGTGATAAAAGTATTCGCAAGCTTAATCAGTTCTACCAGTATCTGTGAAATATAATTTACAAGTGCAACTACAGCCCCTGCAGTTATAACATTATTTTCAACCCTTATAGCTCCGGTATATAACAGTACTATAAGTGCAACATTGATAATAATGTAAGTTACGGGATTCATCAAAGCCGAAAGTCTTCCGGCAACTTCCTGTAATCTTCTGTGCTTTCCGGTTTCATTATCGAAATTGACAATTTCTCTCTCTTCCAATCCGAATGCACGTATAACCCTTACACCTGTGAGATTTTCTCTTGTCAGTCCTAAAAGCTTATCCAAAGCCCCCTGCACTTTCTTAAATCTCGGGAGCGTCATATACAGAAGACCAAATACCAGAACAAAAAGGATAGGTACAACTACAGCAAATACCAAAGCTGCTTTAACGTCCACCGTAAAGGCCATTATCGTAGCTCCGAATACAATAATAGGTGATCTCAGAAACAGCCTAAGTGTCATATTAACCGCAGTCTGCATCTGATTAATGTCACTCGTCATCCTGGTGATAAGTGTTGAAGTTCCCTGTTTATCACTTTCTCTAAATGAAAGCTTCATGATATGTGAAAACATGGCATGTCTCAGTTCTGTTGCAAATCCTACCGCTGCCTTAGCAGCAAAGAACTGTGCCGAGATGGCAAACCCAAAACCAAGAAATGCAAATGCCACAAGTACCAGTACCATTTTTATCACATAAGAACTATCTCCGTTTTCAAGTCCCGTATCGATCAGAGATGCAATAACCAAAGGTACTGTAAGCTCAAAGACAGCTTCCAGGAGTTTAAAGAAGGGAGCCAGAAAACACTCCATTCTGTAATTTTTTAAAAATACCCAAAGTCGTTTAGTCATAGTTTAGAAAATACTTCTCCCAACCCCATATTTAAGACAAGATTTGCGGAAGAATCATAAGGTGTGGAAGATTTATTGATCAATACCAGCTTATTTCCGCGATAATAATTTAATAGCCCTGCTGCCGGATATACCACCAGCGAAGTGCCGCCAACTATAAGCATATCTGCTGCGCTGATAGCTCTGCATGCGTTTGACCATATCTCATCATCAAGACCTTCTTCATACAGAACTACATCAGGCTTGATCAGTTTTCCGCACTCAGGACATATCGGAAGCCCGAAACGTCTTTTACCGCTCTTCAGTTTTCCGTCTATATTTTCACCTGCAGCAAGTCTTTTTTCACAATCCTCATCTATAAGTTTTATCACTTCATCTCCCGAATAAAACTTATGGCATTTCATGCAATAATTTTTTGCCACCGTCCCATGTACTTCATACACGGTCTTGCTGCCTGCCTTTTGATGAAGCCCGTCGATATTCTGGGTTACAACAGCTTTAAGCTTGCCGGCTGCTTCGAGCTCAGCAAGTTTAATATGCGTAATATTGGGTTCAATTCCGTCAAGCAGGATTTTCTTCCTGTAAAATCTGTAAAATTCTTCAGGATCCTTCATAAAGAAAGAATGGCTTATTATCTGTTCCGGCGGATAGTCATACTGCTGATTGTATAATCCGTCCACGCTCCTGAAGTCAGGAATTCCACTCTCGGTAGAAACGCCGGCGCCACCAAAAAAAACAATATTGTCGCTCTCTTTAACCATTTTTAGGAACTTCTCGATTTTTTCTTCGTTCGACATTTTATCCTCCTTCTTATCATCCTGCTCTTCACAATCTTTCAAAACACTGTAACATGTAAGACCCTGTTTCCAAAATCCAATTAATTATACAACAATTTACTATGTTTTTCAATCTGTTTTTGATGCATCTGCTTATCTTGTAAAGCCTGTTCTCACTGAATATTGAAGCAAAAAAGAATACTTTTTCAAAGATGCTGGTGCCTAGTTACTTGCCAGTTTAAACAATCTGTCATTATATTTCGAAACTGTTGTAACACAGTACATTATGCTTTCTTCTATAAGATCCTTCGAAATAATACTGTTTCTGAAAGGAATCGCCATACGGAATACAACTTTTCCTCTTTCAATATTGTAATCATAATTACCTGCATAAAGATCGTTATAATTCAATTCACATAAAAGCCGGGCAAACTCCGTACCTTTATTCTGCGGAACGTCAAACGGTAATACCGAAAAAAGTGTCAACAATCCGTTTTCAGCATAAATAGACAGTTTTACATGTACTTTAAACGGCTCTGCAGTAAAATCTCCGTCTACCATAAGCCTTTCATTATTAATTATTATAGAATCCTTGATGGCATCTTTTTCAAAGATTTCTTTTCCGATAGAAAAAAGTCTCGATGTCACCACGTTCATTTCCGCCTGAGTCATGTCCATCCTCCTTTAAAACCCAATACGTGTCTTTATTGCAAGCTTTTCGGAAAATTCTTTCTCTCCCGAAGCTGCCAGAAAATCTTCCTTTCTCAATGTTATAAGCTGGTTTCCCGACATTGATGTGCGCATAGCTGCTTTAGACCAGCATCGCTCATAAAGATTTCTTACAAAACGGGCATTTGCGAATTCGGCAGATTGCATATATTCCTTTGACAAAGAATCAAAATAGTCCATAGCCGCTTTCGAAAACTCTTCATCGAATTTAAAATGTTTTTCAACGAATGACATAAAAATATCATACAGCTGTTTTCTGTCATAACTTTCAAATTCCAAAAGGAAAGGCATACGGCTTCTTAATCCGGCATTTCCTTCCATCAATTTGTTCATATCGTCTTTATAGCCTGCCATAACCACTACCATATCATCCCTATGGTTTTCCATCTCCGAAACAAGTGTGGTAAGCGCCTCACGGCCATAATCCGAATTTCTGTCGTCGCCCTGATAAAGCGCATAAGCTTCATCTATAAAAAGAACCGAACCATATGCATCTCGGCAGATAGCTGAAGTCTTCGGAGCAGTCTGTCCGATATACTCACCGCAAAGATCCCTGGCAGAATATTCAAAGAAATATCCATTTCTCAATATCCCATTCTCTCTGAATATCTGTCCCAGAATCCTTGCAACAGTTGTCTTACCTGTACCTGGAGCTCCTGCAAATCTCATATGCAGACACGGACGCTCCATCGTTTTATTCTCAATGGCTATTTTTACCTGGGCAACTATTTCCTTTATCCTTTCGGCAATTTTCTCCATACCGATAAGTTCACTTAAGGCGTCAAAACCATCTTTAGTCTTTTTATTAAATGTCGGAGAAAGTTCAAGAATATCATTCTGGATTATATGTTTGTTGTCAGCTCCGTTTTCTTTAACAGCGGTATTTTCCGAATCAGATTTTGCTTTAAGCCACAGCATCTCATATACAACCTTCATAACCGATTGTATACCATAAAATCTTCCGTCACTCTTTTCCTCACAAAGTCTTGAGAAAAATACATCCCAAACAATATCGTCTGCGGAATATCCCGCCTGCTTCAACGCTCTATAGGCACATTCCTTCAATTCATCATTATTAAAGGGCTGAACAGAAATAGCCCGTATATAAAGTACATCGGCAAGTACTTTTCTGATCCCGTTAAATGCCTCCAGTTCGAGAAAAGGAATTCTGAAAAAGAATATATATGATTCTTCCAAAGCCACAAGTTTCGTAAGAAATGTCTTTAATTCATTGTGTTTTGATTTTTCAAGATATTCACTTATGTCAAGGCAGACAAGCTTACCGGACTCTTCATCATTATACAGAGCTTCTATTGCTTCAGGTATAGTCATGGAATCCGGTTCTGATTTTGAAGACAGTCTGATCTCCACTACGGCCTGCTTTGTATTAAATGAAAAAAGTTCAAGATCCTCTATCAATTCCTTAAAGTCATCTAGTGCGGTAGAAAGCCCATACCCATCATCAACCGAGATAAGATAATTCTGAAAAAGAAAACTTTTATAGATACCGTTTCTTTTAATCTGAGGAGAAACCTGCAATATTTCATGGCAAAGCTCTTTGAACTCAGACCAGCCCACCTTTTCGGATATATTATTAAACGACTCATAAACTTCCGGAGCATTTGCTCCGCTTTCCGATATATTAACCGATACAATCCCTTCACAGATAATGCTGCAGGAATTATCTGTTGTCTCAATTACAAAACGGTCTTCAGGAAGACCGATGCAAGAAGAAATAACCGGTAAAAGCTTATTTTTCATTTCTTCACATCCGTGTGACTCAGCTTTTATTGAAAGTCCGATAAGACTTTCCTTTTCGATAATCATTTCCGGAAGATTCAACTCCTGGATATGATTTTTAATATCCTCTGCAGGAAGAATCTGAGAATACTGTCTGGTAAGGACAAAATCCTGTTCCAGGGTTATCTGAATATCAAGTATCATCTTCAAACACTCCTCAAATATTTTTATTTTGCAAGCAAGCTTCCATTGTGGGCATTCGCTTATCGCAAAAAAGTCATCAGGCAGATGACCTGATGACTTTATTTTATCATAGATTATCAATATTTACAATTAGAAAAACTGTATCATCCGGCATTCATCTCAAGCTGGGCGTTTACGAGTCCCGCATAAATTCCGTTTCTCGCCATGAGCTCGTCGTGTGTACCCACTTCAGCTATATGATGATTATCTATAACCACAAGTCTGTCCGCATCTTTTAAAGTTGACAGTCTATGGGCTATAGCAAAAGTAGTCCTGCCGTTTGTAAGTCTCTCCAAAGCTTTCTGGATAAGATATTCACTCTCGGTATCAAGACTGGCAGTTGCCTCATCAAGTATCAAAAGCTTGGGGTTATTCAGAATCGCTCTTGCTATAGCTATTCTCTGTCTTTCTCCACCTGAAAGATTAAATCCGCGTTCACTCAGATAAGTATTGTAACCGTCCGGAGTACGGCAAATGAATTCATGCGCATTAGCCATTTTGGCTGCCTGGATAACTTCCTCATATGTTGCATCTGGCCGGGCAAATCTGATATTGTTCAAAATAGTTCCCGTAAACAGGAAGGTTTCCTGAAGAACGACACCTATCTGTGAATGATATGTTTCAAGTTTTATGTCCCTGATATTTACACCGTCTATCAGTATTTCACCGTTATCAACTTCGTAAAGATGCATGATAAGATTTATAAGTGTTGATTTTCCTGTTCCGGAAGCTCCGACTAGACCGATCATCTCACCGGGTTTTACATCAAGTGAAATTCCATCGAGTACCGGTTTATATGACTTATATCCAAACGAAGCATCTTTAAACTGAACATGTCCTTTTACTATGTGATCAACCGATTTCTCTGTATCAAAGATATCCGGTTCCTGATCCATGATGTCTCCTATACGTTCAAGACTGGTTACCAGGTTCATAAGCTGTCTTGGAAGATTGGAAAGCCACCCAACATACTGATATAACAATGACGAATATGTTATGAACTGAATCAGTTCACCCACAGATTTGGTTTCGTCCAGAACTCTTACTCCACCGAAATAGGTAACAAAATATACTCCGACGCTTACCATAAACTGCATTCCGGGAAAGAATACTGCCCAGAATTTTTCATTGTTATACTGAACTTCTTTAAACTCTTCCGCAGTATCATCAAAATGTTTTGATTCATCCTCTTCCTTGCCATATGACTTAACTACTGACATGCCTGAGATAACATCCTGAAGATTACTGTGTATCTTATCTGATTTAACCCATTGCATATGGAAACGTCTATGAACAAATTTCCTGAAGCTCATAGAAATAATTATCGTTACCGGAATGAAAGCAAATGCAAGTAACGCAAGTTTCCAGTCAAGTATCAGCATAAATATAACATCAAATAAAAAAATTATCCCAACTGTAATAAGATCACAGGCAGTATCATTTACAAATTCTTTTATCCTTGCAGTATCATTTACTACACGGTTCATAAGCTCACCGGGCTTTCTGTCATTTATAAATGACAGTGATAAAAGCTGTATTTTCTGATACAGTTTCCGTCTTAAGTCCGTACTGACATTTGTTCCGAGCTTCGAACACAGATAGTATTTAATAATATTTACAAGGATGATACCGGCACTCATGCCGAACATTGCCAACAATACCGGGATTGCACTGGCAAAGGTTTTATCTCCGTTTTTTATTACATCATCGATAAGTACCTTCTGCATGGATGGATTAAACAATGTTACAGCGGCGGCAAGTAACATAAATACCATTATGACAGCCAAAGTCTTCTTATACGGTGAAAGCATGACTCTTAATTCATGTAACATACCGCGTTTCTTGTTGGAGCATCTCGGACATACTTTTGTTCCTGGAAGGGCCCTTCCGCATTTCAAACATGTTGTTTCACTCTCATTACTGAATACCCTTGCCTTAGGATTTTCTTTTAAAAGCTTACATCCCCTGGATATATATGCAAATCTCGACAAATGCTTAGAAGAGAATCTTACAAGTATCTGTTCTTTCGCATTTTTATCTTTTGTTGTATAGTACAAAACTCCGCAGGCAATCATCGGTTCACTTAATACTTCAGACACCTCGCTGAGTTTCAGTTCATTTTTTAATACGCCTTCTTCCAGTACTATCAGACGCTTTTCAGTAATAACAACATATGAATCTTTAAGAAAACCACCGTTTTCTGCGATATCAAAAGGCACACAGTAAACAATGCTTTCATCAGAGTTCAGTTGCAAAAGCTTTATATATGATTCTTTTAAATCGTATTTAAGTATCATTATGATTCTCCGATATAAATGTCATTGTTACAAGAATAAATCAAGCTTCTTTCTCTCATTAGGACTTAAAGCAAGCACATCAGGGATTTCAAACCGGTTTTCATCAACGTCAGAAATAAGTATTCTTGTTTCTGTAAGATGTACTACCGAACTTCCACCCATATTTATTGTAAATCTGCACTCTCCTCTGTCGGTAACCACATCAAAATAAGCGTATCCGTACTCATCCTTTATATTGATTATCTTTGTAATAATAGGAGTAAAATATCTCATGTTCATTTGCTCAGTGAGCAGTTCGGCGGTCTCTTTTGTTACATCCTTCAAATCCTTTATTATTCCTATTTCTTTGGAATTCTCATCAGATGTTCTGATTGAAATATAATGGTTGGGATCAGTAAACGGAAACATCCTTACAACCTGAATCCTCTTGTATTCCTCATCTCCTATTTTAAGGGAAACGAATCCTCCGCCTGTTGCCTTAAATTCCGCATTCTTTTTATCAATAAACCGCATTTTCAGCATTTCTTCGGTTTCTTTTTCCATCTGTTCAAGATTGAACTCTTCTCCGCCGCTAAAACCTCCCGGCCTTCTGTCAAAACGTCCCATCTTACCCTCCTTCGTGTTTACTCAATGCCCTTCAGAGCCAATGCTTTTCTCTGAAGTTCCATGAGTTTGAAATAGGTTCCTTTCATTTCTTCCAACTCTTTATGTGTTCCGCGCTCAGTTATCTTTCCGTTATCTATTACCACCAGATAATCAGCATCCTTTAGTGTTGAAAGCCTGTGAGCTATAGAAATAGTAGTTCTTCCTTTTACAAGATATGATATCGACTTCTGGATATCTCTCTCCGTTTCAGTATCAACAGATGCAGTAGCCTCATCAAGAATAAGTATCTTGGGATTAGAAAGTATCGCTCTGGCTATTGAAATACGCTGTTTTTCACCGCCAGAAAGCTCTCTTCCTGATGAACCTATCCTTGTATCATATCCGTCAGGCATCCTCATGATAAATTCATGTGCACTGGCCAGTTTCGCAGCCCTTATGACGTCTGCATGCGAAGCCGAAGGATTTGCATAAGCAATGTTTTCCTCAACCGTTCCCATGAAAATATATGTCTCCTGAGATACCATGGCTACATTTCTTCTTAATGATTTAAAACTCAGATCCTTTATATCTTTTCCATCAATCAAAATCTGACCTTCCTGCGGATCGTACATTCTTGAAATAAGGTTAACCAATGTCGTTTTTCCAGCACCGGACCGTCCGACTATACCAAGCATACTGCCTGCCTTTATATCCAGATTAAGTTCTTTAAGTACCGGTCTGTTAACTTCATATCCGAACGATACATTTTTAAGTTCTATTCTTCCCTCAGGATTTTCAAGATTTACAGGATTTTCAGCCTCTCTGATTTCCGGAACCGAGTCTATTATTTCAAACATTCTCTGAGCACTGTTCATACTGTCTGCCCACCAGTGAAATACTCTGGAGAAAAAGTTTATAGGACCCTGAAGCTGTCCGACATAACCTACAAAAGTAATAAGTACGCCGAGTTCGATCTCTCCAGCTACCATGATAAGATAAACTCCGATAAGCCATACGGATATATTTAACAATTCAAAAATACCGGAGTAAGATCCTCTTACAAGGTTCTGAGTACCGACTATGCTCATTTCAGCATCCCTAAGCCTCAGATTATTCTTTTCAAATCTTGTTGTTTCTCTGTTTTCCTGACCAAATGCCTTTACTACTCTGGCACCTGTCAGGTTATCATTTACCTGGCTGTTTACTGCTCGTTCAGCTCTGTGTCTGTGCCCGAACTGAGTCCATACTCTCGGGCGAAGCTTAAGACCTATAAGCATTACAAACGGCATTATAAAAATAACCATAAGTGTCATCTGCCACTTAATGCTAAACATCATTACCAGCGAAACTATTATCATTAATCCGTTGATAAAGATATAAGGACAGCCGTCAATAAAAAATCCGGTAACTCTGTCTGCATCACTCATGACACGTGTCATAAGGCTTCCTGTTTGACGCGATCTGAAAAAACTTATCGAAAGTTTACCCATATTACCGAATATACTCTTTTTCATATCACATACTACACCAGTAACTATCTTAGCAGCAAAAATTCCCTGCAGCATATGGATAAAAATAAGAGTCAGTCTTGTCATTAACATTGTGAGGACCACCATCATCAATGCCGTTATATATTTCCCGTCTTCTATCCCGAATTGTTTCAAAAAATCATTGTTTTTTGCAAGAACTTTGTCATAAAGTATCGTTCCGTTAAGATATGGCCATACAAGGTTCAACAGTGAGGTAAGAATATAGCAGATAAACATTAATACTATTTTTCCCCTGTATGGTTTAAAATATCCCAGAACTCTAAAGAATATGGACTTTCTGTCCATACATCTCGGGCAAACTTTTCTGCTCCTGTCCGGATACATCATACCGCAGACAGGACAGTACTCGTCTCCTTCGCCTTCCTCTTCCTTACCGTAAGTTCTTATTTTCTCCAAACGTTCTTCCTTTGTAAGTCCTGCGTCCGGATCATCTTTTTTGTCAGTCTTTTTATTGTCGGGAGCACCTTTATCAAACGGATTTCCACGTAATTCCATACATAATTTATCGAATGTCCTGATAAGCTTATGCATTTCTCTTTTATATAAATTCGAAAAAGCTGTCAGCCGATATGATATCCCGTCAATTTCTGCAACAAGCACACTGCAGGCAACCTGAAGCTCTCCCTTCAGGCTTTTTACTTTTTCAAGATCATATATCTTAACAGCCCATTCTTTATCATGTTCATCTTCCCGTGTTCTTTTTGAAGTATATCCCTTAAATGATCTCACTTCCTTTATATCGGGAGGTGATGTAATAACTGCCATTTTTTCAAGGGTAATTACAACAAATCCGTCTGCATATTCACACTCCGTGTTCATATCCACAGGTGATGCAGCGAATATATCCTCTTCCTTTATTCCGTTATTTTCCAGCAAACGCAGAACCGCTTTCGGAAATATCCCTTTTTTCATCACTAACCTCCATGTGCCGCTATATGCAGCCATTGGGAATTAAAACATTTTTAATCCTAGCAAAATATTACTTAAAACAATTTATATAGTCAATCTACTATCTTGCAATAGAGATGTTCTATCTTGTGACTGCTTTTTAAGGAGAAAAGTAGTCTAAAACCATTGAAATTACTGGCTTTTCAATCCTAAATATGGTAAAATAAATGCAAAGGAAAACACTGTTTTTATAAAAAAACCTTGCACTTAGGAGAAGCCATATGTATAAA
>JAFXXN010000005.1 GCA_017542245.1 Lachnospiraceae bacterium
CTATAAGGATTACGCAATACCGCAGGAACCTCGCAAGGAAGTCAATGCCATATATGATATTTTCAAGGTTCAAGTGCCTTATAAAATCCCACTTACTACCATAGAGGTGTAAGTCGAAAATTTATGCGGAATTATAGCTTATTGTGCTTGTTGTAGTTATGACAATATTCCTGTTTAATTCAAAGTGTTTCAAATGCCCGAGCTGCGGAAGAAATATATATAGAAGATATGGGATTGGTTCACATTGCTCGCATTGCGGAGCAAGGATACGATAGAGGTGACAAAGAGAACCGTCCCCATTGTCATCCCACAAAAATTAAAAAAAAGATGTTGACAAAAGTATTCAAAATGATTATAATGCAACTTAATTCGTTGAATGAACCGGGCTTTGAGACAGTTTATTTGAGGAAAATGATTAGAAAGGTTCACAATACTATGATGAGACAGTCAAGTTATGATATCATTATAGGCATCATTATTAGCTTTATTATACGCAAGTGTGATAAGGTCGGTTTGTGATGCTGTGGACTTAATTGATTAAAGCCTATAGAGCGGAGCAGACAGACCTGCCCCGCTTTTCTTTTTTGATAAGACGGCTGTGATAAGGGTGAAACACCTCATCCGACCTCACTTCGCCAGTGAGGCATCTCAACCACTTCGTGGTAGAGATAATCCCCTCGAGGGGAAGGCTTAAAAGAACATGATATGGGCACTGAAAGGTGTTGATATAAAAATCTAAATAAGGAGAAAACACATGGCAACAGAAACTTCATTAAAAGACGTAGCTTCACGTGTACGCGAAATGAGAGAGCTTTCCGGGATATCGATACATGAGATGTCAGAGAGTACTCATATGTCAGTTGAAGACTACATGGCGCTTGAAGACGGAAAAGTTGATTTTTCATTCTCGTTTATCAGCAAGTGTGCTGAGAAATTCGGAGTGGATATCGCTGATATCATGCAGGGTTCATCACCTAAGCTGTCTTCATTTTCATTGGTAAGACGTGGCAAAGGTGTGCCGATCGCTCGTAACGAGAACGAGAATGCACTTTATGCCAGCATGGCTCCAAACTTCAAGAATAAGATTGGTGAGCCTTTCTTCTGCAGACTTCCCTATAACGCAGAAATCGTAGATAAGCCCATGCAGCTGCATTATCACAACGGACATGAGGTAACTATCATCACAAAAGGTATCATGAAGCATCAGTTCGGTAACAGAGTTGAGCTTCTTTATCCCGGAGATGTTATCTATTTTGACAGCCGCACACCTCATGGCGAGATGGCTGTAAACGGTCAGGACTGCGAGTTCTTTACCGTTATCATGGGAAGCGAAGAGAATCAGGCTACCGATGACATAAAGCATCAGGACAATTCCTTGGCACCCGAGAACATCATTATGGATGAGCCTGAGACAGGTGTTGTCAGCGAGAAATTTATCAAGACTAAGATAGACGGAAACGGTCTGCTTAAAGAAATCAAGTTTAAGCATGAAAATCAGTTTAACTTTGGTTATGACTGCGTAGATGCCATAGCTGAAAAGGCTCCGGATAAGCTGGCTATGATCTATGTGGATGAGAATAAGAACGACAGACGCTTTACCTTTGGTGAGATGAGCAGGCTCACTTCACAGGCAGCAAATTACTTTAGATCACTCGGAATACAAAAGGGTGACAGGGTAATGCTCGTGCTTAAGCGTCACTATCAGTTCTGGGTATCTATAGTAGCACTTCACAAGCTGGGTGCTATTGCAATACCTGCAACAAGCCAGCTGGTACAGCATGACTTTGAATACAGATTTAATGCCGCAGGAGTAGAGGCTATCGTATGCACTCCCGAGGATAATGTACCATATAATGTGGAGCTTGCACTTCCTGCCAGCCCTACAGTTCAGACAAAGATTGTTGTTAACAGGACTGCCGATAACTGGGATTTTGATAAGAAGGACGGATGGCACTACTTTGATGAGGAAGTAGCTAAATTCCCCGATACATTTGCAAGACCTCAGGGCAGTGCGGGATCAAGCGGTGACGACCTGATGCTCATGTTCTTTACATCAGGTACAACAGGATATCCTAAGATCGCTACCCATAGCCACAAGTATGCACTTGGCCACTTTATCACTGCTAAGTATTGGCATGATGTACATCCGGACGGAGTACATCTTACAGTATCGGATACGGGCTGGGGTAAGGCTCTCTGGGGCAAGCTTTACGGAGCTTGGCTCAACGAGTCAGCAGTATTTGTTTATGATTTCAATCGTTTCAACGCAGCAGACCTGCTTCCTATGTTTGCTAAATATAATATTACTACATTCTGTGCGCCGCCTACTATATTCAGATTCCTTATAAGAGAAGATCTGACGCAGTATGATTTAAGTTCTATCAAGTATGCTACAGTAGCAGGTGAAGCACTTAATGAGGAAGTGTATAACAAGTTCCTTGAGGCTACAGGTATAGAGCTTAAGGAAGGCTTCGGTCAGACCGAGACCACGCTTACAGTAGCTAACCTTAAGGGTATGAAGGTTAAGCCTGGTTCAATGGGTAAGCCTTCACCTATGTATGATGTTGATATCGTATTACCTGACGGCACCAGCGCAGGTGTAGGTGAGACAGGTGAGATAGTAGTAAAGACCGATAAGAAGGTACCTTGCGGACTGTTCAGAGGCTACTACAGAGATGATGAAAAGACCTTAGAGGTATGGCATGACGGTGCATATCATACAGGAGATACCGCATACCGTGATGAGGACGGATATTTTTGGTATGTAGGCCGTACAGATGACCTGATCAAGTCCAGTGGATATCGTATCGGACCGTTCGAGATCGAGTCAGTACTTATGGAACTTCCTTATGTATTAGAATGTGCGGTTACCGCTGCTCCGGATCCCGTAAGAGGCCAGGTAGTAAAGGCTACCATCGTGCTTACCAAGGGTAAGAAAGAATCCGATGAACTCAAGAAAGAGATCCAGACCTACGTTAAGGAACATACAGCACCTTACAAGTATCCTCGTATCGTAGAATTTGTACCCGATCTTCCTAAGACCATCAGTGGTAAGATCCGTAGGAATGTTCTGAGAGATAATGATAATAAAAAATAAATGTTGTTTTAGAATGAATCAAAGTCGGTAAATTACTGTAGTTTTAAAACAAAATAAAAGATATCCCTTACCTCTTATAGCGAAGGTGGGGGATATCTTTATTTCGGTCAGGGTTCAAAGCTCCGCCTGATTCAAATCTAATCCCTGCGGAAGAGATCACGGGTGTAAACTTTGTCTTTGACATCGTCAAGGATTTCCTCGTAACGGTTTGCTATGATACATTTGCTCATTTTTTTAAATTTCTTTAAATCGTTAACTATCATATTTCCAAAGAAGGTGGATCCATTTTCTAAGGTGGGCTCATAGATTATAACAGTAGCGCCGTTAGCTTTAAGTCTTTTCATGACACCCTGAATGGAAGACTGTCGGAAATTATCGCTGTTGCTTTTCATGGTTAGTCTGTAAATTCCGATGATCATTTCCTTCTGTTTCATTTCTTTTGAACTGGAGTATGATTCATTACTATTATATGTACCTGCAATCTCAAGAACCCTGTCGGCGATAAAGTCTTTTCTGGTCCTATTACTTTCTACTATTGCCTGAATCAGGTTTTCAGGAACATCCTGGAAGTTCGCTAAAAGTTGCTTGGTATCTTTTGGCAGACAGTAACCGCCGTAACCGAAGCTTGGATTGTTATAATGTGTTCCGATTCTGGGATCGAGGCAGACACCGTCGATTATCTGTTTTGTATTTAAACCCTTGGTTTCTGCATATGTATCAAGTTCATTGAAATATGAAACACGTAGTGCAAGATATGTATTTGCAAATAGTTTTACTGCTTCAGCTTCGGTAAAACCCATGAATAAAGTATCAATATTTTCTTTTATGGCACCCTGCTTTAGGAGATCGGCGAAGGTCTCGGCAGCCTTACGTGAAGAATCGTCGCATGAAACTATAATACGGCTTGGGTAAAGGTTATCATAGAGTGCTTTAGATTCACGAAGGAATTCCGGACTGAAAATTATTTTATCTGTATTGTATTTTTTTCGGACAGATTCAGTATAACCTACAGGAATGGTTGATTTAATTACCATAACAGCATTAGGATTAGATTTAAGTACAAGTTCAATAACAGATTCTACTGCAGAGCAGTCAAAGAAATTCTTTACACTGTCATAATTTGTCGGAGCGGCAATGACTACATAGTCTGCCATCTTATAGGCTGTTTCGGC
Organism: Lachnospiraceae bacterium; assembly: GCA_017542245.1. GTDB lineage: Bacteria > Bacillota > Clostridia > Lachnospirales > Lachnospiraceae > RUG11977. The sequence goes on from JAFXXN010000005.1 coordinate 4,270, forward strand.
ATCAAGGGTAGCAGTAAGATCAAGTTCTTTCTCAGCAAGATATTTTTCGATATATTCATCCTGTATGGGTGATTTCCTTTTGTTGATCAATTCAACTTTTTCAGGAATGATATCTACTGCGGTAACATGATTATGCTGAGCAAGAAGAGTAGCGATAGATAGTCCTACATATCCTGTACCTGCAACGGCAATGTTGTATTTTCTGTTCAGAACCGCTTCTTTCTGTTTCGGAATTTCTTCCTCAAAAAGATCTGTTATTTCAAAGTGGAGGACCTCTGCAAGACTTTGAAGTTGATCTATTGTGGGAATATATTCTTCATTTTCTATACGTCCGATCATGGAACGGTTGATTCCGGTTGCTTTGGCAAGTTCAGCCTGTGTAATTCCAAAAGCTTTCCTTTTCTTACATACTGTATCGGCTATGATTTTCTTTGAAATCTTTTTCATTATTTGGATTCCTTTCTGATTCCTTTTTTTATAGTAGTACAAGAACAGAATACTTTTTAAAATATCCGCGCTATAACTAAATTTTTAGATGCGGAATATCGTTAAGTAACAGGAAACGCTGCAGGCGTTTCAAAAGTAAAATTTACGATTGCAAGTACAGATTATAACATGTGATATTATTAGAGTCAATATAATATGATTAAGAAAATAAAATTCTGCTTAAAACGGAATCACTACAATTTGAAAAGATAGAAATCAAACCTACAATTCCTACAAGAACTATAAGCCTCAAAAACGTTATCAAATAATTATTGTAAATAGTAACAAATTTTGCTATAATAACTTTGATTGTGCAAAATTCAATTCTATAACAAAATAGAAGATATCCCCACCTCATATCGTAGTATCGTTTTTGAGATCATATTGACGGGAAGGCATAAAAGGAAAAGAAGGAATAGCATAGAAAGAAAATAAATCTTTCGAGGTTTTATAATATGGAGTTTAAAGATTTATTAGAAAATTATACTTGCTGTAAATTACAAGATATAAATGTACATTTTTTATCAAATAATAATGTACAGTTTTTATCATCATGCTGAATCCCCGTCTCCGTATAAAAGATTCTGAAGACGGTATGATTTTCCTTTGATTGTTACAACGGTTGCATGATGTAATAGCCGGTCTATTATAGCATCGGCTATGAGTGGATCACCAAATATCTCGTCCCACTGTGAAAAGTTTATATTTGTTGTGATTATAGTACTGTTCCTTTCGTAGCGGCGGTCAATCAGTTGGAAAAACAGCTTAGAATCCTCACGGGATATAGGCAAATAACCTAGCTCATCAATAATAAGGACCTTGTAGCCGCAATACTTTTTCAAACGTTCTGCAAAGCGTCCTTCAAGTTGTGCCTTATGAAGTGATTCCATAAGTTCAGCACATTTGATAAAGTATGTTGAATTTCGGTTCTGTGCTGCTGTTATTCCTATGGCTGTAGCCAGATGTGTTTTGCCTACGCCACTGTTGCCATAGAAAACGATATTTTCGAGCTTCTCGATAAAACGCAGCGAATTTAAGTCATATATCTGTTGCTTATTTATCGATGGCTGATAGTCAAAATCGAAATCAGCCAATGTTTTAACCTTTGGGAAACCCGCCATATTTACGGAATGGCTTACCAGGTTTGCTTTCTTCTTTTCAACCTGTGCTTCCGTGAAATAGAGGAAACCATCGATAAACGACAGGTTGTTCTGATTTACGTAATCTATCGTTTTGTCTATAACATCCAAGGATTCCTTGCTTTTTAGGAATCTTAGGTTTTCCGTGATGCGTGTATATACGCTTGAACTATTCATTTGTATGCACCTCCGATGATCTCAAGTTTCTGTTTTGCCAGTTGTCTTACTTCATCGGAGCTTTTACCGATGTACTTGTAAGAAAGCACTTCAGTATAGTGTTCTGAATCATAGTTGAGCTTACGGTCAGATATGGCATGTGAGGCAATAAGCCTGTATCCTGAATATATATAAATATCAGAATCGTGTACCTGATAGCTGACTTCCTGACCGATATACCTGCACGGGACGGAATAATGGTTTGATTTAAAGGTTATCATTCCGGCTGAATTTACCTTGGCTTTTATAGTACGAACCTTGTACTGGTTGCGGATCGTTTCATTTGGCAGAGGGTTTAGCAATGGACGTTCCTTTTCAAACTCGATGATCGGTATCCGTCCGGTCCCCTGGCAGATGGTATTGTTCGCACGCTCACAGATACGCTCTATCAACTCAAAAAGTTCAACAAGGTTTAGCTTCCCACTGTATGCCTGAACCTCATCAAGGTATTTCATCTGTGACTCAACCTTGCCTTTGGTTTTAGGAGTGGCGGCCACGCAAGGGACAATCTTAAACCCGAAGTCCTTGGCAAAAGCTTCGAAGCGTTCGTTGATCTTGCCCTTATTGGACTGTGTTCTGGCGACGTCCATTACGGTCCTCATGTTATCTGTAAGAAGAACCTTTGGGACACCTCCAAGCGCCTCAAAGCACTCAACAAGAAGATGGATAAGGATGTCCTGTGTCATCCACAGGGAAGGCTTGTATATCCTCAGCCTTGAGTTCCCCATGATCAGGACAAGGACGTTCAAGGATATCTTTTCCCCAGTATCCTTCAGGACAAAGGGAATTGATTCTTTCCAGTCAAACTGTCCCTGCTCGCCTGGGGTTGTCTCATAACGGATCACAGGATTGGAATTGGTATCCGAGACCTTGTTCTTTTTGAAATACCTGTCAAACTCCGGGACAGATTTCAAATAATGATAGAAAGTCTGAGCTGGGACATCCATGTCATAATTGTCAACAAGGTATCTGTATAAAACGCTTCTGAAATGGAATACCTGAGTTGAAGATGACAGGAGATCATGGATCTTATCGTGGTATGCATCAAGTTTTGAAGGCTTGTCGCGATGGTCTGGTTTTTCATAACCTTCAAGGTATTTATCAACAGTTCGCCGGTCTATTCCTAACTGACGGGCGAGTTCTGATTTATTAAGTTTGATGTTGTTATGTTCCATAAATGCCTTAAGCTTAGGTAAATCGGTCAGCTCATCTATTGAAAGACTAACTGGCGTGTTAATGTTTATCAACACAGGTATCACCTCCGGAATGTAATACCTGTATTATATCTGTTACCTACAACTTGTACATTTTTATTTGATAATTTTTGTACATTTTTATTTTAGCATTTATATTCCCTTTTACCATCACAGATATTCTTAATAGTTTTTCCTGTTCTCATCCTTAATTCGTATTGATATCAGTATATCATATACTTTTTAAAACCGCTATGTTTTTCTTTCCTTTTGATAAATATTTCTACAAGTAAAACCCCTGCATATCCGTGAACTTCATCAAAACATTCTGGGTGCAATAGCAGGCACAGACAGTTATCCCATGAACCTCTCGTACTGTTTTATTTCTCATATCCACTTCTAATGGCCAGTAGCCTTTTATTACATCCCAATAACTATTTGTCAGATTTTCCATTCTTCTATTAAGTGTCAGTTTATAGTGACAGGTACGCCATAATAGCATGATATCGACGATATTACCATTCGCGATATTGTTGACATCGCTGACATCAACAGAAAAACATTTTACAATTACTATTCAGGGATTAGTGCTCTTCTGGATGAAATCGAAAACAATATAATTCAAACCTTTGAAGACACCTTGGATGATATTGATTTTAAGAAATCAATGAACAATCCATATGCTATATTTGAAGAACTTACAGAAATCATTAACAGCAATCTGGATTTCTATGGACATCTGATTTCCAAAAAAAGCAATCTGAGCCTGATAACAAAAATCGTTGACCTTTTGAAAATAAAAACAAGGGAAACCATGATTGCACAGCTTCCCGATAGTGAAAAAAAAGCAGAAGTTATTCTGGATTTTTGTTTTGCCGGTATGCTTTCCGTATTTCAAAAATGGTTCATGTCTGAAAGCAGACCGCCTTTAGAATCAGTTACAGAAACAATAGGCATTCTAAGTTTCAGCGGTATCAACGGACTCCTAAATCATCCAACTTCTTAATTCGCTGATGAGCACATTCATCGGTCCCTATCACTGAATCATCCCTATTAACACAATTAACGTTGGCGTTTTATAATTTTATAAAACACCAACGTTAAACTTCATTTTTATATTCATATCGTATTAAAACAACACCCTTTTTATAAAAGTATTTCTGATGAGTTTCTACACTAAACATAGCGCATTCTAATCTTTTTATACTACAAAACAATAATTTTTTCACTATAAAATAGTGGCTAATGTATTATCAGACACATTATGCTTTCTCCACCTTTTCCTCCGGATTTACACAGGCTCAGGGATGTACAATTTAGTATCCGGAATATCGACAGAATGGATAACTATTGATTCCTGAGTTATTCTGTGAGTCTCCTTATCATATATAATCTCAGATTTTAGTATCTCTGCCTTCTCATTCTCTCCATATTCATCATAGTCTCCGATTTGCTTCCAATTCGGACAATAATAAGTATAAACTATTGAGGTCATATTTTCTTTAACCCCTCGCCACATAATAGCCGAATCGAAAAAGCTAGACAAATAAAAATCTCCTTCCGATAAAACATTATCAACAGTAAGTTCACCTAGATAAACTGGTCCTGCATAAAAACTCCCATCAATCATTTCCGATACCATAAACATATTTCGGTAAAAACATCTTCTGCCTGATCCAATTTGCTGAGATGTAGAATAACGATACTCCACATAATGATCTGTCTCACCTATATAATAAAACTCCATATCATCAGAATGTTCCTTAAAGCTGCTCATATATTCTTCTGTTAATTTCCTAAAATCCTGATCTGAAATCTTCTTATTAACATCGTAATCCTGTCTTTCTCCTCCCGGATCAAGTAAAACCGGTTCAAACCTTTCTAAATCATCAAGAGGCGTTCCAAAATCACTATATGAATCCCACCTAAAATCATCAACAAAATCATTGGTTTTATACTTGTGGGTAGCTAAATATAATACTTCATCATCTGAAAGCTGATTAATATCATCTTCTGAAAGAAGACTAAATTTTCTAAGAGATTACTTTTCTGTGCCAATATCAGATTCCCTGTTTCCTTCTGTTTTTGTCGGGTCATCTGCTGTTACCGAACCATCTGCTTTTTCCTGGTCTTCTGCTTTTTTCGGATTCTCTGCTTTTACCGGGTCCTCTACTTTTACCGAATCTTCAGTTTTTATCGAATCTTCCGCTTTTATCGGGTCTTCTGTTTTCGCCAGGCTTTCTTTGGTCTCTTTCCTGGTACACCCTAAGCCAAGAATAGCAAGAATCAATATAACCAATAATATTGAATATTTCTTCACCATAAATGCCACCTCCTCGTTTGATATACATTAGACGAAATATACAATAATTGGTTCCATAAATATTCTATGGCCTACAGGAACGGGGGTTGCAGTTCATTTTATCGTCTCTGAAAATAAAGCATAGTCTGATCGTCAGATTGCTCAGTGCAATCAGCAAAATCAGCATCGCTTTTATACACTCTTTTTCTGCAGTGAAATCTTGGGCAGTCGTTTTTCCTTCATTTCTCCGAGGGTTACTTTGATGTTTTCTTCCTTTAAGACATTAAGAAATGCATCCAGATATTCCCTTTTACGATTTACCTGCTGGAAGTTCACAAAAAGCTTGTCGCCGACAACATTGACCTCCAGCATCAGATGTCCGTCGGAAATGGTATGAACGGCAGCGATATATTTCTCCATATCACCCCAATCTACTTTCCCAACGTAACTAATGTTAAAGGAATCCCGGATTCCTTTTCGGAAAACGGACGTGCTGGTGGCATATTTGCATTTTCCCTTAAGCGTTGGTTTAGCATCAATTTCTTCTATCCGGGACCGATAATTCCGGTATTCAAGGCAGCCAATCTCCGGCTCCATCTGCATATACATGCTTCCTCTGGTAAGCGTGCTCAGCTTCTCGACCGGCCAATCTTTCATATCCTTGGTATACTTCGCATGCAAAAGGCGAACCAGGTTTCTGTAGGTGTTTGGACAGCCGACATCATTCCTGTAATTTTTTGCGATTGCAGCCGAAATCTGCGTTACTTTTTTATTGGAATCCCACAACCGGCAAACCGCCTTGAACATAAACGCGGCTAGAATGGAGTTAGGACTTCCGTCGTTTTCCTTGGCATACTTCAGCACGCTCTGTAAATCCATTTCCATAGGAAAATACACGGCATCTTTGGCAAAAGGATTCAGATAATATTTCAGATAATCGCCCAGCGGCATATAGGAATTACCTCCGTTGTACATACTCATAGGCTTATCCTTCGGCAGTGCATTCGGATCTGGAAGCGCGGTTTCGCCCTCCTCCATCGGTGATCCGGGAATCCGGATGCCCGTAGAATCCAGCGTCTCCCCGGTTGTATCCGTCAGATACTGCCAGAGCGTTGCCTTGATCCAAAACATCGCCCCGGTGGCATCGCAAATACTGTGGCTGAAATTAAAATAGATGTTGTAATCCTCATACGTGATGGAAAAGAGATGCTCGTTTACCTCTGCTGACCCCAGTGAAGGCATTTTTTCAGCTTCGGGTAATACCGAAATCGGCTTATCGTTTGGCTCCAGTACATAGCCGCCCGATTCGTCCAAGCGTGTTTTTCTGCTAAAATACGGGAATCTCGCAAACGCTTTTTGCGCCGACAATTTCAATGCCTGTCCGTCCACCGGCTCCGTCATCGTCACGCGGATACGCACGGTAAACGGTACATTTTTTGAATATTCGTAATAAAAATAACTGTCAAAATCATATTTCATCTTAGTTTTCCCCTTCTTTATTTATGATGTCATGATCGAAAAAAAATGATACGACTAACGTTCCTCATCCTGAAATCTTCCAAAGATTAACTCATGCTGCAAAAAAGTTTCTTCTATGAAAAATAATTTTTTATCAATATACCCTATTGATGACATAAAGTCAACTCTTTTGCTAACTTGGGTGAACGGCCAGATGTCTGATGATTACTTATTCCAAGGCGAAATTGGCTCATGCATATCTAACAGAAAAATTATTGTTAGTTAGAAAAACTAAAATTTCTTTACCATTAATCTAATAAAAAATCAATTTTTATACTAAAAAGTATATCCAATATACCACTTATAGTCAAATTAATCTCACATAATTAAAAGGCTCGGGAATAAGCTAATCCCGAGTCCTTTCACCATTCGGTCTTTCTAACTATGGAGATAAATCAAAAGTCCACAGAACAAAACATCTGCTGCTCCCACTACACAACCAAATACTATAACTCCTGTTGTAATCATATTTTTGTACCTCCTTATACTGTTTGGGTTCTGTTCCCTTCGTTGCGGCTTTATAATACGCTTGATTTACGCATAATTCAATATTCAGAATAGCCCCAAAACGTAGTTTAAGCTACACATCGTTTTGAAAGTGTAGCTTAATTAACATTTCATTATTATATTGTTGTTTAGTAAACTCGTAGGAAACGATTCAAAGCTTACACTTAACCTGACGAATGGTTAAAGCTTTACAGAATCGATCAACGGAAACTAGCATATCCCATTTTTGATACAGCCTGCCTTATTTATTCTTGATTTTTTTTGGCAAGTAAAAAGAAAACTAATGCAAGAATATCTAATATCGCAGGTATCGAAGTAAGTGACTCTCCTGAGAAGAAGTATCCGGCAATATATCCGGCAACACTTAGAATTAATAAAATAGCCAACAAGGCACCCTTACTCTTTCCGGAACAGAATCTCCTGCACAGATAAAAGTACCATAAATCCAATAACGCATGAACCCCAATAGTAATATAAATATAGTATTTCGGTTCAATATCCAGATTTTCAGGCTTAACATATTCTTGAACTTTGTTCATTAGCTCAGGTACAAATTCCAATACTGGAATCAATGCGATACCAATGATAAAAAAAATCAAGTAAAGTACTGATAAACTCTTAAGGTTATCCTTGTTTGTTCTCTTCATAATTTACCTCCTTTAAAAACCTTTCTTCAGTAGGTATAGATTCGATCATTATGCCTCTGCTGAGTACTTTTACCAAAGAACATTATAGCATAAAATATAAACAAAGACAATCTTTTTCCCTATTATTTATGCTATCAATTCTATTTTTACATTACCGGTAGTAAGTTAATCCAAAATTAAATACTGATAACTTACTAAATAAAATCCAATTTTATATTAAAAGTATATCAAATATATCACTTATAATCAAACCATTCTCTAAAAATGAAAAAGCATATGGAAATTCAGATATATCATCTTTTCCGGCTATGTCAAAAATAAAATTACTTACTTTTTACCTCCAGTTATGTGGTAAAGTTGATATTATTAATCCTCAATTACTAACCCACAGGGACGAGGCTTGCGGTTCATTTTATAGCCCTATAACCCCATCCCCACGGATTACTCTCGCGGATGTCCACATTGTGAGCAAAAGTTTCCACTGTTCTTGGCACCGCATGGACAGATCCATTCAGATGCTGATTGAGCAGTAGCAACTTTGGGACTCCAAAATGACGGTAGAACAGATACTTGCTGAGTCAAAAAATCTTTAAGGAAATCTGTTGTAAAACCTTCGGGCGCTATTCCCATTGTTACGATAGTCTCTTCATTTGAACTTAACTTCAGCATTGTAAATGTAAGTGTCTTATTCTCACAAACAATCTTGTTCACTCTATATTTAATCATGCCATCAGGACATTTAAGTTCCATCTTACCAGAAATCTGCACTTCAAATGGATCATCTAACGGCTTAAAAGATACCTTACCGGATGTCGTTGAAATATTAATTACAGAATACCCTTCTGCTCCGTCATAATGAACACCAATATATTTAGCTTGAAATTGACCCAGCATCAATACACCTTCGCTGTAATCTGCGTAAGCGTCATCATCTCTATACCATTTATGATTTAACAAATCATATTTCCACCAGTTTGGATCCATCATTCCAGTTGCGAACATATCATGCCATCCCTCATTTTCCTTTGTCTTTTATCTTTCAATTGATAATTTCTCTCAATACGAAAACACATAAATACCGATTTGTCATCGTCTATAAAACTGAAATACAATTCCTATATAACTTTGCATCGCTTCATCCGATATCATCACTTCATCACAAATGAATCTATCGCATCATTTTCGAATCCATTATATAAATACTTTTCCAACGGTTCATTTTCGGAATAAATCTTCTTATATATCTCTTTCCCGTATTTTCGAATAAGATATCCCATATATACGCCGGAATAGTTATATCCATCATTATCGTAAAAGTAGTCTTCATCATTGAGTTTTAGAGCATCCGGTCTAGTGCTCTTATCAAGAAGGTTAGGATAAACCTGTTCAGCCAAATAGACCGCACCTCCCTCAGATATAAGTGGAGAAATATCATCTGGAGATTTGCCCGACACTTTTCCAAAAGCAATATGGACTACTTCATGTCTTACTACTGCAAGCATTTCATCAATAGACCTGTCTGATGCAGAAGGTGACAAAATGCATAGCTTTCTTTTCTCATAATTTGCATTACCAACCATCCATGACTGATAGGACTCCGCTGTTTTTTCCGCGTCTATGATAAACGATTCAGTATCAGGACAAATAATGAGAGTAAAAAGTTCTGTATCCGGTTCTATGTCAAAATCCTGGGACACCCTATCATACATGGTTTCCGCGGTATTTATAACTGATTGGGCAAATTCACTATCTTGGAATTCATATTTAAATAAAAAGTGTCTACCTTCATATTGTTTCATTTCACTTACCTGCTTTAGTCGAGTAGACTAAGGACTCGCACCCTTAGCCCCTCACAGATCCGTGCGTGCAGCTTTCCTGCACACGGCTCCTCACAGTAACATTTACTCTAATAAAGCGCGTAGTAAATTTTAGGTTTTGCAAGCGGGTATACTT
>JAFXXN010000054.1 GCA_017542245.1 Lachnospiraceae bacterium
TATCTGCCTGAATAAATGACCGGATCCAGTACAGTAAGATCCACATCAAATATATCCTTGCATACAAGATTCTCATCCATCTGTATATTACGTATACGACAGAAGAAAGTGGTTGAATCTCCGGTTTCAACAGCCCTTTCAACCTCGCATTCATATACCCATCGGCTTTCATTCAGTACCGGAACATCAAGAACCTCTCCTCTGACAACCTCGTAATAAACATCATCTTTTGCCCCGTCTTTGGCATGTTTTGAACCAAAATAATCCATAAGCGGCAACATATCCGTACTGACAAGATTTGCACTGAATATACCGGTTCTTAAGACATTTTTCTTGGTAGTTTTTGTTCCTGACATACTGATAATAAACAGATACCCATCACCTTCCTCATGTGTTGCACTGGCCCACGTGATAGGTGCAAAGTTCGCTGAACCATCCTCGTTATTCGTCCCAATTATAAAAGATGGTTGTACACACATAGAATATATAGGTTCAACTGATCGTCTCTTTGACATTTATTCTCCTTTTATTCATCAAATCGCTTACTACCCAATTGTGAAGCTTTCCGTCTTCAAATCACAATAATATCTTCCGTTTTCAGCTGTAAAACCGCACGTCCTGCTTTGCGAACTTCAACAACCCTATATCCGCCTTCTTCGTATATTCTTTTAGGCGTATCTCCATCGGGCCAAATATATACGTTTTCTATACCATTATGCCTGCACCATTCCACGTAATTGTAAAACAATGCCCGCCCTGCACCGGTTTTTCTATGTTTCTTTGATATCAGAAGATAATCGACACGACACGCTCTCTCTGAAATATGACCATATAACAAGCCTATCGTCTTTCCATTTAGAGATGCCGCGAACATCCACGTTTTAGGATAAGCCAATGTCTTTTTTGCTACCAAAATCTCCCAAGGCTCTTCTGCTTCTACAAAAACATTCTCTATCGCGCCACTCCATTCTGAAACCTTTCGTACTACTATTTCCGGGTTCGGAATAATCCTGTTTACATCAGCTTGAAGCATGTATTCCTGATCTTCAACCCAACTCTCAAATCCGGCAGATGTAAGTTCGTCTTTTATTTCATCAAACCAATTGTCATCCAGCATTGACTGATAAATGATCGGCCGACTCCCCTTCTCTTTATAGAACTTGATAATATCTGTCAGAACCTGGCTAAGATCATGTATTCTGTCCTTATATATCACAGCATGGTTTGAATCGAAGGAGTCCTTATTTTTCATGTTATAGAACAAAATCCCATAATCACGTTCTTCATACTCCGTAAAAATCTTCGGAAATAAATCTTCTTCCAGATAACCATCTTTTATGTTCATTTTTCTATTACCACCATTTCGAATAAATACAATCCAATTAAACCATTTAAACCATTTTACGACATATAATAGTATCCATACAGTGAAAATGAGAAACTCCACCGCTAAAATCCTCAAAAATCACTTCATCTATACGTTCTGTTTTCCAATCGGGAAAGAAAGTAAATAACTCGCCTGACTTCCACATCTTTTCTTCTAAATCCCAGTCGGGAGGAAGTTCCAAAAAAGATTTCTCTACAAAGGCATTAAAAAATACCACACCATTCTTTTTTGTTATTCTATTAATTTTATCAAAAAATCCTTTAAACTGTAATTTAACTAAGAAATATTTCCTCTCTTGTTTGTTCATACAGTGCCAAGTACTATTTCATAGTACAAATAATCTCCCGTGTATGCACTTTCCGTTTCATTCGGCTTTCTGTCATACATAGTAAACCCAACCGATTCATAATTCTTAGGTGCAGCCAGGTTACTATTTGTGCATACAATGATTTTTTTCAATCCTTTATACTCTTTAATTCTACGAATAGCTTCTTCCAGCTGCTTGTGTCCATATCCCTGTCTCTTATACTTTTCCCTAATCCCATTATATCCGATTTCGACATACTCCGGCCTGTTTCGTGGATCCCATGTTACAAATCCAATCGGTTCTCCATCCAAGCAAGTAACCAACCCATATTTTTCAGCTATGTCTGGATTATCATAAAAGAAATCATCTGACTCTTTCCAGTTATTTTCCCAGATTTTCCTATTCCTTGCATCATATGAATATGCATCCTGCAATATGTCATACATTGTCCCTCTCGGGAAATCTGTGAACTTCTTAAACTCAAGCATAATATCTATATATCCTTCCTGAAGCATATAATCCGATTGGCTTGCCATCAACATACTTTATGAAGCAGACCGCATCTTTTTTATCAGCTTTCTTTATCATTTTTACCCTTTCTCCGGAAAGTCCTGCATATTATTTATACAAAAATACCTTCCGTATCTTCCATAAAATATGAAAGGTCTTTAATAACTTTGACCATATCTCCGTTACGATAGAGTTCCATGATTTCGTCACGTGACATCCATTTTGCCTGAGCCACTTCATCGGTGGTTGCTTCAGCAAGGGGGATTAACCCATCATATTCAAACAGATACACATCATTGATATCGTTGACCCTAACTTTGCCGGCAAAATCCCGAATTTGTGTCAGGACCTTTCTCCCGTTTTCCGAATGAAGGACAATACCGACTTCTTCCTGTACTTCTCGAAGCGCTGCAGGAAGACTTTCTTCACCTTTCATAACAGAGCCTCCGACACATTCCCACGCAAGCGGATATGTCTTTTTATTTGCGCTCCGCTGTGTCATAAGATATTTACCTTCTGAGTTACGTATCCATATATGCACGACCAGATGATAGCCACCCTCCGGCATTTCCGTTCCCCGAATATGCTCTCCTATGATCTCACGATTCCTGTTATACAAATCCCAGATTTCCATCCCTATTGTATCTCCATTCTTTTCTTTAAAAATCCGGCCACAGCATCTTCCTCATTACTCCCTATCACACCGGTTGCAATCCGCTTAACCTCCTCAAGAGCATTTGCCACTGCGTATGATTCATCCGCAACATTAAACATCGGGATATCATTAAGCCCATCACCAAATACTACAAGGCGCTTAAAACCGAACCGCTCTTTCACCTTAGTTATTGTCTTTGCCTTTGTGAAATTCTGTGGGCAGATTTCCAACCAGTACTCATCACGATAGGTGTCTTTCTGGAACAGGCTCTCCCAACCCTCGTACACCCTCACGCGATCATATATAGGTGAAATCTCTTCCTTTGATCCCATTAATGTCACATAACCCGGCTCACCGCAGAAGAGTTCAGGAATGGTTGCAACCGGACGCACTGTAGGATTATCCGCATAATAATCTATATATCCCTGCAATGCCGGAACATGATCCCCATCTATATACAGGCGATGCATCACCTCTCCAAGAAAGCAGGATACAAAACCGTACTTTGGTAGTTCAGGCAGGAGAACTTTAAGCATTTCCACCTCTTCAGCCGTAAACAGTGCCTTCTCTATATGCTTTCCTGTTGTATTGTCTGCAAGCACCGCTCCGTTTCTGGTAATAACAGGCAGTTTCAGCCTAAGCTCACCTGTGATCGTTCGGGCACTCTCAATTGACCTTGCAGTAGCAAATGTAAAAGCAAGTCCTTTCTCCGTCAGCTCATTGATCGTCCTAATCGTATTCTGTGAAATTGTGCAGTCATTTCTCATCAATGTTCCGTCCAGATCCGAAACATACAGTGTATTCCAAGCAGACAGATTTTTCAGCACAGAACAAATATCGTCTTCAATTGATCTTAAATATCTGATTCGATCAATCGTCCTAATGGTCTCCTCCACACCAAGTTTTATTTCTTCCTCTTCCTTACCTTCCATACCAAGAGCCCGTCTTATATTATATTCCAGCCATTCCATCCATGTATATGCTATTCCAAACAATTTATCATATGATCTATAACCATTATCATATGCCTTCAGGTATCCCTTAAAAAATGCGGCAAGATTTTCTTTTTCAAACCTCTCATTTACCGTCCCTGACCACTGTAGTGACAGATTAAAGCATGAAGAAACCGGATTCCCATAGTCAAGACACTCCAGATCGATCACATATGCTTTTCCTTCATCCCACATGATATTCTTAGGGTCCATGTCATCATCACATATGGCTCTTATGGATGGAAGCCTCTTTCTTGCTTCATTAAGTTTTTCCTGAGAGTTTTCAAGAAGCTCCAGATTATCTTCAAGAACTGTCGCAATGCTGTTATTCACTTTTTTTGCGCTATCCAGATAATCTTTAAAATCTATAGAGCTTAATTCAATTTCTTCGGCTTCAATATTCTGTGAATCAATTCTGTGAATATTGCCGAGAATCTCACCGGCTTTAAAGCACTGCTCCGATGAGATGGAATCCCAGTCTGTGATCTGTCCTTTCTGCCATCGGAAGATATAATAGTATCCTCCGTCAAGTTTTAATATCTTTTCACCATCAAAGGTAAGTGCCGGAACTATTGGTATCAGGTTATCCTCAAGTATTCTCTCCAAGGCATCAGCTTTTTTATAATTCTCCATTACGCCCGGCCGTTTCATTATTTCCGGATTAAGACATTTTACAGCATAGATTCCTGTTGAAGTTTGCACTTTAAACATCTTGTGCATTAATCCACCGGATACCGGAAGGATATCTCCCTTTATGTCACCCAGGTTGTAATTCCTGATTAATTTAAATATACTTTCTTTCATTTCGTGATTTTCCTAAAATTCTTCTGTTTCAGTAATCTCAAATCCCATCTTTTTATATAAGTTAATTGCTTTCTTATTCCACTCTGCCACATGTAGAATAACATGCCCGGATTGCATATTTTGCAAAGTCCAAAGCAATATTTCTTTTCCGTATCCTTGTCCTTGATACAACCTGTTCACGAGCAGATCATCGATTTCATCATCTTTAATGGCTACACTTCCAATTATCTCATCCCCATCCAATAAAAGGTAAACCGTGTCCATACCCTCTAGAAAAAACGAATCATCTTGAATAAAATCATACGGCTTTCTGTCCAAAGCCTCTCTCATTTCATGATAACATTCGTTGTACATTTTCTTGTATTTTTCTTGAAAAGCGGAGGAATATCTGACCAATTCAACTTCGGTTTTTTCTTCCGTAGGATGTATGTATTCCATTTTGTATGCTCTTCCCATCATCTGCCCCCATAATATTGGCTTTTCTATTTAAGCATGAGACAGTTCCGGAAAGTATAATCTGTCACGCTCAATGCTTTCCAACTTCTATTATTATATCAAATAACTTTTACTCTATCAATACAATAAGAATTCTTTTCATGAAATTCCCTTTCATAAAAATAATAATGCCAGACTCGAGCCTGGCATTATTATTTTTGATCTATAGCATTATCACCCTGTTCACTTTGCCAATTTCTCCATTTTCTCTTTAATGGCAACAAACCTCTTTTCTTCACGTACCGGATCATACCTTTCATGCTCCATATAGGGCAGGAAATACCATGCCATATTGTGTGGCTCATTATCGGATGTACCATAAACATCTTTCTCAAGGTATGAGAGCATATTTTCAAGGCTATTCAGCGTCTCATCTTTCTTTCTCTGAGCAACATAATAAGTTGCCATATATCTGTAAATAACTGCTATGTTGCGAGCAAGATCAGCCGCCTTTTCTTCATTCATTATTCCCGATATGAACTTTAAAAAGTCTATTATACGTTCAAAATAACTTATCTTAGTATCCCACTTATCTTCCTCATTGGGGAGAACGTATGCCACATAATCACGGAGATTATTTGTCATGCAGCGTGAAAGCGTCACTAAACAATCCCGAATTTCATCCTTATCCTGATTTGCCCCATTAAATAAATCTGTGATAAACATTTCTCTACATGACCAGATGCTCGGAAGCATTTTCACAAGCTCAGCATAGCCCTGTTCATCTTTCCATACTTCTTTATAGAGCACAGCCAATTTTTTGATACATTTAAATCTGAAGTCGTAGTCATCCGACTGCCTTATAAGGTCGCGGAGCATTTTCTCTGCTTCCCTTAAGAATGCCGTTTTGGGATTATCCTCAAACATTTCGGAGCATAACGCCTCTGCCAGAGAAAAACTTATCTTCATATCACTCGGGAACTCCGCATGAGCCTCCCTCAGCAGATCTATCGCTGAAGGATTATACCCACAATCCTCTATATGTTCTATGGTAGCATAAATGCTTTCACGCCTTGCTTCACGCTCCGAAAGCTTTATGCCAAGCAGCTCATCCACGCTGATTCCAAAGAAACCGGCTATATCAGGCAGGTACTCTATAGCAGGGTAGCCCGCTTCAGATTCCCAGCGGCTGATTGCCTGCGGAGTAACCCCAATACTTTCGGCAAGTCTTTCCTGTGTAACACCTTTTTGATTCCTTAATTTCTTTATATTTTCACCTATTGTAATATTCATTCCACATCACTCTCCTCTGATTTTGTAACTCCTAAACTATTTACTGTTTTATTGTCTGTAAGCTTACAAACATAGTATAGCGACAAAATGCCGGGAAATCAATTATCAATTCATTGTTGTTCTATAAACGTTTCATTGATATCTGATAAAAAACATCGAGCCATATTTCAGGCCCAATGCTATTTCATCGTTCACATCTTCAAGGAAAAGTATAGTCATCTTTCAGTGCCTAATGTGCAGAGCTTTCCTCGCATGACATATCCGATTTTTTCATAGCAGGCATTTGACGCCACATAATCTGCATTGGTATAGAGCATTGGTGTGTATCCTAAATCCTGAACTATCTTTGTAACCTGATAAACAAGATTTTCTGCATAATGCTTCCTACGGTATGCCTTTTGTGTAT
The DNA here is from genome assembly GCA_017542245.1 of Lachnospiraceae bacterium. Taxonomy (GTDB): domain Bacteria; phylum Bacillota; class Clostridia; order Lachnospirales; family Lachnospiraceae; genus RUG11977. Next base: position 6,790 of record JAFXXN010000054.1, read on the forward strand.
ATACCAAATTAAGTGAAGCCATATCTCCTGTAGGTGTATACTGACAGCTTGCTATTTTCCTTCCCTGATCATTGACCCAGAAATACAGTCTTCCTGTCTTGGCATAATTCTCAGCATCCTGACGATATTCTACGATGCCCTTCTTGTCTACTTCCACTTCTTTATGGAACAAATCAAGGAAATCAACAAGATCATCCACATCCTTTTCAGTACATTTATGTATAATCCCATCCACCTCTGACTTGGGTGGAACAGGGTTTTGACAATCGTATGCTAACATATTCATCTTTATCTTAAGTGTCAGATTGTCATTTGTAGCTCTATTTGAAAAATATTCAGCAAGTTCATATTTAACATTAAATGTATGTTTTCCATCAAGTAATCCATTCTCTTTTACAATCTGATAAGCATTTTTATACTCTTTATCCAAAGCATCATCCGGAGTCCATATCCATACCGGATATGGTTCACCTGTAAAGCAAATAATAAGTCTCTCATGGTCCGTTAACAGCAGACTACACTCGGAACCAATAATCCTTCGCAGAACAAAGAAAGAGTAAGTATCTTTTTCTAACAATTTGTAATCTCTCTCATCGACATGATTGTCCATAGGCTACCTCACTAAAAATCTACTATTCGTAAACATTTTTTTCTTCCATGTTTAGTAACTGTTCCACAGTTAGTGCTGCCGAGTAAAGCTTGTACTCGTCCGTGCCATACAGCATTACTGCCTGTCTCACACCGTTTGAATCAAGGCTCCCACTGGCGACAGTGATCGTCGGCAGACCGCAAAGATGATTGACGTAAGTCGGACCGGTAATCAGCACGGCATCGTAATCCTTGATTTCCTCCGTAACCTTTTGTATCTGATCCGTACGGGATTTCATGGCCTTTTGATATTCTTCCTCTACAACATCTTTCTGTGATTCATCGTACAGTGCCCCATGCAGCAGATCATATCCGTACTTCATCATAGTCAGTATCTACTTATTTTTCCAGATAAATAAACACGAGTTCGACTGTAATCTTTTCTTCTTTGAATCCCTTATATCCCATCTTATCGCATCAGCTCTAAAACTATAATTAACCCAACTACTTTTTACTTACAATTATGTATGCTTTTTCTGTTTCAACTACTTTCGAAACAGACATCATAGTCTTCTCTATAAGTGATGTAATGCTATCAAGCGTATCAGGATATATCTGAACCCTGCGAGTTCCTGTATCAATGTATTGACTTTGATTCTTATCTATAGATAAACAAAAAATCCCACCAGTATTTAATATTTCATCAATTTTCCTGACGACCTGCTCTTTGTCTCTAAAATGCATCATTGTGAGCGATGAATATATAACATCAAATGTTTCACCAAACTCATGAATAATGAAATCGTCGCAGACAAAAGAAATATTGCTATGATCTTTAAGATTCTCTTTTGCTCGCTCAATGGTTTTCGGAGAAATATCTATACCGATTAAATCCATACATCTGGGAGCAACCTTAACAGCTATTCTTCCTGTTCCAATACCAATTTCAAGAACTTTTTTGTTTTTGGCAAGTTCTAACGCTTCACAAAATTCTTCACCATCCCATTTGCACATATATTCTTGCAATATAGCCGGGTCATGGAAAGGGTCATTATTTTCGTCTATCAATAAATCATAATGAGTTGCTATATCCATACAAACATATCCTCAAATTCCGATTTGTATTAGAAAGTTAATTCTTCTCAAGTATTGGCTTAGCCGAAAACATACAATGTCAATTGATTTCAATCCAGTATCGTTGTTCCACAGATCCATCCGGATTCGTAATCTCATTCTCTAATACGCCGCCATTTTTAATTATGGACTTGGCTGACCCGATATTATCCCTCTCGCAAACCATTAGAACTTTGTCAAGACCAAGCTTCTTACACTCGAGTAATGCCAACCGAATCATTTCTGTAGCATATCCTTTTCTTCTTTCGCTCGGTCTTATACCATCACCTATATGTCCGCCAGTTCTCAACAGTTCCCCCTTAAGCCAATGACGTATATTCACTGCTCCAAGCAGAATATTCCTTTCCCTATCAAGCAAAAAGAATACAGAATCAGGTACCCATGTGTCCGTTTCTTCTTTTGTTTCAAGATTTTTCAAATAATTATCAAAATCATGCGGATCATTCTTAAATATTACCCACGGTGAACAGTTTGTATTATTTGCAATAATATCAGATTTCCATTCCTCAATCATTTCTTCCAATTGCTTTTCGTATTCTTTTGTCAGCTTGATCAGTTTCAGATTCATATTTTTCTCCCAAATATGGCTTTATTCCAATGTTTTCTTACTCCGCAGACAACGATAATATCATATCCGGCAGTATCACATTTCTCCCGAAATCATACTGCTGTTGTTGCTCCGGAGTTCGGCCTACCAAAGCTGCTCCTGATGCCGAGTTATCAGATACTACCAGCAGCGCAATTCCCGGCAATTCAAACAGGTCTGTCATCAAGTAAAAAGAACTTGTTTCCATCTCAATCAGATCCGTATCAAAAGTTTTTATTTCCTCTAAATGCGTATACTCCAATGCAATAGAGGGTGTACAGAATACGCTTGCCTTCCTAATATCATAACCTTTCTTTTTCCCAACTTGAATGATATGATCAACATACTTTGCATCCGGAACAACTTTTGAAAAAAGCATGTTGTCATGAACGGATTCTTTCATAAGGTATGCATCCGCATAGCTTCCCGATATGGAGTACGACGGAGTGCAGACATCACCCAGCCTAAACTCAGGCTTAAGGCCACCAACTGCACCTATAAAGATCAGTTTCTTGATTAAAAGTTCCGCGCAAAGTGCCAAGTGATCTATAAGATTGCCCGCGGATGAACCAATCTTGATCCATGCTATATTTAGGTCATCTTTCTCAACCAGATACCCACCCAAATATGCGCCTTCTTTTAAGGTTGTAACTTTGCACATCGCATCCATTCCCAGTTTATATGGAGTGAAACTGGGGGCTACCACTAACGCATCATAAACTATGTCTTCGCTAAAGCCAAAAGCTTGCGCTGCCATGTGCTCAGAATTGTATTTATGAAAAGTATCAAGTATATTCTTTAATTTTTCTTTCATAATCCCTCCTTATTCCTCCCATACCTATTAGTTGGTGCATTATACTGAAATATAATTGCTCAACAGACATGAAGTTGTTAATTTATAACCTCTCCATGAATACAAGGATTTTATACAATGCATCAAAATCATCCATATTCATTTCACGAAGAAACAGTAGGTCTGTTTTTTTATAATCTGTTGTTCCATATTATTTTTCCATAAAATATGTCTGTCCAGCCTCTAAAAAACCACAATTCTTATATAGGTTTATCGCTGAATAATTATCAACATTTACATACAGTCGAATGCCTGTCGCCTTCAATTCTTTTTTCATTTCATCCGCCTTCTTCATTAGAGCTTTCCCCAAGCCTTTACCACGGTATTCCGGATCAATCCATAGTTCGTCCACATATAAATGTCCATTTCCATTCCATTTTCCGACTTTTGGCATATATATTAAAGAAATCCAGCCAACATACCGATTTTCATCTTCTATGGCATAAACATACAGGTTTGGATTAGCTAATTCGTTTTTTATATTATCTGATATCGGGGTATCTGAAGTAGCCCTATCATAACCTTTTTCACGACGAAATACCATATCATCAAACCGGCAGTAATTAGTTTCATCAATACGTTCAATATTATAATCCATAAGTAATTTTTTGCCCCCATAATATTTGTATTTCCATTTAAGCATGCGACAATTCCGGAAAGTATAATCTGTCACGCTCAATGCTTTCCAACTCTTTACCCATGTAGAATAGTCTGTAATCATCTGCACCATCATACTTCTCACAGGTACATATATCCATATCTTCCTTCCTTGGTGTAAATCCCAAAGCACATCCATTTGGTAGATCAATACGTTTCAGGATTTCCGAAAGCGGAACATTTTCCCTGCAGAGAACGGACTGAAGTTTTGTTCCGTCTTCCTGCTCCAATACGACAAAGCAGTCTAAATCCTTTACGTAGAACACATTATTAAACTCTCCTGTATAAAACATCTGAAGTCCGTACTTGTTGGTCTGAGCAAATGAAGATAAATCGAGACAGCTTCTGACCATGTACAAGTAATGTTTCTTAATATCATCGTCCATATCCGATAATGGCTGAAAAGCTTCTTTACTGTCATCGCGGCCCAGGAACTCTTCTTTTACAAAGTATCTGTACTCATTTAAGGTTTTAAAACCCATTTTTTCATAAAAGCTAACCGCATCCAGATTCCCGAACAAATAAATTCCGTCACAGTCATTCTCATACTCAGCTATGACATGCTTGATTAATCTTGACGCAAGCCCCTGCTTACGATAATCCTCATCCGTCATAACCGTTCCTACCTGAATATAATATTTTTCCTCACCGTTCTGCATGAACTTCATCCTGTTTGCAGAAACATTTGAAAGCATCCTGCCTTCTTCCGTCAAAGAATAAGGAATATATTCTCCTTCAAAATATCCATTTGTAATCCAGCCCTCAAAATCAAATCCAAATGTTTTGCGAGTCAGGTCATTTAACATATGTCGTGATTTTTCATCACGCATATAATTACTTATCATTTCCATAAACGTCTCCTAAAAATTATGCCAGTCCTGTATACTCAGCTCCTCATCTATAACACCGTATGCCCCACACAGGATAGCATTATCAAAATTATCCGAACACTGGAAGGATATTTCTCCATCATTAAGATTTATATATTCAGGGATGATGTTGGTTAAAAAACAGTCGAAATCAAACATAGGATAAAACGATCTGAGCACGCTCTCTATATGCCCCTTGGGAACACTGCCGTCATTAGGCGCCTCAAGGTATGCGGAAAGAGTGTTTAATCCATCTCTTACCGGATTATAGACCTCTGCAATATCCTCCTCATTTCCGTAAAAAAGCTTATCCTCGATAAACAGCTCGTCAATCGCCATAAAATCAATCTCAGAGTTATCCATGTCGGTAAGAACATACAGCAAAAACGTACCGTTGATGTTATCGATATTTTTTTCTATTTTTTCGATAAGATCATTAAAATACCGGTTTAAGAACCCGATAAGCTCATCATCCGAACAGTCCCCGTCAAGGTTTTCCGTCACAATATCCCATTCTCTGATATCTTTCAATTTATCATCCAGCTCAATCTGTGAGTCCTTAAAGGTCCCGATATAGCCAAGATTGATACTCCCGGATACTTTTATGCTGCCTTTATCTAAAAATATTTTAATCCCGATTTTGCACTGTCCTTTTTCTAAAGGTCCTTTAGATTTCGCCTGATTTTCTCTCTCAGTCATTTTCCCTTATCCTCCAACAGCGCCTTTCTGGATTTCACTGTTCACAGACTATTTCCCCATCATCATCTACTATAAGTTCAAGATCTGCCTTCATGGTCTTCTCAAGGCATATCCGTACGTTGAACATATCACTGAAATCCACAAATGCAGCTGCCTTCTCTGCCGAAGCCCCGCTCTTTATCTTTCTGTCCAGCAGCCTGCTATGCAGCATATCTTCTGATGCCTTTAAAGATATTGTATAGTCTGCGTACTTCGAAAGCTCACGCCATCCATCATCATCAAGGAGCAGATAATTGCCTTCAAGCAGGATTATGTCACCTTCGATAAAAACCGCATCTTCAACCGGATTTTGCAAGATCCTGTCATATCCGGGCCACCCGAAGTTCTCTCCAAGAGTGATCCTTCTGATGCTTTCAGTAAGCTTATCAATATCAAAAGTTACAGGAGCACCTTTGATGTCTACCATAGGGATCTCATTCCCATCCCTGTAAGTATTATGACTTACCAGGTATTCCTGTCTTCTATGAAAGCCATCCATACCGATAGCCTGTACCCTGCTTATCCCTTCTACCTCTGCTGAAAGCTTTTCCAGGAAACCGGCAAGTGTGCTTTTACCGGTGCCCGGAGGAGCCGCCAGCATTGCAAGGATCCTTCTGTTCAGTTCATTCTGCAAGGTAGTCAGTTTCTTAAGAAGAGGAATAAAAATACCATTTACAGCTTTATCACTGTAAAATGCCTTAACTTCTATCCCATTTATAATCGTCTTATACTCGGTCATTATCTATCCCCATCTTCTTTACCAGATCACCATAGGACTTGTCATATTGCATTTATTATACCAAATCAAAATCTTGTTTTCAAACCCAAAATGCCTTTTTCAAAAAAAGAACTAACCTCAAATCCATTTCACGGATCTTCGGTCAGCCTTTCGCAATTGAAACCTGCTATCTTTCTGTTTTCATATATTTCTATTATTATACCGGTTCCATCTCTACATCTCTTGTAAGGTGTTTTCTTAGTTCTTCTGTCCATTTCTCTTTGTCGTACTTTGTAGGATATGTTGATTTATTTGGGAAATACAGTTCGACGCGTACCTCGTCCCTCTCAACATTATACTTATGTGGTGAACAGGCATTTATGCTAATTTTCCCAAGTTTATAACAATTATTTGACAAGGCTGCTGAAGTTATCTCATCGTACAAGGTATATGTGTGGTCGATCAGTTTTTCCATACTAAGATATTCTTCCCACTCATCCCATGTGATCTGCATGTTTAACTCGCCGTTTTCTTCCCATATGTATGCGCTGTAATAGATTTCTGCCGAATCAGGCTTTATAGGTTTATAATCGCATATAAAGGTTCGGAATATATCTTCATATATGAGCCTTGACTCTAAAAGCAGTCGTTCGCTTACCTTGTTTTCTGGACTGTAGCTGTTTCTGTAAATAGAGACACTGTCACCGGTGAACCCTGCATATATGTATTCCGGTTCATGGGTGTCACTTTTTCTGTAATAATCATAACTGTACCGACCGTGCTCTTGATCTGCTATAGGGTTAAGTTCGCATATTTCATCCAGGGCTTTTGACATTTCAGAGAAATCACTGTCGAACTCGTCTTCTCTTAGTACAAAATACCATTCTCCTGAGTCTGCGATATGCAGGGCATCAAACTTCTCAATTTCATTGTAGAATTTTGAGTATGCGTTTTTTGCATAATGATTCTGAAGACTGACAAAATCGGCTATTACTTCTTCTATCCAAGATTTACTTGGATTTTTCAGCAGATCTATGCCGATTGCATGACTGTAACATAAGACTCCCACATTGGCATGGCCACGGTACAGATCTTCGTCACAGCTTACGTCATATAACACATCAGCCAGTTCTTTTATTTCTTCCTCGCTGCTAAACGGGCTCAGGTAAAAGTCAATACAACTGTATACTACATTTTTGTTGTCTTTTAATACGGCGTTCTGCGCAAGCTTTTCGGGTATTAAGTCGTAGTATTCCTTTGTTTCCTGCTCCGTTAATATTCCCAGTTGACCAAGGATACCGTCCTCTTTTATATTAAATACACCATATTTTCCAAGTATAAATAATATTCCGCAAATGATTATGATTACTGTCAGGATTATGAAGATCTCTTTATGTTTCATATTTGCACACCTCCCCTGCCGCTATATTTATTAGACGAGCATGTGCTGGCGGAGGTTCCGCAAAAAAACGGTGGGATAAGATTTCTTTTAAGCCACCACGCTCATTTTCCCTTTTAGATATTTTTCCGATTTATCGTTCCATCACTGTTCCCGCATGTACATATTTGGTTCAATTGCCTTTTCATTTAAGCACATCGGATAACATGTCATAAGCCGTATCATATCCGGCATTTGCCGATCGCTTCAGCCATTCTATTGCCTCATCTTTGTTCTTTTCAAAATCCTTTGCGAGCAGGATCTTGGCAACGTTGTACATCGCTTCCGGAACTTCTTATTCCGCTGCCTTAAGAAACAGTTCATACGCTTTATCGATATCCGGCTCCGTTCCTCTGCCCGACCAGTACATAAAGCCTAAAGTAAACTGTGAAACGGCGTCTCCATCCGCTGCAGCAACAGTCAGATATCGCAAGGCACGGTCAAGGTCCTGCGGTATGTTCAATCCGTAATAAAACTCTTTCCCAAGAAACGCGCACATTTCCGGGTCGCCTTCTTCGCATAATGCAATACAAGCTTTAAGTTTTTCATCTATGCGGGGTTCCATGATAATTATCCTCCTCTTGTTTTATCTTCCAATTTTTCTAAACAACTCTAATCTAAACCAGGCGGTAAATTTTCATAAAAAAGATTCTTCACACTCATTCCATTCTTGTCTATCCTTATCATATGTCTGAGTATAGATTTCATCTCCCATTGCTCCATCTTCATTCGATGAAGATTTTATCAAAACTACACTAGGTGCATCCCAAGTTCCTCTTACTTCTATGTAATAGCTGTTAATAATGTATAAATTATTACATTCAATATTGGGATCAAATTTTAATACAATAAACATAGACTTGTTATCAAAAATCGCTTCTACTTCATTGTTTTTCTCCTTTTTTACTGATTCTCCCTTTATTTTATTAGAAAATATAGTCTTTTTATCTATAATTGACTCTATAGCATCCCGAGATAGATAATCTGAATCTCCTTCAAATTCAAAAACTATACGATTATCTTGATTTCCAGAATCTACTATTACTGATTTAAGTGATAAGATATTATCTCCTGAATAATTATAGAATACAGCGTTTTCTGATAAATTTAATACTTTTGAAATGTCTCTCGTGCACCCAAAAACAAATAAACAGGTATTTAAAATGAGCACCAAAAAGAAAAAATAACTATACTGTTTTCTTGAATACATAGAAAACCTCCTCGTGCCATACTCACCTGATGATTGATTGCAATAATCGATTATTAGAAAAGCCGGAATTTGTCTGACAATAACAATCCGATAAGATCATACCAGAGATGTTCTTTTCAAAATCTGTTCATCTATCCTGCGCACAACACTATTGGTATAAGCATTAAAATACTTAAGCCAAAAGCCGCTTCCTGACGGATTGATACTTTCAAAATCCACTCCGAGTTTGGTATATCCTTCCGCTTCCAAAGTATTTATAACTAAATTCAACAGCTTCTGATATACTCCCCTGCCCCTGTGTTCCGGTACACAATATGCTCCCATGATATGACGGTAAGCATCTCCAGATGCTACAAATGTTTCGCCTTCATTTGACACTTCCAAATAGGCGCATAATTCTCCCTTTTTCTTCGCTACAAAGTAACGTTCCTTGTTTCTTTCAGAAAATGTTAAGAACTCTTCCAGTGTATCCGGCTTTCGATTCATAAAAAACGGGCTGGAGCAGTAATGCTCGTTAAGAGCCAAATGAAGCGGATAAACACTTGCATAATCCGCCTTAGGCAATTCTAAAAAATCATATCCATCGCATGGGACACAGTCTATTGTTTCCATCGGACGAATGGCATCCATACATCTCATTCCAAATCCATAACGAAAAAGCTGCTGTTTTGCCTGCTCATCGTGTCCATATAAACAAATGGCATGTGACACCGCTCCGGCTTTTACCCACTTTTTTGCAGCTGCCTGATACAATGCGGCATAAATCTTACCATGATTTTCCGCAACTGCTCCATTCGCACCCATAGGCGAAAAAACACCTTTCACGTCAGTGGAACGAAAAACATTTTCAAAAGGTTCAACACTGCATAGAAATCCGATCATTTTCTCACCTTCAAATGCTACAACACCGAAGCCATTTTCGGATAATTGTTTCAGTATGGGAATGCTTGATATTTCCGGAATATCCCGTATAAATGCTCTCTCATAATTATATGCGTCAAGGGCAATTTCCATTGCTTCCTCTATATATTTCGTTTCAAAGTCTCGAATTATCATTTTTCCCTTTCTGCAAACCCGATTTGCCAATAAGTAAGTTAAACCGGAATTTATTGTGACTACAAATCTCTAGCAATTCTATATAACAAAGAATCATATTGCTCAGATCCGATCATATATGTCCCAATAACTTTTTCACATAATTTAAATCCGCATTTTTCGGCACATTTGATCATCCTTTTGTTTCCGGACCAGGTCTACAAAAAGATTTCCTTTTCCTCAGACTTGAAACAATACTTAAGCCATTCTTTTAAAGCTTCCGTTCCGTACCCTTTGTTCCAAAAAACCGATTCACATATCTCAATCCCAACGGCTGTTCTTTCGGACTCATTATTTCCTAATGGAAAAGTTTCAACATACTCTGATGTATTCAAAGGATACTTTGAAACAAATCCGATATGGTGATTATCTACAAACACTTCTTTTCTGCTCCAGACAAAATCTTCAAGACTTTCCTTAACTATATCTGATAATTTCTTCCTAAGTTCATCGGCATCTGTCGGCTCAATTGATTCCCAAACATACCGTTCTACCTTCATGTGCAGATCATATTTCTCTCGGAGATCCGCTATTGTTTTCATCATAGGTGAAGCGTGATGTTCATCAATTGCTTTCTGGTTTTCCCAAGCATCAATCAACAGAACAGTCTCCGGATCATTCATAGGAAAGAAATACTCATATCGAACATTCCCTTTTTCAGCACGTATTTTATCAGCCGTTCCACTTGTTTCCATTTCTTCGGCAAATTTCCGTGCATCACCATTTTGGCCTGTATAGTACAGATTAACAGTTATCATATCAATTCCTCGTAGCACGATATTTTTACTATGCGTTTACTCCGGTTTCTTCGTCAGATACAGCACATAGGTATCCCGGAACTCGACTTTATCTCCGCCCGCAAGCACTACACTCCGGAGCCCTTCAAAAAACTTCGTTTTATAAGGCTCAGGGATCAAAATGTGATCGCTATGTGTGCCGCAATACATCACATATTCGTCAGCGGAAAATGTACGCTTTCCGTAAAAATCGTGCCTCGTCAGATTTACATAGCCATAGTCGGTCGCATGAAGATAGTCAAATGGCTCCTTCATGTTCTTGTATTCCGTCACCGGCTTATAATATTCGTCGTAAACCTTCTGGATATTGCTGTACAACTCCTCATTGGGCGTCTTATAATCCCCGATCAGAAACATCATCGCCAA